>JANYBW010000049.1 GCA_025360585.1 Actinomycetes bacterium | reverse complement strand
AGTTCGCCACGTCGCAATTACCCTGCGAATGCGGCGATTGCTGTTGGCTCGCGGCGTTGAGAATGTGGAGTTGATTCCCTATGCGTTCGAACTCGCGCCAGCCGATCTAGGTATCAAGACGACCGCACTAGAACCGCTTGTCGAACCGCTTGTAGAACCACTTGTAGAACCACCTGGAGCCCGACCTGTAGAACGACCAGGAACGCGGGCCGCTACCCGCACTGCTACCCGGGCCGCTACCCGCGCTGCTATCCGCAACGGGCTCGGAGCGAGCGACGACACAATACTGTTCCTTCAGCCGACTCGCATCGCTGATCATAAAAACCTGGCGGGATCAATACGTTTTCTTCGAGAGCTGACGAAACTGATTCCTGCGGATCGAATTCGGTTTGTTGTCACAGGACCAATCGCCGAAGCATCCGAGGCGATCACGGCGCGACTCCTCGAACATTGCCCAGCCGAATATTCGGTACGAGCTTTTGAGCACATCGACGACGCGTACGCTGCGAGTGATGTCGTGTTGTTTCCGAGCACGCGGGACCGTTTTGGCACGCCCATTTTTGAGTCGATCCGAGCACAACGACCCTGTGTTGTCGGGAGGTATCCGGGGTTGAGCGAAATCGAAGCGTGCGGGATCAAGTCCTTTCCGATCGATGAACCGCGCGAACTCATGAAGTTTCTCTTGAAACCATCACCGCGCTTTCACGAGGTGAACCAACGTCGAGCCGAAATCTCCTTTGGGCTTTCGATATTCGAAGACAATCTTCGCGGCCTTGCGAATGCGCTAGGAATCATCGCGTGAAACTCCAGTGCCGAGACCGCCAGATTGATATCAAACGTCCACTCATCATGGGTGTTGTGAACGCAACCCCGGATTCTTTTTCTGATGGCGGCGCGTATAGCAACGATGATTCGAGAATTGCGCGCGCATTGGAAATCGCGCAGCAAGGCGCGCAGGTGCTTGATATCGGCGGTCAGTCCGCGATCACTGGCGTTCCGGAAATCAGCGACCAAGAAGAAATCGATCGGGTCCTACCGGTACTCATGGGTATTCGTGGCGAAACCGATTGTTTGATTTCCATCGATACGTACAAACCCGCAGTTGCTCAAGCCGCGCTGGTTGCCGGCGCAGACATCATCAACGACATTTCCGGAGTTTTGGCGCCCGAACTAGCGGAGATCGCTGCGAAATACGGCGCCGGTTTCGTAGCTATGCATACGCGTTGGAAACCGAAGACAAAGTTCGATGCTCGATCGCTTTATGACGATGCACCGGGTGGCGTCGTCGGTGATGTGCTGGCGTTCCTCGCGAACCGAGTAGCGATGCTGACCGCCGCGGGCTTGAGTGCAGAACAGCTCATCTTGGATCCGGGCCCCGATTTCGCGAAAACCGCGGCGCAGACCGTGGACACCTTGCGGGCTTTGCCAGCCCTCGTTGCGATGGGCCGACCACTGCTGTTGGCATTGTCGCGCAAAGACTTCATTGGCGTGATCACCCAACGGCCACCTCGCGAGCGGCTGTCGGGGACGTTGGCGGCCATCGCGGCAACGACTGCACTTGCTCCCGCGTCCATTCTGCGGGTCCACGACGTGCGTGAGGTTCGTGAGTTTCTGGCGGTGCTCGATGTACTTGATGGTCGCACCGAGATCGATCGCGACGCGACCCTCGCCGATTCACTGCGTTGGCAAAACAAACCAGCGGGTAAGCACGCATGAACGCTCCGCTCACTCCCCGCCCACCGTCGACGGAAACCCTCGCTCGCCGAGCGGTGATCCGCAACTGGGTCACGTTCGGAAAACGGCTCGGCTACGGGATGTACGGCCTCGCAGTGGCCGCGTTCGTCGCGGCGGCGATCAGCGATTTTCCGGGGTGGCTGGTCACATTGGCAACCGTCGGGCTCGTCGTTGGCAGCGTTGCATTGCCCGGCGCGATCGTTTTTGGATACGGCATTTTGGCGGCCGAACGCGAAGAACGCGGCGGCGGGTCGTTTCATTAGCGAATCGCGCAGTCATCGCCGCGGCGCTATCTGGCCTATTCATTGGGGCCGGGCAGCAGGATAATTACTGGAGCAACCTGTAGGCATCCCCGCTCCTGCATTTCCTGGCCCTCGCCAACCCAGTCGTAGCATTCCCGTATGCAATTTCGCCGTTTTGGTACTAGCGATCTCGTCGTTTCCGAAGTTGGAATCGGCACGTGGACTCTCGCAAGCGATTGGTGGGGTGTCGTCGCCGAACCCATGACCTTGCTGCACGCAGCACTCGAATGCGGGATCAACTTCATCGACACTGCGCCCGTCTACGGCGATGATGCGATCGGTGAAACGATGCTCGCTGAGCTGATCCGCGGCCGCCGTTCCGAGATCGTGCTCACCACCAAGTGCGGCTACGACCTTGATCTGCCTCGGATCAAAGGCCAAGGCGAACGGCCCCAGGATTTCAGCCCGGCCGGAGTACGTGCGCAACTTGACGATTCACTGCGCCGAATGCAAACCGATTACATCGATCTGTACCAGCTCCACAACGCGCGCATTGATCCCGTGCGATCCGATGATTTGTGGGAAGCACTCTTGACCTTGCGCGGCGAAGGCAAAATTCGCGAACTCGGAGTAGCGCTCGGCCCTGCCATCGGTTGGAAAACCGAAGGTATCGAATCCATCGATGATCGCCCCATTGTCGCGTTGCAGACGGTGTTCAACATTTTGGAACAAGAACCTGGTTTGAGTTTCGCGGCGCGGCCACGAGTCCAAGACGGCGCGTGTGGCTTAATCGCGCGCGTGCCTCACGCATCCGACACACTCTCCGACAAAGTCACCCCCGATACCGTATTTCCTCCCGGCGATCACCGAGCACATCGCAACAAAGACAACATGCTCGACAATTTCGAGAAGGCCGAAACCTTGGCCTTTTTGTGGAGCCCCGAAACTGGCCGAACCAAAGGCCAAGCCGCGATCGCAGGAATTCTTGCGAACCCGTTGTTCACGACGGTGCTGCCCACGGTCGTCACCGTGGATGAAGTAAGAGAGTACGCCGCCGCTTCCGACATGGCCCTGACCACAACCGAAGCCGACGAAGTTGCGAAGCGCTTTGCGCGCAACTTCGATCACGTTGATCGTTACGTGATGCCGCTCAAGACCAGCGTCGCGTAACGCGGCTGTGAGCACTCGTTTACCGGCCGAGCAACGTCGGCGCCAGCTCCTCGATATCGCCCGCGATATCTTCGCGGATCGCGGCTTTCACGCGACCGCAATGGACGACATCGCGGCGATCGCAGGTGTTACCAAACCGGTGCTCTACCAACATTTCGACAACAAACGAGCGCTGTTTTTGGAACTGCTCGATGATGTCGGAGAACAGTTGTTGCTCGCATTGTCGTCAGCGATCAGTGGCGATCTCACCGGGCGAGCGCGCGTCGAAGAGGGGTTCGCGGCCTACTTTCGATTCGTGACCGCCAACCCTGCCGCGTTTCGTTTGTTGTTCGGCGCCGCAGTTCGCAACGATCCCGATTTTGCCCAACACGCGGAAGCTGCACTCGACAACGCCGCGCTCGAGATTTCGAAAATGATTGAACTTCCCGTCGACGATGAACACCGGCTGTTACTTGCGCACGCGATTGTTGGCATGGCCGAAGCTACGAGCCGTCGCTCAATCGCCAGCGAAGATGCCGAGGATCACCCCAACGCAGAATCGCTCGCATCGCGGCTCGCCGAACTCGCGTGGTTCGGCCTCCGCGGCGTCCGCGGATAGCGCAACCGCTCGCATTGCCACCCAATCCGAGCGAGCGCCTAACGACGCCGGAGTTTGATGTTGGCTACGGAATGGTCGGATCCTTTTTCGAGAATCAGGTCCGCGCGTGAGCGCGTAGGCGCGATGTTTTCGTGCAGGTTTACGCCGTTGACGTTGCCCCAAATCATCGATGCGAATTCGAAAACGCCAGCATCATCCATCGGCACTAGGAATCCAAAAAACGATGCCGGGTCGGTGCGCGCGACCTCGCGGAGATAAAACGTGCGGTCGATGTACCACTGGCAAATGTCGGCTTCGGTCGCATCCACGTATATAGAAAAGTCGAAGTAGTCCGACACAAAACGATCATCCACGGTGTCACGCGTGGGTGGCACTTGTAGCACGTTGATGCCTTCCACGATCACGATGTCGGGCGCCGTGATGGTGATCGGCGCATCGGCAACGTCGTACGTCACGTGTGAATACATCGGCACTTCAACCGTCGCCGCGCCGGCTTTGAGGTCGTGCAGCACCGAAACCAAACGGCGCACGTCGTAGCTTTCCGGAAACCCCTTTCGGTGCATCATGTTTCGCTCATTAAGCACGGCGTTCGGAAACAAGAATCCGTCCGTGGTGATTACTTCAACCCGCGGCGTCGACGGCCACCGTTTCAACAATGCTTGGAGCACCCGCGATGTGGTGCTTTTTCCCACCGCGACACTGCCCGCGACCCCGATAACGAACGGCACACTCGCGGAGAGTGTGCCGAGAAACGTGCTCGTGGTTTCGGCCAGGTGCTGGGTCGCCGCGACCCGGAGATTCAAGAGGCGCGACAACGGCAAATAGACCTCGGCGACCTCTGCGAGCGCAACTTGTTCGTCGAGGCCGCGCAGCGCAACCAGCTCGGCTTCGGTCAGTGTGAGCGGCGTATTCGCGCGCAAGTCCGACCAAGTCCTGCGATCAAACTCAAGGTAGGTGCCGAGGTTGGCGGCGGAGGGTTCGGTCATCCGCGATTCTTACCGCGCTACAGGCGTCACGACGGACGGGGCCAACCACTGCCGTCGGCCGACTGCAGCGCTTCGATGATGGAGAGCATCAAGGTTCGGGCTTCGCTTGGCTCAGCTGGCAACGCAGCGATCGTCACACGAATGTGCGCAGCACTATCGCCACGCACCGCAAACGGCTCGCCGGGCGCGGCGCCAATGCCACGCGCGGCGAGGGCAATCAACGCTTCAGGTTCGCGAGCCACCGGAATCCATACGTTGATGCCGTCGTCGCCCATCGCGTCGATTCCCGCGGCACGCAACTCCGCCACGAGCGCTTGGCGCCGTCGCGCGTATTCACGGCGTGCGGCATTCACGGATTTGATGGATTCGCGATCAGTGAGCAGATCCGTGAGCACGCATTGCAACAGCCGGGATGACCAACCGGGCCCGAGCAGCCGCCGAGTAGCTACGGCATCCACAATGGACGCGGGCCCACCAACCGCGGCGAGCCGCAAATCTGGGCCGTGCGATTTGGAAAATCCCAAAATACGCACCGTTTGTTGAGGCAGTTGCGTTCCCAGGCTCACGACCGGCGCCGCCGCGATATCGCCACAGTGATCGTCTTCGACCACCACTACGTCGGTGCCGCGCAATACGGCCGCGAGCGCGCGGGCCCGTTTCGCAGTCATGCTCACCGAAGTCGGATTCTGGGCGCGGGGTTGCAGCACCAACGCTCGAGCGGGGCCGACGGCCAGTGCATTGCGCAGCGACGCGACCGTGATGCCTTCGCCATCAGTGGCCAGACCGACCACAATCGCGCCGAGTTGTTCCAATAGATCAAGCAGCGGCGGAAACGTCGTGTGCTCCACCAACACCCGATCCCCCCGATGGATCACGATCGCAGCAATGCGATCCAACGCATCCATCGAGCCGTCGACCACGGTAATCGACTCTGCAACGAACGGCCACCGTTTGCGCAGCACGATCTCAAGTTCCGGCAACACCGCATGTTCCACGTAGCTCACGGAATGGTTTTGTTGTTGCGCGGCGCGCAACAATGCGCCACGCAAATCCGGCAGCAATGCTGGGTCTGGTGTGCCATTCGAGAGATCGATGACGAACCGGCCCGGGCCCTGGGTCACTCTTCGATATCGACGGGGCCCGAACACTGGATCCGGGATCCCCAGCACGACCGTGCCGTTGCGACCGCGAGACTCGATGATCCCAGCCGCGCTCAACGATTGCCAGGCTTCGCTGACCGTGGTGGGAGAAACTCCAAGCAACCGTGCAATGTCGCGCACCGTCGGGAGGCGTTCTCCAGCCACAAGATTCCCCGCCATCACTGCGGCGCGAATTCCAGCGGTAATCCCGCGTGCTGAGTGGTCAGCAAATGAGACTTGGGGCCAATGCAACATTCTTTGTACGGTAACAAACTTTCATTTGTACGCCAAATGCTGTGTGATTTATAATTCCGCGATGAAAACTATTTCGCACTGGATCAACGGTCAATCGATTACCGGCACCAGCGGCCGCCAAAGCCCGGTATTCGACCCAGCAACCGGCCACCAAACTGCCAACGTTGATCTCGCCTCCGTCACCGAAGTTGATCAAGCCGTCGCGGCCGCAGCAGCAGCGTTTCCGGCTTGGAGAGCCACCAGTTTGTTGCGGCGAGCCGAGATCATGTTCCGGGTGCGCGAGATTCTCGATGCCCGCCGCAAGGAACTCGCACAGATCATCTCCAGCGAACACGGCAAAGTTATCCCTGACGCATTGGGCGAGATCGCGCGCGGTCTCGAAAACGTCGAGTTCGCTTGTGGCGCTCCACACATACTCAAGGGCGGTTATAGCGAACAAGCCGCTGGCGGGGTCGACGTGTACAGCATTCGCCAGCCACTCGGAGTAGTCGCGGGGATCACGCCGTTCAACTTTCCGGCGATGGTCCCGATGTGGATGTTCGCGAACGCGATAGCGGCGGGCAATACCTTCATTTTGAAGCCCAGCGAAAAAGACCCGAGCGCGGCGTTGTTTTTGGCCGAGGTACTCCACGAAGCTGGCGTCCCAGCAGGCGTGTTCAATGTCGTGCACGGCGACAAGATCGCGGTCGATCGCATTCTGGAGCACCCAACGATTCAAGCCGTGAGCTTCGTTGGCTCCACACCGATCGCCAAGTACGTCTACGAGACCGGCACCGCGAATGCGAAGCGGATTCAGGCGCTCGGAGGGGCAAAAAACCACATGGTCGTATTGCCCGATGCCGATATCGCAATGGCTGCCGATGCCGCAGTGAGTGCCGCATACGGCTCGGCCGGCGAACGCTGCATGGCGATCTCAGTCGTGGTCGCTGTCGGCGAGAGCGCGGATCCGATCGTCAACGCAATCAATGACCGCTTGGCCACGCTCAAGATCGGCCCGGCCAGCGACGCGGATTCCGAGATGGGGCCACTTATCACCAAAGAACACCGTGACAAAGTTGCGAGTTACCTCGACACTGCCGAACAGCTTGGCGCAACAATCGTGGCTGACGGCCGCACGCTCAATATTCCCGGCGACGGTTTCTTCCTCGGAGTTTCGCTGATCGATCATGTCACTACCGAAATGTCGGTCTACACCGATGAGATTTTTGGTCCCGTGCTGTGCGTCGTGCGAGTGGCAACCTACGACGAAGCACTCGATCTTGTGAACAGCAACCAGTTCGGCAACGGCACCGCGATCTTCACCCGAGATGGCGGCGCGGCCCGGCAATTCCAGTTTGAAGTGCAAGTCGGGATGGTCGGGGTCAATGTTCCGATCCCGGTGCCGGTCGCGTTTTACAGCTTTGGGGGCTGGAAGGCGAGCCTTTTCGGTGATACCCACATGTATGGTCCAGAAGGATTGCAGTTCTATACCCGCGGCAAAGTGATCACGAGCCGCTGGCCCGACCCCGCCACGTCCACAATCGATCTCGGTTTCCCCCAAAACCGCTAATCAATACAGGATCTTTTGCTATGAGCAACGACACACAAGTACGCCGCAACGATCGCAGCCACGTCTTTCATTCGTGGAGCGCCCAACAACAAATCAATCCGCTGCCCATCGCCGGAGCCGAAGGGGTGTGGTTCTGGGATTACGACGGCAATCGGTATCTCGATTTCTGTAGCCAACTCATGAACGTCAACATCGGGCATCAACATCCGAAGCTGGTGAAGGCAATTCAAGAACAAGCGGCGAAGCTCTGCACGATCGCGCCTTCGTTTGCCAACGATGTCCGCGGCGAAGCGGCACGCATGATCACCGAGCGCGCACCCGGCGATCTCAACATGGTGTTTTTCACCAACGGCGGCGCCGAAGCGACGGAGAACGCGGCCCGTATGGCGCGTCTGCACACCGGAAAGCACAAGGTACTGACGGCATATCGCAGCTACCACGGCTCAACGAGTGGTTCCATTGCGTTTACGGGTGATCCCCGCCGTTGGGCGAACGAGCCGACGGTCGGTGGCGTGGTGCACTTCCACGGCCCGTACCTGTACCGCAGTGCGTTTTACGCGCAGACCGAAGCGCAAGAATGCGAACGGGCATTGAAGCATCTCGCCGACACAATCATGTTTGAGGGCGCAGGCACAATCGCTGCGATCATGTTGGAGCCAGTGGTCGGCACCAACGGCATACTCGTACCTCCAGACGGCTACCTCGCGGGCGTGCGTGAGTTATGTGATCGCCACAACATCGTGATGATCGCCGATGAAGTCATGGCCGGCTTCGGCCGCTGTGGCCAGTGGTTCTCGGTGCAGAACTGGGATGTCACACCTGATTTGATCACGTTCGCCAAGGGCGTGAATTCCGGCTACGTGCCCCTCGGCGGCGTGATCATTTCACAAAAGATCGCGGATTCATTTGCGGATCGCGTCTTTCCCGGCGGCCTCACGTATAGCGGACACCCCTTGGCGTGCGCATCAGCAGTGGCGAGCATGCAAATCTTCGAAGAAGAAGGCATCATCGAAAACGCGCGGACGCTCGGCGAAACCGTATTTGGCCCCGAGCTGCGGGCCTTGGCGGAACGGCACCCGTCAGTCGGCGAAGTACGCGGCATCGGAGCCTTTTGGGCATTAGAGCTTGTACGCAACCGCGAGACGCGCGAAATGCTCGTGCCCTACAACGCAAGCGGCGCCGATCTCGCCCCGATGATCGAAATCGTCAATGTTTGCAAGGCACAAGGCATGTGGCCGTTCAACCACTTCAATCGAATTCACGTTACGCCGCCATTAGTAATGACAGCCGAAGAAGCCAAACATGGCATCGCGATTCTCGACCAGGCCCTCGACGTCGCGGACGGTTACTACGAACGCTGAGCCCTACAGGCCCGCATGCGCCCGCGTGCGCGCTTTACGGCTTGCGGCGCGTTCAGCGTTCAGCGTTCAAGACGTAACGCGCGATCAGCAATGATGTTTTTTTGCACTTCGGTTGGGCCGGCACCAATAGTCGTGTAGCGCTGCCATACATAATTGCGGGCCCACAACCCGTCGTCGATTGCGCCCGAAACGCCCTTCAACAACAGCGCTTCAGGGCCGAGCACATCAAGCGCAAGTTCCGCGAGTGCAAGGGCAATCTCACCCCATTGCAGTTTCGAAAGCGGCACTTCGGGCCAACCCTGATCGCCCCCCAACACCTTCGCTAAGGCTCGCGCAATCAAGCCCTGCGTGAATTCGATCTGCATATGCAGCCGCGCCACCCGATCCCGAATGAACGGATCTTCCAAGGCGCCCGGATTCACTTCGCGTGCAGTGAGTAACAATCGTTGCAGATCATTTGCCATCGATATTGCTTGCCCAGCGCTGCCAACCCGTTCTTTGCCGAGCGCACCCATCGAGACTATCCACCCCGCGTTTTCATCTCCGAGGCGATCACCGACCGGCACAACAACATTGTCGAAGACCACCTCGCAGAACAATTCCTCGCCGGTGATTTCGCGTATCGGCGAAATCGTGATGCCGGGCGTACGCATATCGATCACGAACATGGTGATGCCATCGTGCTGGCGGCCCCGAGCGATCGCGGTTGGATCGGTGCGCATCAAACCCATCCCCCATTGCGCGATTTGGGCGCTCGAAATCCACGTCTTGACCCCGTTCAGCACGTATGCATCTCCGGTTTCGTTAAGAATTGCCGTCGTGCGCAGCGCGGCTAAATCCGAGCCGGCATGCGGTTCGGAAAATAGCTGACACCAATGGTCGGTGGCTTCGAGGATTCCTGGCAGCCAACGGGCGCGCTGTTCGTCGGTGCCCCACTCAATGATTGCGGGCCCAATCTGCACAATCCCGTTGGCGTTAAAAATCCCCGGCGTGCGATACCGAGCCATCGTCTGGGTGTAAATCACGTGCTGGCTGACCGTCGCGGCCCGACCACCCCAGGCTTCGGGCCACAAAATCGCAGCCCATCGGTCGGCTTGTAGACGGCGCTGCCATGCTCGCCGCTTTTCCATCGCGCCCATGACACCGCGGGCCAGGCCATCTACGTTCAGGCCATCTACGTTCAGGCCATCTACGTTCAGGCCATCTGCGTTCGGGCCATCGTGAAGCGAGACTTCTGCCCACTGCGCGCGGAATGCCGGCAACGCGGAATCCAAAAACCCACAGAGTTCCGTTTCGAATTCACGATCAGCTTCAGACCACGCGAAGTCCATCAGCGTTCGCCGTCTTCTGCCAACATGCCCACGACGGTACCGCAGTTTCGGAACTAACGTCACGCCCAATGCAACTCACGCTCAACCCCGACCAGACCGCACTACGCGACACGGTGCGAGCGTTCTTGGCGAATGAATCGCCGATCACCGACACCCGAGCCCACCTCGAAACTCAGCATGGCGCGCCGGCATCAATTTGGGCGCTGATGAGCCAACTCGGTTGGCCGTCATTGCTGCGCTCCGAACACCACGGTGGCTCCGGTCGCGGAGCGGTTGAGGCAGTCGTCGTGGCCGAAGAACTCGGAACGGTGCTGCACGGCGGACCAATGTTCGCAACCGGATTATTGGGTGCACGCGCGGCGACAATTTTAGGATCGGAATCTGCCTTCGAACCGGGCACGGCCATCGCGGTTGCGATCGGCACGGGCGTCGAAACCCCCTCCCATCGTGACCACCCGACCCCTTTCATCGCGAGCCAAGACGCCAGCGGCTTTCGAGTGAACGGCGTTGCGTCGTTGGTCATCGATGGCCATACCGCCACCAAGATCATGGTGCCTGCAAGATTTGGCAATGAAATACGGGGCTTTCTTGTCGAAGGTAGCTCCGCTGCTGCAACCCACACTCCGGCCCTGGACCTCACCCGCAAATTCGCCACCGTCACGCTTTACGATTGCACAGCCCAACCATTGGGCCCTGATGCCGATCAATTCGATCGGTGGTCCGCTATCGGAGACTTCGGGGCATTGCTCATCGCAGCCGAACTCCTCGGAGTCGCCCAGCGAGCTCAGAACGTGATGCTGGAATACGCGCAGGCTCGGGAAGTCTTCGGCAAGCCGCTGTCGAAATATCAAGTGACCCGCCACACCGCCGTCGACCTGCTGCGCGGTATCGAGCTCGCTCGAGTTGCGGTGTTGACTGCCGCGGTGGCAGTAGATCAAGGAATGCCCGATGCCGCGATCCGGATTTCAATGGCCAAAGCTCAAGCGGGCGAAATGGCGATTGCAGTAGGAGCCCATTGCGTGCAGCTGCATGGAGCGATGGGTTACACCTGGGATTGCGACGCACATTTGTTCTTGCGTCGCGCAAAAAGCAACGACATGCTGTTTGGCTCGCAACAATGGCACCGCAATCGGGTCGCCGAAAACTATTTCGCCCGTCTCTAGCCGAATTTAAAGTACGCCGTGGCGGCGAGCGACCGCGACGGCTTCCAGGCGCGATGAGGCACCAAGTTTTGCGAACGCCCGCCGCACATGGGTACGGACCGTGTTGCGACTGATATGTAATGCCTCGGCAATCTCGCTGTCGGCTTGGCCCTCGGCCAACAGCCGCAAGATGCCGACTTCACGATCCGTGAGCCCCAATTCGCTGATCTGGTCAGCGTCAGCGGCAGTTTCGAGCAGGATCGATAGGCGACCATTACGCGCCGCACGCACTGCAGCGATGAGATCATCCGCCGGACGGCTCTTACTAATGACGGCCGCGGCGCCACATTCCAGCGCCTCCAACACCGACTCCCGGCGTACTGAGGTCGCCAACAGAACGAACGAACAATCGGGAAGGCGAGACGACCAATTCCGCAGCAAATCGATGCCCGATTCACCATTGAGCTCGATATCAAGCACGACGGCATCAACCCGGCCACTCGTGAGTACCGCCTCGGCAGCTTCGATCGTGGTTACGGCGCCGGCCAACTCAAGATCCAACTCGGATTCAATCGAGCGGGCAACTGCTTCCGCGAACATAGTGTGATCGTCTACGACCAACACTCTGACTAATGCTGCATCAACTACTTGCATGATCTCCACCCGTTCAATTCATCTGCCATCAAAATGTCTGAGTTGTCCAGAACCCCGACCGTCCGGAAAATATCGTGCACTGAGCGTGAACACGCGGCAATAAACAGGAATTATTTGGCCACATCGCGTGAGGTGCTAGCCAATTCACAGTACGTGGCGGAAACCAACCAGGAGCTGGTAAATATGCGATTCGCCGCCATTCAAGCCGACATCGCGTGGGAGTCCCCCACCGAAAACTTTCGCAGACTCCGGCCATTGATTGCCAGTGCCGCAGCTTCCGCAACGAGGGTTGTGGTGCTCAGCGAAATGTTTGCCACTGGTTTTTCGATGAATATTGAAGCGGTCTCGGAGCCGTCCGATGGGCCCACCATTGAATTTCTTCAGCAACAAGCAACGCTGCACAACATTTGGATTGGGGGCTCGTTTGCCTGCCGCGACAACCCCGCCGAGCTGCCAACCAATCGATTCGCGCTCGTCGCACCGGATGCCACGACCCATCACTACGACAAGATCCATCCGTTCAGTTTCGCCAACGAACACCTTGCTTACCGGCCGGGAGCAACGTTCACCACAGTCACGATCGACGGTCTGCGGTGCAGTCTGTTTGTGTGTTACGACTTGCGGTTTGCCGATGAGTTCTGGCAACGAGCGAACGAAACCGACGTCTTTTTGATTCCTGCCAATTGGCCCGATTCCAGAGCGCACCACTGGAAATCGTTGTTAGTCGCACGAGCGATCGAAAATCAAGCGTACGTTGTTGGCTGCAATCGCATCGGTGAAGCCCACGCGTTGCGCTACCAGGGTGATTCGATGATCATCGATCCCCTCGGTCAGGTCCTGGCCGCCGCGAGCCACAGCGAATCCATTCTGCTCGCCGACCTCGATGCGGAGGCCGTCACCAAAACCCGGCAACGTTTCCCATTCCTGGCCGACCGAAGGACCCAAACTTCACCCCAAACCCCTACGTTGTACGTATAAGCACAACAATTGTGCTTATCCGTACAACGTAGGTTGGGGCAAGGCGGTTCTAGCGTCAACTTTGTCACGCTGCGTGCCGATAGAAACTCGCAATGAACACATTCCGTCATCATTCAGCGAGTCGAGTCGGTCGCGGCGCGATCGCGATTGTCTTGGCCGCAGCCGCACTCACCGCCGCATCAGCTCCCGCCTCAAGCGCAGTGTTCGCGCCATCACTCAGTTGGCAACGACAGCTCCCAGCCCGTATTCAGCTCTCGTCACCAACGATCGCCGACATCAACGGCGACGGCGAAAATGAGATCGTGGTGGGAGACCTCGAAGGTTGGGTGCACGTCTACCGCGGCGACGGAGCGGGAGAACTCCCCGGCTGGCCGCAGCAAGCGCTGGTTGATGGTGTACACGCCACGGCGATCGATAGCGCACCCGCAGTCGCGGATTTGTTTCGCGACGGCAAAAAGGAGATCATCGTCGGTGCAACGTCGGTGTGGATTCCGAATCAACAAGGTGGACTCGTTGTTTTTGACGCCAATGGCCACCTGCGCTGGCACTGGCAAGGCACCGATTACATAACAATTTGGGGCGCAACGTCGTTTCGCCACGATGGTTTCACCGAAGGCGCGATTGCGACACCGGCGATCGGCGACATCGACGGCGACCATTACCCCGACATCGTGTTCGGAACCCTCGAAGCAAAAATTCACGCACTCGATCGAAACGGCCATGAAATCAGTGGTTTTCCGTACCAGGCCGACGACACTGTTTGGTCTTCGGCGAGCCTCTACGACTCAGATCACGATGGCCGGATGGAAATCTTCATCGGATCACCAAGCACGGGCGGTGGCCCGCAGCCGCACATGGGTGGCACGATGTTCGCGCTCGATTGGCGGCGCCACAAGGTGCGCCAAATGTGGCGCCAGAATATCGCCGAAACCATCGATGCATCCCCGGCCATTGCCGATATCGATGGCGATGGACGCGCCGAAATTATTACGACGACCGGCTGGGCATTTTCCAACGCGCACAGTCGCATGATTTGGGCATGGCACCTCGATGATGGCAGCCCCGTTCGCGGCTGGCCCGTCGATACCGGTTCGATCAATCCCGGCAGTATCGCCTTGGGCGATCTCAATGGAGACGGTCGCCCAGACGTTGTCGCTGGTGGCTGGGATGGGCGCGTGCGCGCGTACACCGGCCGCGGCCACAAAATTTGGGATGCCGACGCATTTGCAGGCCAGCATCGGCGCCTCAAGCTTGAAGGTTCGCTCACGATCGCAGACACTGACGGCAATGGACGCCAAGACGTCATCGTGGCGGCCGACAATCAGATGATGATTCTCAACGGCCACAATGGTGCCGTCATGGCAAACAAGCTCGGCACTGGCGTGGCCTATTTCAATGCCGCAGCAGTCGGTTTTCTCGACGGCAGCTGGTCGCTCGTGCTCGCGGGATTTCGGGGCGGAAACCCAACGCCAGAATCCAGCCCCGCGGCCACCGGCCAGGTGAGCGTCTACCGGTTGGGCAATGCGGTACAGCGAGCGGATTGGCCAATGTTTCGCCAGAACCCATCGCGCCAAGGTCGTATCGCGACAGTTGCGGCAAAGTTGATGACTCCATGGCAGTGCGGCCAAAACATCACCGCGTCCGCCACTCACGCCGGAGCGAGCCGCCACCGCGTCTCGAACGGTGCAGTTGCCAACCGCGTTCGCTGTGGACCATTCCCATTCATTTTGGGATAACGCTCACAAGCAAGCCATCAAAGCGCTAGAACTTCCTACGTTATGGCACACAATCGTGGTCAAAATTTTTTCAAAGGCGTTGGCCAACGACTCAACAAGACTGAAGCGATCACCGATCGAATCCTCGAAGGCACAGTGCTGCCAGCGTGGAAACGCGCAACCGACGGCGAACCCCGTTGGCCGGTAACGGCCGCGATCCTCGTCGCGCTCATCATACAAATCACTTTGCCTCACCAAGTGCAGTTGAAGCACCGGTGGATACTGCCGACTCTGGGCGCGTTACTGCTGGCCTCAACATTTGCGAAAAACCCACGCAAACTTTCGGAAGTTTCGACCTCACTGCGTGTCGCCACACTTCTACTCATCGGTTCAATGAGTACCGCAAACGTTGTCTCGGCATTTCGACTGGTCGCGCACCTCTTGAATGGCACATGGAGTCCGCAGGCCAAGATCTTGTTGTTTACGGGCGGCCAGATTTGGGCTACGAACGTCATCGTGTTCGCGCTTTGGTACTGGGAACTCGATCGAGGTGGTCCCGTCGCCCGGATGCTCGGTACCGCCAACCATGTTGATTTCCTCTTCGTACAAATGCAGAACCCTGAATTCGCACCAGCGAACTGGGAAGCCGGTTTTGTTGACTATTTGTACCTGTCGTTCACCAACGCCGCGGCGTTCAGCCCAACGGATGTGTTACCGATTACCCGTTGGGCCAAACTCACGATGATGCTGCAGTCGATAATTTCACTGGCGACTGTCGCGCTCGTCATCGCACGCGCGGTCAATATTTTCAAGTGAAAAAAGGTTGTCGGACTACGCTTTCACCGCTTCGATTTCCAATTGGATCTTGACCTTTTCACCGACAAGCACGCCACCGGCTTCGAGTGCGACATTCCACTCCAAACCCCAGTCCTTGCGGTTGATTTCGGTTTCGGCCGTGAACCCCGCGCGCGTGCCACCCCATGGGTCAGCGGAAACACCTTCGAATTCCAGGTCGAATTCCACCGGGAGCGTGGCACCTTTGATCGTTAGGTCGCCGAGCAACGCATAGTCATTGCCCTTTTCTTTCACGCCAGTGCTCACGAAGGTCATGGTTGGATGGTTCGCAACGTCGAAGAAATCCTCACCTTTGAGGTGTCCGTCACGAGTTTCATCGCCGGTCACGATCGACGCGAGTTCCACCGTCGCGGACAGCGTTGAGTGCAGCGGATCAGGGGCAATTTCAATGACACCAGTAAACGTCGCGAAGTTGCCGCGGACTTTGCTAATCATGAGGTGTCGACCGACAAACCCGATACGCGAGTGCGATGGGTCGACGTTCCAGGTTCCGGAAATGAGCGTGTTGAGATCAGCCATAGTTGGCTCCTTGGTTTGTGGTTTTGGTTGGTGGGAATGTTTTGATGTGAACGTGCACTGAGATGAATGCACCGTTCGGAATCGACCGTGTCGGGCTACCGCATGTCGAGACCTTCGGAGAGTGCCGCTCAATCCGGGGGTGGGAAATTAATTTCGTGCACCGTTGGCGTCGCGGCCCATTGCGCAAGCTCGCGCTCGAGGTCCAGGCGCTCCACGCCGACTTGGGCCGCGGCCCAATGCGATTTCGGAATCGCCCACATCACCTCGAACTCGATGCCATCAGGATCCTTGGCGTAGAGCGATTTCGAAACTCCGTGATCGCTTTCGCCGACCAAGGCATTCGCCGCGATCAGCTGGTGCCGTAAGGCGGCGAGTTCTTCAATCGTGTCGACTTGCCAAGCCAAGTGATAAAGGCCGATGTCGGGTTGGCCCGGGCGGGATTCACTGGCTGCGGAATGTGGGCGGGCACCGATGCCGAACAGGCCGAGGTCGTGATCATTCGGCGAGTTCTCAGCCCGCAGAAACGCAGCGCGGTCCCCCATCTGATGCACGACTTGGAATCCGAGGTGTTCGCCATAGAACTGCACGGAGCGGGCCACATCCGCGACGTACAACACTGCATGATTGAGTTTCTGAACTCCAGCCATCGCCTTCTCTTTTCTCGATTGGTTGAGCACTTCGGTTGTGCACTTCGGTTGTGCACTCACAACAATACTCTGCCATAGATATATCTTGCTGTCAAGATATATCTATGGCAGATACTGCCCTATACTCTCGGCATGGCCTCGCGCACACCCAAGACGAAACCCGTCGAAGCACTCAGCGGCGAAACTCGCCCCATCACAACTCCTGAGCTCCCCACTCGTCAGCCCACAATTCCGCACGGCGACGGATTCACCGACGACGAAGTGATCACGATGTGGGGGCTCGTCGTCGAGGGCTACACCGCCATGAATAGTCGAATCACTGCACACCTCGACGAGATTTTCGCAATGCCGGGGAGTTGGTTCGAGGTCATGCTGCGACTCCACCGCACGCCAGAACACCGCCTCCCAATGACCCAGCTTGCGAGTGAGGTTTCATTTTCGAGCGGCGGGTTCACCAAACTTGCAGACCGTATGGAATCTGCCTTGCTACTCGAACGGTGCGCATGCCCGAACGATCGACGCGTTACTTGGATCGCACTCACCGACCGCGGAACCTCAATGATTGTCGATGCAATGGCGCAGCATGCCGAGTGGCTGCGCACCAACGTCGTCGCCCATCTCGGGCTGGACAACACCAGGGCTCTCAGCGAGGCAATGCGTTCGCTACGAGACCGTTCGCGACGCACCGATAACGCCTAACGCCTTGTCTCACTGGGCCTTGTCTCACTGGGCCTTGTCAGGTTGCACCCCGGCGTGGGTCAGTTTGGGGCGCGGGTCAGTTGGTGTCGTGGGTCAGCGGCGTCGCGTTGTTCGGGCGTCGGGATCGGCAATCATTTCCCGGATCACCATCGGTAGCTCGCCAGAAACAACATGCGCGATGGTGACAGTCTCCAACACCGCCCGAATGTTCACGCGCAGCGCGATCCACACGTCGGCCAACGCCGTTGCGGCGCCGTCATAGTGGAGTTGTTCGGGCCGTTCACCTTGGATCTCCGCTAAAGGCCCTTCGACCGCACGAATGACATCGGCGATAGTCACGGTATCGGCCGGCACCGCCAGCAGGTAACCGCCATCGGAACCTCGCTGCGTCCGCACGATCCCGGACCGCCGCAGTTCGCGGAGAATATTCTCCAAGAAATTGAGCGGAATGCCCTGCGCCGTGGCAATCGCGTCGCCTTTAACCGGCACGCCGGGCTCAGCCGCGGCTAACACCGCCGCGGCTCGCACTGCGTAATCGGCCTTCGCTGAAATCCTCACCCCACCATTGTGCACCATGTCGACCATTCCGATTGACATTTAACGAGACATTGTCTACTATGTCTACTAACTCAGTCGACAAAGTACAGATCACATTCGCGCCGATAGGAACCTCAGTGCAAATCAATTGGAATCTCTCATTGGCTGGCGCCATCGTCGGCTTCGTCATCGGGCTCACGGGCATGGGCGGCGGCGCGCTCATGACTCCGGTGCTGGTGATCTTCTTCAACATCAATCCAGCGGCTGCCGTCTCGTCTGATGTTGTGACCTCGCTCATCCTCAAACCGTTTGGTGGCGGGGTGCACCTGAAGCGCAAGACAGTGAATTGGCGGCTCGTCAAGTGGTTGATGGTCACGTCGATCCCAACGGCGTTTCTTGGTGCGTATTTGCTCGACACATTCATCGGCAAGAACGACGGTGACACCATCAAGAAAATTCTTGGCTGGGTATTGATCGTCGCTGCCGCGGCAGTAATCGCAAAGCTGGTGCTTTCGGCCAAACGCAAGACGCTTCCATCGGATGAGATGATGGATCAACGGCTCGTGCGGCCAGTGCCCACAATGATTATCGGCGCGATTGGTGGGCTCATTGTCGGCCTGACTTCGGTTGGTTCGGGATCGCTCATCATCGTGATGCTGATGTTGTTGTACCCGACACTGTCGTCGAAAGAAATGGTCGGCACCGATTTGATTCAAGCAATCCCGTTGGTTGGATCAGCCGCGCTCGGCCACGCGTTGTTCGGCCATCCCGAAATCAAGTTGATTCAATCGGTACTCATCGGCGCGATCCCGATGGTCATGCTCGGCGCGCACTTCTCATCGAAAGCCAACGACCGTTACATTCGGCCGTTGTTGTGCGCAGTACTCACAATCTCCGCGTTGAAACTGCTCGAGCCAACCAAGAACGCGTTCAATGGCTTGCTCCTAGCGATCGCCGTAGTTTCCATCGTCGCCTTTGCCGTGTACGCATTGCGGATGCGAGCTCAAGACCGCGCCGCAAGCCGCGCACCCAAAATCGAACCCGAGCTCGAACCCGCCGCGTAACTACCGAAGCCCGACCGCCCCGGTACGTCTACATTTTGCTGAGTATGCCCGCGATATCGATCTGGCCGGTTGTCATCGCGCCGAGAAAACCACCATCGACGTGAATCGCTTCGGCCGCGACGTACGAAGACCGCGCGCTGTTCATAAAGACCATCGGCCACGCTTGTTCTTCAGCGCTGCTGCGACGACCGGACGGCCCGACAAACGCGTCAATAATTGCTTTGCCGCTTTGTTCTTCGAACGTTGGCATCATCGCGGTTTGGGTTGGTCCGGGGTTCGAGCAGTTCAGTCGGATGCCGGTCTCGATGAGTTGTGCTCCTCGCCAAGCGACCCAAGCGTTAAGAATCTTCTTCGACGGCGCGTAGCCACTGGCGATGACCTCCGGATGGTCCTCACACCACTGCTTGCCCGCGTCGAAGCCCTCGGTTGCCGCCAGCGGGATCAGGGTCTCAAGTTCTTGTTGCCAACCCATACCCCCGTTTGAGGCGGTGCAAATGACCGAAGCACCTGGAGTCATCGTGGGCACGAGCGATTCGATGAGATGCCGGGCACCGACGAAATTGACCAGCATCGTGTCCAGATCGCTAAACGGCGGTCCGGGCAAACCCGCGATGCTGAACACCGAATCGATCCCCGATCCAATCGCAACGACGGCAGCATCGATTGAGCTCTTGTCACGCAAGTCCACTTGCACGAACTGTTGCACCGCGACCGCAGTCGGTTTCACATCGAGTCCGATCACGTGAGCGCCGAGATCCACCAGAATCTTGGCCGCGGCTTCGCCCATCCCGGAGGCACAACCCGTGACGACCACGCGCTTGGCTTCGTACAACAATGGATCCTTCATGATGAGTTCCTTTCGCGCACCAGGGTTTGGCGGAGTTCGCTGATCAGACCGATCGGCCGAGGAACGCTGCAAGTTGATCCGCGGCGCTTGCGCCTTCAGGAGCCTGCTGTTCCGGGCCAAAAACGGCACCGTCATCGCTACGGAACCCAGGTTGAATTGATTGGCGCGCACCGGCGAGGAGTTGCTCAGCCAGCTGCGGTGCGAGGTTCGTGTCCTGGCCCGTTGCTTTGGCGAGATCCCACGCGTGCTGGAACGTATCGGTCATCGCGAGACCCATAAACGCAGCGCCCGGCATCTGACCGAACGGCAACGTGAACATCTTTTCCATCACGCCATCGCCCGAAAACGCGGCGATGCATTTCGCGGATTCGGCGTCGTAAGCGCCTAGGTAATCGCCCGCCGCGAAATCAGTTTCGATGCCGCTCGGCGCACCGCCCGAAATTCCACTTTCAAAAAACATCTGGGCGCCGACGATGTGGTTGATCAAACCTTTGACATCCCAATTTGCACAGGGAGTCGCGTCGGTAAGTTGATCTGCTTTGACGTTGGCAAGCACTTCGCGACTAATCGCAACTGCGGCTTGGAGAGGTTGTGTACTCATTGTGGTACTTCCTTCATGCTGAATTTTGAATGCTGATTACAGACTGGATTTTTCGAGGACGTGCACGCCACACGCTGAGCCGAGCCCGATGACGTGCGCAAGACCGACCTTCGCGCCTTCGATCTGACGATCGCCCGCTTCGCCGCGCAGGTGATGGCAAACCTCCCATACGTTGGCGATACCGGTAGCCGAGATTGGGTGACCCTTACTCTGCAAACCGCCACTCACGTTGACCGGCATCTTGCCATCGCGAAACGGTGCACCCGAATTGAAGAAGTCGACTGCGCCACCAACTTCACACAACATCAAGTTGTCGTAGTGCACGAGTTCAGCGGTCGCGAAACAGTCGTGAAGCTCGACCAAGTCGAGATCTTCGGGGCCAACCCCGGCGGCTTCGTAGGCTTGCTTCGCGGCGTTGCGGGTGAGCGTGTTGACATCCGGAAGGATCTGGCAGGCTTCCTCAAAGGGGTCGGTCGTGAGCACCGACGCTGCGACTTTCACCGCACGACGTTGTTGTTCGAGCGAAAGCGTGCGCAATTTTGATTCGCTGACCAATACTGCGGCAGCAGCACCGTCGCAGTTCGCCGAACACATCGGGCGAGTGTTCGGATACGCAATCATCATGTCGCCCATGATCTCTTCGAGCGTGAACCGCTTCGAGTAGGCCGCGAGCGGGTTCAGCACGCTGTGACCATGGTTCTTTTCACTGATGCGCGCGAAGAGTTCGAAATCGGCGCCACCGTATTTGTGGCCGTACTCCATACCGATTTGCGCAAATGTGCCGGGCATCGTGTCGGTGCCGACCCGGCCATCGGTCGGCGCAACCGCGCCGTAACGCCCTTTTGGTTCCCAGACCTTGCCGTCGCCTTTGGACGATCCACCAGCAAGCAAACCTGCACCCGAAAGTTTCTCGACGCCAACCGCGATGCCCATATCGCATTCGCCCGCCTTGATCGCCATAACGACCGTGCGCAACGCAGTCGCGCCAGTGGCGCATGCGTTCGACACGTTGTATACCGGGATGCCTGTTTGGCCAACTTGTTTTTGAATTGCTTGGCCGATGCCGGGCGAGCCGAGCAAGTTGCCCGCCGCCATGATGCCCATCTCGCCCATCGTGACGCCGGCGTCGCTCAGCGCGCCCATCGCCGCGAGCGACGCGAGATCAACGAGGTCTTTGTCGGCGTGCTTGCCGAACTTCGTCATCGTGATTCCGAGGATCCAAACGTTTTCAGCCATGGTCATTCTCCCTGTGAAAATTCGGTGCGTAACAATTCAGTGCCTAACAATTCAGTGCCTAACAATTCAGTACGGGCAAATTTGGTACGTGCGGTTGCGATCGTCGCGAGGTCGTTACGCCGGCTCGAAGCCGAAGCCAATTGCTTCGGTGCCGTTTTCGTCGGCACCGATAGGAAACGTGGTCAACTGCACCGACATTCCGAGCGTGATGTGTTGTGGATCGATTGGAGTGTTCACGATATTGGCGCGCACGCTCGTGCCGCCACAATCAATCGTCGCTGCCGCAAACGGAACCGGCACGCCCGGAGCGGCGAAGGCCACGATCGTATAGGCGCGGACCGAGCCCGCTGTCGCGATCGCTACTGATTTGAATTCGGATTTGAAACATGCCGCACATGCGTTGCGACGATCAAAGAATCGTGCGCCACACGAGGTGCATTCGTTCGCGATGAGGTGAGGATCCGCGCCAAGTACCAAATAGTCAACGAGCGGGACCTGAGCAGGAGCAGCAGTTTCGGTCATGGCCGAACCCTACAAGCGGATCGGTCATCGCATCCAAATTGAAACTTGCTTCCGCGGCCGAGCGTTACCAACGGGCGTCTCTCGAACGGCTGGGCGTCGCTTTCAGCCCTCACTGCCGTCAATGCAAAGGGTCTGTTTGGTGCCGACCTTCGTAACGTCCGCGATCATGTTGTACGAGCCGTCATCACACGTGACCGTAGAGCTGAGATGTGAGAACACGCCTTCGGGGCTCTCGTAAGCAGGAACGACCCACACGTGCAGCAGTTTCGACGTCTGCTTGAGCATCTGGCCCTTTACAGCATCGCATTCGGCTTTGGTTGCCGAATGATCAGCACCGAGCGGCGTGTCGACGCTGCCTCCACTGTTCACGATGCAAATATCGTGGTGCTCGTGCCACGTGTCGTTGGGGCCGGCGAAGCCTTCAGGAGTATCACTGCTCGTCGTGTAGAAAAGCCCGACCACACGCGAATCTGGATGCGTCCCTTCGTAGATCCAAGCGAGCGGGTGCTCGATGTCTTTATCGGTCATCGGGCTGCCGTTGTTGCCACCGGCGCTTGAGTAGTCGATGTAGTGGGCCCCGAGGCCCGGCGAAAACGGTCCCGCGCGGTGCAGCCCGGCTGCAAGCGCGTCCTTGACCGTCGGGTACCGGAGCGCAGTCGTGCGAGCGACCACGAGTTGATGCGCAAGCTTGATGCGATCAGCTTTGGAGATTGGCAACGGGAACGCGTGGCCGTGCTCCATACCGTTTTCGAGCTTTGAGAACCCGCGGTCGTCGACTTTGGTTCCGGTGCCGCCCATCTTCGCCATGTCGTGCGCGGCGGCTGTAGACGACGGCGCCTTTTGCGTGGTTGGCGCGGCTTTTGGCGTCGCTGCCGCATTCGAGCCACACGCGGCCAGTGCCATTGCACCCGCAGCCAGCGATATTACCAACGATCGCGAATTCGACATGAGTACTCCTTCAAGGCGCGCGAAATGCGCAGGCGTTCAGCCTAGTGGTGTGGCGCTACCACTTGTCCACACACGACCGTTGCCCATTTTTACACCGATTCAGTGGGGAAAGGACAACACTCGGCTGAGTGTCGAGTTGCAGCCGCTTCAGGCCGCGCAGGGTCACGCTCGGGATCAAGCGCATTCGCCAGCGCCGAATGCGAAATGAGCAATCAGCGCATCGGCCACTGACGCAACGAACGACAAATCTGGAACTCCGGACCAACTGGCCATGTCGGTGAGAGCGGGTTCGCCCCCCGACCCGAACGGAACGGCTGTGGACGACGGCTGGCTCCTCAAAGCGGTGTACGACGATGCGACTGACCGCACCGACCTTTGTGTGCTCGACGCCCGCGAAGTAGCGTCCGGCCCGATAGCGCGCGTGCACGTCACACAACGCATTCCCTTCGGATTCCACGCGAACTGGTTCGCAGCCAGCTGACCGGCTTCTGCGATCACACAAACTGAGAACATAGGCAGCAATGCAGATAGCCCCGAACGATCCGCAGGAACAGCTTCGCTGGCTCGTGGACCGCGCCCAGATCAGCGATGTCCTCATTGAGTACGCCCGTTGCGCGGATGCAGCCGATTGGTCCGCGATGGGTGAGCTGTTCACCGAAGACGGCAGCGCAGTCTTCGCGGCAGGTTCGTTCCCCGGCCGAGCATTCGGGGCCGCGGCAGGTGCGGCGATGGCCATTTTCAGCGGCACGCACCACATATCGACAAACCACGCAATCCACATTGATGGCGATCGGGCGAATACTCGCTCCTATTTACAAGCAACCCACATCACGGACCCGACCGACAACAGCCAACACGCCGACGTCGGAGGCTGGTACGACAACGAGCTCGCACGAACGGCTGAGGGCTGGCGCTTCACCCGAGTCGAGCTCACGTTCGTCTGGACCGCCGGCGCGCCATGGCCGACGCCACGAAAAGTCAGCTAAGAACGCGCGCCGATAGGTGAAAGGTAATCCGATGCAAGAATCCAGTTTCGCGCTCTCGTCGCTGCGCTCCGGGGCCGCTCGGGCCACGGGCGGCGGCGCGCTTCGTCGAGATCAGCCAGTATCCGTCGCCTTTTGGCGCGCCCTCTAACGAGGTTTGTATGGACGAGCGTTCGTTTGGCAAGCGTTTTGTGGGCAAAGTCGCGATCGTGACCGGCGCATCGTCGCACCCTGGAATCGGCACTGCGGCGGCCCGTCGCCTCGCGCTTGAGGGTGCATCGGTCGTGATCAATGCCCGCAACGAGGATCGGCTCCGCGTCGCAGAACAGCGCCTTGTTGATGAGGGCCTCAACGTCATCGCGTGTGTTGGTTCGGCTGCCGACGCACAGGTCTCGGCACTGCTGGTCGAGGTGGCCGTGGCAACATTCGGGCGAATCGATTTGCTCGTCAATACAGTGGGCGGCGTACCGTTCGTGGGTTCCGCGCTCGATCTGACCGAACACAATTTGATGGCGACGTTGTCGCTCAACACTTGGCCAGCTTTGTCGCTCATACAGACAGCGATGGCGGGCGGTTTGGCCGAAGGTGGTGGGGCCGTCGTCAACATTTCGAGTGGCTCGCCAAACAAGACGACACCCTCGATGGCCGCGTATGCAGCCGCGAAATCAGCGCTCAATGCGCTCACGCGCACGCTGGCCAACGATCTCGGTTCGCGGGGTGTGCGGGTGAACGCTGTCAGCCCAGGGCTCACCAAAACCGAAGCGACCCGCGACATGTGGGGCAGCGATGATGGGGTCGCGGCGGGCCGCAACATCTTGCTTGGGCGACTCACCGAAGCGAGCGATGTTGCAGCCGCAGTTGCATTCTTGCTCTCCGACGAAGCGGCATCAATCACTGGTGTGCTGCTCGATGTCGACGGCGGCAACCAGGTCGACACCAGTTCATGGTCACCGTTCGCTCCGGGCGCGATTGGATCTCCGGGTGGCGCACCCGACGCATCAGGATCAAGAGCCTCATGAATGATGAGCGCATTGTGGGCGACGAACCCGCGGAACCCAACCAAGCGAATATGAACGCGCCATTCGCACGAGGGTCGACCTCACTGCGGCTGTATCCACACAGCGAGCTAGAGGCAAACAGGATGACGAGCGAACTGTGCGCGCAAGCCAAAATCGCACTCGCCGGGCGTTCGATGGCGTGATGACGAGCGAACATCATGGCGGCTTCGCTGGCTACCTTCCCAACCCATTACAGATGACGTCGTTCATCTTGGAAGCACACCCGACTGGTTGGGCGGCAGCTTGCCCGCTGTTGCTGCCGTTGCGTCCGATCGCGCAACTTGCAGAAGAGGTTGCGTGGCTCGCAGCACGCCATCCCGGTCGAGTCGGGTATGACGGCATCGCGAGCAGCGACAACAAGTTCGCAAATGATCAAACGATCGTCGGCAACGACCCGACGAACTTTCGCAAAGAATCTACGAAACCTGGCATGCAAGCGGAGCCGACGCGATCAACCTTCGGATCCATCTTCCTGGCATCGCGCCGGCTGAGGCTCGTGAGCAGATCGCGGCGCTGAACGAACGGGTACTGCCATCGCTGCGCAAGCTGTGGGCGACACGCACCTCCGCGTGAAGAGATGCGGCACGTTTCCGGACCGAAAGATCTCTCTCCAAAGGTCCGTCCCGAACACCGACTTCAACGAGTCCTGCCGATGTCAATCGTCGTTAAGGATTGTGAGTGTTCCGGTCGGGCGAGCGAGCGCAACAGTTCCAGCACTATCGATAACAACGGTGAGTTTCTCGTCGGTTTCGATTTCGGTGTCTCCGTTGACAACCAAAGTGATGACTCCGGTCGTTTTGCCCGCAAGAATATTTACGGTCCCGGCCTTCGCCGTCGCATCACCATCAGTCACAGCGGTACCGTCGACGGTGTGATATTTCACTGCGGTGGTCGTCGCCGCGGGCGCTGAGAGCGTGATAGTCAGCGTCACCGATTTCTGCCCGGTGTCGCCTTCAACGACCGACGCGTCGCCGACCGAAACACCAACCGTCGCTGCGGTGTCATCGTCGATGATCTTGCCGATCGCATTGTCACGATCGGTAGCGACACCCGACGCACCGGTACCAGTCACTTTGAGCTTGAAGGTCTCCGTCCCTTCGGCGACGTTGTCACCCTTTACGACGATTGAAATCTTGGCCGACACCGCTCCAGCCGGTATTGAAACTGTTCCCGACTTCGCCGTGTAGTCCGAACCCGAGGTCGCCGACAAGTTCTGCGTGCTGTATTGCACTGGCGTGGTGGCCGCCAACGGCGCAGTCAACGTCACGGGGAACACCGCAAGTTGCGTTCCGCTGTTACCTTCGACCAGCGTCGCGTCTCCGACTGAAACGCTCGGAGTAACGCTTGTGTCGTCGTCGAGGATCGTCGCGGTGGCTTGCGTTGTTCCGCTCGCCGCACCCGCGACCGAGTTGATCGCGAGCCCAAACGATTCGGGTCCTTCAACTGCATTATCACCATCGACCGTGATCGAAATGGTCGCCGATGTCTTTCCTGCCGGAATCGAAACCGATCCAGTTTTCGCAACGTAGTCAGCACCGGCAGTCGCAGTCGCGTCGACCGTCGAATAATTCACCGAGGTACTCGCGGAGCGTACAGCGGAGAGCACAACATTGAATTTCAACGCGTGGGTCTTCGTCGCTTGACCTTCATAACTTGCGCCGTCCGCGACATACGCGGTGACGGCATCAGGCATGAAGGTCGCAGTCACGCTCGTGAGACCGTTCACGGTCACATTGCAGGTCGCCGACGCACCGCTGCAGCCACCTGCCCAGCCTTGAAGGTGATAGCCGGCATTCGGCGTTGCAGTGAGGTGCACGATGCTTGCCGCGTCCACCGAGGCGAAACACGATACACCGCAATCGATCTCACCTGGCGACGCGTTCGCGGTACCGGTACTCGTGACCGTTCCACCGTCCGATGCGACGTTGGGGCCGGTCTTGACGGCCACGGATAGCGTGGCGCGATTCACTCCGGTGCCGAGGTTGATCGCGACCATTTGTCGTGCTGTCATCGGGCCCACGAAGTTGCTGCAGTTATTGGGGTCTCCGACGGTTTCGTTGCACGTGACCGAGTTGTCAATCGGATCGACGGGGCCGGTATATGGATACGTCTCGGTCACGGTGACCGTCGCCCGGTCGCCCGGTTCGATCGGGTCGGCCGGCTCAGTCTCGATACCTTGATTCGTACCGGGATCGGGCTGGAACAACTCAGCAATCGACGAAATTTGTGAGTTCGCGATCGCAGCTTGAACCTCAGGGTCCGTTGGCAACAGTTGCGCGAGATCAACCGGATTCGCAGTGGACGCCTGATACTTCACAACCCAGACCGCATCGGGGAACTGCGGTTCGGCGGGCTGGGGCACGACCGCGGGAACAATCACGGCTTGCACAACTTCGCCGGTAGGCGTCGCAACGATAGAAGGCACAACCGCGGCAACGCCTGGGTGAGTAAAGAAGTTGTCGCTCGTCGTGCCGCCGTATGGAGTCAACACGCCGGTGGAGCCTGAACCCGAACCGCCGAGATCGCACAACCACGAATATCGCTGCACGCCAGGCCCGACATTCACGTGTACACCGAAGTGGTTGTACTGACCGATCGCGGTCTTCGTGTTCCATCCGCCAGCGTTGTACTGCGCTTTGTAACGGATCACGACACCCGGATGCCCATTCGGAAATGTCGTCGCTACCGGCGCTTGCGCGTACCCATACGGGTTCCCGGGCCACGTAGAAGTGATTTGACTTGGAGTGACGTCTTCGATTTCAACCTCGAAGCCTTCACATTCCTTGTCTGTCGTATTGGAAACATCAAAATTTGTTGCGAAACCGAGAATGACCGGAGCAGCAGCTTGCGCAGCGGGCGCATGGGCAATAACCCCGACGCCGCACAATGTCGCAACAAGCACCGCGGCAACACGTTGAGATCGAAGCCGACCCCCCAGTGATTCAACTCGAACAGTCATCAGGTTTCCCTCCGTTGAGCATCCATCTGGACGCCAAGCAGAGAGTACAAAGAACGTCTCGCGGTCTCTCCCAGCAGACAGTTAAGTTTCAGCCAAATCCACAGACTTACCGCCGTTCGCTCGATACCTCAGCACGCACCGTTGCGAAAGGGGGACGCTTTTCATCGAAGATTATTTACTAACCTTACATAGGGACGACCAATGTCCAAGCTTATGAAACGCCGTTGGGAGCCGACCGACACCTCGGGCCTGCCCGCGGCAGGTCAATGTCGGCCAGCGCAACCGCGCGTTCGAGGCACCCGAACTGATCCGCACGTTCACCGATCTGGAGCGCCGCCTCGCAAGCCCGGCGGGCGACACGCGCTCAGCACCACCGCAACGACGCGTTCCCCGGCAGCCGTAGGTCAGAGTTCGAATGTCCACGTATCGGGCTGTGCCTTGGTCACGCTTTCGATCGGGCCGACGCGCACGATGCGCGACACTGTCATACCAGGGTGTTCGAGCGCCGCGCCGCGCCGCAGGCTCTCAGCGATCAGCGTCCCTTGCGTCATATGCCTACTCTAAGAACGCGCGCCGTTAGGTGAGAGGTAATCCGATACAAAAATCCAGTTTCGCGCTCTCGTCGCTGCGCTCCGGGGCCGCTCGGGCCGCGGGCGGCGCCAAGCTTCGTCGAGATCAGCCAGAACCCGTCGCCTTTTGGCGAGCCCTCTATGAACGCGCGACCAAAGAGTTTCGATCCCGAGACTCCGGTACGTAGGAAGCGCGCGTTGATCGCGGGTGATCAAGAGAAGTCTTTGATCGCCCCCGCATCAATCGTGCTCCGGATTTCTGTGTCAGGCACCGATCGCTTCGAGGCCGATACCACGACAACGCGCCCATCGCGCTCGACCAATTTGCCTGGGATCACCGCGCATGCCAAGACACCGCCGTGATGACAGATTCATGAAATGAAACGGCTCCGCGGAGCCGTTTCGGAGCATGAAACGGCAACGACCGTCAGGGTTTTTGCGTGCACAGCGGACAAACCCAGGCTGGTCGAAACTCCTCACCGCCGTGACAACTACGGAATGTGCAGGCCAGAGATAGCGCGGGCGATCACTAGGCGTTGAATTTCGGACGTGCCCTCGAAAATCGTGTAGCTGTGCCACCAACGTCCACCGCATGCTGTGCAGTGCCGCCATCTGCATATCCGCGTCCGCCAACGTCTCCAAAAACCATTGTTTCTATGCAGTTTCGACGCGTTGTAGGGACAAGTAGGGACACTTCGAGAATGATTCGCCGCGCACATTCCGACATCGACGCGCTCACCGAAACCGGTGCTCATTGCGAGAAGGCTAGAACCGTCCATACAGAGTTTTTGGTGTAGCTCATTCGGGAATCCCGAATGAACTTACCGTTCAGGGGTGTTGCGTCCACTCTTCCCTACCAATTGGCGGACGCTTTGGCGGACGTCCGCCAACAATGGGCTACCTAAGTTTGCCGCGTTCAGTGCCGGCGCGAAGAACATTTCGTATGTCTCACCGAGTTCAGCACGTTGCAATAGCGAACTGGCGCAGACGACTATTTCACTGACGCGGCCTCGTGTTGAGATCGAAGAAGGAACCCGCGCCATCGTGAACGGCTCACCACACAGATGGTTGCCGTATTCGACTTCGGGTGCGCAATCGTTGCCGTGATCAACGCACGCGTTTGATGAGGAACAATTTGTTCGTCACTTCCGTAATACAGCGCACGGCAATGGCGGCGGAATCCGTGGCATGCCGAGCGCGCAAGCGCTGCCGACACGTCGCGAACTCTTGAGTGTGCGACACGTCGGGCGGCCCAGATCCGCGGCCTCGTTGGATCATCAATACCCTGAGTTCCGCCCCGCATTCCTGATCGATTCCAGCACGGGTACCGGGCTGCGCACTGGTGATTGGTGTCGATGCCGACAATGGAGCGGAGGCACTCGTCACGTGGGATGCAACACTGCGCGCTGCGGTTGACGTAGTCGATAGGCCGGTTCTTGACGTAGTCGTCGCTGGGTCGCTCGTCTTTGGATCTCCAAAGGAACTTGCGATCGACACCTGTACGCCTCCTCCTTGATAAAAGGCGATATAGGTATCACGAGCCGATGTAACGACCCCATGTTTGATCAAACATGCCAGTTGGCTGTGGAATGCATTGACGAGGTCAGCCTCGCCCGGTATCAGAACGATCGTGGTTGCGGTCGTGCGATCCGGCGCCGCGACTTTGATCCGAACGGGCGAACCATGGCCTCGCCCACCTCGGCCGAGGTGAAACCACCGAGATAAAACAAGCTCGACGCGACGCGCTGCTGCAACGGTAATCCGTCGATAGCTCGATCGATGTCAAGGCGTCGATCATCCAGTGGTGCCACAGTTTCGGGCGAGCGCAATCGAATCAACGCTGCGGCACGGCGTCGATTCGAACGGCGCTCATCGAGCATCCGATGCACTGCGACGCGTCGCACCCAGGCAGCAGGATCATCGTAAGCAGAGACCTTGGACCAAGATTGCGCTACCAATACACGCCGCAGCGCCCCGAAACGTTTGCAATGAACGCCCGGTAGGCCTCGGGAGGTCTCGGCAGCCGATCAGCTTTGCGTCGGAAAATAGAAGTAGCCGCGACCTCGGCGATTTGGTCGGCTCGCTAGGAGCTGGCCGTCTTCTTCGAGGTTGGCGAGGGTGATTCCGGCGTAAGGGATGCTGAGCCCGGTGAGGTCGCTCACTTCCGTGCTGGATACGCGACCGCGGGCGCGTGCCCATCGCATGATCAGCGCCGTTCGCAAACCGGGGTCTTTGCGGTGGACCAGGCGGCCCGCAAGTTTCGCGATGGCAGCGTCGCTGAATCGGTAAGCGGGTGACGTGTCAGCGGGAACGCCTTTGATCGGAGCCATGATCGGCAAGCCGTCGATCGCGGCCACGGAAAGTCGCTGGATCGCCGTGTTGGCCTCAGGGTCACTGCGTTGCAGGATCGGACCCGCGCCACCAGCATCTACCCAACCATTGTGTATGAGATGATCGATAAGTAGCAACGCGTCGACGTTCGACGCAGTGGATGACGGGTCGATCAAGTTCAAGAACTCGATGATCTCAGTGTCGGGTTCACCTCCGATGAGCGTGAGGCGCACGTATGGGCCGGCGAGTTCGGAGATTTCTGGTTGTGGATGTCCGAGAGCGAGCATGTCGTGCACGATGCGATCGATACCGATGCCTTCACGTTCCGCAAGCCGCAGGGTTGCCATCGCCTCTGCGAGGCTGCGGTAACGCGGGACTGCTGGGTGCGTGATGATGTTCGATGGTCCGACGCCACCAATGAACCCGCCGGGTGATGTCACGGTGAGTGTGTCGCCAACGTGTTCGATGACGGTCGGTTGGGCTGAGAGCCAATCGCGGTGCACGACGCCATTCACGATCGCTTCGCGAACCGCGCGGCCTGGGATAGCGCGGAGCTGGCCGTGCGCGAAGCCTTCCGGGATGTGCACGAGACGATTCGCTGATTGGCTTGCTTTGTCGACGTCTGTGACTTGTTCGATGAGTGGCCGATTACTACGGAGGCGGTTCGTGCTGTCGCCGCCGGGAATGTCGCGGCGGATGTAGTCGACGCCGGCGTCGGGAGTTCCGACAAACAGCAACGACCCTGCGTTCGTCAACATCCCGGCACCATCGACGACGTTGAGCCGCCGCAATAGATCGTGATCGTTCGCGGCCGCGAGATCGATTGATGCTTCATCACCCGCGGCTTGCAGATACCGGCGGGCGATCTCGATTGCGACTGGGTTCGCGTCGGTAATCGCATGGCCGGATTGTTGGGCGGACCAGTCGATACCAGTACGGCCGATTCGGCCTGTGTGCCAAGTTGTCGCATCGACCTCGACACAATTGTCAGCTACGCGCCATTTCAGTTTCCCTGCATAACGAATCGGTTCGATCGCTTCGTGCGTCGTAACGACCAGCAGGCGCGTCGCGTCGAGTTCGACCGTCCGCACGGTGACAGTCAGTTTCTGTTCGGTGAGCTGCCAGATCCGATGCCGCAGCCACTCGCCGTCAAGTGCAGTACCGATACGGTCGCCATTGTCGGCGATCCCGACGATCACTGCCCCGCCGCGCGGGGTATTCGCGAAGCATGCCATCTCACCAGCCAGGTACGCGGCTGCAGGTTCGTTCTCTGCAGAGCCGGCCAGGATCGCGCCGGACGCGGACCGCCGTCCTGGTTCTTCTTTCACGTCGACGAGCGCGGTCTCAACATCGCGCGGTGCGAAGCCACCAGCGAGCTGCTCCAAGACGCGTTCCAGCTGCACTTCAAGTGGATCAGGACCAAGAAAACTATAAGTCATCAGCCAACATCCCCAAGTAGTTATATTTTAATGAATTAAATATAACACACTCGCGGATCGGGGCCCCTCACCTTGCTTTTTGCTTGAGTGTGGTGCCGGCCGGTAACCACACCCTGAACCACACCCGAAACGTCACCCAAGACCGCATCGTCCCTGGCCGTGACCTCACCCACCACGATTTGCGGCTCCCTGGGATAGCTGGAACCTTTCGGGCACGGTACCGGCAGTCGGCCGGAACCGTCAAAACCCATGATCAGATTTCTTGGCGGTTTCGAAGATTTTGTTTCCGATCCGGCCGTTCGACCGGCACATAACACGCGCAGGCCGATTTCAGTTTTGTCGACCGGCTCGTTCCGCGTCGGCGGTTCCCATTCACACTCAAGAGTGACAGCACACGCATGATGCGAATGCAATTCGATCAATATTTACAGTAGTTTTCGTCCACTTAGCCAGGTCACAAACGGTCGGCCGTCAAGCAGCTGCCAGTTATTCCATACGGTTAGACGACGGTTAGAGACGTGGTGCGTTGACAAAATGTTGACCAACAGCGCCTGGATGACCCCGCCTCGGAAACGCGACGACATGACGTACCACTCGCAGATTCCGTTACTGGGTGTAGGGACAGAGTAGGGACAAACCCAAATTTGTCGATTCTTGCCGCGACAAAATCAGGGAATTTGCAGGCCAGAGATGGCGCGGGCGATGACCAGGCGTTGGATCTCGGACGTGCCCTCGAAAATTGTGTAGCTGTGCCACCAACGTCCGCCTCATGCCATGCAATGCCGTGACCTGCAACTTCGCGTCCGCCAACGTCGTCAGAAGCATTGATTCCATGCCGTGACGACGAGTTGTTAGGGACAAATAGGGACACTTTGCAGTTGCATGCGCCAAGCATTTGAGAAACGCTCCCAAGCAATTATGAGTCAAAACCATCACGTGCACAAGCTGTCACGCAATCCGTTGAACAGCACCTATTCCGCACTCGCGTCCATTCACACCGTCAATTTCCATGCAGTACCACTCAGAATGTTGGATGAAATGTTGCATCGATTTGCGAGTTGCAGCGCCTTGCCGAGGGTGACCCGAGGCGCCGGGTACGTTTGAAACGATGGATATTCCCGAACCGATTCAGTTGCGCGGGGCGTCGACTGCTTCTCCACTTCTCGTCGTGCGCGGTGGCGAACACGCGCTGGATGACGCGCTCGTTCGCAAAGCGTGTCAGCTCACCCGAGCGAAATGGGGCTTCGACGGAATCAGTGTCTTCGAAGCACCAAACGGCAGCATTGAAGAGCTCAGCAAGCGGAACCAAGGAATCGCGTCGCGCCTCAGAATCCGGACTGCATTCGGCGAAGACTTGAGACACGCGGGATTCCCGGTACTGGACACAGCAGGTGACTTGCATTGGACAATTGTGCTGGCAGATACCGAATCGTCCACATTGGATCGACTCCGTTCGGTCTTCAGCCCGCCATTCGATAACCCGGGATTCGTCCGAACCCGCAAGCGATAAACTCGAAAACGATGGACCACACGACGTACGACATCTGGTACGACCCAAACGAGATCGATGGCGACAATCACGCCGAGGTGCTGCGGTCGTGGGCGCGGCCGGATCTCGAAATCACCTATGGCAGCATCGTGCTACTCGGCGACGACGAGCAAGACCCGGTGCGGGCCCGTATCGTCGGCTTCAATGAAACGAGCGAGATCATCACTGTCGAAGTGTTGTTCGACGAAGCGCATTCGGCGGTCGCCTAACACCAACGCAGCGAGGCAATTCAACATGCGGGAGTCAAGCCATCGCACGAGCGAGGAACGAGAGACTGGCGTGGCGTGCTCCTCGCCACCGAAGCGCAGCGAAGGCAATCCAACAAGTGGGCCCGGCAGGGTTCGAACCTGCGACCGAAGGATTATGAATCAGAACAATCGCGTGCACCACCTCTCACGGAATCCGTTGAACTGCACTTATTCCGAACTCGCGTCCGTTCAGTCAGTCGATTTCCACCCAGTGCCATTGCGAGTGTTGGATGAAATGTTGGATGCTACGACACAGCGACACAGGTTCTCGCGCATCAAAAGTCAACCCAACCCAGCGCAATCCAAACTGCCCTCAGTTACCCATCGAGCGGTCGCCGCGGCGTCGAGGAACGCCACGACCCAACCCGAGATGATCCTTCACGCGGCGCCAGTTCACATCGCGTAGCCGCTCGTCCACGACGCCCGAGCACTCTCCCATCTCGCCACCAACAACCTCTGCCCAGATTTCTACGGGGAGTGCGGTCAAGTACCCGTCGAAGCCGGGGTTGCGAGTGCAGGGCACACTGCACGCTGTCAGGTGCTGGTCAGCCGTTTCCAGCGAGCTACTGATTCGTGGGCGGCCGAAACCAAAGCGCCGAAGCATTTCGCGACCTCAAACGTCGACTCGCAGACATCGCCTTGCGAACTCTCCTCAACGACCTACCCAACGCACCGTCACTCGCAGCTTGACACAGGTACAAATGGCAGGCTCAGCCAATCGCGCTCGACCAAGCGATCGCTTGGTCGAGCGCGAACAGGCCCGGGACTCTTGGCAGTTCTCAACCGAGCTGCGGTGGAACTGCCTGAGGCAGAGCGGAGCTCGATTGTAACATGCGTCCCGTCGTGGGGTCAACAATCACCATATAGGTCCGCGGCGGGAGGTTGGTCGCAGGGGTTATCTTGGACTCTAGGCCTAGTTCTGCTTGTCGAATTCGAGTCATGTCGATCGGCATAGATGGGCCATTGGCCATCGCAACTACCGCCAGACCGTCCTTGGACGCGCCCGTGACTGGATCGCCGTACAAGCCCTTCACCACCGCGGTAAAGACTACCGGTTCGGTGGTCAATACACTTTGGAGGTCTCGTAATGCCTTCACCGCGTCGGCTGCATTGATCACAACGTGACCGTCGGCAGCAGTCGGAACTTGAAATTGCTGATACATACCCGGCATTGCGTAGTCGCTGGTCAACGACATGATCGGCGGAGCTGTGGCGGCAGTCGATGCCGATGTTGCGTTTACTGCCAGAGCGCCGCCCAATGTTGCTGTGAGCGTCGCAGCTCCCAGCCAAAGCCACGATTTCCTATTCATATACAACAAACCCTCCAAAGGCCATTCCGCTTACGGTTCCACTTGCACGATAGACGTTCTTTGTAAATATCGTCGGTGCCACGAAGGTCGTCGAGTTGTTTGGCTGAACCTTCAACAACGCTTCGGCGGTCGGTAGCGCCGATGTCCCTGGCCACTTCGTTTGAAGGTAGCCCGCCGCGACGGACCACCCGGTAGCACGCGTGTTAGTGATCCAATCGGTTTGAGGATCGATGCCATAGGTGTGCATCGGGAATAGACCCACGATGGCCGTCAATGCACCAGCCGACCTTGACAATGCGTAATTATAGCCGCTGCTATCGTTCGGGTCGAGTGTGATCTCGCAATGCGGGTGATCGACGATTGGGTTGATAGCAAGATCGAGTGATTCAGCGTAATACACGCACAATTGCGCGCCAGCGTACTTTCCAATGCCGATTTCGAGATACTGAAACGGATGCGTGCCACTGTTACTCTGACCCGAAAGAATAATCCTCTGGTAACGCGCATTGGACGACCCCGTATTGGGAGTGCAAAATGGATTCGCATCCCGCTCGATGATTGTCGCGGCGACGCCCACATCACCGAAACCGACGCCCGCATTTGTATGAGTGTAGCCGCCCGAGGTCAAATCACCTTGCGAGCAGCTCGCCGCTTGTGCCGGCGAAGCAATTGCTGGCAAAATTGCTCCGACACTCAGCACGGCAAGTAAGAAATAGCGCTTCATGTTACCAGACCTCCAAAACAAATTTAGGTTTCATCGAAGTACCGCGTTGGTTGGTTCGTATCAAGCCATCGCGTTAACTCATCGACACGTTGACACACACACACACACACATGTCAAGCCATCGCGTTGACTCATCAATTATGCGCGCCTGGATGGGGTCGTTGCCTCATTGAGAAATGCGCGCGCTGGCGTTCCGGCTGATCGGGTTTTGTAGCCGGTAATCCCAGCGGATGGGATTGACTTTGAGCCAACGTCAAGCAGTCACACGAACGACTGCACACCGCTATATGAACGGTTCGCGGGCCCTCAAAATCCAGATCGTGGATGAGTTATGCGCGTCGACGGGCTGGACTCGGGGCCACGCTCGTCGGGCGCTCAACGCGTCGTTACGTCCCAAGATCGTCAAGGCGCGCCGGCCACGCCCAGCGAAGTATGGCCTGGAGGTGATCGTCGCGTTGCGGTTCTGTTGGGCGGTGCTTGGCGCACCGTGTGGCAAACGCCTCGCGCCCGTGATGAACGAACTCGTCGTGACGTTACGACGTTTCGATGAACTCAAGATCAGTGATGAGACTGCTGCGCTGCTTGTTGTGATGTCAGCCGCAACGATCGATCGTCGTCTCGCTCCTAAACGAGCCGCAATGCGATTACGCGGACGTTCGCATACCAAACCTGGTTCGCTGCTGAAAGACTCGATCCCGATCCGGACGTGGGCGCAATGGAACGACGCGGTACCCGGTTTTGTTGAGATCGATCTCGTCGGCCACGAAGGCGGCAACGCGATGGGTGAACATGCCTACACACTCACTGTCACCGACATCGCGACTGGCTGGACCGAGAACCGTTCCGTGCAGAACAAGGCACGGAAATGGGTGATCGAAGCGCTCGAACAGATCAGTGAAATCATGCCGTTTCCGATACTCGGAATCGATTCCGATAACGGTTCGGAGTTCATCAACCATCACCTCCTGCATTGGTGCAAGCAACGCGAGATCAGATTCACGCGATCACGGCCAGGGAACTCAAATGATGGTTGCCACGTTGAACAAAAGAACTGGGCTGTCGTGCGCACCGTTGTTGGCTATCACCGCTACGACACGCCCACTGAACTCGCGTTACTGAATCAGATCTGGCCATTGCAATCACAGATCACGAACTATTTCTTGGCTCAACAAAAACTGTTAACGAAAGTTCGTGACGGCGCCAAGGTCACCAAGACCTATGACAGCCCACTCACGCCACACCGCCGAGCGGAACGCCACGCCAACGTCACCGCGAAACACAAACACGAGATGGCCGACATCCACGCGACGTTGAACCCAGCAGCGATCCAACGCGAGATACAACGGGTCACCCAAGAGCTTCTCAAACTCACAACAGCGAAAGCCGTCGCAGCGCGCAAACCCGAAGTCCCTGCGCGCCGACAAGTACGCAAGGCGTCGTAACCAGCGCGGCTGGTATCGATCAGAGCCGAGCATCACCGCGACGGGACTCTCATGCCGTTGCCGGAATCCTTACGGCGACCGCCGGACCCGCAGCGACACAAAACGCATTGCTACGCCCAACTCCAGCAGAAAATCAGACCCCGGTTCACCGACCGTGGACAGTCAAATATCACGAACCAAAGCGCGCATTCTTAAATGAGGCAACGACTACCCCAAAGCGCGCAATTTGACATGAGGCAACGGGTCAAGAAGGTGACCAAGATGCGCAGCAAGCGACGCGTCGGCGTTTTCCACCGCGTGGGCGTAGACCCGCAACGTCATCGCAGGGTTGGCATGACCGAGCCGACCGGCGACGGTGCGAACGTCGTGACCGCTACTGATGCCGATGGTTGCCGACCAGTGGCGGAGATCGTGCAACCGCCATTTCTTGTCGAGGCCCGCGAGGTCGCGCGCCCGGGTCCACCACCATCCGATTCGTGCGGGCGGCGCGGGCGAGGCGCCGAGCGAAAACATGAACGGCGAGACATCTTCTCGTGTCGAACGCAGAGCAGCGATCTCCTCGAGTGTCGAAGCATCCAGGCGCACGGATCGTGTGGTCCCAGTTTTCGTCGGAGCATCGGTGTATGTACGCGTGCGGTCGCCATTGCTTACCTCTTCGACGCTGCTATCGATCGTGAGCTTGCCGTCGACGACTTCGTCCCACCGCAACGCGGCCAGCTCGGAGCGTCGAGCGCCGGCGACGGCCGCAACGCGCAACGCGAGTGCGGCGATCGGATCAATCGTTGCAGCGCAAGAAATGACACCACGAACTTCGTCGGGAGTCATCGCCTCGCGTGGCTTCGATCGCGGTTGGCGCAGTCGCGCGTTGGCCACAGGGTTGATACCGATCCATTCCCATCGCACCGATTGCGCGACGGCGGCGCGCAGTACTTGATGACGGCCGCGGATCGCCGCTTCACCAATCCCAACACGGCGCATTCGCGCGTGCCAACACTCAACATCGCTCACGCTGAGCCCGGCGAGCGACACCGCCGCGATCGAATCGGCTTGGACCTGCTTCAAACGGCTGACGTAGTCGCGACGAGTCGCTTGAGTCCACAGCGGTTCGCTGATTTCGCGCCAGGCCTCCAAAGTGTCGCTGACGGTGCGCCCCGCTGCGTTCGAGGTCGGACGCTCTTGCCGCGACAAAATCAGGGAATGTGCAGGCCAGAGATGGCGCGGGCGATGACCAGGCGTTGGATCTCGCTTGTGCCCTCGAAAATTGTGTAGATCTTCGAGTCGCGGTGCCATTGCTCGACTGGGTGTTCTTTGACGTAGCCGGCGCCACCGAGGATCTGGATTGCTTCGTCGGTGACTCGCACAGCGACCTCACCTGCGTACAGCTTGCTCATCGAGCCTTCGCCACTCACAAACTGTTTGCCAGTGCGGCCCATCCAGCACGCGCGCCATACGAGCAAACGTGCCGCGTCGATGTGCATCTTCATGTCGGCGAGCTTGAATCCAATGCCTTGGTTCATGATGATTTTACGCCCGAATGCTTCGCGCTCTTTGGCGTAGTCGAGCGCGTATTCATAAGCGGCCCGGGCGATGCCTATGGCTTGTGCACCCACTAACGGACGCGAGGCTTCAAACGTTGCCATCGCGGCCTGAACTCGCGAGCTCTGTCCTTCGCGGGCCCGAGCGAGGCGCGCGTCGAGTTTCTCTTTACCGCCGAGGAGACACGATCCGGGAACGCGACAGTCCGTGAACACAACTTCTGATGTGTGCGACGCGCGGATGCCCATCTTGGAGAACTTCTGGCCCATCTCGCAACCAGGAGTTCCCGGAGGAACGACGAACGATGCATGACCGCGAGACTTCAACGAAGGTTCGACGGCCGCAACGACAACATGGACAGTCGGGACTTTGGTAATACCACCATTGGTAATCCAAGTTTTCGTGCCGTTGATAACCCATTCATCTTTGGCTTCGTCATAAACCGCACGGGTGCGCAACGATGACACATCGGAACCCGCGTCGGGTTCCGAAACTGCAAACGCGGCCATCTGAATTTTTTCGGGCGTGCCGAAACATTGCGGCAACCACTCACCGATTTGTTCGGGCGTACCGTTGCCGAGGATTCCTGAAACGCCGAGCGTGGTGCCGAGCAACGCCAGTGTGCAACCGGCATCGCCCCATGCGAGTTCTTCGGACGCGATTGCGAGCGTGAGGCCCGTCGGGTCTGCGAAGGCACTCGCAAAAAAGTCGGCGGAGTACAAACCGATCTTTGCGGCCTCTTCTATGACCGGCCACGGCGTTTCTTCTTTTTGGTCGTATTCGGCGGCAACCGGGCGGATCACGTTCTTGGCAAAGTCGTGAACCCAGCTTTGCAGCGTGAGCTGGTCTTCGTTGAGATCGAGCGAAAAGTCGGCCATCGTGGCTACTCCAAGCGTTGATAATCGGAACGGTCGGTGCCGATCACTGGTGAATATGCAACGTCGGAGGCCAACACAACAGCTTATTACCGACGGGTAACCAGTGTATCGAGATTCAAGACGGCGGGGCGAAACGCCGATCAACAAGGGTCGGCTGAACGGGAGAATCTGTGGCACATCGCACATCATCACCATCTCGACCCCGCGCGATGGTTGCGTTGGTGACCCTCGCCATCGGCGCTAGTGGTCTCGGTGTCGCCGCGGGCGCAAGTTCGAACGCACCCACGCTTCCCGAATACCGCAAGATCATCTTTCCCGTTCAAGAAAAGGTCACCTACAGCGACACGTGGGGCGCATGCCGTGGCGTGAATTGTTCACGCCGCCACATTGGCCAAGATCTCATCGGCGATTTTATGTACCACGAGCTTGCCGCGGTCAGCGGCACCGTCACGTGGATGCGCACCGACGCCGCCGGAACTGCAGGCAACGACATCGAGATCACCGATGCGCAAGGTTGGAAATACTGGTACATGCACATCAACCACGACACACCCGGCACCGACGATGGCCTCAACCCACCGCAGTGGCAGTTCGCTCCCGGTATTACTGTCGGCGCGAAGGTCAAAGCTGGCCAATTCATTGCCTATATGGGCGACAGCGGCGACGCGGAGTTCTCCGTTCCCCATTTGCATTTCGAACAACATCGCCCCGACGGAACCGCGATCAACGCGTACGCGAGCTTGCGACTAGCGCAGGGCTTGCCCGTAAACACGACGTGGTGCGGCACCGGAACGAACCCGGTGAGTCACGCAAATGTTGCGAGCGCCAAAGGCCTTTTGGTCGTCGACAAGCTCGGCACCGTGCAAGCACTCGGCCAAGCGAAACACCGCGGTGACACATCGAAGCTCAAGCTGTGGGGGCCGATGCTTGGCATTCGTCGTACTGCCAATTCAAAGGGGTACTACCTGATTGCGCGCGACGGCGGCGTCTTCACGTACGGCAACGCGAAGTTCCACGGATCCACTGGCGGTATGCGTCTCGACGCGCCGATCGCGGGCATCACGACAACGCCGACGGGCAAGGGCTATTGGCTCTTCGCCGACGATGGTGGAATATTTAGTTTCGGTGACGCGAAGTTCAAGGGCTCCGGATGGTCGAAGCTGGGATCGGCAATCGCAGTCGGCATGACCGCGACTCCTACAGGAAAGGGCTACTGGATCGCAGCATCCGACGGACGCGTATTGAACTTCGGTGACGCGCCCGCCGCGCCAGTTGGATCCAAGCCAACCTCGATGGTGCGCGCCATATCGGTAACCCACAGTGGTGCCGGATATTGGTTGATGGGCGACAACGGAGCGATGTACACCGCAGGCGACGCGCAGTACTTAGGTGCTCCGGCCTACAGCGGGCTGTGCAACGCCAACGGCGCTGCGGCAATGGCCGTTTCGTCCACCGGCAACGGCTACTGGACTGCGCAACACAACGGCTTGATCCTGAGCTTCGGTGACGCAACGGATTTCGGAAGCGCAACCCTGCCCGCGGCGGTGGTCGGCATCGACCAAGTGCAATAACGCCAACCAGAGGCTTGCTCACGAGGGCCCATAGGGCGTTCGACACACTTCGTCGCTCGGCCCTCAACTGGCCCGGCTCAGCGCCGATCGATGAACACATCAGCATCAGGACGATGCTGGCAAGCAACGAGACCACGGACGGTCAGGAACATGGACGGAACTCGCGCCCGCGCGACGCTTGGCCTTGCCGAGCATGCAACCCAACAAGATCTTCGACGCGCCTTTCGGGAGCGCGCTTTTGCGACGCACCCAGACCACGGCGGCGACTCCTCGACATTCGTATCGACGCTGAACGCGTTTCGTGCCCTCGCCACCACACCGGTTCTGAGCTCCACCGATCTGGCTCCTGCTGGTCCTGCCAGCCCCGCAGCGAGGGGCACCGGGCCGCGAATCGATACCTATGACTGCACGCCCGCACCGCGGCGCCAGGCTCCGTCTTGTTCGTTGAGCTTCGAGGCCGCGTTGCATAACGCGATCCGCGAACGCGTCGCCGCCCAGTAGGACACCCAGTAGGACACCCAGTAGGACTTACGACGCGGTTGCACTTCAGTTCGGTAGGCGGCTGCCGGAGCGTAACGTCACGGTTATGGACATTGCTGACCTGCTGATTCGGGAGTCAATCCGCGACACGATGGCGCGTTACAACCATGCGGGCGATGGCGGGAAATACGACGCAATTGTGGGTTGTTTCATTCCGGACGGCGAGCTGCAAATTGTCGGTAGCGAATCCGCACGCGGCCACGGCGCGCTGCTCGAATTTTTTTCACACGTCGTCGCTTCAAAGCGGTCCGAGGATCACGGACCGCCGCCCGCGCTCACAGTTTTGCGGCACTGTGTGACGAACGTTTTGATCACCGTAGAATCCCCGCAGCGCGCGACCGTCGCCTCGTACTTCCATGTCATCACCGATATCGGGCTCGATCATTGGGGCCGCTACCGCGATGTTTTTGTGCCCCAAGCCGGCGGCGATCGATGGCTCATCCAAAACCGGTCAGTAAAAACCGACGCCTACGCGCCCGACAGCCTCTTTCACTAGACCAACAACCACCGAAGCAGACGCAAAAAGACAGGCGGTGGCGGAAGCAGCCCAGGAACGACGTAGGAGTGAAATGGGTGCAGAGACACTCGCAGCGCCGGACGAAGTAGGCGCAAAAAGACAGGCGCAAAAAGACAGGCTTACCCGCAGCTGCAGAAAATGTTGCGGTCGCCGTAGGCGCCGTCGATCCGACTCACGGGCGGCCAGTACTTCGACGTAGTCAACGTTGCCAGCGGATACGCAGCAAGCGACCGCGGATAGGCGTGTGTCCATTCATCTGCCGTCACGTCGACCGCAGTATGCGGGGCATTGCACAATGGATTGTCGCCTGCGGGCCACTCCCCTGCGGCCACGCGATCGATCTCTCCTCGAATCGCAAGCATTGCATCACAAAAGCGGTCGATTTCATTGAGTGATTCCGATTCGGTCGGCTCGACCATCAGTGTCCCCGGAACTGGAAACGACATCGTGGGTGCGTGAAATCCGTAGTCGATCAGGCGCTTCGCAACATCGTCGACAGTCACACCCGTGTCCTTGGTGATGTCGCGAAGATCAAGAATACATTCGTGCGCCACCCGCCCGTTCGCGCCGCGGTACAGCACCGGGTAGGCATCGTTCAGCCGATGGGCAACGTAATTCGCATTCAGGATCGCGATCTCGGTGGCGCGGGTGAGGCCCTGCGCGCCCATCATCGCGATGTACATCCACGGAATCGGCAAAATTCCCGCGGAGCCGAACGGCGCCGCGGAGATTGCGCCGATACCCGAAGCTGGCCCGGCCTCGCTCACCAACGGATGATTCGGAAGGTACGCCGAGAGATGTGCTCGCACTGCAACTGGGCCAACGCCGGGGCCGCCGCCGCCGTGCGGAATACAGAACGTCTTGTGCAAGTTCAGATGCGAAACGTCGGCACCGAAACGGCCCGGCGCTGAAAGGCCAACGAGCGCGTTGAGATTCGCGCCATCGAGATACACCTGGCCGCCATGGTTGTGCACGAGCTCGCAAATGTCGGTGACGTGATCCTCGTACACACCGTGCGTGGACGGATACGTCATCATCAACACCGATAGCCGCGCCTCAAATTCACACACACGTTTTTTCAGGTCGTCGAAATCGACGTTGCCGTTGTCGTCGCATTTGATGACAACCACGTCGAGACCGGCCATCGCCGCGCTTGCCGCATTGGTACCGTGGGCCGAGGCAGGAATCAAACAAATGTCGCGCTCGGTCTCGCCGCGCTCGTGATGAAATTTGCGGATTGCAAGCAACCCTGCGAGTTCGCCTTGTGATCCTGCATTCGGCTGCAGTGAGACTGCGTCGTAGCCAGTGATCGTTGCGAGCCAGCCTTCGAGTTCGTGAATCATTGCTCGATAGCCAGTCGTTTGCTCACTCGGGGCGAAGGGATGGATCGCGCCAAATTCCGGCCAGGTGATCGGCTGCATTTCGGCCGCGGCGTTGAGCTTCATGGTGCAGCTGCCCAATGGAATCATCGTACGGTCGAGTGCGAGATCGCGATCTGCCAACGCGCGGAGGTATCGCATCATTTCGGTTTCGCTGCGATAGCGATGAAAGGTGTCGTGTTCCAGAAACGCGCTGATGCGGGTAAGCCTGTCGGGGATACACGACTGTCCGTTCGCAATCAGCTCGGTGACAGGACTGGCCGCATCGAAACACGCAAGGACCGCGCCAAGAATTTCGGGCGTGGTCGTTTCGTCGAGCGCGATCGCCACAGTGTCGCGGTCCACCACCCGAAGATTGATTCGGCGAGCGCGTGCGGCTTCCGCGATCAGCTGCGCGCAACCAGGAGTTGCGACGGTGATCGTGTCGAAGAAGTGTGCGTGTACAACGGTAAAGCCCGCGGCCCGCACGCCATCCGCCAGCGCCGAGGTTAAACGATGCACCCGCGAGGCAATGCGACGTAGTCCTTGTGGGCCATGATACGCGGCGTACAAACCCGCGATCACCGCGAGCAACACTTGCGCGGTACAGATGTTACTGGTCGCTTTTTCGCGCCGAATATGTTGTTCACGCGTTTGCAAAGCGAGGCGATACGCGGTGCGGCCGTGAGCGTCGATCGACGCGCCAACGAGCCGGCCAGGAAGCTGGCGTTGGTGCACCGTTTTGACTGCCATATATCCCGCGTGCGGACCACCGAAACCCAACGGCACACCGAAGCGCTGGGCGGAACCCACGACCACATCGGCGCCGAGTTCACCCGGAGGAGTGATGATCGTCAACGCTAAGAGGTCCGCGGCAACGGCCACACGCGTACCGTTTGCTTGCGCGCTTGCAATCATTGGTTCGATGTTGCGCAACGCGCCGCTTGCTCCGGGGTATTGCAGCAATATCCCGAAAGTCTCCGCGTTGTTGCACGTCGCCGGGTCGCCAACCACGACGTTGATGCCCATTGGTTCAGCGCGCGTCTTGATGACGTCGATCGTCTGTGGGAGCGCGTCATGATCAATGAAAAACGATGACCCTCCCTTCGGATTAATGCGTTGTAACAGTGTCATCGCTTCCGCGGCTGCAGTTGCTTCATCAAGCAACGATGCATTCGCGAGTTCCATACCGGTAAGTTCCGCGATGACCGTTTGGTAATTGATGAGCGCTTCGAGCCGGCCTTGACTGATCTCCGGTTGGTACGGCGTGTACGCCGTGTACCACGCAGGGTTCTCCAACACGTTGCGCAAAATGACGGGAGGCGTAATCGTGTTCGAATAACCGAGGCCGATCAATGATGTGAACACTTCGTTTTGATCCGCATACTCACGCAGGCGGTTCAATGCTGCGGTTTCACTCATCGGCCCGCCGAGCGCGAGGGGATCGCTATCGCGGATCGAGGCCGGTACCGCGGCGTCGATCAGCGCAGCGAGGGTGGCAACTCCGAGCGCGGAGAGCATTGTGTTCACGGCGTCGTCGTCGGGCCCGATATGACGTCCGATAAAATCCTGGTTCGGGCTCAATTCGCCAGTCGTTGGCGATGTGGCATCCGTGGGAGCAGCGTTTGGCAATGGAGCCTCCGAAATCGGGACCGCCGAAATGCGACGGACCATGAATGGGCTCCCCGCTCTGTCTTTGGGACCTGAAAGATTCGCCGATCATAGGCACAGCCTGCGATCAACTTTCCTCGTCGGTGAGGGTTTCGGCGTCACCGCACGCTTCGGCCCTGCTCTCCAGAGTTGCCTCACCCGGCGGTCCGTTCGCCTGAGAGATTCCGGGGAGGTTGCTCCTTCGGCGCTCCCGAACCTGGCACGAATGCCGGGTTCAGCAGCTCTCCCACCGGGGTCGATGGCTTGTCTGTCGCCTACCGTAGCTGTGTGCCAGACTGCGTGTCCAATGGATGACTCCGTGAAACGCGTGCTGGTCGTCGACGATCACCGGATGTTCGCGCAAAGCCTGGCGCGCCTCTTCGGGCTCGAAGACGACTTCGAGGTCGTGGGAATCGCGTACAGCTGCGCCGAAGCGTTACGCATCGCGCCGGACGCGGCACCCGATATTTGCGTTTTGGATTATCAGCTCCCCGATGGCGACGGCGCGACACTCGCAACCCAACTGCGCACATTGCTCACCGACATCCAGATTCTCTTGCTCACCGGAGTGAACCGCCCTTCAAGCGCCCAGGCCGCGATGGCCGCGGGCTGTGATGCATTCATCACCAAAGATCGAGCAGCCCACGAACTCGTCGAGACGATGCGCAACCTCGCGACCGGCACGCATCGAATCACCGCAGACGTCGCCGACGCGCTGCGAGAACGTACCGCGGCATTGCAGGCCTACAACCTCACGGCTCGCGAACTAGAGGTCTTGCAGCTCCTCGGCCGCGGTCTCTCCACGACTGAGATCAGCGACGAGACTCACATTTCGAGTAACACCGTCCGTACCCATGTGCAACGCATCATCAACAAACTTGGCGCACATTCCAAACTCGAAGCCGTTGCAGTTGCGCGCGGCTCGGGCTTGTTATAACAGCGCTATCGGTACTCGGGTTCGAGCGCTTCGCGCACTGCGCAATCGCGGCCAAAGATCAAGAAACGATCGCAGCTGTGCATCAACCAACGGTCATGGGTGACCATAATCACCGTTCCTTGAAACTGCGCGATCGCATCTTGGAGCGCATCAGCTGAGGCAAGATCCAAGTTGTCAGTTGGTTCATCCAGCAACAGCAGTGTGGCTCCGCTCAGCTCCAACAGCAGCACTTGGAACCGAGCCTGCTGACCGCCGGAGAGCGTTGCGAAGGTCTGTTCGAATGCTTCGTGCAATTCGTAGCGGCGCAGGTTCGCCATCGCCGCGCCGCGAGCAAGACCCCGTTCGAGCAGCGCTTCCAACAACGTCGAGTTCGCGAGTTCAGGCTGTTCGTGAACCTGATTGAAGTAGCCGGGCACTACTCGCGCTCCGAGTCGCGCCACGCCGTCGTGTTCAATCGTTTCGCCAGCAAGCAGACGTAAAAAATGGCTCTTTCCGGTGCCGTTATGGCCGATTACGCCGAGCCGTTCACCGAACCACACCTCAGTCGAGAATGGATCCGTCAACCCCGACAACTCGAGTTTTTCACAGATGACCGCACGTTTTGCGGTGCGATCACCACCTAAGCGCATGTCGATATTTTGCTGGGCGACTTTGTCGCGCGGGGCTTCTCGTTCGTGACGTTCGATCTTGGTTTTCGCGGCGCGCACCCGACTGGCAAAGACATCGCTGCGCTGCGCCCGCCTTCGATACTCGGTGAGCTCAGCCTCGAGCTTCTTACGTTGCTCGTTGTAACGGCGATGCTCTTCATCGATGCGCTCAAGCCGAGCCTCACGCGCTTCGTGATAATCAGTGAATGTCCCGCCGTGCGTCCAGGTCTCTCGACCTTCGAGCGTGACGATTTTCGTCGCGACTCGCGCCAATAACTCGCGATCGTGGCTCACAAACAAGATCGTCTTATTGCACGCACGCAACGCGTCCTCAAGCCATTCTTTCGCCGGAACGTCGAGGAAGTTGTCGGGCTCATCGAGCAGGAGCCCGGTCGCGTTGCTGTTCAGGAGAAATTCCAACGCGACCCGCTTTTGTTCCCCCCCGGAAAGCGTCGAAAGTGCACGGTCCCGAACTGCATCGAACGGCAATCGCATTGCGCGAGTTGTGCAGGTATCGAATGCGATTTCTGCGTCCCAACCGCCGACATCGCCCCAATGTTGATGTGCACGCGCCAAACGCATCCCGGCACGGTCGCTGCCATCTTCGGCCATCGCTGCTTCTGCTCGTTGTAGATCAGAGGCAGCACGCTGGATCGGCATTGGGCTCAACGAAATGAGCAGGTCTGCAACCGTCGCAGTACGTTCGGCCGCGCCGAGGAGCTGGCGCATATATCGAACGTCGCCATCAACGTTGATCGTGCCTCGATTCGCGGTCAGTTCTCCCGCGATGAGCCGTAACAACGTGGTTTTCCCGGTGCCGTTCGCGCCGATCAACGCAACGTGTTCACCAGCACCGGCCCGAAAAGTCGCGTCGTGAAAGAGCTCCGAGCCGCCGGGCCGAGCGTACTGCAAATGCGAAACATCAAGCGCGCCCATACACGAGACCTTAACGGTTCGCCAACAAGTACCGTCTGCCATTTGCCCGCACCTGTGGTCCGGCTAGGCGGTTCGGCTAGGCGGTTCGGGTGTTTCGAATCCAGCTGGCGTAGAGGCCCGCATAGATGCCGCCGACTTCCACGAGTTCGTTGTGATGGCCTTGTTCGACGAGCCTGCCGCTATCGAATACCAACACCAAGTCCGCGGCTTCGGCTGTCGATAGTCGGTGCGCGATCGAGATTGTGGTGCGACCCGCAGACACGCGCAGCAGCGCATCGGTGAGCGCACGTTCGGTTTCAGGATCGACAGCACTCGTCGCCTCGTCGAGAATCAACACTCCAGCATCAGCGAGTTGCGCCCGAGCGAGCGCCACCAGCTGTCGCTCCCCTACCGAAAGGCTTTCACCGCGTTCACCGACCGCGGTATCGAGACCATCGGAAAGCCGCTGCACCCACCAATCAAGATCAAGCGCAGTAAACGCCGCAGCGACCTCATCGTCGTGAGCGTCGGGCCGACCCAACAGCACATTGGCGCGGATTGTTGAATCGAACAGGAAGCCATCTTGGGGCACCAACCGAATCGCGCGGTGGCGTTGTTCGGCCGTGACCATGCGGAGATCGATGCCGCCGACCGCAATTGTACCGCTGATCGGATCCGCCAAACGGCACAACAATTTTGCGAACGTCGTTTTGCCCGAACCGGTCTCGCCCACCACGGCGACCCGCGCTCCGGCAGGAATCACAACGCTCACGTCGCGCAGCACCCGGGCACCCCCGCGGTAGGCAAACTCGACGTGATGGCTCGCAACCGACAATGCCCCCATCGGCAATTCGATCGCAATTTCCGGAGCCGGATCGCCGACTTCGATGGGTACATCGAGCACGGCGAGCACTTTGCGCCACCCGGCGATCGCAGTTTGGGTCTGATCGAGGATCTCACTGAGCTCAGCGACGGGATTCAACAACAACGAAGTCAAAAACAAAAACGCAATCATTTCGCCGACCCCGAGGCCCCAACCCTTACCGTAAAACGCGGCCGTAACGGTCACCGCACCAATTGCAATCGCGGCGAAGAAATCGCCGAGCGGGAACATCATTGCAAAATACTTCGCGGCCCGAAGGTGCGATCGGTACACGTTATCGACGCGCTGTTCCATACGTCGCGCGGATCGTCGTTGCAATCCATAGGCCCGGATCACCGCCGCACCAGTGACGATTTCGGAGATCTCGGACAACATCTCGGATGTATCAGTCCGCACTTGGTCGTAGGCGGCGAGCTGATGTTGTTGCAGATAACGAAAGATCGGAATCACGGGAACGAACGCAGCCATAACGACGAGCGCGAGCTGCCACGAATAGCTCAACATGACGGCCAGCGTGAGCACGATCAGCGTGCTGTTCAAGATCCACGACATCGCGCCCCACTGCACAAAACGGGCCAACGTCTCGATGTCGCTCGTGACTCGAGCAACCAACACGCCTTTGCGCGACTCGGTGTGCTCAGCAATCGAGAGCCGATGAATGTGTTCGAACACCCGAACCCGCAGACCCGCTAACGCGTCTTCGGCCGCCCGCATGAAGCGCATGTACGTGGCTCGCTGCAAGAATCCCACGGCTACCACGAGCACCAAGCCGAGCGCGCCCAATGGGTAGACGATCGCCGGGCGAAAACCGTGCGATGACTTGACGCCCTTGTCGAGAATTTGTTGCATCAGTACCGGCACCACAAGCCGCCCGAACGCCGACAGGAACGCAAAACCCATGCTGACCCGAATACCGGCGCGCAGTTCCGGCGATATTGCGATGCCGCGGCGCAGAATTGAGAGCGCACCTTCAGACGGTACGGCACCATCATCGTCGTCGAGCGCGATCCGCACGCTGCCCAATGAGTGTTCAAAGGTGGCCAATTCGTCGATCGCCTGCGGGCCAGCAGCGTCGGCCATTGCGTCGATGGTTGCCGATCGGCCTTCGTGATCAGGCGTCGTCATCATCGCCCCCATCGAGCATCGGCGTGGCTTCGTAGGCCTGCACCATCGCCGCGTAATCCGGCTCGGTCGCGACCAAATGATCGTGGGGTCCGGTCGCCACGATCGCTCCGTCACGCAGGAACAACACACGATCCGCGAGCGCGATGGTCGATACGCGGTGCGCGACGATCAACGCAGTCGTGTCGAGCTCAGCTTTGAGCCCATCGAGGATTCGCGCTTCAACCGAAGGGTCGACGGCCGAGGTCGCATCATCGAGGATCAGCAACCGTGGCCTCCGTACGAGCGCACGCGCCAGCGCGGCGCGCTGGCGTTGCCCGCCGGAAAGCGTGACTCCGCGTTCCCCTAATACCGTGTCGTAGCCGCTCGGAAGCTTGGTGATGAACCGATCGGCTTGGGCTAAGCGAACGGCGTCCGCGGCCTCGGCTACCGGCACTTCACCCAGCGTGAGATTTTCCGCAAGCGAATCAGCAAACAGAAACGACTCTTGAAAGACCAATGCAGCGTTCGAGTGCAACGATTCGGCGTCGATCGTTTCGACGGCAAGGCCCCCAATCGTCACGGAGCCTGAATCCACATCGAGCAAACCAACCATGAGCTCACACAAGGTTGATTTCCCGCTGCCAGTTGCACCTACCAAAGCAACGATTTCGCCGGGCGCGAGTGTAAAGGAACAACCCTGTAACACTGGTTCGCCGTCGAGAAACGAAAACCGCACATCGTCAAACTGCACCGAGAGCGGTTCGTTCGGCAACGTTTGCGGATTGCTTGGCGTCGAGGCGCGCGGAGTTGCGAGGACAGCATCGACCCGGCCGAGCGCCACGACCGACCGCGGCAATTCTTCTAACAGGAAACCAACGACGCGCATCGGAAACGACAACAGTGTGAACAGGGCCATGACCTGCACGAGTTCACCGGTGGTTAAGGCACCGGTTGAGATCCGCCATCCACCAATCGACAAAATTGCAATCACACCCAGGTTCGGAAGCGCATCCAGTGTTGGTTCAAACATCGAACGCAACGCGCCCACCTTGAGCCGAGCATCGCGCAAAGAATGCGCGGCGACGGAAAGCCGGGCGACCTCGTGGGCTTCGAGCCCCAGCGTTTTCACGACTAACGCGCCGTCGTAGCTCTCGTGCGCGATCGACGAAACATCCCCAATACGTTGTTGGGTTTGTTCGGCCGGAAGCTCGACTCGCTTGGTGTAGTAACGATTCAACGCGGCCATTGCTGGGAAGATCGCGAGGCCCACGATCGCGAGAATCGGATCAGCGATCAGTAGCGCCGCGACCGAAAAGATGATCAGTAACACCAGCCCGAGCGAAAACGGCAACGGGTTAATGACCTCCGCGGCGACTTCGACATCGGTGTCCGCGTGGGCCATCAACTCACCCGTTGGGTGACTTCGGTGAAACGACAGCGGCGCGTGCAGGTAATGATCGGTGATGAGCGATCGCAGCGTCACTTGCATTCGGCGCGAGGTCACCGCAGCGTAATACCGCCGGGTCACCACGCCCACGCTGCGCAGCGCTGCGATCATCACGACCGCAGCGGCCGTCCACCAGACCGTCGAGGTTGCAACCTGGCCTCGCCGCAGCGCCGGTTCGAACACATTGTCGGTGATGCGCCCCAACATGACAGTGCCACCTACTGCAGTCGAGGCATAAATCGTCGAACCCGTAACCGCGGTAGCGAAGGGCTTCGGGTGTGTACGGATAAACCGCCAAAGAACGGCCGCACCGCGTCGCAACGAAGTGGCGCCCGCAAGATTTTCACTCATCGTTGGTACGGCGGGTGCATCGGTCATCAGTCGCCGAGACTACCGATCGTCGAGCGACGGTCTCCGAGCGTTTCACGCAGCCCAACCTGGCCCTAACCTTCACCCGTGCTTCAAGTCAGCCCGATCATCGCCGACGTGTACGACCCGCCAGTCGCGCTCGTCAAGAAGTGGGTCGCTGGGCGCACTTTCGATGTTGCCTTTCCCCTCATCGATGTTTCGCAAGCCGTTCCGGGATATCCCTGTGCCCACGAACTCCGCGAATTTCTCAGTACCGCGGTGCTCGCGGCCGACACCGGACGATACGCACCCGCGCTCGGACTCCCCGAGACGCGCGCCGCGATCGCACACCACCTCGATCGGCGCCACGTCGGTGTCAACAACGTGATGGTCACAGCAGGGTGCAACCAAGCCTTTTGTTTGGCCATCGGCGCATTGTGTTCGCCAGGCGATGAAGTGATCCTGCCGACGCCGTTTTATTTCAACCACGACATGTGGCTGCGCGCCTCGGGAATCGAGCCGGTATGTGCTGATGTGCTCGAAGCCAACGGCATGCTTCCCGATCTCGATCACATCGCGGCTGCGATCACCGACCGCACCCGCGCGCTCGTGTTTGTCAGCCCCAACAATCCGTGCGGCGTAACGTATCCACCCGATCTCATCGAGCGTGCGTACGCGTTGTGTCGAGCCCACGACATCGCGTTGATCTTGGACGAAACGTACAAAGACTTTCGCGATACGACGGACCCTGCGCACGAATTGTTCACGCGCCGCGACTGGGACGAGACCCTGGTACAACTCCTGAGTTTTTCGAAATCGTTCAGCCTCGCTGGCTACCGCGTCGGATCGCTTACCGCGGCACCGCACGTGCTGGAACAGGCGATCAAGCTCGCGGACTGCCAGACCATTGGCGCCCCTCGAATTAGCCAGCTCGCGGTCGGCTATGCCCTCAATCACCTCGACGATTGGGTCGCGACCCAACGTGTTGCTATGGCCGAGAAGCTCGCTCAGTTTCGCAGTGCGATATCCAATGCGATGTCCAATGCGAAATCCAGTGCGATGACGAATGAGACAACCGGCGGTGCCTGCTACGAGATCGTGGCGTCCGGCGCGTTCTTTGCGTATCTGCGCCATCCTTTCGAAGGCGTCGAGTCCACAACGGTCGCGCTGCAGCTCGCCGACGAACACAATGTCTTGACAATTCCCGGCGCAAGTTTCGGCACGACCCAATCGCGATACCTACGGCTCGCGTTTGGGAATCTCGAAACCGCGATGTTGCCGGAACTCGCGAACCGGATCACAGCATCGCAACTTCAGGGGTCGGCCGCCCCGCGTTCATGATGAGCGCGGCAACGACAGCCACGATGCCAACAATTTCGGCGGCTTGCAGGCGCTGATCCAACATCAGCGCGCCAACCACGGCTGCAGTAGTCGGCAGCAATGCGAGCATGAGCGCGAATGAGTGCAACGCGATTCTGCGCATCACAATTTGATCCAGACTGTACGGGACGATCGTCGACATGATGCCAATGCCCGCGCACAAAAGTAACCAAGTCGGCGAGTGCCATGCGGGCGCGCTGCGCCACGCGCCGATCGGCGAGGTAATAACCGCTCCCATCGCAAGGCCGAGAGCAAGACCATCAATCCCCGCGGTGCGACCGGAAACTCGTTGACCGATCACGATGTAGCCCGCCCAAAAGACCGCGGCAAGCAACGCGAACAGCACTCCACCCGCGTTGGCGCGCCATTGCACACCAGACACCAACAGCACACCTCCACCGGCCAGCGCCAGGGCAAGCCAGCTTCGGGCAGTGCGCGAAGCGATTCCCGCAACCGCGATTGGGCCAACAAATTCGATCGCGACCGTGGTTCCGAGCGCAAGGCGGCGCGCCGCAAGATAAAACGTCATGTTCATCAACGCGGTAGCGGTACCAAAAGCCGCCGTCGTCAGGAGCAGTTTGCGATCCCAACGCCGCTTCCACGGCCGGGTCACGGCCATCAAGATGATTGCCGCGGCACACACCCGCAGCCATGCAACCGATTCCGGTGCGACGTGTTTGAAGAGTTTCACCGCCCAGGCAGCACCCGCATACTGGGCCGTCGCACCGCCGATGAACAACAACGGCGCGAGCGCCGGCAACGACGGCCCAACTATCCCCCGGCTGGACCTTGGCATGGGGCGGCGTTGCATACATCCGAGACCGTACCGTGTGGTTGCAGAAATTCACTCTTGAGGTCTTCGACGGCGTCGATATTCGGCGTGTCATCATGCGGATCGTGGCCCGCACGCGCCGCAACGTTGTCGATGGGACTCAACGGTGAACCCGTATCCCAGAGGTAGTACGCGCTGCCGTCGTACGGCGCGGCGCCAAGGCTTGGGATCCCCCAGCCGTGTTCGCTCGCCGAACGCCGCCGCGCCGCATCGATGTAGGGTGTATGCCCTCGCACCCCGATCGTTCGGGCCTCGACCTGTAGGGACCACTCGGTCACCTGATGGTCGCCAACCGCTCCAAGCAACAACACTGTGTGACGCGGTGTGTTCGGATACAAGTCATGAGTTATGTGCTGCGCGTAGCCGTTCGTCTCGGCACGATCCCACAGCATCTGTATCAGCGACATCCCAAGCAGTTGATCATGTTCGTCTGGATAACTCGGGTCGAGCACGAGTTGGAACTCATCAAAATCGACACTTCGGTGCAACAACGTCGAATAGTTCATTCCGGCTTCACCGAGTACGCCCCGCGTGAAATCCTGGGCGATCGCCAGCAGCGCGCCGCCAGTGATTGCCCCTTGACTATTGCCGTCGTAGTAAAGCTGCGTCCGATCGATCAAGGGTGTGCCGTTCATCTGAAACGCGGGATCGGCACTGAAACCCTCCGGGTGTTTCATCAGCCGCCCGAGAAACAAGAAATTCAAAAACGATTGTTGGAGCCGATCTGGGATCGTGTGGAAGTTGCTGAAGTCTGCCAGCGACGCAATCGCATTGTTGACATCTTCTTCGCTGAGCCCGATCCAATTCACTGCGCAATCCGCAATGTTGTGCCGCACTCCAAGATCACGAACCAAGCTGGACTGCACTTCGTCGGTGGCGCCGAGCAATCCATGACCATACAACGTCATTCGCGCCGGCCGCATGGTCGTGGCCGATGCCGGAATTGCACAACGAAAGTCTGCTGTAAACATTGAGGATTGCCGCACCGGACGATCTTGCGCGTCGAGTATCATCGACGCGCTCGGTTGGCCCCCATTATCGAGATACAACGGAACCAGAACGGTGCCTTGGATCTCGCGCAACACCCTGGGATCAGGATTGTCGATGACGGAGCTCACGGTGTACTGCGGCGCGGCCGAACCGAGTTGCGCAAACGCGTCGTCGCGCATCGCCAACACCCGCCCCGCGATGTTGTGCGCCGACGCCACGGTGAAATCCCATGCGAGCTGGAGACTTGCTCGCGCCACTCCGGCCCGAGCTAAATCGGCAAAGACTCGACGGAACCGCTCCGGTTGTACGCCTCGGCCATGATCGCGATAGTCGCGGAAACCCGGGGAAGCGTCGATGATCTGGCGATCACCCCGCACGATCCCACGCAACGCCACTACATACCGGTGTCCTTCGGTCAAGTTACGCGCCGGCCGCACAATCACGGTGCGATCGTGGCCAGGTTGCGTGTGAGCGTCGAGTTCGCTCCAGTATGGCCAGCGTTCACCAGTTTGCACATCGAGAATCACAATCGGCGCGTCAGCACGCAGCGACCGCCCGATATCGGTAAGCGGCGCCGCTCCCGAACGTCGAAGATCAGCACCAGGCATCGCCACGAGAATCGCCGAACCGGGTGAGAAACCGTCGTTGCGATTCCAAGCCGCTGGATCGATGGGGTTACCTGACGAGTTGACGGGCATCGCCGCAGATTGAAAGGCGACGCGTCGGCCGGTCGAGGCAGTCGCGTCGGCAACGGTGTAATAGTCGTTGGGAAACGGGACCATGCAGCGCCGCGGCCCTATCGGATCGCAAACAGGAAGATTGGCCGATGGTCCCCGCCCCGACGCACCGAGACTCACCAGCGGAGTTCCACACGCGCTCGCGGATAACGCTACGGCTACCGACCCAACCAATGAACGCAACATTGCACCGCGCATCGCGTGCTCCTTTCCCAGAATCTCGACGGCGCGAAGTCTTCACCATCGACACCAAGGCACGCAAGGTTGATCGTCAGCTACGCCGAGCGACGACATCAGGCCAGGCCAGGCCAGGATCCCGCCAGACCTAAAACCAGTTCTGGCCCTTAATGAACTCATAGATCCGGTCCGCGTAGTACGGAACCCCTGGACCGTTGAGGTGGTAGTGGTCCCCCGGCGCGAAATAAGACTCGGGAAGCGTCACCGCGAAGAAATTCCAGTCGAACATCCGGGCGTTTTTGAATCGCTTCATGCTGTCGCGGATGATCTGGTTGTTGGGTGCCTCCCAGGACCGAGGAACCTTCGCGGTAATAAACACAACTTTTCGCAACGGCCCCGCAACGGCCATGGTCTTGTCCACAAATTTCGCAGAAACGTTGCCGTTGTTCGCACAGGCCATGAGCACCACGCGTCCCAGCCGATTCGCGTCGCGCAAGGACCGCATGATTTCAAGGCAGACATCTTCGTGCCGACTCTTGTCGGCGTTAATTTCAGTCGGCCCAAACCCGCTGAGTCGCTTCGTCAACGTCGTGATCGCACCCTGCATCACTGAATCGCCGATGCCGGAGACTTCGATACCTGAATTGTTGAGCGCGGGCGGATTGGTCACGACGGACGAGCCCGGCTTGGTCGGGTGGGTCGGATCGACCGTCGTCACGGGCAACGTGAAGTACGTCGGTTGGTTCTTACACTTCGGATTCGTAATGATGTCGTCGCCACTACACAGCGGCGCCGCGGCATCTTTGGGAACCTTCGCCGCGTACGCCGCGATCGAAAGCGAAACCGTTGTCAGTAACAATGTCGCGCCCACGACCTGCCAACGCAGCACCAAGCGATCTCGATGCGGTGGTTGCGCGGACTGCAACTGACGCCACAGGCGAGCCAACGCGCCGTTGCGCACCGGCTGTTCAATACAGCGATACGAAAGTTCCGTGATGGCCGCGACCAACAGCAGGCGAATAAGAAATGTCGTGGTTCCCGAATGGTTGAGATCCGCGCCGTTTGGGCGCGTGAACTCAAAAATCGCGACTCCCCAAAGGTAAATACCGTACGAACGCACACCGATGTACTGCAACGGCTTCACGCCGAGCAAGCGCCCAACGTGCGAAACGGGATGCACTGTCGCCGCAATCAACACAACTGTGCAGATATCGACGAGCGCAAAGCCCCACCAGTAGAGCCACACGCTGTGCAGCTCGGCGGTGAACATCAAGATCGCCAAGATGATCGCAGCGAGCACCGCAGCACCGTCGAGCAGCTGCGCGGCATTCTTGCCCGTCGAGCCTTGGAGCCGTCGGGGAACCCAGAAAAACGCGAGGAACGCTCCCAAGAGCAGCCCGGCAGCGCGCGTATCGGTAGCAAGGTAAATCCGATTGAACGCGTCGTTGACTTGGTCGATCTGCACCCGCAGCAAATTGCCGCGAAACGATGGGCGATTCGCGATGAGGTAGGCCATCCATATCCACGACAGCAATGCGCCGGCACCAATCGCCCATTTGAAACGCTGTTTCAGCAGTATGCCACCGGCGACAAAAAGCAGCGGCCACACGAGATAAAACTGCTCTTCGACGGCCAGCGACCACAGATGGCCCAGCGGTGCACGGAGATCGGAGTCGCCGTAGCGAACGCCACCGCTGATTTGCTGCCAGTTCGAGAAATAGACCGCGCCGGAGATCAATCCGTCGCGGAGCCGCCCGAGTTCTTCGTTGTAAAAGACGGCTACGAAGAGCCCAATCGCCAACAGCGCGCTGTACAACGCCGCGAACAACCGACGGATCCGGCGGAGCCAAAACTTCCGCAACGCGGTTCTGTGGGTCTTGCGCCGTTCTTCGAGCAGCAGCGCAGTGATCAAATATCCACTAATCACGAAGAAGATTTCGACGCCGAGGAATCCACCGGTGAACAGGGAATGATCGGGCCGGAAATGAAACGCCAAAACTGCGAGCACCGAAATCGCCCGCAGCCCGTCGAGACCCGGTAGGTACCCGAGCTTGGTCGCGCCACGAGCCGGAGTTGCGGCGTTGTCGTTTTGCGCTGGCGTGCTTGCCCTTGCATCGCTTGGCGTTGCCGCGCTAGGCGTTGAGCCTTGTGGTGCGGTAGGCGTTGAGCCTTGCGGTGCGGTAGTCGACACAGTCACCTCGGCATCCGGGCCGACGGCGAATGAAATGGGCGCGTCGTTTGATTTCGAGTCGTCGCGCGCCGATGCCACAGCCGCATTCTCGCCGATCCGACTCACATTTTGTTGTCACCTCGGCAACGTTTTTTGCCACCGACCGAGATCAGAACATCAACATCGTTTGGTGAAGCCTGTGAATGCGCTCGGTCGCATCAGCGTGATGCTCGAGCAGCGGCGCGATTTCGCGAACTGCGGCATGAAGATCGATTACTGCCATTGTAATTCCAACGCGACGCCGAACCTTTCGATGTATTGCTGCGCCGCCGAGCGGATCCCTGCGGGGTCGAGGCCGAATTGGCCAAGATCGTATTGCACGCCGCCGTACTTGCCGCGCGGGTGATCATCCATAAATGCGGCCATCGCGGCGCGTGTGGACTCAGCGAACGCCAACCCAGCAACCTCATACACAGCTTGCACGGTCGCGATGTCGTCGCGCATGAACTCATTGAAATGGATGTCGATCGATTGCGCCGCGGGGACAAGGTGCCGATCGCGGGTTGCCGCGGCGTACAAGTCCAGAATCCGATCGCGCCAATACGCACCGACTTCGTGAAGATCAATCGGCGCGCTACGGCTGATGCGAGCGCTGTACGCGGACATCGTCACGAAGCTCGCGACGACCGAAACCGGATCTCGATGCGTAAACACCACAATCGCGTCCGGAAAAGTACGCATGATCGCGGGAATTTGTTCGAGGTGCTGGGGAGATTTCAGGACCCAACGCGGCGGAGCAGTTCCCGATGGGCGAGCGCCGCGGCTTTGGTATTGACACAATTGCAGCATCAATCGCAGGTAGTCGTAGCTCGACTGCTGATCGTGCGCTTGGTAGTAGTCGCGAAAACTCGGAATCCGCGACGAACTCTCAAACAACATTGTGGAGCAGTCGATCGCAAGCAATTGAATTTCTTCGTGCACGTGATCGACAGTCATCTCGTGCATGCGTTTGAAATCAGGCATCACCTCATTGAGGAACCAAACGCCAGCCTCGCAACGTTCACGACGAGCGTCGCGCTGCTTGTCTGTCTGTTCGGCCAGTGTGGGTACGGGCTCAAGGCTCTCCCAGTAGGGCAAGCTCCGTAAGTTCGTATCGGCCGAGATCAGATTGTGAAGATGCGTCGTACCCGTGCGCGGCAATCCCACGATCACGATCGGCGCCGCGATGATTTCGTCGTGCACCGCGGGATGCCGGGCGATGAAATCAGTGGCAAGCAATCGATTGGTCAACAATTGCAACACTTGGGAGTGCGAAATGAGCTTGCCCGCATCGGTGAGTTCCGCCTCCGCACCCAACGCGCCGACGAACACGCGGAGCCGTTCGAAGAAGTCGTCGCCCGCCCCGTAATCGTCGAGCCCGGTATCGGTTCGAGCCTGCGCGATCAGCGCGTCGGCATCGAGCACGATCGATGCGCCCAATGCGCCCATGCCGTCGAGCATTTCACGAGCGGCAGGCGAAAATTTCGGGACGGCCAGATCATCAAACGCAATCGACGCGGGCCGTTCGCTCATCTAACCGACAACCTTCGCTTCGCGCAGCGCGGCGACCTTGGCATCGTCGTAGCCGAGGAGATCCTGCAACAACCGGTCCGTGTGTTCACCGACCATTGGGGCTTTGGTAGGCGTCGGCGCGGTTTCACCGATCAGCTTCACCGGAAACGGCAGTTGTTCACAATCCAAAATCTCGCGGCTAATCCACGGAAGCCGATCCAGGAATTGTGGATCGTCCGCGATCGTTTTGGTGGTATTGACCGCAGCAATCGGCGTGTTGTGAGTATTGCCAAATTCGATCCACTCTGCGCTCGTACGAGTCTTGAACTCGTCACGTAACAGCGCGTGCAATTCCTTATTTCCTCGTGCGTGATCCGCGTATTGCGATCCCGGCCATTGTTCGAACCATTCAGGTTTCCCGACTCCGTTCGCGAAGTTCTTCCAGAATTCGCGTTCACTCGCCATAAACAGCACATGGCCATCGATCGTTTCGTACATCTGGTAGCGAACGCCTTCGCGCATCCCTGCGGTCCCGGGAGCGCGACGCTCGAAGTTGTCCGAGGCATTACCGGTGACTTCAGACTGCGGACGTTCGTGGGCTTTGTGCGTTTCGATCCGGTACCAATCGAAATACGCCGCGGCATCCGATTGCGCTACTTCCATAAACGCGCCTTGGCCCGTCGCGCGCGCTCGGATAATCGCCGCGAGGATGCCCAGAGCACCGAACGCCGGACCCGAATGAATGCCGATCGATGTGTGTTCCGGGATGTAGCAATAGCCTTCATCGTCGTACGCAGGAGGCACTTGGCCAGCCCACGTGTCGTACGCGATTCCGTGGCTCGGCATGTCCTTGTAGGGCCCAGTCATGCCGTACCCCGAGATCGTGCAGAACACGATCTTCGGGTTGATCTTGATCAGGTCGTCGTATCCCAATCCGCGTTTCGCGAGCGCTCCGGGCCGCATTGCTTCCACTACAGCATCCGCGCCAGCAACCAGATCCTTATAAATCTGCACACCCTCGGGCGTTCGAATATCGATCGCGATCGATTGCTTGCCCCGGTTGATATGTAAATGCAACAGCGAATTGCCCTGAATGATTGGCCACGTCATGCGGCGGATGTAGTCGCCCGCGAGCGGTTCAACTTTGATCACGTCCGCGCCCATGTCCGCGAAGTGGGTCGTGATCGACGCCGGTCCGAGCATCGATGATTCGATGATACGGACACCGGATAAAAGGCCTTCAGTTCCAGTCATGCACGGAAGCTAAACCCTCGCCCCCATTGGACCGCAACTTGCGCGTGCGCCCAGAACGACTGAGAACGCGCGCCGTAGGTGAGAGGTATTCCGACGCAAGAATCCAGTTTCGGCGCTCTCGTCGCTGCGCTCCGGTTTCGCGCTCTCGTCGCTGCGCTCCAGTTTCGGCGCTCTCGTCGCTGCGCTCCGGTTTCGCGCTCTCGTCGCTGCGCTCCGGGGCCGCTCGGGCCGCGGGCGGCGGCGCGCTTCGTCGAGAACAGCCACAATCCGTCGCGTTTTGGCGCGCCCTCTTAGCAGCGGCCGGCCCCCGAGGTGCCGAACATCGCGTCGAGGGTCACCGGTTTCAAACCCTTTGCCGCCAGACCATCAAGAATTTCCGGTAGCGCCGCGAGCATGACCGTGCGATTACGGGTGGCGATGCCATCGAGGCCGTCGTGTAACAAAATGATCGCGCCCGGGTGCACTTTACGCAGCACGCGCTGTGCGATCAGGTGGGCATCAACAGTATTCCAATCCGATGCGGAAACGTCCCATAACGCCATGTGCATGTGGTGACCATCTACAACCCGGCGGATGAACGGCGTTCGTTGGCCGTGCGGCGGCCGAAACCAATTGGGGCAGTTGAGTTGGTGGCGCGCAAAAACACGTTGAGTTTTTTCAAGTTCCTGATACCGAGGATCGAGCCAACGCCACTGGTCGTGGTTGTAGGAATGATTCCCAACTAAATGGCCATTGGCGATGAGCTCGCGCACGATCTCGGGTTGCGCGTCGAGGGCCTTGCCCACCACAAAGAACGTCGCGTGAACGTGGCGCGCATCCAGGATCTTCATCACCCCGAGGGTTGCGGTGATATTCGGGCCGTCGTCAAACGTGAGCGCGACTTCGTTGCGAGTGGTTGGACCGTGCGTGAAACCACCACCGAACCAATGGGCATCGACGGTACTCGCGCCGAAATACACGATGCTTGCGATCGTGCTCAGCACCAAGATCGTTGCCCCGATGGCACGTCGTCGCACATTCACGCCGCCTCTCGCCGCCACCAAACCGGTGCGAGCACAAGCGCTGAACACGATGCACCCAATGCACACCAGAGCGATGGTCGACGCGGTGTCGTTGCGTTGTGTCGCGAGCCACACGAACGTCGCTCCGCACACAGTACCGAGTAGCGCGAACATCGTGAATCGAGCCGATTTCACAGAAGCTCGCTCACTCAGACCGCATAGCAATCGTCAAGCCAATTCCGATCGCGTGGCGCGTGGCGCGTGGCGCGTCGCGCGTCGAGCGTCGCGCCAGTGACGGTGTTGAAGTGACCCGGCGTGTTCAATGTGATCATCGCGATTCCGTCGGCGACATCGAACAACACCTCAGCGGTCATAGGTATCGACAGTAGCCAGCAATCGCTATGAATGCGAAGCCTCAAATTCCAACAGCCAGACCTTGATCCCCAATCCCCACGCGTAATGATTCGGAGAACCGTCGCTGCGCACCACGCGATGGCACGGAACGAACAATGCAACCGCGTTGCGCGCACAAATTTGGCCAGCCGCGCGTGCACCGCGCGGAACCTCAAGGCGTTCCGCCAAGCCGCCGTAGCTAATCGGATTGCCGCCAGCCACGTTACGAAGTTCGAGCCAGCCCCGTTCGCGCAGCGCCGACGATCGCTGCCGCACCGCGATCGCGTCGATCGAACGTATGTCGCCTTCGAAATACTGTTCAACCGCGTCCGCAATGGTGGCGCCAGGAGTGGTCGAGGTTCGTAACTCCCGCCGCAAGCTTGGATGGATCGATTGCACAAGCCGATCCGAGTCATCAGTGAATCCTGCGGCAAGCACCGCCGCGGTTTCGGGTTCGGCTATCACTGTCAGCGGGCCAACAGGAGTAGCGATCGAAGCGAGAATTGCCGCAGTTGCAATATTCATTGGTCTGCTCCAAGCGCATTCCAACAATGCATGAGTGCATAGCTACGAAATGGTCGCCAGCGCTGCGAATACGCCTCAAGATCGCCATCGATACCGAGCAATGCAGCACCCTTTTTCACGCCGAGATCCGTTGGCAACAACGCGTCGGGTTCGCCGAGCGCGCGCATCGCGATGTAGTCGGCGGTCCACGGGCCGATACCTTTAAGCGCAAGCAACTTGGCACGCGTCGCCCCACGATCGCTTCCAGCATCGAGCGTGATATCGCCGTTCGCGAGCGCGCTCGCTAGTCGTTGCACGGTCGCGATTCGAGCGGTCGGCATCCCGATCCCATCGAGATCCGCGACGGCTGCCGCAACGCAATCAGGGAAGCGCCGATTGAGGTCAGCGTGTCCCGTGGTGATCTCGGCACCACAACGAGTGACGATACGACCCACCACAGTGCGCGCGCCAGCGACCGAGACCTGTTGGCCAACGATCGCCCGAACCGCCATTTCAAATCCGTCGACCGCGCCCGGAACCCGCTGGCCGGGGAACCGCCGGATCGAGGGGGCGAGGCGCGGGTCGTGTCCTAACAACGAATCAATAGCAACGGGATCGGCATCAAGGTCGAAGAGTCTGCGGATTCGCGCTACGGCGGGAGCGACATCACGCACATCGTCGAGTTCCAACGACGCGAACACGGCACCCGATGCTGGCCGGATCGTCGCGACACCGGAGCCACCCGGCAAGGCCATCGTTCGGCGATACGTATTGCCTTCGATCGCTTCGATTCCCGGAAGTTGGCGAGCCGCCAGGAATTGCACGACTCGTTCAGCCGGAAACGGCTCTCGTGCCGCGAGTTTGACGGCGAGCGAACCGCGAGCAGTCTTGGCGACCCGGTTGCGAAGCTCCGTCGGGCTCGACGCGAATACTTCGGCAATGGTGTCGTTGAATTGTCGGATACTCCCGAACCCCGCGGCGAACGCGATCTCCGTAAAGGGAAGCTCCGTCGTTTCCACCAGCGTGCGCGCGGTTTGCGCGCGTTGGGATCGTGCCAGCGCAAGCGGCCCGGCACCTAGTTCTTGTACTAACAGGCGCTGAAGCTGTCGTTCGCTGTACGCAAGTTTGCGAGCGAGACCTGGCACACCTTCACGATCCACGACTCCATCAGCGATGAGCCGTACCGCACGCGCCGCAACATCCGACCGAGCGCTCCACTCCGGCGAGCCCGGTACCGAATCGGGCCGACACCGTTTGCAGGCGCGGAAACCATTGAGCTGGCATGCCGCGGCGCTCGGAAAAAAGCGGCAGTTCGCACGCAACGGAGTGCGAGCCGGGCAGCTCGGGCGGCAATAGATCTTGGTGCTCGTGACCGCGACGTAAAAGACCCCATCAAATCGAGCGTCTCCGCTCGCACATGCCCGGTAGCACTCCTCGCCATCGTGAAACATGAAGCGATCATGACACGGACTTTGCGTTTCGGCTAGCGGATTTCCGCCATGGCAATTCCGCGATCAACTGCACCGCGCGCGGCCGCGGAATCGGCACCCAAGCATTCAATCGCCAACAGGACGGCGCCGGCAACTGGGGGCGATTCCGGGGTGACGAAACGAGCGTTCGGGACATCGGTAAGCACTCGTTTGCGAAATGCTGCATTGAACAGACTCGATTGTGCCCGGTGCACGCCACCGGAGGTCACGACATCGAACTCATCGTCGAGCATGCGCAATTTGCGCGCCACGCCGACCACATCGGCGCCGTGTTGGGCTCCTACTGAGGTCATCACCTCGATCGCCGAACCATCGCCATCGAGCGCGGATTCGGTCACCAACACCGCGAGGGCCGCAGTAGGCCACGGCCATCGCCCGCGGCTCATCGACTCGAACATCGCGGCAACGCTCGCGAATTGCAATGCCGCAGTGAATCGATCAGCGAGCAGCGTCGCGGGAATCTGGCCATGGTGAGCTCGCGCGATAGCGCGAACCGCTTCGTTGACGATGCCAGAAGCTCCGCTGCCCTCACCCATCGAAATCGCGAACGTGCGGAACTGTTCACCCGCGCGGTTCCTGCCGGTCGTCGATCCGCCCGTTCCGGCAACCGACGCTATGCCGTGTGCGTCGAGCGTTCCGGCGCGCAATGCTGCGTACGCATCGTTCACCACAGTGCGACGACCGCCGATCGACAGCGTCATCAGCGCCGCATCAATACGAGTTACGTCGCTCGGCCAGTCGCAACCTGCCAACGCAAAACAGCTAGCGGCAAGCTGCTGACCGTCGGCCACGGCCGCGTTCAGCGCCGCGCCGACCGCCTCGGCGATGGCGGCGACCATCGCGTCAAGACCGATGACTTCCCAATTGCTGCCACCCGCGGCGCCAGTTCCCAGCACTTCGCCATCGGCGCTGGCAACGACCGCATGGGTTTTGGTGCCGCCCCCATCCACGCCCAAGACAAAACGAGGGGGCACAACAAGAGGGGGCACGGCACCAGTCGGTACAACGCCAGTCTGCACAACCCGAGTCACGATCGTTCCAGCTTCGAGAGCCAGCCTCGATGTACAACTTGTAAGCGCCGCCATACTGCTTCCACGTTTCGAGCGGACGGGCCCAGCGGATTGGTGAGCAGTGCGCGCATCGCCGCGTCTTCATCGCCGAAGACCGCGGCCTGCACGGTCAGCAACTCGAAATCTTTGAGTGTGCGGACGAGCGCATCGATATCGGGACGCAACGCTGCGGTGGGGAGCGCCTGCGCACCCGCCTGGGTGACGCGCGCAGACGTCTCGACCACCACATCGTTGCCGAGGCCGGGGATCGCTCCCCGATTCGGGACGTTCACTATGTGTACGGTGCCCGCGTCGCTGTGGATGTCGGCCATGAGCGCAGCGGCAGTCTCGGAGTAGTACGCGCCACCGCGAAGTTCGAGTTCCTTGGGCTTTTCGGCCAACCCGGGGTCGCGGTATTGCTCGAGCAGCCGAGCCTCGATTTCCATCACTTCGTGCGCGCGAGTCGGGTGTCGAGATTGGTGATCAACCCATGCGGCGGTCTCGTAGTAGTAGAGCAAGTAATAATTCGGGATCGCGCCAAGCAGATTGATCGACGAACCGTCCCAATCCGGTTCACGGCCTTCGCCGCCGCGATCGTGATTACGTTGGACCATCGCGGCCATCCCCGCGACGAGTTCATCGATGCGATCGATGCCATCGATACGCGCGCCGCGAACCCAACTCAAATGGTTGAGGCCTACATAGTCCAGCTCGATGGTTTCCGGCGCGACTCCGAGACCACGAGCAAACCCCATCTTGAACGACCACGGCACGTTGCAAAGGCCAATGGTCGTCACGTTTGAATGGCGACACAAGGCTTCAGTCACCAGACCAGCAGGGTTCGTGAAGTTCAGCAATATCGCGCCGGGCGCATGAGCCTCGACGTCGCGGGCGATCGATAACGCCACGGGAATCGTACGCAACGCGTTCGCGAACCCGCCGACACCGACGGTCTCTTGGCCGATGAGCCCAAATTCGCGGCCCAACAGTTCGTCGCGTTCGCGCGCCTGCATCGCGCCGACACGCATTTGGCTGACCACAAACCGAGCGTCGCGAATTCCAGCGACGCGATCCGTTCCCCACTGAATTTCGATGTCGCTCCCGGCCCGTCGCGCCATGCGTCGCGCAAGCGGGCCAAGAATTTCCAACCGCGACTCGTCGATATCAACAAGATGCAGTTCTGTGATTGGCAACTGCTCGCGACGCCGCAGGAGACCATCAACCAATTCCGGCGTATAGGTGGAGCCGCCGCCGATCACACAAACTTTCATAGCGGCAGCGTACGCATGATCTCTCCTGCGTGTCGCTGGATTCGTTGTGCCGCTTCGGCAATATCGAGCACATCGCGGCGCGCGCTAAGCAACACCCGGTGTTCCACCCACACCGTCGACTTCGCGGCGAACTCACTCGCCGGCAACGAAAGCTTGGAGTAATCGGCGGACGCGGAAAAACTGCGCAAGCGCGGACCGAAGTTGCTCGTACGAAACATTTCCAAGGTGTTGAGGCTTGGATAACTCACGCCCAACGGGATGCCTTCGCTTTGCAAGCACTTTTCGAATGTCGCGAGCGGCATCCCTGCGAACGCGTCGGAGTCGTAGTGAAACACGTAGCAATAATGACCTTGACTTTCCTGGCGCAAATCCCTGGCTTGCCCGCGGAGCCCGGAAGTGGCAGCCAAAGCATCGCTCAGTGCCGCAGCGTTTCCGTTTCGTTGACGGTTCTGGGCATCGAAACGGCTCAGTTGCGCGCGCAAGATCGCACCTTGCCATTCAGTCATGCGCAGGTTCGTGCCGTAGTTCGGATGGTGATACCAATGCTCGCCCGCGACGCGCCCACAGTTGATGTAGCTCTGGGCTTTGGCGTGGAGTTCGACATCGTTGCACAACAGCGCACCGCCTTCACCCGCCGTCATCAGCTTCGAACGCTGAAAAGAAAAACTGCCGAAGTGCCCGAAGCTTCCCGCGCCGCGACCGGCCCAAAAGGATCCGTGCGCGTGTGCGCAATCTTCGATGAACATGAGATTGTGGCGAGCGCATAACGCACCGAGGGCTTCGACATCGGCCATCGCACCCGCAACGTGCACCGCGATCACCGCGCGAGTTCGCGGCGTGATTGCAGCCTCGACGGCAACAAGATCAATGCAGAGCGATGCTGGATCAACGTCGACGATCACCGGTATCGCATTCGCCGCCAACACGGCTCCCGCGGTCGCGACAAACGTCAAACCCGGAATGATGACTTCATCGCCTTCACCCACGCCGCAGGCGAACAACGCGGCCTCCATCGTATGGGTCCCGTTCGTCACCGCGGCACCGAACCGAGCGGTATGAAACTGTGCGAATTCATTGGCGAATCGCTCGCAAGCATCGCCATCGCCCGTCCACCAACCACCGTGTTCCAGCGCTTCACTCAGCAACGATCGCTCGGTATCGTCCCATTGTGGCCACTTCGGCCAACGTTGGTCATCGCAGAGGGGCGGGCCGCCCAGGATCGCAGGCAGCATCACGCCGTAGTCGTCTCGTGTTGAATTGTTCGGTTCACAAAAACCCGATCTAACGCGAGTTCCAAAGCGACCGAAACCGCGCCTTGCAGGACGGCGCGATTCCCCAAGGTTGAACACCTAATAATCGGAACTGGGCCACCCCAGTCGCGCAGTTGATCCGCGACCGGATCGACCAGCAGGTCACGATACTGCGCCAATTCACCAGCCAGAATCACGAGCTCGACACCGGTGACCGCAGCCAATGTCGCGGCGTAAAACGCGACCCAGCGCGCCACGGTTGCCACGATCTCGCGTGCGACAGCATCGCCGGCACGCGCCGCATCAAAGACATCGAGCGCGTAGACTGGCAGTTCCAAGGTGGTGTGCCTGCCTTCAACCACGCATTCGGTCACCGAAGCTGTTGCGAGCGCGGAAATTCCATCGAAGCTCAGATCCATGCCGGGCACGAATCGGGCCATCGGAATTCCATCGATTTCGCCCGCTGCACCGCGTTGACCGCGATGCAGCGAGCCCTCGAGTACAAGACCGGCTCCCAAACCCACGCCGAGCGAAAGCACGGCGAAGGCGCGAACCCCCCTCCCGAGACCCGCGGCGAGTTCGCCGATGGTGGCAAGGTTCACGTCGTTTTCAACTCGAACATCGAGTCGCAATCGGTTTGAAAGCGCGTCCTGTACGTTGAGATTTATGAGACCCACGGCCGTTTCTCCCAGCATCGTGAGTTCACCGAGCATTGTGAGATAGCCCGATGTGGGATCGATAACTCCTGGCGTCGCGACAATGGTGGCCGCAACCGACTCGTTACCCACCGGAATCGCACCCAGTAATTCATCAGTGACGGTGCCCAGCGCTACGCCAACTTCAAACAGCGACAACGCGCCAAGACGCGTTTCGGCCTCATGCACCGTCCGGCCCGCAAGATCCGCAACGACTCCACGCACGACGAGCGACGTGACTTCGAGCGCGATTACAAATGCAGCATCCTGCACTGGTTCGTACAACACGCCGGACCGTCCCGAACGGCCACCTTCGGCACCACTCGGATACACGAGGCCCGCGGCTTGAAGATTCTGAATCGCAAGGCCAACCGTCGGTTTCGAGAGCCCCGCGCGCCGCGCAATTTCGGCCCGAGAAAGCGGCGCACCCGAGCGCAAAGCTTCAAGGACCCGCCGCTCGTTGAGCTCGCGCAGCAACGACGGCACGCCGGGTGGAAAGCTGCTTGGCACCGAACCACTAGAACCTTGGGACGCTGCGAACCCGGGTTGATTGCTCACGGAGCGGACAATAGATTAGGAACCTTTACTTACGATGGATATCGACGATATCTCTGCACCCGTCACGACCGAGTCAACATGAACGAGTCAACATGAACTTCGGGGGGTGGAAATTCCCGATTATTGGCACCCCCGCACCCATGCAAGAAATCGATACCGCCACGGTGCTCGACGGGCTCGCATCGTTTACCGCAGTCGTGAACGATCCCCCGTGGCAAAGCATCGCGGGCAAACTTCCGAAGCCCAACCGACTGGTCATCAATACAAACATGGACGAGCAACACCTCAAATCCCTCGCCGCGCAGGAGCCCGACACCAGTGAGGTTGTGGTCGGAATCGGCGGCGGCACTGCAATGGACACTGCAAAATTCATCGCGTGGACCAGCGGCAAGCGGCTCATTCAGATCCCGTCGATTCTTTCGGTGGACGCGGCATTTACACGCGAGGTGGGCGTTCGGATCAACGGCAGCGTTCGTTACGTTGGCGATGCGCAACCCGAACTGGTGGTGATCGATATCCCACTGATTCAAAGCGCCCCGAAACGGCTCAATCGCGCTGGTGTCGGCGACATTCTGAGTTGCCACACCGCGATGTGGGATTGGCAACGCACTGTCGCGGACGAAATCGTCGCGCATCCATGGCGCGACGACCTTGCCGATCTCGCCACAACGCTCCTGCGCGAACTCGATGCGGCTACCGCCGATCTGAATGCCGTCAGCACCGTCGGCGTGCGCTTCCTCGCCGCGGCGACCCAAGCAATCGGCGCTGCGTGCGCCGAAGCTGGACACGCACGCTTCGAAGAAGGCTCAGAACATTTCTTTGCGTACAGCTACGAACGCGCCACGAGGGCACACCACGTACACGGCGAGTTGGTAGCGCTCGGGTCGATCACGTTCGCTACGATCCAAAACAACAATGCCGAGTGGGTCGATTCAATCGTACGCCGAACCGGACTACGAGCGAATCCTGAAGATCTCGGCGTCATGAAAACCCAATTTCACGAAGCGCTCGTCAACTTGCGCGACTACACCAGAGCTGAGAACCTCTGGCACAGTGCCGCCGATGTCATCGACATTTCCGAATCCAATATCAACGAAGCCTGGAGTGCGGCAACCGCGTTGCCACACCCAACGGACTGATGCCGAGCGGCGCACATCCACCAGTGACACCTCAGCGGCCACGACGGGAGGCCCACAGTCCGCTACGTTCTGCGCTATGACTTTTCGCGTTATTCAGTGGAGCACCGGCAACGTCGGCACGCACGCAGTTCGGTTGTTGGCTCAGCATCCTGAAATTGAGCTCGTGGGCCTGTGGGTGCACAGCGACAACAAGGTCGGCAAGGATGCTGGAGAACTCGTCGGCATCGGATCAATCGGAGTGCCGGCGACGAACGATATCGACGCGTTGCTCGCGCTCGACGCCGATTGTGTGTGCTACACCGCGACCGCGGATTTACGTCCGCTCGAAGCCATCGCGGATATGGCAAAGATTGCACGCAGCGGCAAGAACATTGTGAGCAGTTCGGTCGTGCCACTGATCTATCCACCGCACGTTGGTAGCGGCATGCGCCGTCCGCTCGAGGAAGCCTGCATGGATGCTGGCGTTTCGTGTTTTACATCGGGCATCGATCCGGGATGGGCCAATGATCTCTTGCCGCTGGCACTCACCGGCCAGTGCGAGCGCATCGACACCGTACGCATGATGGAGATCGTCAACTACGCGACGTACGCGCAACCGCAGGTGCTCTTCGACACGATGGGTTTTGGCACCGAACTCGACAGCACCCCATTGTTGTTGAGCCCCGGAGTCATCACTTTCGCGTGGGGCGGCGTCGTCAAACAAGTAGCGGCGGGCCTTGGCGTGGAGCTCGACGAAATCCGCGAAGTCGTAGAGAAGTTCCCGAGCCCACGCGATTTGGATCTTGGTTTTGGCGCGATCAAAGCGGGAACGATGGGCGCGGTTCGTTTCGAGGTGCAAGGCATTGTCGGTGGTGAGCCTCGAATCATTCTCGAACACGTCACGCGTCTCGCCGATGATTTCGCGCCCGCGTGGCCGCAGCCAGTCGGCCATAGCGGCTACCGCATCATCGTGAGCGGTTCACCGACGTACACGATGGATCTCCAGATGATGGGCGAAGATGGCGATCACAACACCGCGGGCCTAGTCGGCACCGCGGCCCGCCTCGTGAACGCGATTCCTGCCGTCGTAGCTGCGAAACCGGGCTTGCTGAGCGTGATGGACTTACCGCTTATTCCCGGCCGCGGCTTGATGCGCAGCTAGTGCGCGCCGTTTTTCTGCGGCGAGATCTCCACGAGCCCCGCACGCGTTACCACTGCAGCGGCAGCCCAAATGCTTGACGGATCGCGGGCGAGTACATGATCTCCACACCGTCGGGGATCGAATAGTTCGGAATCCGCTTGTGGAATTCCTCGATGGCGATTCGCAATTCCATGCGCGCGAGATGTGAGCCGAGGCAACGATGGGGGCCAGCACCAAAAGCAAGATGACGGTTTCCATCGCGCTCAAAATCGACGCGCATCGGATCGGTGAATTCCTCGTCGCCGTTGGCCGGGCCGATTCCAATCGTGACACTGTCGCCAGGTTTCAGCACGCAGCCGCGCATCTCATGTTCTTGTTTCACGACGCGAGCAACGACGGCGACAGGAGTTTCGGTGCGCAACATTTCTTCGATCGCGCCATCGAGTAGCTCCGGGCGATCCACGAGCAACTGCCGTTGTTCGGGATTGCGAGCGAGATACGCAATCATGCAATCGAGCGTTGCGGTCACCGTGTCGAGCCCCGCGAGCATCAACAAATGACAAATGCCGAGGAGTTCATCATCAGTGAACGAACGCCCGGCTACTTCAGCGTGCACGATGCGCGACAACAAATTGTCGTCGGGTTGCTCGCGCCGCAATGCAATCGAAGCTTCAAAATATTGGGTGATCGCACGCCCTGTCGCTTCGCGTATCCGTTGCGCGCCTTGCATGTCGCCGGGTTCCACGTTCGGGCGGATCGTGTCGTCGCGCCACTGCAACAGTTGAGGAAGATCAGTTTGGGGCATACCCATCAGTCGTAGAAACACGGTCGAAGGAACCGGGGTCGCGAACTCTTCATGGAAATCAGTAGCACCATCGGCAACAAACCGATCAATAATTTCACCAACCAGCGTTCGCACATCGTCTTCGATCGCGGCCATACGTTTGGGGGAAAATTCGGGATCGAGCACGCGGCGATACTTCGCGTGTTCGGGCGGGTCGACCTGCAACGGAATCAGGTTGTGTTCCTGGCCAACGTTGACCGCTTCCGGCGAAGACGAGAACACTTCGGGATGTTTTAGCGCCCACATCACATCTTCATAGGTCGACAACAGCCAGTTATCGCTTCCGCCGTCGCCGAGCATCGACGGCGTCTTTGCCACCGGACACCGTTCGCGAATTATTGCGTAGTGCGGCAGCGGATCGGCGGCGGCCTCCATCGAAAACAAGGCGCTCATGGGGTCGAATTCGCCAATGTCGTTGGCCGGTGTCGCTACTGCATCGGTTCTGTATCCGCTCATAGTTTGAGACTATGTCCTCGCGGCTGGTTGCCGTGCGGACTCTGGCCGTGGTATCGCCCAAGCCGCTCGGCAGAACCTCCCGAACCCACAGGGCTGTTTCGCCACCGCACGCGGTGGTCAAGCCGATCGACGACGGGTTGAGGAGCGCGCCCTTGATCGTCGTGTCGACCAAATTGGTGGGAGCTAAACAAAATACTTGCTTGCCCGACACTTGGATCTGAGATTTCGTTATATCGGTCAACGAGTATTCGGCAAAATCTTGGAAATGCCAGCCGAGATTCGAGACCGTCGCACCGAAGTTCAGGTAATCGTGCGGATCGCCATCGATGCGGCCGGTTGTGATTCCCCACGCAGGCATCGCAACCAGATCCGGACGGTCGAGTGGTATCGCAGCTACTGCCCAACCGGCGTTAATGCCATAAACGTTTCCTCGAACCCCGCCACCAGGCCTACCCCCAAGAATCTCGATGTACGTGCCATCACCAAATGAACCTCTCCTTATCCCGTGGCGCGCCCGATCGGCCAGCCCGACGCCCGGTACGACTCCCGACGCACCGCTTCGGTTCGCGAGACTGAGGCCATGGCCGATTTCGAATACCAAGATGTCCTTCCGCTCGCCGAAGACGACACTCAATATCGGCTCCTCACCACCGACGGCGTCTCGACTATCGAGGTCGACGGCCACGAGTTTTTGAAGGTCGATCCCGAAGCGATCACGCGCCTTACCGCTGCGGCGATTCACGACATCTCGCACTTTCTGCGCGCTGGGCACCTCGCGCAACTACGCAAGATTCTCGACGACCCCGAAGCCTCCGCGAACGACAAATTCGTGGCGCTGGATTTGTTGAAGAACGCGGCAATCGCGGCCGGTGGAATTCTCCCCGGCTGCCAAGACACCGGCACCGCGATCGTCAAAGCCAAAAAGGGCCAGTTCGTATTGACTGCTGGCGTGGGTACCGGCGACAGGGGCGACAGGGGCGACGACCGATCGGCGATCGCACGCGGCGTTTTCGACACCTTTCAACACGACAACCTGCGGTACTCACAGATGGCACCACTCACCGTCTGGGATGAAACCAACACTGGCACGAACTTGCCAGCGGAAATCAAGATCGAAGCGACGGGTGGCGGCGCGTACAAATTCTTGTTCATGACCAAGGGCGGTGGTTCGGCCAATAAAAGCTTGATGTATCAAGAGACCAAAGCGTTGTTAAACCCAAAGTCGTTCGCGAAGTGGATCGATGAGAAACTGCGGCTGCTGGGCACTTCAGCATGCCCGCCGTATCACCTCGCCGTCGTACTTGGTGGCACCTCCGCGGAGTACGCACTCGAAGTTGCAAAGTTGGCGTCAACGAAATATCTCGACACGTTGCCCACCGAGGGTTCGAAGCTGGGACACGCGATTCGCGTTCCCGAGCTCGAAGCCGAGGTGTTGAAAATCGCGCAAGCGACCGGAATCGGCGCACAGTTCGGTGGAAAATATTTCGCCCACGACGTGCGCGTCATTCGGCTGCCTCGCCACGGAGCATCGTGTCCGGCCGCGATCGCATTGTCCTGTTCGGCTGATCGTCAGGCATTGGGAAAGATCACCAAAGACGGGGTGTTTTTGGAACAACTCGAATTCGATCCGGCGCGGTTTTTGCCCGAAGTCACCGATGCGATGTTGGCGGCCGAAGCCGCGGCCAGCAACGTTGTCGAGATTGATTTGAACCGGCCGATGGATGAAGTGCGAGCCGAGCTCTCGAAGTATCCCGTCACAACACGTTTGTCGTTGCGCGGCAAGCTCGTGGTGGGCCGCGACATTGCGCACGCCAAGATTAAAGAACGGCTCGATGCGGGCGAGTCAATGCCGCAGTACCTCAAAGATCACGCGGTGTATTACGCGGGGCCCGCAAAGACCCCGCAGGGCTACGCCAGCGGCTCCTTTGGCCCCACGACCGCCGGCCGTATGGACAGTTACGTCGAGCAATTCCAAGCCGCAGGCGGCTCGATGGTGATGCTTGCGAAGGGCAACCGCTCGAAGGCAGTAACCGATTCCTGCAATAAACACAAGGGGTTTTACCTCGGTTCGATCGGCGGCCCCGCGGCACGGTTGGCCCAAGACTGCATCACCCACGTTGAGGTACTGGAATATCCGGAGCTCGGCATGGAAGCAATCTGGATGATCGATGTTGTTGATTTCCCTGCGTTCATCGTCGTCGATGACAAAGGCAACGACTTCTACGAACAGGTCGGCCGTCAAGTCGACATCATCAAAAAATAGATCCCGCGATATGACTGTTGGTCCACCAAATGGCCGTTGCTCCGATCAGGCGCCCCTTCGCAAGAGCCTGCCCGCCAATGCTCCGGCAGGCTCGCCCCCTTCCATGAACACCGCACCATTCACGACCGTCGCGTCGATTCCACGAGCCCGCTGTACGTAACGCGGTGCGCCGCCCGGAAAATCGTGGACGATCTCGGGGAGCTCAAGATGCAACGCCGCGAAATCGATCACGTTCACATCTGCGTAGGCACCTACTCGCAAAATACCGCGATCGCGTAGGCCCAGAAACTCAGCCGTGTCGCCTGTGAGCCGTCGCACACCCTCTTCGATTGTGAAGTGTTCACGTTCGCGGACCCAATGTTGCAAAAAGTAGGTCGCTTGGCTGGCGTCCATAATTTGGGTCGCGTGCGCGCCCGCGTCGGCGAGCCCCATGATGATGTTCGGATCGTTCAGCATCGCTTCGATCGCAGCAAAGTCGCCGTTTTGCACCGGCCAATTCAATATGACTGCGCCATCGTGTTCAAGACACAACGCGACGAACTCCGCGACTGCGCTGCGTCCGTTGCGGTGAGATCGAGCGACCAACGTGTTCTCGCGATCAAGTTCGTAACGCGCGCCACGTTCTGGAGTCATCACGTACAGCCCGTCGATTCCGCGGCCCATCGCTTCGCCGTCGGCGATCAGCGCCTCCCGCTGCAGGCTGTCGCGCAACGCGGCCATCCGCAGCGCAAGCGGCAAAAACTGCAACGCGGCCCACGATGGCGAACGATCCCACGGTGTCGAGGCCGCCAGCGAGAACAACACGCCGATGGCTCGCGGCGTCGTTTGCGGCCGAATGTGGAGCCCGTCGAGATTCGCGCGCGCGGCGTCGGCTAACACACTCCGCCAATGGCCGGGCACGCTGCCCAACGTCGAAAGATTGAACGTGGTGTTCGCGCCCGAAGTTCGCGCAACGTCAATAAACATACGAGTTTCTTCTTCGATACGCGGGGTCGAACCGTCGGCGTGCGTAAAACGCGGCGCGCCTTCGAAGATCGCTCCCGGAGCCGACCTCAACGCTGCGGCGAGCGCGCCAAGCTCGCGGGCGTCGGCCCAAGTTCCGGGTACGTGACGACCATCGGGCACGCGATGCACGAGCGAACGCGAGGTCGAAACGCCAAGGGCGCCCGCCTGCAGCGCCTCGGTCGCGACGCGTTGTAGCTCCAACAGTTCGTCGTCACTGAGCGCGGAATCTTCAATCGAGCGCTCCCCCGACACGTAGTACCGCATCGCAACATGACCAACCATGCCGCCAACGTTGAGCCCCTTCGGCATCGCATCGACCGCATCCAAATATTCGCCGTAGCTCTCCCAGTCCCAATTCAGCCCCGCAATAATCGAATCGCCGGGAATATCTTCGACCGATTCCATCATGCGGGCCAGAGTCTCGTGATCGCCGGGCCGCAGCGGAGCGAACGACATACCACAGTTCCCCATCAGCACACTCGTGACTCCGTGATAACACGACGACGACAAGTTCGGATCCCAGCCAATCTGCGCATCGAAATGTGAATGCAGATCCACGAAACCCGGGGTCACGATTCGGCCGTCCGCGTCGATCACACGTTTTGCACCCACCCCGGCCAGATCGTCGATCGCAACCACGCGATCGCTATCGATCGCGACATCGGCACGAACCGGGGCCGAGCCCGTTCCATCGACAACTGTCCCGCCGCGAATAATCAAGTCATGCATGCCACTCAGCTTGCCACACCCCTGGTAGGACGTTCACGCCCCACGCCGCGGCCAACGCAGTACCAAGACCACACCCCTGGTAGGACGTTCACGCCCCACGCCGCGGCCAACGCAGTACCAAGGCCACATCCTGGTAGGACGTGCGGCCCGACCTCTTCGGGATCGGCGAGCGGTCTTACTCGGGCGCAGGCAGGCCAAAGTGTTTCGCCAGCATCTGTGTGGCCAGGTTGTTCGTCTCCATCGCGATGAGTTCTTCGGTTGCCGTACCGTGCGCTTCATTCGATTGCGCGACCCGCGCCATTATTTCGGCGAACCACACCATCGTAAACACGGTGTAGAACTCAAGGTGTTCGGCTTTGCGGCCAACCGCAGTCTCCCAGCGCTCAATACATTCCTCATCGCTCGGGAATCCCGGTAACCGCGGCAAGCCGATCGCTTCGGTGAAGTGCTTGTCGAACCACAGATACCACGCGAGATCGAACTCCGGATTACAGATCCGCACCATCTCCCAATCGAAGACTGCTTTCACCGTGAAATCATCGTCGAACATCAAATTACCAAGCCGGCTGTCGCCCCAAGAAAACCCGTATAAATGTTGGTCATTTGGCCGGTTCGCTTCGAGCCATTCCCACGCGTGGTCGATACACGCGACGGGCTTACGCATGGCCCACTGGTAATAGTGACGTTGGTAACCAAACAATTGTTCAGGGCCAATCGGCCCGTATTGCGAGCGGTCGAGGTCGTCGAGGCCCAAGGCACGCCAATCCACCTTCGCGATTTTCGCGAGCGTGTCGATGCCGTCGAGCCACATCGTTCGCTGTTGATCCGGCGTAGCGCGCGCAACCCAAAGATCGAGTTCCATATCCGGAGGCAAAAATTCTGGTGGGAGCGTATAGGGCGGATTATCGGATGGCACCCGACCCTCAAGTTTTTCCATCACCATGAAGGGCGCGCCCAGCACGGTGGTATCGGGTTCGTACCAGAGGGCTTTCGGCACCGGGATATCAGTGTGCTCACCCAGCGCCTTGATGACGCTGAATTGCAGGCCGATTTCGTATTCTTCAAAGACTGCGACTCCAAACGGCGCAGCCCGTACTACGTATCCCTGCGTGTGCACGATGCCCGCGATTGTGCCCGCCGATGTATACGTCGCGTCGAAAATGATCGTGTCCGAGGAAAACCCCGAAACTTCGTTCGCTCCGGCCACCACAATCTCGATATCCGTCGCGCCATCGAGATGGGCACCGAGCCAATCTTGGAGCTTGATGCGCGTCGATTCCGCGTCTCGATGTTGGGGGATGGCCATGCAATGCTCCTCAAGTGGTTCGTTCGATCCAGACCCTATAGGCCGACTTGACTGGTCGCCATGGCCGACACGCACCCCGACCAAAACGCATCCCCCGACCCCCGTGGTCCAGCACTCGGTCAAGGTGACGATGTGCCAGTTGGCGATCTCCTCGCTGACACCACGCTGACCCCGGACCCCGAAGTTCCCGGTCGCTACCACGGTTTCATTTCGAAGGCTTGGCAGATTCAATACGCGTTCGGCGGAATCACCATGACGGCCGCGTTACGCGCGCTCCAACAGGCCGTCCAGCGCGAAGATCTCCAGCTCGTCACCGCTAACGCGATTTTTTGTGCCCCGATTCCGTGCGGCCCGATTGTCGCCGACGTTTCAATCTTGCGCAACGGTCGCACTGCCGCACAGGTCGCGTGCGATCTCAGGGTGCCCGGCGATCCCACAATTGCGTTGCGAGCGCACGGCGTGTTCGGCCAACCCCACGACACCCAGCTCGCGTTCGTCGACGCCCAATTCCCTAAAGACGCGCTCATGCCCGACGACTGTGCACCCCCGCCCAATCGTTTCGGAGATCACGATCCGTTCCCTCCCGTAAATTTCCATAAACAAACGGATTGGCGAGCCGCGATTCCAGGAAAGCCACGACCGTGGGACACCGAGTTTCTCGGCGGCGGTCCCGCGCGTTTCGCAGCATGGACCAAACTGCACAACGAACCGCGACTCGCCGACGGCAGTTACGACCCGATTGCCCTCGGAGTACCTGCTGATTCGATAGCGCCCGCGATCGGTCAGGGACTCGGCCCTGGCCAAGGGCCGTCGATGTGTTTGTCGCTTGAAATCGGGCTGCGGTTCATTCAGGCACCCGTCACAAATCCTGCGTGGATTCTCCAAGACATGCAGTGTTGGCAGTGTGGAGACGGCTACGCAACCGGCCCCACGCACCTCTGGGATGCCGAACGCAACCTGCTCGCAATCGCCCAACAAACCGCGCACCTCCGAGCCGCTCGTTAATATCGCCTCCGCTGCGCTCCGCCAGCAAGTGGCTTCGCCCCCATATCACTCCTCCGTCACTCCTGCGCTGCTACCGCCACCGCAGAAACCAAGCAATACTCACACCCCTCGCACGCCAATATCGCCTCCGCTGCGCTCCGGCAGCAAATGGCTTCGCCCCCATATCACTCCTCCGTCGCTCCTGGGCTGCTACCGCCACCGCAGACCAACGCGCGCCTAGCTTCGCGGCCATGACTTCGGAACAGGGATTTCTTCCAGCGATGCTGAATCCGTTTGAACCCGGATTTTTCGACAACCCGTATCTGCAATACAACGCGGTCCGCGAACAAGATCCGGTGCACCGCACGCCGCTCGGCCCCTGGGCAGTATTTCGCTACGCGGACGTCTACAAGATTCTGCGCGATCTGAATTTGTCGGTTGAAGAACGCAACGCAACCCCGATGGAGATCACCGATCCCGAAATTTTGGCATTGCGCGCGCAAAGCCAAGATCGTCGTAGCTCATCCATGCTGGATTTGGATCCGCCCGACCACCATCGGCTGCGGCGTCTGGTCAGCAAAGTCTTTACCCCGCGGATGATCGAAGAACTTCGGCCACGCATCCACACGATCGTCGCCGATCATCTCGAATCCATCGCCGCAAACGGCGAGATCTCCGATGTCATTGATGATCTCGCGTTTCCGTTGCCGTTTTTGGTCATCTCCGAAATGATGGGAATCCCCGAAGGCCGCAATCGCAATGATCTGCGCGATTGGTCCGGGGCATTGGTCAAGACGTTCGACCCGATTATTAGCGCCGACGATGTTCGCAACGCGATCGAAGCCGGCGACAGCATGTTCGCGTTTCTCACCGAAGTCGTCGACGAAAAACGCAGTAACCCTGGGGATGATTTGACGTCGGCAATGATCGCGGCCGAAGAAGATGGCGATCACCTCTCGACAGAAGAACTCATCACCAATATCGCGTTGCTGTTCATCGCTGGCCACGAAACCACCGTCAACCTCATCGGCAACGGTACCCTCGCGCTTCTCCAACACCGCGACCAACTCGAAATGTGGCGCGATGATCCCTCACTCGACGCGAACGCAGTGGACGAACTGCTGCGCTACGACGGCCCAGTGCATTTTTCGAGACGCATTGCCATCGATGCATTTGAACTCGATGGGCACACGATCGATAAGGGCTCGACTCTCATGGTGTGCCTCGCTGCCGGCAATCATGATCCTGCGATGTTTGGCGCAAACGCCGACGATCTCGATCTACGACGAGCCAACGCGAACCAACACCTGACCTTCGGCGGCGGATTTCACCATTGTTTAGGAAACGCGCTCGCACGAGTGGAAGCTCAAGAAGCAATCGGTGGACTCATTCGGCGATTCCCCAACATCGAGCTCGCAACCGATCAACTTGATTGGAACGGCCGTATCGTGATTCGCGGGCTCAACCATCTACCGGTTTCGATCGCCAACTAACGCCGCCCGATGGTTGCATCATGCGCTGGGGTCAGAACAAGCGGTGTTGATGTGACAGCGACAACAGATCCATCGTGGCTGCGATCGAAATGTGCAGGGCCGCGCCCCACCAGATCGTTCGGGCGCGGATCGCCAATGTTCCCAGTACCAATCCGCCAACGATTGCGGCGATTGCTTCAGCCATCGGCTTGCCGTAATGCAACATGTTGTACGGCAGTACCATCACCACAACGGCCATCGCGCCGAACCTTGGGATCAGGCCGTGCACCAAAAAGCCGCGGAAAAAGAACTCCAACGCGATGAATTGCAACGCGTAGCAGCCCCACCAAATCCAGAGGTACGGCCAATAGCGTTCGCCCAATCCAAGTTGGTAAAACGGATACCGATACTGAAATTCGGAAGCGTAGGAGACGGCGACTAGGAATGGGACCGAGACCGCGAAGAGCAACGCGTACGGCAATGCGAAACGGCCCGTTGTGCGCATCCGCAATCCAAAATCGTGAAACGGCTTGCGCAATACGAAGCGGATCACGATCGCGGCGGGAATCGTGTACGTGATGATTTGCATCACCACCCACAGAATCAATTGCCAAAATGCCGCATGAATTGATGTCGTCATGGAGGCGTGCAGTGACGCGGCCGCGGATGGCGCACCAACTAACCGCATGACGTGTTCCAACCAAATCGAATCACGAGCGAGGAACTGGCCCGCCGTCAATGCCAATGCCGCGACGAGCAACACGACCGCAGCATCGCGATCAACCCGGCGCGGGTCCGAGAGTCGAGCATTGCTGGATTCGTCGTCAGCGATCGTTCGAATGTTGTTCAGTTCGGCTCCGCACCAGGAGCGGACCCGACCCAGCGAGAGAGGACTCATGGTCGTCGCGGGCGGTTAGTCCAGCCGCCTTCTTCGGTCGGGAACCATCCACCGGCCGCGAATGTCCCGCCGTCGAGGTGCACCGTCGTGCCCGTAACAAAACTCGAAAGTTCCGACGCCAAAAATACCGCGACCCCCGCGGCGTCATGCGGAGTTCCGAAACGGCCCAACGGAACCCAGGCCGGGATCATCGCTTCGTCGCCCGGCTGCAACCACCGCGAATACGGTACCTGCGGGGTTTCGGTGACATCGGGAGCGATCGCGTTCACGCGAATTCCTGCGTGGGCATATTCAACCGCCAAGCTCTTCGTGAGCCCTGTGATCGCAGCTTTGCACGCGGAATACACCGCTCGAGTCGGGATGCCACGAAACGCCTCGATCGTCGAGACGTTGACGATCGCGCCGGGCCGACTGCCCTCAATAGCGCGGGTAATGAAGCGCTGCGAGCACCGCAGTACATGCTGCAAATTGATCGCGTACAAATCATCCCATTCCGCTTCCGACTGGGTATGGAACTGGCCACGCGGCCCGCCGTAATGACCAACGTTGTTCACCAGAACATCGATTGCGCCAGCCGCATCCGCAGCTCGAAATGTCGCCTCCACGCCATCAACCGTGCGAATGTCGCATTCGACAACTTCGACCGACGGCAGTTGCCCACACAGCGCCGCGCACCGTTGCGCATCGATTTCCGCCACGATTACACGCGCGCCTTCGGCCACAAACCGCTCGACGATGCCGTGCCCTATACCCGCGCCGCCACCAGTAACGATCGCAAGCCGTCCGTCTAACAAACCCATCAACGGACACTAAGTCCCCGATCGCAACTCGGTGACTCATTGGCGGGTAGGGCACGACGGGGAACATGGTCGTGCCCTACCCAATGGCATAGTGAAGGCGTCGTGCGAAAGCACGCCTTCCCCATGCCCTCGGGGGCTCTAACGGACCGACGGGCGGACCGATCCGCGAACTCCACCGACGTTGAACGAGCAATAGAAACGCTTTGCTCGCCCCGACGTTGTTCCCGCCATTTGGTAACGACATCATGCGTCATTCGAAGCAGCGATGGAAGCATTGCCGGTCGTTTTTGACGATATTTTTCGGTGATTTATTCAGCCCGCTCGGACCGTGTCCGCCCACCGCCAACAACGACCACTCTTCGCTGTTCCATCAGCGCTGTCGGTTGTCAAACTCCAAGATCAGACGGATCGTTCCCGTAGTGTCTCTCATCGTGGAACGCCTGCAGAACGTTTTGTTCATTACCGTCGATCAGTGGCGCGCCGAGTGCTTGTCGCACTTCGATCACCCTGTTGTACAGACGCCAAACCTCGATCGGCTCGCGCGCCGCGGAGTGGCGTTTCGGAATCATTACGCACAGATCGCACCGTGCGGGCCAAGTCGAGCATCGTTGTATACCGGTATGTACGCGATGAATCATCGGTCAGTTACCAACGGCACGCCGCTGGCCGCACGGCACACGAATATCGCACTCGAGGCACGAGCGCACGGTTACGACCCTGTGCTGTTTGGATACACCGATTCTTCAGTCGATCCGCGCACAGTTGCCATCACTGACGCGCGCCTCAAAACTTACGAAGGAGTGTTGCCAGGATTTCGCGCGGTATGCGATCTCCCTGAAGGCGACCCGCAACTCTGGTTGCGATGGATGCAAGCTCACGGCGAAGCAGTTGATCCCGAGGGCGACTGGCGCACGTTCGTCGACGCACCAGTGGACAACTATCCCGGAGTCGATGAATGGGGTCCACATCGAGCGCCGACCAAGTACCGCGCAGAACACAGCCAAACCCATTTCCTCACGGACCAAGTGTTGGAGTACTTACAACACCATCGGGAACACCACGAAGCCACGGAACAAGGCGCCAGCTGGTTCGCACACGTCAGTTACCTCCGCCCCCATCCACCGTTTTTCGCGCCCGAGCCGTACAACACGATGTACTCGCCTGAATCCGTACCGGATCTGGTGCGGGCCGAAACCGATGGGTTGGAAGCCGAGACCCATCCGTTACTCGGCATGGTCTTGAACGTGGAGTGGATCTCTGGCCCGCGCAATGTCAAACACCTCCAGCAAATGCGAGCCACCTACTACGCGATGCAAACCGAAGTTGATCATCACATCGGCCGAATTTTGGATTGGCTCGATACAACCGGCCAAGCCGAACACACAATGATCGTGCTCACGTCTGATCACGGTGAACAACTCGGTGATCACTACCTCACGCAAAAGTTGGGATTCTTCGATCAGAGTTACCACGTGCCGTTGATCATCGCTGACCCACGCGCCGAATTCGAACCTGGCCGTGGTCGCATCGTGGAGTCGTTCACCGAAAATGTTGATATCACACCAACGCTGTGCGACCTGATCGACCGTGAGATTCCGTTGCAGTGTGACGGCCGCAGTTTACGCGGGTGGCTCCGGGGTGAGACGCCGGCGCACTGGCGCGAGGAAGCCCATTGGGAGTGGGATCTACGCGAGCCCGCCGACCGTCGTACCGAAACGGCGCTCGATCTGACGATGGAGGAACTTTCGCTGTGTGTCCTACGCGATGCACACGGCAAGTACGTGCAATTCGCGGGCCACGGCAAACTCCCACATATCTTTTTCGATCTCGACAACGATCCCAACGAACTCCACAACGTCGCGTCCGATCCGCAATATGCACCGCAAGTGCTGGAGTATGCGCAACGGATGCTGGCGTGGCGGATGCGCCACATGGAGCGTGCCTTGAGCGGAACCAAAGTCACTGGCCTCGGCGCAATCAGTCATCGAGCTGAGCGGCGCTAAGCACGCCAGTAACCGGCAACCGGCAACCGGCAACCAGCAACCAGCAACCAGCAACCGAAACGAGCACAACGTATGAACAATGCTGATGGCATTGCCTTTTTTGGATTGGAGCGCGTTGGGCGCAACCGTTGGCGGATGCCCGTCGTACGCAGTCTGATTTCGGGAACCGGCGCACTCTTTGGTGGCGCCGGGCTTGGTGCTGCGATCGAAATCGCTGAACACGAAAGCGGCCGCCCTGCGATCTGGGCCACTGCGCAATACTTGAACTACGCGCCCGAAGGCTCCGAGCTGCTCCTGGACGTCAACGAAGTTGTGCACGGAAATCAGGTGAGTCAGATTCGAGTGATTGCGCGCAGCGACGACCGCGAAATTCTCACCGTCATCGGCGCCTACGGGAATCGCCCAATGGAAACCCAAGGACAATGGGCCCAGATGCCCGAGGTGCTCGCGCCGCTTGATTGTCCAGTCCGACCGTTGATGGATCATCATGCGGGAACCATTTCGTCGCGCATGGATATGCGGCTCGCGAGCGCGCGGTCCTTTTTGGATTTTCCGTCGGAGCCCGGTAGCGGCAACTGTTCTTTGTGGACTCGGTTTCCCGGTCGCCCCCAGCTCAATGCTTCGGGTCTCGCAATCGTTGGCGATTTCGTGCCATTCGGAATCGGCCAAGCCCTCGGGATGCGAGTCGGCGGCAACAGCATCGATAACACGTTGCGAGTAGCGAACCTCATCGACACCGAGTGGATCCTCATCGACATTCGCGTGCACGCCGTCCATCACGGCTTCGGTCACGGCCTCGTTCATCTATGGTCCGAATCGGGCGTACTGCTCGGAACCGCGAGTCAATCGACCATGGTTCGCCATTGGAAACAAGATCCTCCGCCGACCCAAGAACTGAAGTAGACAAACGACTATGACTGCACCGCAACGTCGCCATGGCATCACGGTCCCCTTCGATGGACTTTCCTTAGCTGAGCACCGCGATGTTTTTCGCGAGCTTGTCGATCTGGGATTCACCGACGTCTGGTCGGCCGAATCCGGCGGCGCCGATGCATTCACACCGCTCGTGCTCGCCGCGGCCTGGGCACCTGAATTACGGTTGGGTACCGCGATCATTCCTGCTTACACCCGCGGCGCTATGACGCTCGCTTCCCAGGTCGCGTCGCTGTGCAGTGCCAACCCTGGGCATTTCGCGGTTGGTATAGGAAGTAGCTCGAACATCATCGTGGAGCGCTGGAACAGCATTCCGTTTGATAAGCCGTACCAACGGGTGCGAGACACCGTGCGATTCTTGCGCGCCGCACTCACCGGCGAAAAGATCACCGAAGAATACGAGACGTTTGCCGTCAACGGATTCAAGCTGAGTTTGCCGGTCGCGCAACAACCACCAATTTTGATTGCCGCGCTGCGCGAAGGCATGCTAAAACTCGCCGGCCGCGAGGGCGACGGCGCCATCATCAACTGGCTGAGCGCGGACGATGTGAACGTTGTTGCGCCGTTCGTTGGCGGCAAAGAAATCATGGCCCGGCTCTTTGTGTTCCCAACCGAGGATCGCGATCTCGTGAACTACGTCGGGCGGCGAGCAATCGCACAGTACCTGAACGTTCCGGTATATGCAGCGTTTCACGAGTGGCTGGGCCGCGGCGAACTGCTCCAACCGATGTGGGATTTATGGAAAGCCGGCGATCGCAAAGCGGCGACTGAAGCGATTCCCGAATCGTTCGTCGACGAACTCATCATCTGGGGTCCACCGCAAAAAATTGCGGAACACATCGAACGCTATTGCGAGAACGGCGTGACCACTCCCGCACCCGCGATCATGGGCAACGCCGAACAAGCAATGGCCACGGCACGAGCAATCTCGGCCGCTCGTTAGCAATCGTTACGCCATCATGCGCAGTCGAGCGAGTACCGTATCCACCTACTGACTAGTAGGTAGGCAAATGCCAAGGGAAAGAACCGAGCGGTTCATCCATGGTGGCCTACCGTGAAAGCCATCATGACTGTTGCTCCAGCCGGAACATCCACTCGTGCAGTCATCGTGACCGTTGCGCGCAAGCAATTCGCCGATCATGGCTTCGCGGCGACCCGCCTGAACGACATTGCCGACGACGTCGGCATTCGCCGACCAAGCTTGCTGCATCACTTCCCGTCCAAGGAAGCGCTGTATCGCGAAGTCGTTTTGGAGAGCTTCGCGGATTGGGTCAACCTTGTCGAAGACGCCACTGAGGGCCCCCGAGAGGGCTGGCCACAGGTCGAACGGGTGATGCGAGCCGCATTTCGTTTCTTTGAAGACCACCCCGACTTTGTGCGTCTGGCCCGCCGCGAAGCGCTCGATGGCGGGCCGATCCTGTCGCATGAACTGAGTATGTTCCTACGGCCGCTCTTTGACCGCGGCGCAGAATTCTTGGAGCGCGAAATGGACGCGGGACGCCTTCGGCGTTACGACGCTCGCCAGCTGTTGCTCACGGGCTATGGCGCGGTGCTGTCGTATCTCTCGGATGCTCCACTCATTGCGGGCCTGCTCGACGATGACCCAATGGGCGCCGACTCGCTAGCGCGCCGTCGCGAACATGTCCTCGATGTACTCAGAACCGCTATCGCACCGTAAGCACGCAGGTCACTAGACGAGGCGCCGGTATCTGTCAAGCGTCGACGAGGCACCGGCGGGTAGCTCGACAATCACTCGATCGAGCACCGCTGCGACCAGGGCGAACCAGCGGGTAATTTCACCGGCACGTTACGCGTCACCTTCCATACGCAGGTCACAGGGAGAAAAACCGCGGTCGTCATGGGTCGCGGATGCGTCCGTCAGATAAGGCTCGGATCGGATCGGATCGCCACGAGCGACGGTCCTTGGTAGGCGAGCGCGGCACGAATTGCGTTGTCGAGTTCGGTGACTGAACCGACGGCGATTCCAAGGCCACCGCAGAGGTTCGCGAACTCCGCGAAATCGGGGTTGTGAAGGCTGGTCTGCCAAACATCCCATTCGCCAGCGCGTTGTTCTTTCGAAATCTTGCCCAGCTGCGCGTTATCGACCACCACAACGGTGATATTCATGTTGTACTTCACCAACGTCGTGAAATCGGCCAGATACTGGCCGAGCCCGCCGTCGCCACAAATCGCGACGATCTGGCGGGTCGTACCCACTGCAGCCCAAGCGCCCATCGCGGCGGGCAAGCCGAAACCGATCGAACCGAGGTACCCCGACATCAACACCGATTGCCGTTCGCATTCGAAGTACCGCCCAAATGAGTAGGTGTTGTTGCCGACATCCACCGCCACAACGGCATCCGCATCAACCGAGCGTGTCAGCGCGGCAAAGATCGCGGCGCTACCAATGCCATCACCGCGATCATCAACGGTTCGACGATGTTTTTCTTCACGCCAGATCTCCCATCGAGCCGCGACGGCCGCACGTTGATCGGTTGTCGGTCGATAGTCGTCCAACGATTCTCGCAATTGCGCCGCGGTGACACCGGCGTCGCCGAGCAACGCGACGGTGATCGCATGAAACCGACCGACTGCATCGGGATCGTTATCGATTTGAATGATCGGCTTATATGCAGCAATGCCGGTGTGGTCCGAAAACGAAGCACCGAACGCGATCAGAAGATCGCTTTCATTCATGCACCAGGAAGCCACCGGAGTACCGCTACGCCCGAGCACACCAGCACCGAGCGCGTGGCGATCTGAAATCTGGCCCTTTGCTTTGAACGTCGTCACCACGGGCGCACCCAAATGTTCGGCGAGCTCCCTAACTGCACCCATATCAAATCGTGCGCCGTGCCCTACAACAATAACTGGACGAAGGGCGCCCTGTATCAACGCCACGGCTTCGGCCAACGGCGCCGCGGCGGGCGCGACTCGGCCGTCGGCGACTCGACCAGCTGGCCCCGAAGGTCGCGTCGAAGACTCGACCGTCGCGGCTTGAATTTCGTCGGGGAACACCAAATGGCCGACCCCGCGCCGAACCAAGGCATTTTTGCAAGCCAGTGTCATCAGTTCAGCGTGATCAGCTGTAGCCGCGACAGTTTGCGAAAAGACGGCCACGTCTCGGAACGCGGCGCCAAGATCCAAATCTTGGAACGCGCCTCGACCACGCGTCTTCGTTGGCACTTGACCGCTCAGTGCCAACACTGGAGCGCGATCCACTTTCGCGTCGTACAAGCCGGTGAGCAAGTTCGTTGACCCAGGCCCTGCGATGGCAAAACACGCTGCGAGCCTTCCCGTGAGTTTTCCGTAGGCACTTGCCGCAAACGCGGCCGCGCCTTCATGACGAATACCGATAAAGGTGAGTTCGCCGCGCTGCTCTGCAACTCGCATCGCATCGGCGAAACCAAGATTGGAATGCCCGACCATTCCAAAAACGTGGGTCACACCCCAATTGATCATGGTTTCTACCATCACATCAGAGACAGTTCGCGGTCGAGGTTCCTCCACCGGCAGACCGACGTACACGCCATCATCACGAACTTCAACCGCGAATGACATTGGCGCGTCGCTAAAGCCCGACGGTGGTAGCCCAGTAATGGGGTCATAGTCGTAGCCGTGCCATGGGCAACGGAGCCAGCCGTTTTCGATTGAACCCTCTGCAAGCGGGCCACCTTGGTGCGGACACTTGTTGTGCAACGCGCCGTAGCGATCGTCAATGTTCGTTACCGCAACCGATACATGCCCTGCTTGGAAGCTTTTGACGCGGCCACTGGGAATCTCGTCGAGCTCAGCAGCTTTGTGCCACCGCATCACCGGCTCCTCGGAGCCAAACTTTCCGTTCATGCATTCACTCCTGCATAGGCAACGCCACTGAGAAAATGGAAGTCTCGATCAAACGTGACGATGTCATCGGAGGAAAATTGGTTGAGGTGGGTATGACCACACGCGCGAGCCAACACTTGCATCAGCTCTGTGGTGGCGCGCAAAAAATTGTTGAGCCGATTTGCCGCTTCGTCGACTGGCAAGCGCGATCGAAGATACTCCTTTTGCGTAGCAATACCTACGGGGCAGTTGTTGGAATGACACGCTCGCATACCGAGGCAACCGATTGCTTGCAATGCGCTGTTACTGATCGCGATTGCGTCGGCACCCATTGCGAGCGCTTTTGCAAAATCGGGGGCGTGGCGCAGACCCCCAGTAATCACAAGTGAAACGTCGCGCCGGCCGCGCCGATCCAAATGACGTCGAGCACGGGCGAGTGCGGGAATCGTCGGCACAGAAATGTTGTTGCGAAACAGCAGCGGGGCGGCGCCAGTCCCGCCGCCGCGCCCATCAAGAATGACGTAGTCGACCCCGACGGTAAGCGCTGCGTCAAGGTCATCTTCGATACGTTGCGCCGAAAGTTTGAACCCAACGGGTATGCCGCCCGATTCCTCGCGTACCCGAGCCGCGAATGCTTTGAAATCGTCGAGAGAATTCCAATCCGGGAACCGCGAGGGTGAAATCGCCGGTGTCCCGGGTACAAGACCGCGAACTTCCGCGATACGGCCTCGCACTTTGTCGCCCGGCAAATGACCGCCCGTTCCAGTTTTCGCGCCTTGACCACCTTTGAAATGAAACGCTTGCACTTTCTTGAGATGATCGAACGACCAACCAAATCGCGCGGATGCAAGTTCATAAAAATACCGAGTGTTTTCAGCCTGTTCTTCAGGGAGCATGCCGCCTTCACCCGAACAAATTCCCGTGCCGGCCAGTTGCGCCCCACGAGCCAAAGCAACTTTCGCTTCCTCTGAAAGTGCACCGAAACTCATATCGCTCACGAACAACGGCATCTCAAGCCACAGCGGCTTTTCAGCGTTCGGTCCGATGCAAACCTCGGTGTCCACCGCAACGTCATCGAGCTGTGGCAATCGAGCGAGTTGTGCAGTTACAAACTGGATCGAATCCCACGACGGGAGTTCGTCGCGGGGTACGCCCATCGCCGCGATCGGGCCGTGATGACCGGTCTTGCTGAGCCCGTGTTCGGCCAATTCGTGGATGTATTGCACGAACGGTTCCTCCGGAACCATATGGGGGTCCTGATAGAGGCCTTGATACCCATCGAGCGAATAGGGCTGAGGATGCAAGAGCAACCATCTCACGATCGCGTCGCGATCCACCCACACTGATCCGGCTTCAATTTTGCTCGGGAACCGTTCCAATACCTCGCGGTTGTTGTAGGCGCTCACCCCTGAATCGATCCGGTAGTCCCAGCCGTGCAAACCGCAAATCAAATCGTCGCCGTTGATCGTGCCGTCGCTGAGTAACGCGCCTCGATGTAAACACCGCCCATAGAGAACCGAATGATCCTCTCCACGCCGAATGATTACGACATCGACACCTTCGATGTTCACACCAACGGGCACGCGATCAGCGATATCGTCCCAATTTTGAACCTTGATCCAGTTAGCCATGCACGTTCGTGCCCGATGACCCGCGAGTCATTACAAGCCTTGGCGGATTTACGAATAGCTGCTGGGCTGGTCACAGGAGCCACACCGACGCCCTCCTCATCGGTCGGAGTCCGCGACATAGCGGTGCGCGCACCGACGTACAGCCGTGATGGAACACTCCCCCCTTGCAGATTTCGTTAGGCGTCGATCAGGGATTCGGGCGGGGCGGGTTCGAGGAGTTCGGCAAAGTTGTTCGCGGCCTTGTTCACGAGCGTTCGCACGGGGTAGTACGTAATCGCATCGTTGCTCGACGGCACCAACAACCGCGTGAGTACGTCGAGATCCTGATGATTCGGATCGAGCCATTCGTCGTAATGCTGAGGCCCAAGTATCACCGGCATCCGGTCATGAATCGGCGCCATCGTGTCGTTCGCCGCAGTCGTGATGATCGAACAGGTTCGCACCATTGGGGCATCGGGGTCGGCCTTGTCCCGCCAGACTTCGTACAAGCCCGCGAACACGAGCGGCTCCGCAACCGTTGAATGGATAAACACCGGCTGTTTCGTTTTGCGCCGCGGCATCACTTTCCACTCATAGAACCCGTCGACCGGAATCAAGCAGCGTCGTTTCGCGAACGCTCGTTGAAACGAACGCTTCTCTCGGATCGTTTCGGAGCGCGCGTTAATCATCTTGTCGCCGATGGACAAATCTTTCGCCCACGACGGCACCAGACCCCACCGCACCCGATCCAGAATCCGTTGCGGCGTATCGAGCATGTCGCCAGCATCGTCAACATCCGAACGTTGCGCAGGAATTTCCTTGGCGCCCGCGGCCACGATCGCAACTGCTGCACGCGGGGTCACGTTGAAATTCGGGCCAGACTCCTCAGCCCGAATGTCGTCGATCTGAAGCCTCTCGGCGAGGTCCGCAACCGCAGAGGTTGTGACGAATCGACCGCACATGTTCGAAGACTTTAACGGCGCGCTGGACGATCCACGAGTCGGTAGACGAACCGTAACCCCGACCACGTGTCGTCGATGGCGCACACATTGTTGTCGACCAGTCCGGCCTCAAGACCGATCGTCCGCACGACGTTTTCCGTCAAATCAGTAGCAACATTGGCGGTGCGTTTCGGCCACACAATCCATACGCCACCATCGGCATCGATCGCGTTCGCAAGTTTCGAGAACCGACGATTGAGCTCATTGCGACGAGTCGCGAAGAACACCAATACATCATTGCGGCCACGCGCCGATTCCAACAATCGAACGCCTTCAGGGAGTGGGTCTAGGAGCGCGACGAAACCTGCGGGCGCGCTCACGATTGCAACCCGCGAGTCGACCTTGATGCCGAGCTTTTTCGACAATGCTGTGGATGAGTACCCCGCCACGGACGCATTCTTCCTGGTCGAGCGACCAAAAGTCAATGCGAAGCCGACACAAGATGGCAGTGCAAGAATGCCAGCACAAGATTCGCGCACGTCTCGGGAATTTCCGACCTTTCAGGTCGGCTTTTAAACGGCATCACAACCTAAGCTCCGAAACCGGCAATCCGTTCTCGAAAGGAATCCAGCAATGGCACTACGACTCGGCGACATCGCTCCCGACTTCACCGTCGATACCACCGACGGCAAATTGAATTTTCACGAATACTTAGGCGACAGCTGGGGCGTTTTGTTTTCGCACCCCAAAGACTTCACTCCCGTCTGCACGACTGAGCTTGGCATGGTCGCAAAACTCAAGCCCGAATTCGACAAGCGCAACGTCAAGGTCATGGGCCTTTCCGTTGACCCAATCGATAGCCACCGTGCCTGGGTCGGCGACATCGAAGAAACGCAAGGCACCGCACTCAACTTCCCGTTGATCGCAGATTCAGACCGTGTCGTCAGCGATCTCTACGACATGATCCACCCAAACGCGAACGACACCCTCACTGTGCGGTCCGTGTTCGTCATCGGCGCCGACAAAAAAATCAAGCTCATCATCACCTACCCGGCATCAACTGGGCGGAACTTCGACGAGATCCTGCGGGTCATCGATTCGCTACAGCTCACAGCCAAATACTCCGTAGCGACTCCGGTGAACTGGAAAGATGGCGAAGACGTCATCATCGTTCCTGCAGTATCGGATGAAGATGCCAAAGCGAAATTCCCGAAAGGCTGGACTGCGCTCAAGCCCTACCTTCGAGTTACGCCACAGCCCAACAAATAATTTGATCAAGCAACGCAAATGGCCCCGCCAAACCGGCGGGGCCATTTCGCGCCCATAGTTCGGCGGCTGAGTTCGGGCCCGATCAAACGTCGAGGAAGCGCCAGAGCCCGATGATGGCGCTCAGCATTCCAATGACGGCACTACCGATGAGCCCTGCGGTCCCTAAAAAAACCGCGTCGCCGTTGGTGAGATTAAAACCTTTCAGTACCAGCAATGCCCCACCTGATTGAGTCGCAAAACCGTTGAACAAGGATCGGGCGGCGAACGTCAAGCCGAAGCCCATTCCCCCACCGATCAAGCCCTGCACAATGCCTTCGGCAAGAAACGGGACCCGCACAAATAAGTTCGAGGCACCCACAAGTTTCATGACTTCGATTTCGCGTCGGCGAGCGTACGTTGCGAGCCGTACTGTCATCACGACTAAGAACATGGATGCGATGAGCAGTGAAATCGCGGTCCCCAGCATCACGACGCGCATGCGATCAATATTTTTGAAGTATGGGCGAATGAAGCGTTCAGGAGTAATCACCGAAAACACGCCGGGTCGTGCCTGATACTGCTTCGCAACTGTCTCGACATCTTTCGGCTGTTGCAAATTGACACGAAACGACTGATTCAAATCGGTTGGTTTCGTGCCCGTCAGCAGCGTCGGCTCCGCTTTCACAAACGGTAGGCTTTTGAACACCTCGAACGCTGCGTTGTTATCGAGGAATCGATACGCACGGATCCGTTGCTGCGTTTTCGATTCATCAAGTGAAGCCTGCAAGGCACGAATCTCGCCTTGGCCAACGCCGAGCTTTAAGAAGATTTCCAGCTCAACGCCAGCGCGCTGTTCCGCAGCAGCGCGATCGTTCCCTCGGATAAACAGCAAGCTGCCAGTGACAATCGTCGCGCAAATCGCGATCGTGATGATGCCCGAAATCGTCATCATCACATTGCGTCGCAACGAGATCAACGTCTCGCGAATGAAGTAGCCCACCTGCGACATCAGGTACCAACCCCATAGACACCACGCGTCTGATCGCGAACGAGCACACCACGATCGAGTTCAAGTACCCGGCGGCGCATCGCATCAACAATGCGCTGATCATGTGTCGCCATCACCACGGTTGTGCCCGTTTGGTTAATGCGATCCAGAAGCTTCATAATCCCGACCGTCGTTTGCGGATCCAAGTTTCCCGTGGGTTCATCAGCCAACAAAATCAACGGTCGATTCACGAACGCGCGCGCAATCGAAACCCGCTGTTGTTCTCCACCCGAAAGTTCACCAGGAAAACTGGCGACCTTGTCCTTCAATCCAACAAGTTCAATGATCGTAGGCACTTGCTGCTTAATCACGCTGCGCGGCCGGCCCGTGACTTCCATGGCGAACGCCACGTTTTCGTACACCGTTTTGGTTGGCAGCAGCTTGTAGTCCTGAAAGACCGTGCCGATATTGCGGCGAAGATTCGGGACCTTCCAAGTGGGCATACGACCAATGTCGCGGCCCGCGACATGGATCTCGCCCTTGGTCGCGACTTCGTCGCGCAAGAGCAATTTCAAGAAGGTCGACTTGCCCGAACCCGAAGGTCCGATGAGGAAGACAAACTCGCCCTTTTGAATTTCGAGCGATACATCGCGCAATGCGATGACTTCCGGCGAGTACGCCTTGTGGACGTGCGTGAAACGAATCATGCGGTACTCCGAGGGTAGCAACTCGAACGACCCAACGTGGTGCGCAAGCCGTTGACCAGGATGAACAGAGTTGGATTAGCCCTGTTCGCGACGACGCCAGTGCAACCAAGCTTCGATGAACGAGTTCACATCACCATCAAGCACCGCAGCAACGTTGCCCGTTTCGTGTTTCGTACGTTCATCTTTCACCAACTGATAGGGCGCCAACGTATAGGTACGAATTTGTGAACCAAAGGCGTTATCGCGTTTGTCGCCAGAAAGTTTGTCGACCGCAGCTTGGCGTTCCGCACGCGCGCGCTCCGCAAGCCGCGCCGCAAGAATCTGCATCGCCTTCGCTCGGTTTTGCAACTGACTGCGCTGATTCTGACACGACACAACGATCCCGCTGGGCAAATGCGTGAGTCGCACCGCGCTGTCAGTGACATTTACGTGCTGGCCACCAGCCCCCGACGAACGAAACGTATCTATCCGCAAATCTTCTTCGCGAATGTCTGGCGTTTCGGCCTCATCAAGCGTTGGCACCACATCGAGCGCCGCGAACGCGGTCTGACGCCGCGCATTCGAATCAAACGGCGAAATACGGATCAGCCGATGCACACCCTTTTCGGCCTGCAACATCCCGTACGCATACCGACCCTTAATCGAAATCGTCGCAGAACTAATCCCAGCTTCTTGGCCATCGTTTCGATCATCGAGCTCCACCGCAAAACCTTGCCTCTGCGCCCACCGCGTGTACTGCCGTAACAGCATGTCGGCCCAGTCCTGGGCATCAGTCCCACCCGCACCCGAACTAATCGAACAGATCGCGTCACGTTCATCGTGATCGCCAGTAAACAACGCGCGCAGCTCAAGACGATCCAACTCCGCCGCCAACCCCGAACAGCCAAGTTCAATCTCCGGCTCCAGAGAAATATCATCTTCATCCCGAGCAAGCTCGTGCAAGGTTTCAAGATCCGAAATCGAACCATCGAGCGCCCCGACCAACTCAACATCGGCCCGCACCGACGCCATTTCCGTCGTGACTAGCCGAGCCTGATCCTGATCATCCCAGAGCCCCGGCTCTGCCGCCGCGATCTCCAGCTCATCGAGACGCGCCCGCGCATCATCAACCCGCAAATAGCCACGAGCATCCTCGACGCGCTTACGCAGATCGCTCAACACATCAGAAAAGTCGCGCACTTATGTTGCGCCTACTTCGTCCGGCGCTGCGACTGTCTTGGCACGCATTTCGCTCCTTCGTCGCTCCTGCGCTGTCTTCGCCACCGCACTCATGTCAGGCTCCCGCAGTGATCCCGGCGCGGCGTTTACTAAGCGGTGCCGTGGCATGTTTTGTACTTTTTGCCGCTGCCGCACCAGCATGGCTCGTTGCGGCCCGGTGTCTTTTCCACCCGGATCGGCTGCTGCGGTACTTCTTCATCGCCTTGCGGAAATTGCCCGCCCGACGTATTGGCGCTGCCCAAATACCCCGCGGCGTCCGTTGCTGATGCGCTGATGTCACCCGCTTGTACCGCGCCGCGGATCGACGACGTTCCCTGCACCGGATCTTCAGGCGCCGACAACTGGAGGTTCTTTACGACCGGCGCAGGAGAATCTTCCACAACGACTTGAATGTTGAAGACGTAGCGCACAAAGTCTTCGTCGACTGTGGCCATCATCGCTTCGAACATATCGAAGCCTTCGCGTTGCCATTCCGTCAATGGATCTTTTTGCCCCATCGCCCGAAGATTGATGCCTTCTTGCAAGTAGTCCATCTCATACAGGTGCTCACGCCAATGCTGATCAATCACTGACAACATCACCCGACGTTCGATATCGCGAATGGCTTCCAAACCAAGTTCTTCTTCGCGATCGGTATAGATCGCCAGCGCGTCTTCAGTCAGCAGCGTGTGAATGGTTTTTCGATTGTCAGAAACTTCAATCTGAGCTTCGGTCAACAATGTTGGCACGTAACTCTTGACTGCGTGCAGGAGCGCTTCCACGTCCCAGCTCTCGACGAATTCGCCGGTGCAGTGCACATCGATGAGGCGATCCATCGTTCGGTGAATAATCGTGAGGGCTTCCTCGCGAAGATCAAGGCCGTCGAGGATTTGTTGGCGCAGGCCGTACACGATCTTGCGCTGTTCGTTCATGACTTCGTCGTACTTCAAGACGTTTTTACGAATTTCGAAGTTGCGATCTTCGACCGTTCCCTGGGCCCGCTCAATGGCTTTGCTGACCATTTTGGATTCCAGTGGCACATCATCAGGGAAGCTCGCACCCATTACGCGCTGAACCAGCCCGGTTGCGAACAGGCGCATCAGCTCATCTTCGAGCGACAAATAGAAACGGCTCTCACCAGGATCGCCTTGACGCCCTGAGCGGCCCCGTAACTGATTGTCGATCCGGCGGCTTTCGTGGCGCTCGGTACCCAACACGTAAAGGCCACCGAGTGCACGAACCTGATCGCCTTCTGCTTTGCATTCGGCGCTAAAACGAGCCAGAAGTTCTTGATAGCGCTCGGTTGTCTCGTCGACCTCGAGACCTTCTTTCATCATCTCTTGTTTGGCCAGCCCTTCAGGGTTGCCGCCCAACAAAATATCGACACCACGACCAGCCATGTTTGTAGCAACCGTCACTCCACCGAGCCGGCCAGCTTGCGTAACGATCATCGCTTCCCGATCGTGCTGTTTTGCGTTCAACACCTCGTGGGGAACACCACGTTTGTCCAGCAGACGCGAAAGCTTCTCGGACTCTTCGACCGAAATCGTTCCGACCAACACTGGCTGGCCGTTCGCGTTACGTTCAACAAGATCATCGACAACCGCGTTGTATTTGCCGTCGATGCCTTTGAAAACAAGGTCAGCTTCGTCGAGACGCTGCGGCGGTCGGTTCGTCGGGATCGGCACCACCGCGAGCTCGTAGGTGTGCATGAACTCGCCCGCTTCGCTGAACGCGGTTCCCGTCATGCCCGCAAGTTTGTCGTACATGCGGAAGTAGTTCTGGAGCGTTACCGTCGCTAACGTTTGGTTTTCCGCCTTAATTCGTTGGTTTTCTTTCGCTTCAACCGCTTGATGCAAACCTTCGGACCAGCGTCGACCCTCAAGAATACGGCCGGTGAATTCATCGACGATCTTCACTTCGCCTTGCGCGACGATGTAATCCTTGTCGCGATGAAATAGCTCTCGTGCTTTCAACGCTTGCGAGAGTTGGTGAACGAAATTTTGGTTGATGTTGTCGTACAGGTTCGCAACACCCAACGATTGTTCGACGCGACTAATGCCTTCTTCGGTCGGCACCACAGTCCGCTTCGATTCATCAACTTCGTAATCGCGATCGCGCTGAAGACCCTTGACGATGCGTGCGAATTGGTAGTAGAGCTCAACTGCGTCTTGCACTTGTCCCGAGATAATGAGCGGCGTGCGCGCTTCATCGATGAGGATGGAATCGATTTCGTCGACGATCGCGAAATGGTGAGCCTTGTGATCGTGACCGCGTGAACCCCACTGTGATTGTTCGTCGAGCGAGACACACATATTGTCGCGGAGGTAATCGAATCCGAATTCGTTGTTGGTACCGTGCACGATGTCGCATCCGTACATGGCGCGTTTCTCTTCAGGGCTCTCCATGTAGCCAGGAACGATCACGCCGACACTGAGGCCCAAGAAGCGGTAGAGCCGGCCCATCCATTCGGCGTCGCGGCGGGCCAGGTAGTCATTGACCGTGACGAGATGGACGCTGCGGCCAGTCAGGGCATTCAAATAGGCAGGAAGGGTGGCGACGAGGGTTTTGCCCTCACCGGTTTTCATTTCCGCGACCCACCCATAATGCAAGCACGCACCGCCCATGAGCTGGACGTCGTAATGGCGTTGCCCCAACACGCGAGTCCCGGCCTCACGCACCACCGCGAAAGCCTCAGCCATCAGGTCGTCGAGATCCTCGCCGTTGGCCACCCGCTGTTGAAACTCCGCGGTTTTCGAAATCAGCTGCGCGTCACTCAACCGTTGAAAATCAGCTTCAAACGCGCCTACCTCGGGCGGAATCGTTTCGAGCAATTTCACCTTTTTGCCCTCACCGGCGCGCAACAATTTTTGAAAAATACTCATACAAGCCCGATCCTAGGGGCCAGAACCACCAGACTTCGCCCGCACCACCATCACTACGCGTCAGCCGCGCGGGAGAGCCCATCGCGGCTGATAATCATCGCGGCCTCGGTGCGGCTGCGAGCACTGAGCTTTTCGAGGATTGCTCGCACATGATTCTTCACCGTGTTATGGGCAATAAAGAGCTCGACCGCAATCTCGCGGTTGCCGAGCCCACGAGCGAGTAGACGAGCGACGTCGCGTTCGCGCAGTGTCAAGCGATCCGTCGCGGCGATTTGTCGGGGTTGTTCATTGAGGCGCATCACCAGTTTCGCGGCGATCGACGGCGAAAAGATCGCACCTCCGTACGAAATATCGCGGACCATAGACGGAAGTCCTTCCATCGCGGCAGATTTCAGCACGTAACCACTTGCGCCGGCGCGTAGCGCTCCAAATACATCGTCGTCGCTATCGGACTCCGAAAGAATCAATACACGGATTCCCGGCAACGATCGTCGAATTAATCGGGTCGCGTCGATTCCATCGCAGACGGGCATGTGGATATCCATGATGACCACATCCGGACGCAACGATTCCGTGAGCGCCACCGCGGCTTCACCATCGACGGCTTCACCGACAATGTCGAGATCGCGTTCGGCCGCAAGTGCCTGGCTGATACCGCGGCGGATCAGATCGTGATCATCGGCAATCAGGACACGTATTCGCGGAGCTGCATCGCCGTCGCCGGCTTCGATCACGAGGGTTCAAACACCACGTTTAACGCTTCATGCCCCGGGCCGCCTTCGCGGCGGGCCAGCGGCTGGTCGACCCGACGGTCATGCAGTTTGTGGAGCTGATGTTCGATCTTGTGCAAAGCGGCGTCGAACGCGATCTGGAGCTCCGGCCCAAAGGCATGCGCATCAAGCCGGTGTTTTTTCACATGGACGATCAGCTCGCAGGTGTAACGCTCATCGGCTCGACGACCGTGGATCTCACCGAAATCAATATCGACTCGGCGAGTGTCCGACGCCAAGCGTTCGATGCGTTTGAGTTTTTCGAGCACCGTGGTTTTGACTTCCGACGGAATCTCAACGTGCTTGCCAACGACATGAATATCCAATGCGCCTCCTCGATCATCGAACCAAGTCCTGAGAGGGTAGCGCCGAAACGCGAGCCACGCAGCGTAAGGTGAATATTTCATGACCGATCATCTCGAAGCCGACTGCGACTACTCGCGTCGCGACATCCGCATGGCCTGGGCTCTGCACGTTTTCACCGCGAGTGGGGTCGTCGTCGGCTTCGTTGGCTTGAGTTCCATCGTTGAGGGCCACGCTCGCGCCGCGATCTTGTGGCTCGTGACCGCGATGGTCCTCGACGGCATCGACGGTCCAATTGCCCGAAAGATTCAGGTGAGTAAACGGCTCCCCAATATCGATGGCAACGCGCTCGATCTCATCGTCGATTACTTCACCTGCACCATTGTGCCAGTGGCATTTTTGAGCAAGTTCGATATCCTGCCCGACAAGACGGTTGGTCCCGCCGGCGTAATTCTGCTCACCGTCGGCGCGCTCTGGATGGCCCGCACTGATATGGAAACCGAAGACAATTGGTTCCGCGGATTTCCTGCTGAGTTCAACGTGATTATCCCAACCCTGTATTTGTTGGGCGAAAACGAATGGTTCAATCTCGCGGTACTCGCAGTGATGTGCCTGTTCACCGTGACGTACCGCTTCGAATTTCCTCATACAGTTCGGGTCAAAGAGTTCCGCATTGTTTCGATTTCCGCGATGGTGTTATGGCTCGCGTCAATGACCTTTCTGGCCATTCAACAAGACAAGCCATCGCAGTGGTTGCGGTACGTCTTGATTGCGGCACCGATGTGGACGGTCTGGCAAGTCGCAAACCGTTACGCACAATCGCGCAACGCAAAACACCACAAGTCGAGCCTGAGTGGCCACGCCCTCTGAGAACGCGCGCCGATAGGTGAGAGATAATCCGTTGCAAGAAACCGGTTTCCCGCTCTCGTCGCTGCGCTGCGGGGCGGCTCGGGCCGCTAGCGGCGGCGCGCTTCGTCGAGATCAGCCGAATCCGTTGCCTTTCGGCGCGCGCTCTTAGACGAATTTGTTCTTCGACGGCGGAGTCCTCGCAATTGTCGCCGCAAAGACCGGACCGTATCCGGACCGCCGCAGAACCGTCGCAGCGTTCGACAATGAAACGCCAGTTGTTGCGACGTCATCCACGATCAATACGGTGCGCTGGTCACGCCGTGTTACTTCGATGTGGGTTGCATCAAATACTGGCCCGATCAATCGTTGTGTTCGCGGTCGGCCGGTCTGGGGAGCTGCGTCCAAACGCCGCAAGGTTGGCGCAACCGGTAGCTGCAATTCGCGGGCGACCCTACGGGCCAACAGTTCGGCGTGATCGAAGCCCCGGCTCTCGCGCCGGGTGTGGGTTGTCGGTGCCCACGTCACGCAGTTGATAGGTGGAAATTTCGTAGCTTGGCATTGTCGCGCCACGGCGTTCGCGAGCCAATCCAAGGCGTACCGCTGGTTGCGGTATTTCGCTCGTGCGATGAGTTCGCGCACCACACCGTCGTAACGAAACGGTGCTGTCCACGCTTCGATTGATGGAGGCGGACGCAACGGTGGCGCGGCGTGAAGAGTGTGTAGACAAGCACGACACACCGGCTCTTGCGCCGCTCCGCAACCAATACAGCGTTGCGGAAACAATCGTGCGGTGAACCGCGTTCGTGGTTGCGGGTCGATGCTGGCGATCTCCATGAGCCCACCGTAAACGGCCCCTGAGACAGTGAACCTGAGACAGTGAACCTAGGACATGCGGCGCGCCGCGTTGGTTTAGACCAGGAGGTTGAGCGGCGGGTTGGTGCGGTTGCGTGCTGAATCAAGGCGACTGTTGACGGCTTTGGTCCACATGTCGTCGTCGGTTTTGGCGTGGGTTTGAATCCAGAATTGTTCGTTGACGACCGCGTCGAAAACGGCTTGCGCGACTTCGCTGGGATCCATGCCGGTTGAGATCATGGACTTGAGCATCTCGGCCATGACCGAGGACTGTTCCATGCCTTCGCGCGAAGTGTCGGCGGCTTCGGTCAAGTGCGCCGGACGGTTCCGTTCGGATTCCGCAATGCCGGTGTTGACCCAGCCGGGGCATAGTACCGACACGTGCGCTTTCGCGCCCGTGATCGCGAACTCGTGGTACAGCGTCTCAGACAGCGCAACGACCGCGTGTTTGCTGGCGTTATAGGCGCCCATGTACGGTGCAGCAACGAGCCCGGCAACCGACGCCGTGTTGACGACGTGGCCTTCGTCGTGTTGGAGCACGAGCGGCACGAAACTGCGGATGCCGTGGATCACACCCCAAAGGTTCACGCCGAGGGTCCATTCCCAGGTGCTGAGCGGCGACTCCCAGCTGAGGCCCCCACCACCAACGCCCGCGTTGTTGCAGAAAATATGGACGCCCCCGAACGCTTTCACAGCCGCTTGGGCGAAGGCATCCATTTGGCCTTGGTCGGTGACATCGGTGGCAAATCCCATTGCCTCGATGCCTTCCGCCGCGAGCGCTTCCATCGCCGTGTCGAGCGCGGTCTTTTCAACGTCGCCGATCGCAACTTTCATGCCTGCGGCACCAAAGCGACGGGCCATAGCGAGGCCAATCCCGCTCGCACCACCAGTGATTGCAACAACTCGACCCTCAAAATTCTGCATAAGCCAATCTTCCCACGAACACCCCCCACCCCCCAAACCCCAACCCCATTTCGCCTTTCCCGGAGCTTTTCGTGCGGATTCCGCAACTCCACGCCCACCAAAATCCCGGAGTCCATCCAACCAGCTACGGTCGGCACCATGACTGACGTGGTGCCCGTGGGGCGTGTTTTGGGTACTGAAGATTCGACCCCACTCGATTTCTGGGTTGCGGTGGCCGAGGATCAGTACCTCCAGCTTGATGATGTCGTGGTGTGTGAACGAACGGTGCCCGGCCGCGACGAAATCATCACGATCGGCGGGATCGTGAGTGAGGTTCGAGCTCGCCACGAAGGCGCGCAGTACGACTCAGACGTTTTTCTCATCGAAGACGGTGTGCTCCCCGCCCAAGTGAGCGAAGCGGCAAGGGTGTTAGCGACCCGGGTTGAGCCCGAGGTCTACGTACCGCCTACACCGGGAGCGCCCGTACGGCGCGCCACCAACGAAGAACGCGACGTTGCGTTGTATTTCGATCGGATGGACCGCAAAATCCCTATCGGCTTGGGCCGTGACGGTTTGCCGTTGTACGCGAATCTCGATTTCCTCGACGGCACGCGCGGCGCGCACGTGAACATCAGCGGCATATCGGGTGTCGCCACGAAAACCACGTACGCAACCTTCTTGTTGTATGCGCTCTTCAACTCGCCGGGTCTCGTCGCGCCCCACAATTGCGCAGCGCTGATCTTTAACGTGAAAGGCGAAGATCTGCTGTTTCTTGACCACGACAACGCAAAGCTCGACGATACACAACGCGAAAAGTACCGCAAGCTGGGCCTGATGCCTGCGCCGTTCGCAAGTGTGCAGGTATTTGCCCCGGCGCGCGCCAAGGACTCGAATGGCACTCCCGATGTCGCGAACCGGTTCCACGGAGTGGAAGCCTTTTGGTGGACGTTGTATGAGTTCTGCCAAGACGAACTCTTGCCGTTTGTCTTCGCCGATGCTGAAGATGAACGGAACCAATACACGACCGTTATTCATCAAGTCACGCGTCGGCTCTGCGACGCATTGCTGCTTGATGCCGAATCCGGTTCCGCTTCTATGAACGGCGTCTCGTTGCGGACGTTGCACGATCTGGTGACGTTCATCGAAGAATGCGTCAATAGCGAAGACGATCAGGAACGGCGAGCGTGGGCGGGCCCAAACTCGCAAGGAACCGTCAATGCATTTTTACGACGGTTGTGGTCTGCGGTACCGAAGCTCGAACGGCTGATTCGTAGCGATGTGCCGTTGCGCGATCGGCAACGAGCGATCAACACGACGGGCGCGCAAGTGACCGTCGTTGATATTCACAACTTGCCCGATCGGGCGCAGCGGTTCGTGGTTGGCGTCACCCTGCGGCGCACGTTCAACACCAAAGAACAGCAAGGCACGCGTGAGCCGCTGCTCTTTGTCGTGCTCGATGAGCTCAACAAGTATGCGCCTCGCGAAGGAACCTCCCCCATCAAAGAGATCCTGCTCGATGTGGCTGAACGTGGGCGTTCGTTGGGCATCGTCTTGATCGGAGCGCAACAGACGGCGAGCGAAGTCGAGCGCAGAATCGTTTCGAACTCAGCGTTACGAGTCGTGGGGCGTTTGGACGCGGCCGAAGCCGGACGGCCCGAGTACGGATTCTTGCCTCGCTCGCATCAGCAACGGGCCACGATCGCGAAACCGGGGACGATGTTTGTGATGCAACCAGAAATTCCGGTGCCGCTCACGGTTGAGTTTCCGTTTCCCGCATGGGCGACTCGCCCCGATGAAGTAGCGACAGGGTCACCATCAGCGAACGGCACGAGCCTCTCCACGGCCGCGTCTGCGGACGTTGCTGTCGCAAGCCCGTTCGACAAGTTTCCGAGCTAGCTCGCGCACCGTTTCACGAGACCCCTGGGCGGCGGGCCGAACATCAGATCTCGTTGTTGAGAATCTGATGTTCGAGAAATTCCGGGAATCGAGCTTTCGCGGCAGCAACTCTCTCGGGGAGATGCGCGCTCGGAAACAAGCCCTCCGACGGTTTGTAGTCCTTCAAGACCTGGCGTGCGATCGTGATCTTGTGTACTTCGGTGGGGCCGTCGGCGATCCCCATGACGGGCGCCATATTCCACATTCCAATCAGCGGCATTTCGTTCGAGACCCCAAGAGAACCGTGGATGTGCATAGCGCGAAACACAATGTCTTTCAATACTTTCGCGGTCGCAACCTTCACACCGGCAATTTCCCGACGGGCTTTGTGGCCGCCGACCTGATCGATCGTCCATGCGGCGTGCAGCACCTGCAACCGGAATTGGTGGAGCTCGACCCACGAATCCGCGACGTATTCCTGCACCATCTGTTTCGATGCAAGCGGACCGCCTTGGGTGGTGCGCGAAAGCGCACGTTCACACAACATGTCGAGCGCACGCTGGCACATCCCAACGGAACGCATCGCGTGATGAATACGACCACCACCCAAACGAGTTTGGGCTATCACAAAGGCTTGCCCCGGGCCACCCAACACATTCTCATCGGGCACCCGAACGTTGTTGTAGCGAACGTACGCGTGGGTACCTTCGCCAAACTCTTCGCCGCCGAGGCCAGTGTTACGAATGATCTCGATGCCAGGAGTGTCGGTCGGCACCAAAAACATCGATGCGCCTTGATAGATCGAAACATCGGGATCGGTGACGGCCATCACGATCGCGAACGCCGCGAAACGCAGGTTTGAGCTGAACCACTTCTCGCCGTTGATGACCCATTCATCGCCGTCTTTGACCGCACGACATTCGAACACACCAGGATCAGAACCACCCTGCGGTTCCGTCATCGAAAAACACGAAACGATTTTGTTGCTTAACAACGGTTCGAGGTACTTCTTTTTTTGTTCCTCAGTACCGTAGTGCGCCAGGATTTCCGCGTTGCCGGTGTCGGGGGCTTGAGTTCCGAACGTCATTGGGCCCCAAGTAGAACGGCCCAAGATTTCGTTGAGTAACGCGAGTTTGGTTTGGCCGTAGCCAAGGCCGCCAAGATCAGGGCCGAGATGACACGCCCACAAACCTTGAGCCTTTACTTGCTCCTGCAGACGCGGCAAGACGGTCGAGTGCACCGGGTGCGATTTGTCGTACACAACGTGGTGTGGAAGTGCGAGGTCGAGTGATTCGACTTCACCCTTTAAAAATTCACGGACCCAATCAAGCTTGTCTTGAAATTCCGGTTCAGTAGAAAAATCCCAGGCCATAGTCAGTTGTACTTTCGAATTGGGTTCGGAGCTAAAGAGGATTCGCTCGGGAATTCAGTGACAATTTCGGTGGGCCAGCTTGCGTGAACTCGGTACCGGGTGGATCGATTGCCCACGATGGGGCTTGATCCCATTGGTCTTCGTACACAAGCTCGCGTAGTGGCCGTCGTCGTACCGGGCCATGCTTTCCGGCCGGCACACCAATGGTGATGGTCGCGGCGATCGTCGCGTTTTCCGGCAGATTCAGCAATGTTTTCAATTCGTTTTCGCACACGGCTTGCCAACTCGTTAACACGCCACCGTAGCCCAGCGCACGGGCGGCAAGCAACAAATTTTGGCATGCCGGATAGATCGAAGCACCTTCAGTTGGCGTGGGTTCGCGGTGACGCAACAACGCCGGCAGGATCAACACCGGAACGCGTTCGAAGTTCGCAACGTACTGCTCCATCGATGCGGCCATCCGCGTCTTTGGCGAATCAAGTTGTTTTCCAGAACCAGTGTCGTAGCCGTCTCGTGAACGTTTGTGGGCCCAGAGCGATCGAGCGGCCTCGCCAACAATCGCTTTTGCTTCTCGCGCAATTTCGCTGTCGCGCAGCACGATGAATCGAAAGGGCTGACGATTCGATCCGCTTGGGGCACGAGTAGCACCAAACAACATCTTGGCAAGATCTGTTTCGGGTACCGGCGCGTCGGTATAGCGACGGATCGCGCGGGTCGTGGCCAGGCCTTCGAATAGGTCAACGTGGTGCATTGCAACGGAACGTAATGCCCACCGTCGACTTTGACAACTTGCCGCGCGACGCACCAAATTGCAATCATGGATTTGAATCATTTCGATGGGCTCCTACAATGGGAGGCGCTGCAACTTTGGATCGAAACCTCCGATGTCCCAGGCTCGGGCGCGGTGATGGCGGTTGAACAGCTCACGGGTGGCTCCCAGAACAACATTTTCAAACTGACCCGCGCCGATGGCACTCTTAGCGTGTTGCGTCGCCCTCCCCGTCATCTTCGGGCAAAGAGCAACGACACCATGTTGCGCGAAGCCCGCGTCCTCTCTGCATTGCGAGGCTCCGGTGTTCCCCATCCTGAATTCTTCGACGTTTGCGCAGAACTAGATGTGATTGGCACAACATTTTACGTGATGGGCGCGATCGATGGCTTCACACCAATGGGCACACTGCCCGGCCAGTACGCAACCGACTCACATTGGCAACGGCGCTTCGGTGAGGAACTCGTCGAAGGAGCGGCAAAGCTCGGCGCGGTTGATTACGTTCGCGCGGGGCTCGCAGACTTTGGCAAAGCCGAGCAGTGGGTCGAACGCCAAGCGCCCCGTTGGCGCGCGCACCTCGAGAGCTATTCACAACTCGCCGGCTATGGAAAACCGGATATCCCCAATGTTGATCGCGTCGGTGATTGGCTTACGGCGAACCAGCCATCGTCGTGCACGATCGGCATTATTCACGGCGACTATCAATTCGCCAACGTCATGTTCGCGCACGATGCACCACGGCTCGCGGCGATGGTCGATTGGGAGCTCTCCACGCTTGGCGACCCCTTGCTCGATCTTGCGTGGATGATGCAAGCATGGTCCGAGCCGGGCGACCCCGAAGGCAAACCGTCGCAAGTTCCCTGGATTCAAGGCCAAGCGACGCGCGCTGAGCTGGTTGCGCACTACGGCGCGGTGAGCGGGCGCGATATGTCGGATTATCCCTGGTATTTCACGCTGGCGTGTTACCGGCTCGGGATTATTTTGGAAGGCACGCATGCCCGAGCGATCGCGGGCCAAGCGCCGAAGGAATTTGGCGACCTGTTGCACGCGTACACCCTCTGGCTGTTCGCGATGGCCAACCAGTGGATCACTCGACACTGATAACCACCGAGCCCTGCGCCGGTCGAACTCGGCGAGCCCGGATGCGGCTTCCCCTTACGTGAACTAGACGAGCAGTCGAGCGACCGACAGCAGTTGTTGATCTCGCCACAGCCGCCCAATGAGCTGCACGGACAACGGCAGGCCGTTGCCGTCAATCCCCGCGGGAATTGCGATCGCCGGCGCGCCGGTGAGGCTGGCTGGAAGCGTGCAGACGAAATGATCACCGGTGACGGGTGATCGCAGCGGAGCGACCGTCAAGGTCGTCGGTCCGAGCAAAACATCAATATTTGCTGATTTTTTCGCACACTGGTGGCGGTACTTGTCCCAATCCATCAACTGTTGATCAACCTGTGAACCGGTTTGTGTCGAACGCATCCAATAGCGATTCGTGATATCGAGCGCCGGACCAAAGAACGGTTCGCGCCAGGCCACTCGCCGCAAGCCTATCGATTCGAGTTGCGTCGCGGAGCGTTCCAACGCGGCGCCCACTTCCGCCGCGACCTCAAACCCTTCGACCAATGGGTCAACAACGGCGAACGTCGCGCCGCGCACATCCACCGCACTCCAATCGAGTGCCACCGGCGGCACGCTCTGATCGAGAGGATCGACTCCACTGATGACGCTCATGATGCGCGCAACATCGTCGATCGAACGGGCCATCGGCCCGATCTGCGTGCGCCCATCGTGGCGTTCACCGACGCGCGGAAAGTGCCCCGTCACTGGGACGGCGCCGTACGTCGGTTTAAAACCAATCGCGCCGCACCACGACGCGGGCAGACGCAGACTGCCCCCGGAATCACTACCGATTCCGATCAGCGAGGCGCGCGTCACCACCGAAATCGCCTCGCCTGTACTCGATCCACCTGGGCTGCGAGCAGTGTCGACAGGATGCAAGGCAGCCTTCGCCGCGGGCGGTTCGGGCCCCCACGCTTTTGTCTTGGCGATAATTACCGCGCCCGCCGCTCGCAACCGTCGAACCACGGTCGCGTCGACAGTTGGACGGCGATCAAGCCTCGGGAATTCACCGACGCATGGAAATCCCTCAACGTCGATCCAGTCTTTGACCGTGATCGGCACGCCGTGCAACGGACCAATCGATGTGGGATCACGTGCGAACACTTCATCGCGCTGGGCGGCAAGCGCGAGCACCGCTTCGTCTTCGAACCACGCCACCGCGTGCAAGGTTTCATCAACGGAACGAAGCATTTCCAACTGGGTGGTAATAGCCTCCCTCACCGAAACCTTGCCCGAGCGATATGCCGCCACACACTCCGCAATCGAATCAAACATCATTTGCCGGACGCTTCGAAACATGCACCAAGTCGCCATACGCAGCACGATTCATGCCACGACCGTAGCGTGATCGAACCGCCTGCGGGCCCATCAATTGCGCGAGGCTGGAGTAAGAATGCGCGCCAAAAGGCGACGGATTCTGGCCGATCTCGACGAAGCGCGGCGCCGCCCGTGGCCCGAGCGGCCCCAGAGCGCAGCGACGAGAGCGCGAAAGAGGATTCTTGCATCGGAATACCTCTCACCCATCGGCGCGCGTTCTAAGGCTCGCGGGTTCCGCCCTGATGGCTGTCCGAGCCGCTTGGTACGGTCAGGCCCGTGAAGTTTTTGCATACTGGGGATTGGCATGTCGGCAAGGCGCTGCGGGGACGGTCGCGCCTTGAGGAACACGCGCGCGTTCTCAACGAGATCGTGACGATCGCTCGCCGCGAAGCGGTCGACGTTGTGCTCGTTGCGGGCGACGTTTTCGAAACGTCGGCACCCGCGCCAGATGCTCAAAAGGTGGCTTGGAACGCCCTGCTCGCGTTGCGTTCGACGGGCGCCGAGGTGTTGGTGATCGCGGGTAACCACGACAGCCCGCAAGCATTCGATGCGATGCGTCCACTGTGTGCAGCCGCAGGCATTCATCTCCTCGGCCATCCCGCGCCCCCTGAACGCGGTGGTGTGGTCGAAATCACAAACCCAGCGGGAGAACGCGCACGGGTGGCGTGCTTACCGTTCGTATCGCAACGCCACGCAGTCAAGGCCAAAGACCTATTCGAATTGAGCGGAGATAAAACCACAAGCGGCTATGCGGCCGATTACCGTTCGTTGGTCGAGCATCTCGTTGGTGAGCCGCAGCCCAACACGATCAACATCTTGCTGGCCCATGCAACCGTCGTGAACGCAACGTTCGGCGGCGGCGAACGCGAAGCCCATTCGATATTCGAATACGCCGTACCAGCGTCAGTGTTTCCGATCGCGGGGCACTACGTGGCGCTGGGGCACCTCCACCGAACGCAGTCGGTACCGGCGGGTTGCCCGGCTTGGTATTGCGGCTCACCTATCCAAGTTGATTTCGGCGAAGGCGCAAACATACCGCAGGTGCTGATCATCGAAGCGACGGCCACCACACCCGCAAAGATCCGCGGCGTGGAGCTCCGAACCGCCGATCGGCTCCAGACCATCGAAGGAACACTCGAACAACTCAGCGCAGTCGCGGATCAGTTGCAAGATGTTTGGTTACGAGTTCGGGTCCAGGAGCCGTTGCGGGCCGGGCTCGCCGACGATGTCCGAGCGATGTTCGCGAGAGCCGTCGATGTCATGATCGCCGCACCACCCGAAGAGTCTGTCCAGCCCCGCGGCGCCATTGCGCGCGCGGGCCGGACTCCGAGCGAGCTCTTCGCTGAGTTTCTCGCCGATCGCAAGATCGACGATCCCCGCGTTCTCGCGTTGTTCAACGAGCTCTCCAGCGAAACGGTTGGAAGCGTCGTATGAGGCCAATCACACTCGAGCTTGCTGGGTTTGGATCCTTTCGCGACGAGACCGTCTTCGATTTCGATGGCATCGATTTTTTTGCGCTAGTTGGGCCGACGGGCAACGGTAAATCGACAGTGATCGACGCGATTGGCTTCGCGCTCTACGGCAAGGTGCCGCGCCACGATGATCGCAGCACCGCGAGCAGCGTCGTGTCGCTCGGAGCGATCGAAGCGCGAGTTCGGCTGACGTTCGACGCCGGTGGAACTCGCTACATCGCAGTGCGCACGATCAAAATACGCAACGACAAGCCCAAACAGGACGTTCGTTTAGAAACCGCGGACGGCACTGCGATCGCGGCCCAAGTTCGCGAATTCAACGAGGCAATCGAAGGCATCCTCGGTATGCCCTTCGAAGACTTCACTCGATGTGTGGCACTACCCCAAGGCGAGTTTCAGAAATTCTTGCACGAAGAACCGCGTCAACGCCGCGCGGTGTTAGTGCGACTGCTCAATCTCGGGAGCTACGAGTCGCTCGGCAAACGAGCACGGGAACGAGCACGGGATCTTGAAACCACGGTCAACGTACTGCAACAACAACGCGATCAAGCGCGCGAAGAAGTCGCCGACTGTGCGGCTCTACAGCAACGGCGCGACTCGTTGCGAGCGCTCCAGGCTCAGGTTGCCGAAGTGCTTCCCAACGATCAGGCACTTGTGACGGCAGCTGCTGAACAAACCGCTGCGCTCAACGAAGCACGTGCGATCGCGGCAAAACTCAACGCGATCGCGATCCCGGCAACCGTCGCCGTGTTCGACGAGCGAGTGCAGGCCGCAACTCGAGAGCTCGGAGATGCGGTCGTTTCGACCGAGCGCGCCGCCGAACTGATCGAGCAACTCCAGGCCGCAGAGCGTGAGGCGCAACAACACGGAGACCGCACAACCGTCGAACTTGGACTCCGCACGCACGCCGAGCTCGCGACAGCAACGCAGGCGATAGCACAACACACCGCGACTGTTCAGGCGAAGTCTTCCAAATGCAATGACGCGAACGTCGCGCTCGCATCGGCCGAGACCGCGTCCACGCTTGCCAGCGAAGCGGTCGAGGTTTCCCGCACACAAAACCGGGCCCACGCTTTGCGGGAGCATCTGGCAGACGGCGATACGTGTCCCGTATGTGAGCAGTCGATCGCCGCGGTGCCGAACCACCCAGCACCAGCCGATTTCACGTTCGCACAGATCACGGAACGCGAAGCCAAACAACGACTCGAGCAATGCCGCTCAGCAGACAACATTGCACAACAACAACGAGCGAAAGCAACTGCCGCCCTCGAAGCGGCCGCTACGCAACGCCAAGCGTTATCCACCCAGCTGAGCGGAGTCGCCGACGCGGCTATCCTGACCCATACGAGCAACGAGCTGAAGCGTCTCGAAGCCGAACTCAAAGCCGCGCAGCAGGCATTCACCGAAGCATCGAAGCAACAGCAGACGGCCCAACGGGAGCTCGTTCAACACCGGGCAAATATTGCACAACTGCAATCGCGCTTCGACGAGCAACGTGACGCCGTCGCAGCATTCAATCCTCCGCCTCGCACTCCCGACAATCTCGCTGGAAGTTGGAATGCACTCGCACAGTGGGCAGCAGATCAACTTGTCATCCAAGAACAACTCGTCACCGTGTCACAACACGCCGCCGCCAGCGCGTCGCAACAACGCGCGGCGATCTTCGCACCGTTGCGCGAAGCGGCACGGCACCTCGACCTCGCAGGCCACGATCTCACTGGCCACGATCTCACTGGGCTCAGCGCGCAGCTGACGGCCGCGTTGGTCGGTACCGAAAAAGACATCGAGCGAGCGGTCGCCGATCAAGCCAAGATCACGGCGCTCGATGTCACGATCGCCCAACGGCGGGAGTCGCAACAGGTCACCGAGTTGTTGGGCAAGCTGTTGCGCACTGATGGCTTCGTCGACTGGCTCGTGGAGGAAGCGCTCACCACACTCGTCGACGGAGCGTCGCGCACGCTCTATCAACTTTCGGGCGGCCAGTATTCACTCCGCCACGGCGTTTCGGCCGATTTCGAAATTGTTGATCACACCAACGCCGACGCGGCCCGTTCGGTACGGTCGTTGTCCGGTGGCGAAACCTTTCAGGCGTCACTTGCGCTCGCGCTCGCACTTTCAGATCAACTCGCTGAGCTTGCTGCGAATGGGGCGCCCAAGATCGAGGCGATCTTTCTCGACGAAGGATTCGGCACCCTCGATCCTGAAAGCCTCGACACCGTCGCAACAACCATCGAGAACCTCGGCAGCAGCGGCAGGATGGTCGGTATCGTCACTCATGTTCGCGACCTCGCGCAACGAGTCCCGGTGCGTTTCGAGATCACCAAAGAGGGCAATCGCAGCAAGGTCCAAGTGGTGACTTCATGAGGTTTTCGGTTGATCCGTGGGATCCGAGTTATGGCACATCGCTTGATACGGAAATGGCCGCGAGCGAAACCGTCGTCGTTGTTGATCTCGAAATCGATCCGAGTGAATGGTCAACAAGAGATCCCGCTCCGGGCACAACCTCGGCCCCGGCAGTGATCTTCGTCGACGGAGTCCGGCGTATCGAAGCACGCGGGTGGCTCGACGATACCGAAGGTAATCCGGTGGTAGGGATTTTCGCGTCGTACGCCGCAGGCACCGTCCGGTGCGAGGCCAACCGCGCGACGATCGGTGAGGTTGAAGTGGGCAGGGGGATCTACTCCCCTGCCGCGGGGCTCGCCGATGTCGCGACCCGCCACGCGCAGTTCCGTGCCCATCAAGCCCGCGATGCGAGCCCAGAATCGTTGATGTTTGCCGTCCACGACGATATGGCAACCGCGGAAGTCGAGGTCGCCGAACGAGCCCGGAGAACCAGCGCCGATCTCATCGTGCTCGACGGCCCAATCCGCAAACGCGGCCACATCCCGGATGCAGTCGGCTTCGTCAAGAGCCACGCCGTGCGCTATCTCCCGCCGTCGCTCGACCAGATTGTCGGGCGGCTCTCCGCCGGGCAACGAACGCCACTCTTTCGCATCGAAGCCCATCCATTCAGCCGAGCATCGTGGTATCTGAAACTCCCAGTTGTCAGCGACGCGCCGTGGGCGGGCATCGTGCGCTGCGAAGCGACGGGGGCGCTGCCCACCGAGCAGCTCATCAAGCTCGCCGACACCGTCTGTTTGACCGTCCCGAGATTTGCTAGCGAGCCGCACAAAGATTCCCGAGCGCCCCAGAACCTCTACCCAATCGGCGGTTTAGAAACTGAGCTACGCCGCCGCCTCGGCAGCAAAGACCTCATCTATCGAGCCCTCCGCCAAGCGGCAGCCCAACCGAGCGCGACCGCATAAACGACGACGGCCGCCCCGAAGGACGGCCGTCTCGAGTTGAAAACCCTTGTAAATATTAGGTTTAGTAACGGTAGTGATCGGGCTTGTAAGGGCCGTTGACCGGAACGCCGATGTAGTCGGCTTGGTCCTGGCTCAACACGGTCAGCTTCGCACCCAGCTGTGCAAGGTGCAGTCGCGCAACTTGTTCATCGAGGTGTTTCGGCAATACGTGCACACCGAGCGGGTACTGATCACGTTTCGTGAACAACTCAACCTGAGCAATCGTCTGGTTCGTGAAACTGTTGCTCATCACGAAGCTTGGGTGCCCGGTTGCACAGCCGAGGTTCAACAGACGGCCCTCGGCCAAGATGATGATCGAGTGACCGTCGGCGAATTTCCATTCGTCAACCTGCGGCTTAATGATGATGCGTTCGATACCCGCGGTGCCCTCAAGCCCAGCCATGTCGATTTCATTGTCGAAGTGGCCGATGTTGCCGACGATCGCGTTGTGCTTCATCGAAGCCATGTGCGCGGCCGTGATGATGTTGTGGTTACCGGTGGTCGTGACGAAAATGTCGGCGGATTGCACGACGTCTTCGAGCACAACAACTTGGTAACCCTCCATACATGCTTGCAACGCACAGATCGGATCGATTTCGGTGATGAGCACGCGTGCGCCTTGGCCCCGCAATGATTGGGCGCAGCCCTTACCCACATCGCCGTAACCACAGACGACGGCGACCTTGCCCGCGATCATCACATCGGTGGCGCGGTTAATACCGTCGATGAGCGAGTGGCGACAGCCATAAAGGTTGTCGAACTTCGATTTGGTCACCGAGTCGTTGACGTTGATCGCTGGGAACAACAACTGGCCGGCTTCCATCATTTGATAGAGACGGTGCACGCCAGTGGTGGTTTCTTCGGTCACGCCGATGACGTCCGCGGCAATTTTTGTCCAGTAATCACTGCTCTTTTCGAGCTGTCCCGCAAGCGTCGCGAGCACGACCGAATATTCGTGACTGTCGGCTGCCGTCGGCGCAGGAACTTTGCCGGCCTTTTCGAACTCGACACCTTTGTGCACCAGCAGCGTGGCGTCGCCACCGTCGTCGAGGATCATGTTCGGGCCAACTGGGTTGCCGCTGTCGTCGGTGAAACCGAAGAGCTGTTCGGTGCACCACCAGTATTCCTCGAGCGATTCGCCCTTCCAGGCATAGACCGGCACACCCGCAGGCGCAGCGACAGAACCGTCACGACCGATCACGACGGCCGCAGCCGCGTGGTCTTGGGTGGAGAAAATGTTGCAGCTCACCCAACGCACGTCGGCGCCAAGATCAACGAGCGTTTCGATCAAGACCGCGGTCTGGATCGTCATGTGCAGCGAACCGGCGATGCGGGCACCTTTGAGTGGTTGGCTCGCACCGTGTTGTTCACGCATGGCCATCAAGCCAGGCATTTCGTGTTCAGCCAGCTCAATTTCTTTGCGGCCGAACGTCGCGAGCGACAAATCAGCAACTTTGAAATCGCCTTTGAGATCGGTTCGCGCGGGGATAGTTGCAGTCATGGGCAAATGCTCCTTGATCAGCGCAACGGCACAGTGGCCGGTTGCAGGTTTCATCATGAGGAGCCGGCCCGGATCACCGGATGACAGCCGCCAAAATACGCAACGGCCCGACACACCAAGGGTAGCACCACGAAACAAGGACACACACCCCAGCAAAACCCAGCCCACCCTAGTTTTGCGGTACTCACAACGTCATTTACGACGCGTTCACACCAGCAAAACCCGGCGCGCTTACGAGGGTGCTAGCAATCTAGTATTCTAAAGACTGATGGTTGATCCGGTGAAGCAATTCAACGTCTACTTACCAGTGGATTTGATCCGTTCGCTCAAACATCACGCCGTCGACACTGAACAATCGCTGTCGGCAATCGTCGCAGCAGCCGTCGAGGAATACCTCAAGGCGCACAACACAACGGAGGTCCAACGATGATCGGTTCTGGCGTTGAGCACATTTATATCGAGACTGCGAATTGGGGCGCGACGGTGGCGTTTTGGAAACGATTCGGCTACGAACTCGATTTTGAGACCGACCATCACTCCGGTTCGCTCGTGCACCCAAGTGGCAAACCGACTCTGTTCGTCACCGAACGAACGGCACCACTCGCCCAGCATCTCTGCATGGGTATCGACGACAGCGAACAGTTCCCGCTCGACGGGCTCAAGGTCGATAAACCGTGGACGGCCGAACACTGGGACGTCATGGAGGCGCTGGTGCGCGATCCCGATGGGCGCGCCGTCAGCTTGCAGGCTCCGCTTCCCACCGACGTCACCGTCGAACACCACGAGTACTACTGGCTGGGCGCTCGCCCGACCCTGCAAATGACGAACGTTCCTGCGACACTCTCAGTCTTCACTCACGTGCTCGGCTGGAATGTCCACGCGACGATGGGCGATCCCGTCAACTTTGCCATCGTCGGTGTCGCAAGTGCGACGATCGGGCTGACCGAATCAGCAACGCCGGCCGTAGCGACCGATATCGCCAGTGTGTACATCGATGTCCTTGGCGCGGACGAGCTCCACGCCAAATGCGTTTTGGCGAACCTCGAAATAACGCAACCTCCCACCACCCATCCGTGGGGTCAACGCGACTTCGTTGCGCGGCTGCCATCGGGCCACCTAATCGCTTTCGGCGAACGCGTCCAATAGCTCTTGTTGGTTCTGCTGGTTCCCAAGGGCCCGAAATGCCCTCGTGAGCCCCGCAAAACATGTTGGGTGATAGCTAAGCCCCGGCGAGGTGGCCTTTGAGCCGTTCGATGGCTTCGATGGGGCCGGGATCGACGTCGTTGTCGAGCGCCATGTAGCAGCTCACCCAATCGCCGAGGTACATGAGATCCAGCAACTGCGCGAGCCGAGACTCGCCTGCCGCCGCCACGCTGATCACCTGGTGCACGGCTTCTTCAATGATTTCACGCGTGAACGTGAAGCGACGGCCGAGCTCGGCGTGTTCGAAACTGTGCCGTACTTCGATCAGTGAGATGAGCTGGCGGGTCACGTCACCGTGTTGGCCCCACGCACAAATTTCGTTGTGATCAAGCTCGGGATACTGCGCAAAATACGCAGGGGCTTTCGCGTTTTCATTGACATCGCATTTCCACCGATACGCCGCGACGCCGCCCAACGCGCCACCGCCGTAGATCAACGGAATCGTGCGGCCAATCTTGCGGGCCACTTCGCGAGCAACATTCGCGACGCCTTCGACCGAAGGTACACACGCGTCGCGTCGGGCTCGCAACTGCACAACTGATGACTCCAGCGATGCGTGCGCTGAAGGCAGCAATCCCATGCGAAACAACGTCACAAACACTGGAACCACCAAGGCTCCCAGCGCTGCACGCGGCAAGTAACCGTCGGGACACGAGATGTGCAACGCGCCCGCATCTGCCGCGAGCGTGGCCAATGAGCCCCCGCGACTTACACATACCAATTGCGCACCCGCATCACGCGCGCCCGCAGCCATCGACAAGGTTTCGGCAGTCTCTCCCGAATACGACATCGCAAACACGAGTGAGTCCGGGCCGACAAAACCTGGCGTTCGAATCTGTTTGCTCACAATCACGGGAACGCGAAGCTCGCCGCTCGATGACGCAACCAATACGTCGCCGGCAATTCCCGAGCCACCCATTCCGCACACAACGATGTTGTTGATGTTGCCCGCGTCGGGAAACGAGCCAGGCGCGATCGCAGCGGCCGCGGCGTGCGCCAGATCGACTTGTTCGGGGAGCCCCGCGACCGCGCTGAGGAATTCCAGCGTGTCTGTACTCATCGAAGTCCGCCGGCCGCGCTAGGCGACGAACGTTGGCTTGATCCCGGTCGCTTCCGCTTTGGCGACTAACCGCTCGACTTCGGTGTCGTCCAGCGTGGTCGCCTCGTCGATCAGCATGATCGGGATATCGTCTTTGACTTCGTAGCGGCGTTTCAGCCGCGGGTTCAACAACGTGGCTTCATCGGCGAAGTAATACAGCGGACCTTTGTCTTCGGGGCACGCCAAAATGTCGAGCAATTTCTGATCAATCGCCATAGCTAATTCATTCTCCTCGGATGATGGCCAACACAGAAGCGGTTCGGGCATCACAAGATGCCCGATCGGCCGCTTCGAGATTGAGCCGTAACAACGGTTCAGTATTCGATGGTCGCAAATTGAACCACCAATCGCCGTAGTCGACCGTAAGGCCATCTAGGCGATCCTGATCTGCATCGGCGAACGAAGCCGCAACCTCTTCGATTTTTGCGGCAGTATCGGCGACCTTCGAATTGATTTCGCCGGACTGCGCGTAGCGCTCAAAGGGGGCCCGGAGCTCGGCAAGTGTGCCTCCGGACAAGCTGAGTTGTTCCAGCACCATCATCGCCGCGATCGAGCCACTGTCGGCCTTCCAGTTATCGCGAAAGTAGTAGTGCGCGGAATGTTCGCCACCGAAGATCGCGCCCGTCTCGGCCATGACCTGTTTGATGAAGCTGTGCCCGACGCGCGTGCGAACCGGGATACCGCCATGCTCGCGCACAACTTCGCTGAGTGCCTTCGAGCAAATCAGGTTGTGCACGATCGTCTCACCGGGGTGGCGCGCCAAGATGCCCTTCGCCACGATTGCAGTCGTGGTGGAACCCGAAACCGGTTCACCCAAGTTGTCTACGAGAAAGACGCGATCCGCGTCGCCATCGAAGGCCAATCCGATGTCGGCGCCGGTTTCCAAAACGAGGCGTTGCAAATCCCGGAGGTTCTCGACTTGAATCGGATCGGCCGGATGGTTCGGAAAGGTGCCGTCGAGTTCTTCAAACAGCATTGTCACATCAAACGGCAGACCTTCAAACACCTTGGGCACCACCAGGCCACCCATACCGTTTGCCGTGTCTGCAACAATCTTCAAAGGCTTCAAGATCGAAACATCAACAAAACCGCGTACATGTGCACCGAAATCGTCGAGCACGTCGATTGCGCGCACCGTTCCTGCGATTTCACCCTTTTCGATCGTGCCCGCAACGACTGTCGCTTTGATCTGAGTGAGGCCGGTGTCTTCGCCAACCGGCGCAGCTCCGGCGCGACACATCTTGATGCCGTTGTACTGGGCCGGATTGTGGCTCGCAGTGAACATTGCGCCGGGAGCATTGAAACGACCACTCGCGTAATACACAACGTCGGTGGAACACAGCCCGACGTTGATGACATCGGCGCCAGCTTTGGTGGCGCCTTCAGTAAACGCCGCGGCTAACCCAGGCGATGATGGTCGCATGTCGAACCCGACAACGATTTCTGCCGCGCCCGTAAAGCGCGCGAACGCGTTGCCGGTGCGGCGGGCGATGTCCTCATTGATTTCGTCGGGGTAAATCCCGCGTACGTCGTAGGCCTTGAAAATTGCGTCGAGCGACACCGAAACCTCGTGCAGATAGACAGCGCACCCCCAACGGGCGCGGGCTCCGAGCAGAGCCAGGTCATCGTAGCGCTGGCGGCTCTGTTTCAGGAGGTCGCCCCGCTAAGGGCGGCTCGGCGATTCCATCATCGCGATCCAGCAGTGGTGGTGGCGGCGGCGGAACGGGATCAGCGCTGGGAGTACTCTCCGGATCCAAGCCCGCAACACTGCTGACCGCGGACGTGTCGGATAGCGCAACCGGTTTCGGTGCAGCCGGTTTCGGTGCAGCGCGCGTATCTCCCGACGCTGTGGAGGTCCAGGCCAGCGGGAAGCTTCGGAACTTCCACACCATCAGTGCGAGGGCGACCGCTCCGAACAAGGTCGCCAAACGACCGAGCCAATCGGGGCCCGTCACGCCGTAGTTCAACGCGACGTCGTGGCTGGTCGGTATAACCACCATGAGGTTCGGACCGATCCGATACGGGCCGGTTGCACCCGATACCTCCCAGTTCGGGAAGTACGACGTCCGCACGACCACAGGCTTGCCGATTTGATCAACGTGGAACCGCAGCGAATCGATCGATTCAACAATATTGGTGACAACTGCAGGAACGATCTTGCGCTGCGGCGTTTTGAGAATCGGATCCAGCACTGACGGCCCGCTAGGAACCAAATCGCTTGATGAAACTCCACCCGTCGCGCTGGGCAACGTGGTCTTGTCCGCGACCAGCTTGCGCGGCTTCACCGTTACCCGACGCCACGACGCGGGGCCGGTCTCGGCAATGGGTTGTGCGAGCGCGGCAGAATCCATCCATTGCGGATCCGTCACGCATTCCCAAGCGTTGAGTTTGACCAATTGCGTCGAACGCGACACTGCCCCACGGCCCGGCCAACACGTCTGGTCAGTGCCATCGGAAGCATTCACCACCACCGGCTCGACCGAAAGACCAACCGCGAGCGCCCAGTTCTTGATTTCGTATACCTGCCACTCATGCGGTGGGAGCTTGTCGACATCTTTTTTGATCGTTGCGATGAGCTGTAAATCATCGCCGTGGCTGCGCGCGAGGGTTTGCGATTCGGGTGCCCAAAACATCAAGTAACGCACGCCGAGCATGCGTGCGTGTTCAATACCGAACGCGAAGTCGCTCGTCGAGCCCCAATCGATACCGCGCACCGGATTCGACGGGTGCGCACCAAGTTCGCTGACCGTCATGAAATGAGCATCCTTCGTCGCGGAGCTCTCGAAGTACAGGCCTTCCATCGAACCAATGCAATTGTTCGTATAGAACGGCAGCAACTCAAGAGCGAGCGACGTTCCGTATTGGTTCAGCGGATCATCAATGTTTTCTACCTTTCCCGATGATGGTTCCCAGAGCGCACGCCCGCAGCCGTGCTGCTTCGAATGCCCGATCGCGTTCATCTGGTCCATGATGTTTTTGAATTCCGGGTACGCGGCCTTCGCTTCGTAACCGGAATAGTTCCAGTAGGCCCAATACGAAACCGTGCCTTTGCCGTTGTTGTCGCCGTTGTACACGCCAAGTACTGCGAGCGCAACGAGGCCGACGGCCAGGGGCGTAGCCATCAAGATCTTGCGGCGCCGTCGTAGTTCGCGGCCAGGATGACCCGAATCCAAAAACGCGAGATCGTCCTCGACCGCTAGACGCCCGGTCAGATTCCCAGTTGGGCCCTCGACGCGGCCACCGACGGGTGCCATCTGATTCCAACCGGCGTGATTCCAATCAGCCGGAACCCAGCTTGAGGGCTCGGCTTCGGCGGGTGCTACGACCGGACGATGTGCGCGCCACGCGATTGCCCAATCACGGCGAGCGCCTTCAGCTTGCCAGTCGCCGATCCATCGCAAAAAGTAGGCGAGGCCGCGCAGCAATTCGGTCGCCCCGAGTGCGGCAAGAAACGCGAGCGCGAGAAAGTAAAACGGAATAAAGCGGGTGTTCCAGACCGCAACATCACGCGGCCAATATCGAAACGCGACTCCAAAACTCGCAGCCCAAATCACCAAAATCAACGTTGATTTGCGCAACCAAAAACCACCACCGAGCACGGCAGCCAAAATGAGCCCCCACAACCACAATGGCTTCGGCAATGGCAAGAGCCCGAACAACGTGAAGTGTTTGCCTGGTCCGAACAACCACGGGACGTATTCCGTGACCTTTTCGTACCGCATGCTTGAGGTAAACGGCTCCGTCGCCAGCAGCGGAATCGTCCAGACCATCGTGAGTAACGTGCCGATCACGCCGATGGGTACCGCGATGCGCCACGTACGGGCTGGACGAAAATGCACAAACACCAAGACCGCCAAAAAGGAAGCAGCCAGCGCCACGACAACGTGTGAAGTCACGCAGCACGCGAACAGCACGGTAGGTAACCAGGAGCGTTTACCGGTTTTTAGCGTGTGCGCGAACGCGGCGAGAAAAAACAGCGATAGCGAAAGCGACAACGTGAAGCTGTACTCACCTGCGAGTCCGCTCGCGAGATTGCCGCCGTAAATGGTCCACGTCGTGTCACCGCCGAAGCGTCGCAGTTCGAATTGGTAATACAACGTAGCGACGGAGGTCAGCGGCGCGGCAGGCCAAGGAAATTCCAATTCGTCGGCGAGGAAATACGCGCCGATTGGCAGTGAAACCGGCCCCAGTACCGTCACGATTTTGAACGCAACATTGTACGGCAGGATCAAATCGAACAGGCTGGTCAGGACCGCAGGAAACGGGAAGTAGTACTGCCCGATCGGAAATCCCGAATACCACGAAGGCGACCACCCCGCGAGCCGGCCCTTCAGAAACCAGTTGTGTTCAAGGAACCACGGCCAATACACGTGCGCGCCCATATCGCCACCATTGGCCACGGTGTCGCGAAAGACCAACGAATTAACGTGGGGGATGATCCCATCGAAGCGAATCTCGATGACATGCAGCCGGTACGCAACCCACGCCGCGCAGACCGCTACGACGAGGATTCCGAGCGCCCACTCCCAAACCTCAAGCGGTTCCCGTTCGTCTTCGAGTGGCACTGCCGACATCATGCCAACTTAGTGGCCCAACTACAGCACCTCTCAGCACCAAGCCGTGTCGCGACTTCATATCAACAGCACGCGGTGATCGGAGAAGCTCAGGAGCGAAGGACGCGCGAAATGACTTCGCAGTTCACTCGCCGCCGGAGCGCAGCGCAACGCAGGCCCGAATTATCTCATTCGGGCAAGTTCGAGAATTTCGTCGAGGGAAATTTCGCCGTCGTGGGTGGCCCACTGGTTTATTTCGCAGCGGCTGCACCGTTGAAACACGACGTCTTGGACGCCGATTTTCATGCGGATCGAAATCAATTTTGTGTCAGCACATCCTGTGCATGCCATTTCGGCCTCCCTGCCTAATGTCACCCGTTGTGGTTGATGTATCGGCGTCGAGGTTGCGGCACTGAAGCGGGTTCTGGTGAATGGACTGCATTGGTGACGCTTGGCCTAGCTACGTCAATAAAGAGATAGCACCCAGAAGGTTGAAGCCCATGTGTAAATAGATCGACCGACTCATGTTGCCGCTGCGAACCGAGACGATTGCCGAACCGGTGCCGAGGACAAACAGCGCAGGCATTGCCGGAAACGTTGTGATGTCCAGCAGATGCAACGCGGCAAAGGTAACGCCACTTACGAGCACTGCAGGACCAACGGGCATTCGGCGCAGCGCGGAACGCAACACGATGCCCCGAAAGACGGTTTCTTCCACGATGGGAGCGATCAGTACCACGGTAATAACCAACAGGACGCGCGCCAGGCTTGCGGAATGGCGCACAGTCTCACCGATTTGTTGCTTCCCGTGGCGGCCGTCCGTCCACAGTTGATTGATCGGAAGTAGCGCCATCCCTGCGGCGATCGCAGTGCCCATTCCGATCAGGATCCAGTACCAATCGCGAGCGAGGAGTACCAGTCCGAGATCATGGCGGAGCCCGCGACCGCGCCGCCCTACGGTCAAATACACCAGCGTGGCCATCACGGCGAATTGCACCAGCGAAGCGATCGCGTTGTCGAGCGCATCGAATTTAACGTCCGAGCTCGGCGTGTTCGCATAACGCGCGGCAGCGATAACCGCGGCTGCGATCGCCGCGGATCCAAATCCTCCCGCGACCGCCCAAGCAGCATCACCAAAACCCCAGCGAACTTTTGCTCGAGCGAAGCCCTCCAGCGGTTGCCAATCAGGGAACGGTTGCGCTGCTGGATCGGACATTGGATCGGAGCGTATCGGCGCGAATCAACAGACCGTCGCACCGGGTTGGTGCGCTCCCGAAGTGTTTCTTCACCGGGAGCGGCTGGCCGAGTCGGTTCGGCTCTCGCCGGGCCATAGCATGGCCAATATTGCGGCCTCGACCAGACGGGGTCGCCGATCAGGAGCGTTAATGAGTCACGATCCGCAGGAGCCTTGGCGTCCACCGGAACCCCCAAACCGGCCCTCGCGTCCACCGATGCCTCCGCGGGGTGGCCCAATGGGCGCCGCTGGGCGCAACAAATTCACGCCGTGGGTCGTGTTGCTGGTCATTGTCGTGGCGTTCACGGCGTTGTTGTCGAGCAATTCATTCAGTTCGAGCCCGACGAAAGAAAAACTGTCGTTCAACGAGCTCCAAGACCAAGTCCAAAAGGGCAACGTCACGCTGATCTCATACACGAAAGACAACGGAAGCATCACGGGCGATTTCAAGGATGCGGTCAACGACCACGCGTCGTTTACCTCATCGGGTCCGTTGCAGAACTTTGATGCAGAAACTCTGAAGATCTTCAAGGACAAGAAAGTCAAGCTGCAATACACCAGCACCTCAAACAGCGCGTTCTGGGGAATTTTGCAGCTCTTTGGGCCGATCCTGATCATCGGGCTCGTCTTGTATTTCATGAGCCGTCGTGCCCAACAAGGCATGGGCGCAGTGATGAATATCGGCCGCAGTCGGGCGAAGGTCTACACGACCGAAAAACCCAAGACGACCTTCGGCGATGTTGCGGGCTACGAACCCGTCAAAGAAGAAATCAAAGAGGTCGTTGATTTCTTGAAGCAGCCGGGCAAGTTCCGCGAAATCGGAGCGCGTATTCCTAAAGGTGTGTTGCTCGTTGGCCCTCCGGGAACCGGCAAGACGCTGATCGCACGAGCAGTCGCGGGTGAAGCCGGCGTGCCGTTCATTTCGGTCACCGGCTCGGACTTCATGGAAATGTTCGTCGGGGTCGGCGCGGCTCGCGTTCGCGATTTGTTTCAGACCGCCAAGAAGCAAAGCCCAGCGATCATTTTCGTCGACGAAATCGATTCAATCGGCCGCAAGCGTGGCGCAGGTCTCGGCGGCGGGCACGATGAACGCGAACAGACCCTCAACCAGATGCTCGCGGAAATGGATGGCTTCGAAGCCACCGAGGGCATCGTGATCATGGCCGCTACGAACCGTCCCGATGTATTGGATGCCGCGTTGCTCCGGCCGGGTCGATTCGACCGTCAAATCATTGTTCCGTTGCCAACGCAAGAGGAGCGGTTGCAGATCCTCGACGTGCATTTCCGCGACAAGAAAATATCGACGGATGTTGATGTTTCGGTAGTTGCTCGGGGCACACCCGGTATGAGCGGTGCCGATCTCGCCAACCTCGTGAACGAAGCCGCACTGTTCGCGGTACGCCGCGGCGCAACTGAGGTTCACCGCGAAGATTTCGAAAACGCCCGCGATCGCGTCCTGATGGGCCTGAAACGCCCAAGCATCATGATGAACGACGAGGAAAAAGAACACACCGCATATCACGAAGGCGGCCATGCGCTCCTTGCGTACGTGTTGGAACACGCGGACCCCGTCCACAAAGTCACGATCTTGCCGACCGGCATGGCGCTCGGCATGACCCAACAACTTCCCGAAGAAGAGCGATACTCCCACGACCGCGATTTCCTTAACGACGCGCTCACCGTGTTTATGGGTGGTCGCGTGGCTGAAGACATCGTGTTTGGATCGCAATCCACGGGAGCGAGCAACGATCTCGTGCGCGCCACGGAAATCGCTCGCAGCATGGTGCGCGAATGGGGTATGAGCGATCGCATCGGACCGCGCGCGTGGGGTTCGCAAGGCGCAGTCTTCCTCGGCGAAGACCTCGTACACACGCGCGACTACTCCGACGAAACTGCGCGCGTGATCGACGAAGAGTGCGAACGAATTCTTCGGGACCAACAGGACCGGGCAACAAAATTGCTCCTGGAATACCGGCTTGGTCTCGACGCAATCGCACAAGCGTTGCTCGAACGCGAAACGATCAACGGTCTTGAGGTCACGAACCTTGTCGATGCCGCAATGGGCTACAAAGCGGGTGGCCCACGCCAAATCGTGCACGCAGACGGCACCGTGAGTACAAGCGACCACGCGGTGATCTCGGTTGCTGTTGCAGCTCCCGCAGCACCGGCGCCTCCCCTACCGACCGACGACGTGGTCAGCGGCGAATAATTCGAATCCGTTCGGCTAGTGATGTGCCGTCACTAGTTCGTTGGTTCTGGTGCTGAACTCCCGGCTGGCGCCGATCGAAGTTCAGCGAGCGCGGCCCACAGGTCGGTCGCGCTCGTCGTTCCGAAGTACGACTTGCGCACGACTCCACGTGAATCGGCAACGACTACTAACGGCACGGCATCGACCGCGTAACGTTTATGCAAAGCCTCGTGCTCGCCAAATTCAACTTCGGCCGTGGCCACGATTGCGCTTTCCAATACCGCAACCTTGGCCGCCATTGGGCCACAACCTCCGCACGCGGCACTGGTGAAGATCACCACGAGCCACGGAGCATCGGGCCGCACAAAATCGCCACGATGCAACTGGGTTGGCGCGTCGCGATCAGCGACGACTGGCCGGGCGCGGTTGGCTGATCGCGAACGGCGGTCAGCAATGAATGCAACTGCGAACGCGATGATTGCCAACGCGGCGCCGATGGTGATCCGTAACGCCATTGGATCAACCGGTCACGGCAATTATTGCAGCACTACGACTTTCACCGCCGGCGCCGAACAGGCGCCGTACGACGTAGATCGGCTCGCCGGATTCAATTACCAAGACTGAGGCAACCGTATTGCTCGTGAGTTTCAGGCTTGTGCGTTGCGACGCTGCGAGCGTGATCTCCGCGCCATCCGCCGTACCGTTGCGAACGATTTTTATATGGGCGACACGGTCGTTGGGGTTTTCGATTTCCAACACTGTCTGATTTAACGTTGCAGTGCGATCAAACGCGAACGTGGCATTACGAGTCGGTACTGATAGCCCCATAGATACCGACGTTCCTTGTACCAACCGTGTAGTTGCGTCGGCGCGATGCAATGCCGCGGCAGCAAAGGGCTGCCCGTGCGTAAACACCGTCACGCTCACATCAGTTTTTGCGGCCGCGGTTTGTGGGTCCACGGCATCAATCCACGCAATCGAATTTGCCGCAACAGTCACGGTTCGCTGCACAAATTGTGGGCTTCCCGTTGCGATCGTTTGCACCGCGACCGATATGGGTGCCTCCGATGGATTCATGAGCACCAACGAATGCGTGAGCCCACGGCGGAGATCAAAGTCCTCGAGATGCCACTCTGTGACCAGACCCGGAGCGCCCATGACCACTGACAACGGTGCCGACGCATTCTTGCCAACGCCGCGCAACATCATCTCGGCAATCAGGCGCGTTCCTGCGCGCGCCACGATCGCAACGCCTATGACCTCTCGCTGATCCGAACCCGAGTTGACATCAATTTGCACCCGACTCCGTGCCGGAGCCTCAAGCGCTTGCATTGCCCGTGGACGCACCACGCCGTCGCGCGTGTACAACGCAACGTCGACACTGGATGCTTGGCCAAACGGGTTCATGATCGCGATGGTTTCGAAGGTTTCACCACGCGTTGTGCCGGCCGCGAAGTACCACGAATCACTCGATTGTGTAGCGCAGGGAGTCGTCGCAGTTTTGTCGGATTCCGTCGCGACGTGCTCCACCACGACGCCAGGGCCGAATGCTTCAACAATCAATGCGACCGAACCCGTGGTGCCCAGTTCTTGTCCCGTGACCGTCGCAGTGGCATTGCCTCCCACGTCGATCTGTTTGCGTTGTTGCACCGACCCGTTCGCGATCGCGGAAACCTCGACCCGCACCACCTTCGGTGAGGTATTCGACATCGCGATTGCTTCGCCGGTTGCGAGGTGGTCAGCGCTTTGCACCATTGGGCAATACCAAGCAGCCGATCGCACGAGACCGGTTGTGAGCAGCGCGGGGACTCCCGCGACTCGCGGCGACAGCGGTTGCGTGACGTGCGCGGACTCAGGATTACCCAACAGCACAAGGCCCAACGCCGAACCCAACAGCACAACGGCAAAGGGCACTCGAGCACGAATCGAGGTCATGTGCCCGGCTCCACGACGATTGCTTCAGCTATATCAAGGTCAGCCTCAAGACCAGCCTCAAGGTCAGCCGCTTCGGTAGGAGTCGCGCGGTGCAGGCCCGCGCTGCGTCGACGAGTTGGTGCGACTGCCGCGGCCAACACAATGAGCAACGCAACGAGCTCGGCGATGGTCAGCAACGTCGGCCACCACGGTTCGTCATATGTAACTTGCACTGAATCGCGTCCTGGCGCCCGCCATACGTTGGACCAACCGAATCCCTTGCGCCGAGTCAACGTCGATCTGCCCTGGGTCGCCGTCCAATGAGGCGATGCCGTCTCAGCCAACAGGAGTGTTCCTGGGCCCTTCGTCCGCGTGGCGTCGGGGGTGCCTTCGAGATCGGCCATCAGCGCAGCAGCAGTCGGGTCGCTCGTCGCTGCGGGAGTCATCGGAATTGCTGCCTTCGTGGGTGCCAATGCGAGCGCGGGAATCCACGACAAATTGCGGTACAAGCGGAGCCCGGGAGTGGAGTCATCAACCACGGTGAAGTCGAGCTGATTTCCGAGTGCCGCAACATCGATCGAACTATCGCGAAGTCTGCGGCCATCGGGAGCCACTCGATCGATCACCGCGACGTACCGCACGCTCATCGGAGCCAGAAGATGACCCAACCGCGACGTCGCGCCCGACCGTGACAACGCCAGGGCATCGCCTACAAGATTCGCCGCGGTCGTCGTCGGTGCAAAATGATCCAATACCGATGTACTCGCGCCGCGGGTGATCGAGTACTGAACCCCGCGGCGATCGATGCTCGGCGATGGCATCGCATCGGGTTGGCCTATCCAGACCACGCGGAAGTCGCCGATCCTCGCGCGTTCATCATTGACCCAATTCAGTGCGGTTCCCCAATCGCTGTTCGCGCCGCGAGCGTGGGCATCGCCCAAGTCGCCGAACCAACTGAACACCGGAATGACGACCGCGACAAGCGCGACAACGACCGCGGCTTGGCGCGCTCCGAACATAAACGTTCGCAATTCAGAAACGACCGCCGCGACACCGACGCCGATGGACATCGCCAGTCCGGCGGCGGCCATCACAAAGAGCATTTCGAGTTCGGGAAGTTTGGTAGTTGCCGACACGTGTTGGGCAACGAACACAATGCCAACGCCGGTGAGTGCCAAAAGCCAACCCGTCACCGCGAGGTGCATGGTTTCGCGAGGCGCCACGAACAACGGCAACAGTGCGGCGATCCACAGGGCCGATGCCAGATGGCCCGACCCGTTCGCGCCGGTCGCGAAGCTCAGACCATCGATGAGTTTCACCGTGTGCCGTTGCGCAAGCCCAAACGGTTGCGCATCGCCCAAGACCGAAGCAAGCCAGGGAGCGCTCACCAGCGCCGCTACCAATCCGCCGGCCACACCAACCATCGCGCCCCGACGCAGCCCTGCTAATGGCTCACCGACGAGCAAGGCTGCACCCAACAATGCAGCCAAGATCACAAACGGAAGCAACACCAGCGTCGGCGCCACGGCCACCGCTAACAACGATACTGCGGCCAATCGAGCAATCGTTCGGCGAAGGTTTCCGCCATCGCGTGCATTCTCCGCAGACTTCGCCGTCACGCAAATCATCGTGATCATCCATGGCAACGCCGCGAAGGCAACCAACGCACCGAGATGCGCGGAAGCAACCGCGTTGCGCGCGACGGGGTTCGCTCCGTAGGCAACGGACGCTGCTGCCGCGGGCCACGCACTCGAGCTCAGCCGGCGGACCAGTCGGTAGGAACCAATGATTCCTATGGGAGCCGCTCCGACAATAACGAGCGTGTGAACCAGCGCCGTGTGCCCGAACAACAATGCCGAGATTGACGCCAAGATCGCGAGCAGCGGCGAAGCGACACCGTCGGCACCCAAGTTGCTTACCCGATGGGCCGAGGTTGCATTCCTCCAGAGATCGTGCACCGACGGCCAACGAGCAAACCCGCCGACGTTCGTCACACCACCACTCACCAAGCCGCGCACCACCGCGATGCTGAGCAGGACCGCCAGGCCCAGCACTGCCAACTCAGCATGGCGAAACCGCCTGGTGGCAACCCCGATTACTTCACGAGTGCGAACGCTCGCGTCAGCAATGACATCGTCAACGTGCAGCCGTAGCGTCAGCCATGTCCGGAACCGTGCACTGCCACGGATCATGAAGACGCGAATCTCACCGTCGTCGACGACCCGATGAGCTTGGGCAACGGCACGCGCACGATGGATGTCGGGCGAACCCAGCGACACATCAATCCACGCAGCTAGTACTGATCCCGCATAGCGACCTCGGCCTCGCACAACAAACGCGAAGGCTTCGAGCACCGTCAGCGCGAACGACAGCGGAACTGACCACAGCAACGAAACTGCCGATGCGGATTTGCAACACGAGCGAATCCGCCCGACCGTCCGAGCCCGAAGGGGCACACCTCCCGCCCAAGTATGCGCGCATTCCAACGCCACCTGCGCGCGGGCATCGGGCGCGACCAAGACCCGCGCCCCAGCGATTCGCGCGCGCCAACACAGATCGATCGCCTCGCTGCCTACGCACAGTGGGTCGAAACCTTCTAGCGCTTCGAAAATATCGCAACGAATAAGGGTTGCGCGCTCAGAAACAAAAAAGACATCGCGGACGCCGTCGTGTTGTTCTTGATCCCGTTCACCCGGTTCGATAGGACTAAACGCAACGCCGTAATGGTCGATGGCGTTTCCGACATCGATCAGCACACTCAAATTCGCGCGGTCGACAAACTTCGGCCCTACGACCGCAGCATTCGACCGGAACGACTCCTCGACCATCACGCGAGTCGCCAGTGGATCCAAGATGATGTCGTCGCGGACCAACAGCAGAAACGCCGCGCCTGCCACCTTGCCAATGACCTCGTTGAAGACTCCGGCCGCCGAACGTCGGCCCTGCGTGGGGAGTTGCGCGGCCGAACCATCAGCGTCGCTTTCGGTGGCCGGCATTATCAACGCGTTTGGTGCCACCGCGGCAACGTGAGCTGCGAGATCGTGCACAGTACCGTCGTCGATCACAACAACGGTAAGTTCGGGGTACTGCTGGGTGGTCAGTGCCCCCAGGCAAACTTCGAGCGACGCGGCGCCACGAGTGGCGACCACCGCGACCACCGCCGGCAGCGATGTCGCGATCGGATCGGGATCAAAATCCTCGTCGAGAAACACCGCATTCGAAGACTTCGGATGCACAGGGTTCGCTTCGGACATGAGACGGCGAGGATAACCGAGTCCCGGGCAACCGCCGATCCGCGGAGCTATATCTCTGACGAATATCCGTCCCGACAACGACTGCGCAGCAAGACCCACGCCCTGCGATGCTTGCAATAGTTAGCAAGATGTGCTACTCTGCAAGCACAGTCGCAACATGACCCAATATCAATACACTCATCCGGCCCACCGAAGTGTCGGAAATGCATAAGGAGCCACCATGGCAATCGACATCCGCAAGAACCTCACCGACGCCGGATACATCGCAGTAGGCCTGGGCGTGTTGGGCTTTCAACAAGCCCAAACTCGGCGCCGCGAAGTCCAAGAAAAGCTCGTCAACGCCGGCTCACCGTTGCACGTGATCGGTGATCAAACCAATGACATCCGGCTGAAAGTCAAAGCTGGTCTCGACCGAGCCACAGAAGCCGCTCACGAATTCAGCACTCAGGTCACCGATGCGGCCAAACCAGTCGTCGTCGATCTTGCCGGGCGCGTCGAATCGCTCCCGAAACCGCTGCCGAAAGCAGTTGAGCCGGCTGTGAAGCTCGCCAAGAGCCTCGTGGGCGCGACGGCCTAACTCCTACCGAGGCTCCGAGCCTCGTGCACACCTGAACCGTTCGGGTTCGTGAATCAGCAGAAGTTTGTTCGATGATCCTGCCTGCGCGCGTGGGGAGGATCATCGTCGTTCTGGCTACGTTGTCGCAATGATCACAGCACTTGCCGGTGGAGTCGGCGCGGCCCGATTCTTGGCGGGTCTCCAGCAACGAGTGAACCCGAGCGAAGTCACCGTCGTTGTCAATACGGCCGACGACGAAACCTTTCTTGGCTTGCACGTCTCACCCGACATCGATTCGATTATTTATACGCTGGCCGGAGCTTCCGACATTGCCCAGGGTTGGGGGCTCGCCGGTGAGTCGTACCGCACAATTGAAGCGGCCGGACGATTCGGAGAACCAACGTGGTTTCGGCTCGGCGATCTCGACATCGCAACGCATCTCTACCGAACCCGCCGCCTTCACGACGGCGCCGACCTCACGACAATTACGGCCGAACTCGCGCAAGCCTGGGGTGTAACTCTGAACATCGTGCCGATGAGTAACGATGCAGTCCGCACCATTGTGACCGTCGATGATTCCGAACGCCGCGAACTCAAGATGCAAGAATGGTTCGTCAAAGAACGCTCGCAACCGCCCGTGCATTCCGTGCGTTTCGAAGGTGCAGCTGCGGCGCAGCCCGCGCCGGGAGTGCTTGCATCGATCGATGCAGCAACTGCGGTGATCATCTGCCCATCGAACCCGGTTATTTCAATCGGCCCGATACTCGCGGTTCCGTCGGTACGCGAACACCTTCGCGCGCGTCGGGAGACCGTTACCGCGGTCTGTCCGATCATTGGCGGTAGGCCGGTAAAGGGCCCCGCCGATCGGCTCATGCGCCCTTTGGGTATCGAGGTGTCCCCCGTCGGCATCGCCCAGCACTACGCAGAGATTTGTGGAACCTTGGTACTCGACACCGTCGACGCGAAGTACGCAGCAGCCGTCGAAGCGCTCGGCGTTCGTGCGGTAGTCACGAACACGTTGATGAGCGATCCGGGCATCGCGGCCGAACTCGCTGAGGTCGTCCTCGCTACGGTGCCGTCATGACTGCAGCTGGCCTCACGATTTTTCCCATTCGCGGGATTGGCGAAATTGCGCGGGGCGACGAACTCGCGATGCTTATCGCGGACGCCGCGATCGCAGCCGACACACCGCTCACGAACGGCGATTGTATTGTCGTGACCCAAAAAGTCGTGTCGAAAGCCGAAGGCCGACTCGTCGTGCTGGACGGCAACGACATCGCGGCGAAGCATGCGCTCATCGAAGCCGAATCGGTGCGAATTGTGCGGCGCCGCGGCGACCTCATCATTGCCGAAACGAAACATGGATTCATCTGCGCGAATGCGGGCATCGATCTTTCCAACGTCGCAGATGGCTACGCGGCATTGTTACCGATCGATTCTGACCGCTCGGCAAAACACATTCGCGCTGCACTGCGGGCGCGCTACCAGCTCGATTGCGCCATCATCATCAGCGACACTTTCGGGCGCCCGTGGCGTCAAGGTCTCACTGATGTCGCGATCGGAGTGAGCGGCATCGCGGCGGTGCTCGATTTGCGCGACACCCCCGACGCTGTAGGCCGCACCTTGCACGTCACCGAAATTGCCATTGCCGACGAAGTCTCAAGCGCAGCCGAACTCGTGATGGGCAAAGCCGAAGGTATTCCCGCGGCCGTCGTACGCGGGCTTGATCCGCAATGGTTTCGCGAAAGCTCGGCGCGCGAACTCATCCGGCCCACGAGCGACGACCTCTTTCGATGAGCGTGCCAGCGTTTCTCGAAGCCCGCAGATCCATTCGGGCGTTCAGCGCCGATCGAGTCCCGCGCGCCGCGCTCACGACCATGATCGAAGCCGCTTGTATCGCTCCTGCACCGCATCACTCACGTCCGTGGCGTTGGGTGGTCATCAACTCTGTCAATGCCAAGCAACGACTCGCGAACGGTATGGGCGATCACTGGCGAATCGATCTCGAACGCGATGGGCTCAGCGCCGCGCGTATCGAAGAACTGGTTGCGAAGTCGCATGTCAAAATCATGACCGCGCCGAGCATCATCTTGGGTTGCCTGACGTGGAACGGCCTCGATTCTTACCCCGACGAGATCCGCCAGCGAGCAGAGTTCGGCATGGCGCTGTTGTCGCTGGGGGCGGCAGTCGAAAATTTGATGGTATGTGCCGCCGATCTCGGCTACGCCTCGTGTTGGGTCGCGGCGCCAATATTTTGCCCAGATACCGCACGCGATTCACTCAGTCTGCCCGTTGATTGGCGACCACACGCGATGGTGTGCGTCGGTAAGGCCGATCCCGCGTACATTGGCCGGCCGCGTCCACCAATCCCGCTCGACGAACTCGTGACCTTTCTCGACTAGTGGGCGCTAACGCGTTGCTCGTTCACGCGCGGCGGGATGCACCTTGTAATACTCGAGCGTACGGGCAAGTCCGTCGTCGAGATCAGTAAATGGCTTCCAGCCAAGATGAATCTCGGCCCGTCCAGGGTCGAGGCACACGCGATTGGGATCGTGCGTTAACGCAGCTTCATACCGCGCGGGTGCATGAAAACCGGTCAAGGTCGCGAGGCGATCGTGCACCGTTTGAATCGATGTCTCGACGCCCGTGCCAATGTTGAGAACGAGCCCGCCGGCGCGTTGCGAACTCCTCCACAGTGCATCGACCACGTCGTCGACGAAGACAAAATCGCGGGTCTGGTTCCCATCGCCGTAAATCGTTACGCGCGCCCGATCCAAAAACCTCGGCGCGAACGACGCGATGACTGCGGGGTCGGGGCCAGTGGCTTGACGCGGGCCGTACACGTTCGCCAGCGCCAACGCGGTGTACTCAAGACCCCGAGTTTCGCGGTAACTATGGCAGTAGTCCATTGCAGATTTCTTCGAAACCCCAAACGGAGACACCGGCTTCCAGGCTGAAGCTTCGCGAGTCGGGACTTCGCCGGAAGTTCCGTACAACGTCGTTCCCGATGCCGTGAAACAAATCTTCGTCGTCCCCGCCGCGACCGCGCCTTCGAGCACATTCAGCGTGCCACCAATGTTCACGGCAGCATCAAACGCAGGTTTCGCGTACGCGATGCGCTGGCTGCATTGCGCCGCGAGGTGAAAAATGACTTCAGGTTTTTTGCGTGCGATGTAGTCCGCAATTTCTAGGTTCGCGACATCGAGCCGTTGAAACGAAAACCGTCGACCGACCACGCTGCGAGCTTCGGCGAGGTTGGCTAACGATCCAGTGGTGAGATCATCGACCACATCAACCGTGCAGCCTTCCGCCAGCAATCGATCGACGAGGGCCGAACCGATGCAACCGGCGCCGCCGGTTACGAGCGTCCGCATCGATTCACTGCCCTTCGGCCGCGACCCGACCCGCCGAAACCTGTGTGCCTCGAAGGACCCGCGCCTGCGCGCCCACCAAGGTGACGTCGACACAGCTTGTCGAACTTTCAATCTGCGCTTCGGCTCCAACTACGGAATCAGCAACCTCGCTGTGCTCTCCAACTCGAGCGTTGCGATGTACGACAGCGCGCCGCAGGATCGCTCGGTCCGCGATATTTGCGTTCGGACCAACAACGGAGTTGTCGATCGTTGCACCCGCGCCGATTGTTGCACCGGCGCCGATCAGTACCGGTGCGTGCAAGTTCGCCGATGGATCGATTGTAGCGCCAGCCTCCACCCAGATTCCTGGGCTCGCCTCAGTGGCTGATTGAGTGGGGGGCTCGCCAAGATCACCGCGCAAGATATCGGTATGCGCTTGGAGATACTTCTCGGGGGTTCCGATGTCGAGCCAGTAACCGTCGTAGGGAAACGCGTAGAGCGCGCCGCGAGTCTCGACCATGCGGGGGAACGTCTCGCGTTCGATCGAAACATTCACGCGGGTTGGAATGCGATCAAAGACTTCCGGCTCCAATACATAGGTACCTGCATTGATCCAGTTCGTGGGCGCTTGATCACGCGGAGGTTTTTCGATGAAGCCGATAACTTCACCGTCGTCGCGGGTCGGTACGACGCCAAACATCGATGGATCGTCAACGCGGCACAAATAGATCGATGCCTGGGCCTTGCGATCTTCGTGAAACGCAACCATCGCACCAAGGTCGAGCGCAGTGAGAACATCACCGTTGCACACCACGACTCGCTCAGTGATGCCTTCGGCGGCAAAACGAATGCCGCCCGCGGTTCCCAACGGCTTTTCTTCAACTGCGTAACGCAGCCGCATATCGCCGAAACGATCCCCGACGAAGTGTTCTTTGAAGGCGTCGGGCAGATACCCCATCGAGAGCACCGCCTCGGTCACACCAAACGAGGCCAACCAACTCAGCTGCCGTTCCAGGAACGGAATGTTTGCAATCGGCAGCAACGGCTTCGGTGTGGTGAGCGTTAGTGGTCGGAGTCGAGTTCCCTCGCCGCCAACGAGAACAATCGCTTTCACTTCTTGGTGGTCGTGGTCGGCTGGGAAGTCGTGGTCGTGCCGGCGCCTGAGGTTGTCGTGCCTCCAGCCGTCGTCGGTGTGCCGGGGCCCGACGTTGTGGTGGTGGCTGCCGCGCCGCCTTCGCCACGTGCTTTGGCGCCCGTCAGGTTTTTGATTGCTGGCACCGCTGGCAACTTCGTGAGATCTTGATTGGCGGCGACAAAATAGATGCCGACAACATCTTCTTCGTACAGCTTGTAGCCAGCCGGGTTGCCATGTTGCTCGACCATCTTGACCGATCCAGTCTTATTGGATCCGATAGCCCAGCGTAATTTCGCGGGCTTGCCGCCGCACTTTTGGCCATTTTTTTCGGCGATGATCTTGCCGTTGGCCCCAGCCCAAAGCTTCATCGATGTGGCGTTGAGCTTCCAGCCGCCGTACTTCATGTAGAGACCAACCGTTGCGTTGCGGCCAGCTTCTTGATTTTGACCCGGCTCCATGTGGATGATGCCGTCGCCAGCGCCGTCCGCGAGTTCGTGCGTGTGTAATCCGGCGTACACGCCAGTGTTTCCGAACCGACCGCGGGTACCACCGGCCAGATTCGGCCACGGTGTTGCTACCTGCCAAGTTCCACAGACATTGATACCCAAGGCCGCGTGCCAATGATCTGCAGTCGAGCCGCCACTATTGAGTTTCGGGCCGATACTGCCCGACCCTGCATTCGGGTGACGACTTACCAACACCAGCGAAGTTCCCACCACCAAGACAACTGCCAAAGAGACGTTGAACCAGTTGGAACCTCCGCCTCGAGCGCGTTTCGGGTTCCGGAACGCGCGCCGTTTCATCCTCGACTTCGTGGCCATGAGGCGAGACGCTACCGGATCGGCGCGGGTGAGTTAGTGCTGTGCTCGCGTGCGCACTGCTGCAACCGCGAGTAATGCCAGGCAACGCACGGCCAAGGCAGCCGCGACGGCGGGAAGCGCCGCTCGGCGAAGACCGGACCAATGCAAATTTGCGTAGAGAAACGCCGAACGATGGTGCGCGATCAGCGTGCGATAGGGGTGGCTACGCCGGCTGACCCCTTCAACGTGCATCACCGAGCTCGCGGGCTCGAACCACACCGCCCAGCCGCCCGCAGTGAGTCGTGTGTATAGATCAACATCTTCCATGAACATGAAAAACCGCTCGTCCCACCCACCTACCGCATCAAGCGCGCTACGACGCAGCATTACTGCGGCCCCAGAAAGCCATGCTGTGGTCCGGCGTTCGGTTGGATCAGTATCCGATTGCCGATAGCGGCGCGTCCAGCGATTTTGTGGCCGGATCATGCCAAGCACGAAGTGGCCGAGTGCTGTCGCGAGACTAGGAATCGTCCGGGCCGATGGATAGTGCACCCCCGCGAGATCTCGAATCGCTGGCCCAGCTGCGCCGACCGAAGCATCGGCATCAAGGCATTCGCACAACGGTCGCGAAAAATTTGGGTCGCAGACCACATCCGGGTTCAAAACCGCAACGTACGGCGAGCAAGTCACAGCAACTCCAAGGTTGGCTGCCCGTGCGTAGCCAACGTTGCCGCCCGAATCCACAATCTTCGCCGAACCGGGCGTGAGATTCGTCAGCGAAGTATCGGTGGAGCCATTGTCGATCACGATGATTTCATCCAGGCGCGGATCTTCAATGGCCAGCAAGGAATCCACACAGGCTTTGAGATAGTCGCCAGCGTTGTAGTTCACGATCACCGCTGACCAGCTCGCGAGTGGCGTCTCCGCGGAATTCACCTAAGCGTCAATCCGTGAAGCGGTACTTCACCAGTGAATACAGGGCTGAAAAGCCATCGCGCCACGTGATTTTTTTACCTTCATCAAACTCGCGCCCGGCGTACGAAATCGGAACCTCATAGATGCGGACACCCATTTTGAGAATCTTGGCGGTGATTTCGGGTTCGATATCGAATTTGTTGGACCGCAACGTCATCCGCTGGACGACGCGACGATCGACCATCTTGTAACAGGTCTCCATATCGGACAAGGTGGTGTTGTACATGATGTTCGTGGCCAACGAGAGGAATCGGTTACCGACCCAGTGTAAAAACAGCATGTTTTTGCGTTCGCCGGTGAAGCGGGAGCCGTAGACGACCAGTGCCTTGCCGCGCAGAATTGGAGCTAGGAGCTTGGGCCAATCTTCAGGGTCGTATTCGAGATCGGCATCCTGGACCAGCACGATGTCGCCAGTGATGTGGGAAAGGCCCTCACGGACCGCCGCACCCTTGCCGGCGTTCGCAGGCTGCAAGACGATACGAACCGTGCTGTCGCTGAGCTGGCGCAATACCTCGCGGGTGCCATCGGTGCTGCCGTCGTCGACGATCAGAATCTCGAGGTCGAGGCCTTCCGGCAGCTGCACCGCACGCATGCGCCGCAAAATCTCGACCACAGTGTTGCGTTCATTGAAGACGGGAACAACGACTGAGAGTTTTTTGTATTCGACGGGCTCAAGACCCGAGATGGCATTGTTGCGCGAGGTACGACTCATAGGTAAGGCGTAGACCTTCGCGCAGATCAACCTTCGGAGACCAGCCGAAGAGCGCTTCGGCCCGAGAAATATCTGGTTTGCGGCGGGTTGGATCGTCGGTGGGGAGCGGTTCGTACACGATCTCGGAACTCGAACCGGTTATTTCACGGACAATCTCGGCCAATTCGAGCATCGTGAACTCGCAAGGATTTCCGATATTCATCGGCCCGGTCTCGTTCGAATCCGCGAGCGCAAGCAGCCCCCGCACCTCATCAGAGACGTAGCAAAACGATCGGGTTTGGAGCCCATCACCGTAAATAGTGAGCGGCCGATCGTTCATGGCTTGCACCAAGAAATTCGAAACGACGCGGCCGTCGGCCGGACGCAGCCGGGGCCCATACGTGTTGAAGATCCGCGCGATCCCAACCGATACCCCGTTGTATCGGTGATACGCCATCGTGAGCGTTTCGGCGAACCGTTTCGCTTCGTCGTATACCGAACGCGGGCCGATCGGGTTCACGTTGCCCCAGTATTCTTCGTGCTGCGGATGCACCAGCGGGTCGCCGTAGACCTCGCTCGTCGACGCCACAAAGAATCGAGCGCCGCGATCCAACGCCAAATCCAACGCGCGGCGAGTACCGATCGACGAGACATCGAGGGTCTCGAACGGCAAACGCAGATATTCGGGTGGGCTGGCAGGGCTCGCGAGATGCATCACCAAATCGACATCACCATCGACGGGTAAATCTCTAACGACATCGGCTTCCACAAACGAAAACCGGGGATTACCGAACAATTGCTCGACATTTGATTTTTGACCGGTCAACAAATTGTCGACACAGACCACTTCGTCGCCGCGCGCGATCAGGCTGTCGCAGACATGCGAACCGATAAATCCCGATCCCCCGGTAACGACGACGCGAGCCACTAGCGACCGACCCCTGAGTACTGAAAGCCTCGGCGACGCATCGCAGCGGGATCCAACAAATTCCGCGCATCCACAATCACCGGCTTGCCAACGACGCCGCGAAGGCGATCGAAATCAAGCCACCGGAATTCATCCCACTCGGTCAGTACGGCCACAACATCGGCGCCCGTCGCGGCTTCGTAGGCGTCCGCGCGAATTTCCAGACCCGGCAACATTTGCTTGGCCTTTTCACCTGCCGCAGGATCGTACGCTTGCACGATCGCGCCCGCGTTCAGCAAGCGCTCGCTGATCAGCATCGATGGCGAATCACGAAGGTCGTCGGTGTCGGATTTGAAGGTCAAACCCCATACGCCCACGACGGCACCTTGGAGACTGCCGCCGGCGCCTTCGGTGATCTTGTGCACCATGTGTTCGTACTGTTTACGGTTGACCTCGATGACTCCCGCCAACAGATCAAAGTCGTAGCCGTTGATCTGTGCGGTGTGCAACAGCGCCGCACTGTCCTTGGGGAAACACGAGCCGCCATATCCAGGTCCGGGCTTCAGGAATTCGAAACCGATGCGCCGGTCGTAACCCATACCGAGCGCAACTTCGCGAACATCCGCATCGACCGATTCACACAAGTTCGCGATCGCGTTGATGAACGAAATTTTCGTCGCCAGAAACGCGTTCGACGCGTACTTAATCATTTCGGCCGACGCCGGATCGGTGACTAACACCGGAGCGCGAAGACCGCGATACAACTCCGAAACGCGCACCGCTGCGGCAGGATCATCACAACCGATCACAATGCGATCGGGATTCAAAAAGTCGCGGACGGCTTGACCTTCGCGCAAGAATTCTGGATTCGACGCAACGGTCACGCGATCGAGCGCAGGACCAGATTCATCGAGGATTCGTTGCACAAACCGACTCGATCCAACCGGCATCGTGGATTTGTTGATGACCACGGCGCCCGGCGCAAGGACTGGCGCGATTTCGCGGGCTGCGCGGTCCACGTAGCTCATGTCCGCAGAACCATCGTCGCCTTGCGGAGTCGCTACGCAAATGAAAATGCAGTCGGCTCCTGCCGCGGCGTTGGCCGCGCCGACAACAAACCGTAAACGTCGCGAAGACAATCCTTCCTCGACAATCGCGGGTAAGCCCTCTTCGAGAATTGGGATTTCGCCACCGTTGAGTTTGTTGACGCGCGATTCATCGATATCCGCGCACACGACCTCATGGCCCAAATGTGCCAGACACGCCGCCGTCGTCAGCCCAACGTACCCAGCACCAATTACAGCTACCTTCATGAACAACTTTCTCGGCAGAACAATAGGTGAAGCCAAGACGAAATATCAAAAAAGGAATCTGCGCCTCGACACGACGAGCCTAGAAGGGGCAGCGCAGCGGCGCGGCAATGAGCGCGCATTTCAAACCACGGCGCTCGGGGTCAGGACTTCGGACACCCGACCGCGGTCGCTCCCGGGTTAATCGCACGGAAGCCTTGGGCATGACCCAGCACGGCCGGGGTGCCCGAAGCTGTCGAACCCGACGCGCCTGTCGATGAGGAAGACGTCGACGGTTTCTTTACAATCGATCCCGGCGCCGCAACCGCCACAAAGTCCTGACCCAAGATCACGACGACCCGTTGCGTCGTAATTGCCTCATCCAGTTCGATATGACCAACACCACCTAAATACGCCAAAACGGTGAGTGCACGATCCTTGCCGCCAGCGTCATTGCTGTAACGAACAATCGTGGTGGGAAAGTCAGGACGGGTTGCGTTGCCCGTACTTGATCCGTTGAATCCTTTGGAATGCAAATCTGCCAGCGCTTGCTTCGCGATCCCTTGGGTTCCGCTGCCATTGAGCACGGACACGGTCACGGTTTCGGGCTTCACTTTGGTTGCCGCGGCGATTGCGTTGATGGGATCGTTACCTCCCGAACTCGGAAGCAGCCGAGCCAAAAGAGGAGCGGCTTCGGCTCGTTTCAAGACGAGCGCAGCTTGGCCATTTATTGTCGCGGGTGAGACAGGAACGGTTTCCATTTGCAACTCGCCTGGCTTCGTCGTGCGGAATGCATCGGCCAGGCGGACCAGGTCTTCGAATCGCAAACCCGCGTCGACCGTGAGGCTCCGAAGGCTTTTGTCAATCAAATCCGTTGCGGTCCCGATGTTGCTGAAACCTTTACTGATCGCGGTTGCCGCGAGGCTGCGGATGAAGTACTGCTGGCGAGCTATCCGGCCGAGGTCCGCTCGCGGATCTTTCCTCCAATTTGCTTGCGGCGACGTTTTGTATTCGTAGGAACGCGATCGGTTGTATTGCAGCGCTTGCTTGCCGTTTAGTGCGTGACACCCCGGCGTAGCGATAAACAAACCTGTGTAGGTATCGCGAGCGATCGTCGGGAAGTACACATCGACCGCTCCGATTGCGTTGACGATGCCTTCGAAGCCCCGAAAATCAACTTCGAGGTAATGATGGATCGGGATGCCGAAGTTGAGCTTCAAGGTATCGATCACCGATTGCGGGCCGTTGTTGAACGCGGCGTTCAATTTTTGATGACCATGACCAGGAATCTCAACCCAAAGGTCACGCGGCAATGACACCAAGAGTGTGGTTTTCGTTTTCGGATCGACGTGCGCGACCATGATCGTGTCGCTGCGTTGACCACCGTTGGTCGCGGTAGATCCGAACTGTTCCGCTTGCAGTTTCGTCTTCACAAAACTGCGGGAGTCACTGCCGATAATCAAGAAGTTGATCGGATCACCAGTCACCAATGGATCGGTGTGCATCTTTTGTTTGTGCACGATGTCGTCGTACTTCGTGTGCACGAACCAATAGCCGTAGGCCACTCCCCAACTGCTCAACGCGAATACCGCGACAAGCGCGATGGCAAACCGTCGTAGCAGGCTCTTGGCCAGGCTCGAGCTCATAACCGGCAGCCGATGTATTGCGCACCGATGGTTTTCGGATTCGTTCCGGGCGGTGGCGTTCCGGGGTTCGGCAGTGGGCCCTTCGGCTTCACGACCGGCGGTTTGTTCGGTTTCGCTGGTGGCTTGACCTTCGCCGGATCGACAACCTTCACAAAATCCTGGCCGAGCACAACCTCGACGTCGCCAGCGTCAAGTGTCGGCACCAACACGAACTTACCGACCCCACCAAGGTAGCTCGCCACGACAAACGCTTTGTCCGCGTTCGCCTTCGTGTAGCGAATTTCGGTCGTTGCGATCGCGCTGGCAGCTTCGGGCGTGCTGGTTTGGAAACCGAGCTTCACCAGGTCGTTGCTCGCGGCTTTACCAAGAGGAACTCGGCCCGAGCCATCACGCAACAACACTTTTACGTCGGTGGTTTTGATTTTCGGAACCGTGGTCGTGATTTTCGGAGGCGGCGGAGCAAACGTGCGAAGACGCAGCAGCATCGCTTCCGCCGCTGGCTGCGCGAGCTCGAGCGTGCCGCTGCGGTAACCGGTTGGCAAGGTTTCCATCGGAACTGAACCCGGATCGGTCACGCTGAACGTGTTCAATAAGCGCTTCACGCTGTCTTTGCTGAACTTTTCATCGCGCCCCACAAACTGCACAATCTTGTCGACCAGATCGAGTGCGGTGAGGATGTCGTGCGCGCCTTGATTCACCGCGTCTTGCATCATCGTGCGGATCAGATACTGCTGCCGACGAATTCGGCCAAAGTCGTTTTGGTTATCATCCCGCCAATCGTTTTTTGCGTAATCCCAGTATTGGTAGTGCCGCGATCGCGCGTAATTCAGCGCCATAATGCCAGTCAGTTTTTGGCAACCACCGTCGACGCTGAGCCCGGTTTTTACATCGCGGGCCTTGGTTGGGAAATAGATCGGCACCGATCCCAGCACGTCGATGATGGAACGGAACCCGACAAAATCCACTTCGAGATAGTGGTTGATATCAACATTGAAATTGTCTTTGATCGTCTCGACCAGCAGCGGCGGTCCACCGTGTTCGCCCCGACACGAGTAATCGGCATTGAACGCGGCGTTGATTTTTTCGCTACAGCCGCCGTGGATTTTCACTGCGGTGTCGCGTGGAATCGAAACTAAAAATGCCTGTTTCGCATTCGGATCAACGTGCGCAATCATGATCGTGTCCGAGCGGCTCCCCGTCTCGGTACTAGCGCGACCAAAGTGGGTGGCATCAGTAGCGGTCTTCACAAACGACCGCGAATCCGAACCGACGATCAAGTAGTTCGCAGCTTTGCCTGGCGCATCCGCGTCGCCGCGATCTTGCAAGACTCCAGCGCGGAAATGGTGCGACGGCATCTGGCCAATTTTGATATCGGCGTAGGTATCTTCACCCCACAGCGTGGCCGAAAGCAGGACAAAACCTGCAACCAACGCAATGAAAAAACGCGTTGTGAACGAACGAAGAAAAGCTGCGGAAGGCACCGTGGATCGATGGTAGGCGCGCCCGTCGCTCGATCTCGGTCAGAACGCATGCAAAACGAATCATTCGTCTCAGAAACCGGCTCAGTAACCTTGCCACCAATGTCCGGCTTGTCCCTGAACCGCAGCGGTTTGTCGTCCGATGCCATATCCAAACAGGCGCCACTCGCCATCGTGCGCGATGAAGGCGATTACCTGGTAGCTACGGAATGCGACGATGTCGTTCGGGCTCGCGGGCCAGAATCCTTGGCGGCGCTGGAACGGATGCAGACGACCGGAGGGTTTTGGGCCGGTGCCCTCAGCTACGAACTCACCCATCGCCTTGATCCGGCTGAGGCCGCTGCCCCAGCCGTCGCCGATGATCGCCAGCTTCCCGATATTCTGTTCGGACATTTCCGGCAAGTTGGTCGTCTCACCGCGCAAGAATTTCGCGAGTTCAACCAGCCGAGTACGGCCGCATCGCTTTCTCATTCACTGGCGAATTCATTGGCGAATTCACTGGCGAATTCACTGGCGAATTCATTGGCGACTCCTCGGCTTGGTGCAATGCACAGTTCGCTGTCGCAACGCGAACACGCGGATCGGGTCGCCATAATTCGCGAGCTTCTCAACGAAGGCGATTGTTACCAAATCAACCTCACGCGGCGTCTCCACACCGAAACGCGCGGCGACGCTCGAGCAATGTTTTACCAACTCGATCGTCATAATCCCGCTCCGCACAGTTGCCTCTTTGATTTCGGCGATCTCGCGATCGTCAGCGCATCGCCAGAACGGTTTTTGCGCATCGACGGCCGAAGTATCGAGACCCGCCCGATCAAAGGCACCGCGCGCCGGGGTCGGGATCTCATCACCAGTGCCAAGGATCACGCTGAACACGTAATGATCGTTGACTTGGCTCGCAACGATTTAGGTCGGATCTGTGAATTCGGATCGATTTCCGTTGAGGATTTAATGCGCGCCGAATGCCATCCGGGGCTTGCCCATTTGGTCTCAACTATCCGCGGCAATCTCCGAACCAACGTCGGGCTGATCGACACACTGCGAGCGATGTTTCCGGCCGCGTCGATCACCGGCGCTCCAAAACCACGGGTAGTGCACAGGATCGCAGAACTGGAGACCGTGCCGCGCGGCTTTTACTGTGGAGCGACCGGCTGGTTCGATTTCGATCGAGGAATTACCGACCTTGCCGTTGCGATTCGTTCATTCACGATCTCTTCGGCCGGTACCGATCTCGGCGTTGGCGGCGGGATCGTATGGGACTCAGATGCATGCAGCGAATGGCGCGAAACCGAGCTCAAAGCCGCGCGTTTGTTAGAGGCCGTCGGGGCTTATGAATGCGAGGCTGGCGAAACGGATGCACTCGACGGTGGGCCGAACCCGCCGTCGAGCGCCCGCAAATGCACCACATCCCCGCTCGCGTAACTCCGAATAGTTCCGTCGTCGAGCTGCACCACGATTTGTCCGCCGGGATTTATATCGATCGCAACGCCTTCGATCGTCTCAATCGACGCCTCAACGCGCACTCGCCGACCGAGTGTCGCGGATCGAGCCAGCTGCTCAAAGCGAACCGCTCGCAGCCCTGCGGGACCAGATTCCAGCAATCGGAGCCGGGCATCGAAGCCACGCAGCCAGGCGTCGAGGATCACCCGACGGGATTGCACCCGCCCGCCGCTCAGCGAGACTGCAGTAGCCGTGTGCGCGATGTCGTCGGGCACATCAGCCCAATCGATGTTCAGGCCCATCCCGATTACCGCAGCGTCGTTCGTTGCTTCCGCGAGCAGACCCGCAATCTTTCGGTCGCCCACCACGACGTCATTGGGCCATTTGAGCCGAGCTCCAAGATCACACAATGTGGTGACCGCGGCCACCGCGCTCAAGCCGGCAGGCCCCATCAGCAAGGGCCATTGGTCGATCGGGAGCTGTGGGCGCAACAACACCGATACCAACAAGCTGGCGCCAACGGGCGCCTGCCAACTCCGACCGAGCCGACCCCGACCCGCGGACTGCATATCGGCCACCGCGACCAAACCATTCGGTGCACCGGTGCGAGCAGCATCGATGAGATAGCGATTCGTGGAATCGATGTCGTCAAACCAGTGGATCTGGTGAAATCGGGTTCCGACAGATCCGGGGAGCTCAGTGGCGGCAGCAGTAGGCACGGCTCGTAGGATACGAAACTGTGCCGAAGCCCATTACCAAAGTCCTTGTAGCCAACCGCGGCGAAATCGCTGTCCGAGTGATGCGCACCTGTCGCGAACTCGGTATCGCCACCGTCGCGGTGTATTCCGAGCTCGATCGCAACGCACTCCACGTGCGGTTCGCAGACGAAGCGTACGCGCTCGGCGGCCAGACCGCCGCGGAGAGCTACCTCAATATTGAGGCAATTCTCGACGCGATTCGCCAATCCGGAGCCGACGGCGTACATCCGGGCTATGGGTTTTTCTCTGAAAATGCCGACTTTGCGCAGGCAATCAGCGACCTCGGCGTGGCTTGGATCGGTCCCCCGTCCGCGTCGATCGTGGTCATGGGCGACAAGATTTCTTCGCGGATCGCGGCCGCCGCAGCGGGCGTCGAATCCGTGCCCGGCACCACCGAAATGATCAGCAACGTCGCTGAGATTCACGCCTTCGGCGCACAATTTGGGTATCCGATCGCGATCAAGGCGGCCTACGGCGGCGGCGGTCGAGGCATGAAGGTCGTCCCCTCAGAATCCGAAGCCGCAGCGTGCCTCGAATCCGCACAGCGTGAATCGACGGCGTATTTCGGGCGTGACGAGTGCTACATGGAGCGCTACCTCACCCGGCCGCGCCATATTGAGCTGCAAGTTTTTTGCGATCAACACGGCAACGGGATCTACCTCGGCGACCGAGACTGTTCGACGCAACGTCGTCACCAAAAACTCATCGAAGAAGCGCCTGCGCCGGCGTTGCCCGCCGAGACCCGCGTCGCGATGGGCGAAGCTGCGGTGAAAGTCGCGCTCGCGTGTGGCTATGTGGGCGCCGGCACCGTCGAGATGCTTTACCAAGACGGCGACTTCTTCTTTTTGGAGATGAACACGCGGCTCCAAGTCGAGCATTGCGTCACAGAAGAGGTTACGGGTCTCGACCTCGTCGCGCTACAGATTCGCGTCGCGCAGGGTGAAAAGCTCACGATCAAACAAAACAAGGTGGTGTGCAACGGTCACGCAATCGAAGTTCGGATCAACGCGGAAGATTCGGCCAAGGGTTTCATGCCGTCGCCGGGGACCATCACCCGTTTACGAATTCCATCGGGCCCGGGTGTCCGTTGGGATGGCGGTTACGAAGAAGGCGACACGATCTCGCAGTATTACGACAACCTGGTTGGCAAGCTGATCGTCTGGGCACCGGATCGCGACCGAGCAATCAAACGAATCTTACGAGCGCTCGACGAGTTCGAAATCGTTGGGGTCAAAACCACGATTCCGGCCCACAGAGTGTTGCTCGCTACCGACGATTTTGCGTCTGCGAACCACTCCACCAAATGGGTCGAAGACGAAATCGACAACTCATTGTTCATCAACCCCGATGCGCCCGTCGTTTCCGGCGATGATACTGGCGAGCGGTTGATCGAACGCTCGATGCCCGTTGAAGTGAACGGCAAACGCTTCTCGGTGAAGGTTTGGGTGCCAGAAGGCGCGATGAGCGCACCATCGGTAGGCGGCGCGGGCAACGCCAAGGCACGCCCGCGTGCTGCGGGGAGTTCGGGCGGCGCCGGCGGCTCCGGGTCCGGGACGGTCGCTGCTCCAATGCAGGGCACGATCCTGAAGATCTTGGTCGAGGCTGGCGATGCGGTCGAGATCGGCCAGAACCTGCTCGTACTCGAAGCGATGAAGATGGAAAATAACATCGCGGCCGAAAAAACAGGAACAGTAAAAGAAGTGCTCGCAAACGTTGGCGAATCCGTCGGCGCCGGCGACACGCTCATCGTCATCGAATAATTCACGCCGTCAGTAAGGTTCGTTCCGCGAGACTCAAGCAATGACCGCACCGCTGTTTCATATCGACGCGTTTACGACCGAAGTTTTCGGTGGCAACTCAGCTGTTGTCGTAATGCTCGCTATTGACGATCAGCACGCGGCGGACGCGACCTGGATGCAGCACTTCGCGGCCGAAATGAACTTGGCCGAAACCGCCTTCGTGACCGTCGCCAATCCGATATCTCCGGGCGCGACATTCGGGCTGCGTTGGTTCACGCCCACCGTCGAGGTACGACTGTGTGGCCACGCCACGCTCGCATCAGCCCATGCCCTTTGGGATGGCGGTTATCTCGCTGCCGATCAACCAGTTCGCTTCACGACGCAAGTGAGCGGCGAGCTTCGAGCGCACCGCACCGCCGACGGTCGTATCGAGCTGGCGTTGCCATCGCTCGCCGCGAATGCCGCGCCCTGTGACCCATATATTCTCGATGCGCTCGGAGTGCAGCAACCCGTATTTACGGGCTATCACCCCAATGAATATCGCTTAATCGTGGTGGCGTCGGAAGCTGAACTTCGCGAGCTCACACCAAACTTCGCGTTGTTGCGCGACCGCGATGAGAGCTACGCGGTGACCGCCCCCAGTGATGATCCGCAGTTCGATTTTGTGTCGCGCTATTTCGCACCGGGCCACGGCATCGACGAAGATCCCGTTACGGGCAGCGCGCATTGTGTGCACGGTCCGTATTGGGCCGGGCGGCTCGGCAAGCCTGTGGTCGTTGGCAAACAAATCAGCGCACGCGGCGGAATTGTTGAATGCGAACCTGCTGGCGAGTACGTGCGGTTGCGCGGCCACGCAGTCACGGTATTCACCGGCACGTTGCGATGACGCGCGAAATTCGCGATGGCTCCCAGCGATGGCTCCCAGCGATGGCAGGGCATTAGTACGCGGCTTCGGCGAGCGATTCGGCCAAGGCAGGGTGCACAAGCAACGAATCGACAATGTCGCTCACGGTCAGTCGGTTCGACACCGCAACCGCGATCACGCTGATCAATTCCGCCGCGCCGCGCCCGACGATCGAGCCACCCAGCACTTCGCCGGTTGCCGGGTCGCTGAGTACTTTGACAAACCCGCGCGGGTCGCCCATGATCAAGGCTTTCGCATTCGATGAATACGGAACTTTCGTCACCCGCAGCTTGCGGCCCGCCGCAAATCCTTCCGCTTCGGCGATGCCAACGTCGGCAATCTCGGGATCAGTAAATATCGCGGACGCCGCTTTGTCGTAATCAAGATGCCGGTGAGCGACTCCCGTCAGGCCGACAACATGCTCGGCAATCTTGCGACCTTGCATCGACGCCACGGACGACAACGGCAGCCGCCCCGACACGTCACCAGCGCTATAGATATGGGCAACGTTCGTTTGGCAATGCCGGTTCCCGGGCACGTAACCGTTTTGATCGACTTCGATGCCGGCCTTTGCGCAATCCAACCCATCGGTGTTCGGAACCGAACCGATTGCAAGCACGACGTGCGAGCCATCGATATGGCGGCCATCGTCGCATTCAACGTGCACACCATGTTCCGTGCGGATAATTGCGCTCGCGCGAGCGCCCTTCAACAACCGCACATTGCGACGCGTGAATTCATCTTCCAAAACCGCAGCGACTTCGGGATCTTTTGACGGCAAGACTTGATTCCGCGACACGACCAACGAAACCTGCGCGCCGAGCGCACTGAACATATGGGTGAATTCCACTCCTGTCACCCCCGAGCCGACCACCACAAGATGGCTGGGCATTTCGGGCGGCGGATAGGCCTGCCTGGTCGTGAGGACTCGCTCACCATCCACCGTCACCCAATCGGGGATCCGCGGGCGGCTTCCGGTCGCGATCAAGATCGCGTCGGCTTGGATGATTTCTTCGCGGCCATCTTCGGTATGCGTCGCGATGATTTCGTTCGTGCTTGCGAAGCGTCCTGTACCGCGAATCATGCGGACGTTTTGACTCGTCAACAGGGTGTGGACCGAATCGCGGAGCCGGGTTTCGATTGAAGCCAACCGTTCACGCAATGCGGCAAGATCGAGACGCGCTTCGGCTTCGAGGCCCATCACCCGAGCACGCGCGATTTCCGCAAGCTCCCCGCCGGTTGCGATCATCGCCTTACTCGGGATGCAATCCCAGAGGTGCGCGGCGCCGCCAATGACATCACGTTCGATGATCGTGACCTCCGCGCCGTGGGATGCGGCGACAGTTGCGGCGGTGTTACCAGCCGGGCCGCCGCCGATGATGACAAAACGAATGGGCATTGCGACGAAGCCTACGTTCACAGCCAGCCGTTCGGGGTGTGCGAGCCTCATGAAATGCGAATCAAAGTCGCCACCGTCATCAACGCCACAGCAGCCGAACTTTGGGACTATCTCGAATCGATAGAACGCCACGTGGAATGGATGGCTGACGCGGAATCGATTGATTTTCTGAGCCGACAGCGCCAGGGAGTCGGCACCGAGTTTGTGTGCGTGACCAAGGTTGGGCCGTTTCGCACCCGCGATGTCATGACCATCACGGTTTGGAAACCCCGAAAGGCAATGGGCATCCGCCACGTAGGGGTCGTGCGCGGCAGTGGCGTGTTCACGCTGAAGCAACGTAAAGACGGCAAGACTCGTTTCACCTGGAAAGAGAAGTTGCGCTTCCCGTGGTGGATGGGCGGTCCCATCGGGGCGTTCGCCGCGAAGCCAATATTGCGCTGGATCTGGAAACGTAACCTGACCCGGCTCGCCGGACATTTCACGGCATGACCATTCGAATGGCTCAGGCGGTCCCAGCGACGCGATTGGCTCAGGCGGTCCCAGCGACGCGATCAGCTTCGCAGGACTATGAAGGTAGCGAATAGCTTCGCAGGACTATGACAATTTCCTACGGAGTTTCTTCAGCACCAGTCCAAACGCTCGGCGCACCGTTTCAGATGAATTTGGCTCGTTGGGCTGAGGAGCTCGGCTATTCGTCGTATTGGATCGCTGAAGCAAATGCCACCGAAGGTTTCGCAGTGTTAGGCGCAGCGAGTATGGCGGCGCCAACGCTCGGGCTCGGCACCGGTGTTCTCGCGTTACAACTCCGCACTCCTTCGCTCACCGCAATGGCCGCGGCCACGCTCCAAAGCTTGGCCCCCGACCGCGATGTGTTTTTGGGAATCGGTATTTCTTCACCCGTGGTTGCGGGGCAATGGCACGGAGCGCAGTACAGCGACCGTCCGATCGCGCAGATGCGCGAATACGTCGCGCTGGTTCGTGAATGTCTCTCGGGCGAAACGGTTAGCTTTTCCGGCGACTTTTACACAGTGAAACGGTTTCGCCTCGGCGTTCGGATGGGCGAACGCAAACCGAAACTCATCATCGGAGCGCTCAATCCAACGATGCTCGCGGTTGCGGGCGAAATCGCCGATGGAGTCTTACTCAATTACCTCCCAGCCTCGCACGTTCCGTGGTCGATCGAACAAGTACGGCGCGGCGGCAACGCCGATATTTACGCGTACATCCACTGTGCCGTCACCGACCGCGACCGTTACGCCGACGCCGGTCGAAAAGATCTGTTTTCGTACGCGGTAGTCGACGCATACGGCAACAACTTTTCGCGAGCGGGCTTCGGCGACGACATCATTGCGTTGCGAGCGGCCCATGCCGAACGCAACCGTGAAGGTTCGGTCGCCGCGATCAGCGATCGCATGTTGGACGCCATTCAAATTCTGGGCGATGCTGCCCACGTTCGCGCGGGCGTGCAGGAATACGTCGACAACGGCGTAACCGTGCCCATCGTGTTTCCGTGTCCGTGGGGTGAGGATCGAGCAGCCACTGTCCGCGCGACGATGGCCGCCGCGATCCCGGCGTAATCCCGGCATAATCCCGGCGTAAACGGGGCCTACGTTCCCAACCCAAACCGCATTGACCCCCGCTACGTTTCCTGGCAATACTGTCGGACTACCACTGATCCTTGAAGGGGACACGATCTCATGAGCGACCGCCTGCGGTACGACGGCAAAACGGTTTTGGTGATCGGTGCGGCAACCGGCATGGGTGCCGCGGTCGCCCAGGGCGCAACTGCTTTGGGCGCCAAAGTGATCGCGCTTGATGTTGCCAACGTGACGTTTCCTGTCGATCAGTCAATCCAAATCGATCTCCGCAACCGCGACAACGTGGACAGCGCAATCGGCCAATTGACCGGATCGATCGATGCCGTGTTCGCGTGTGCTGGGGTTGCCGACGGCACGCCGGGCATCATGTTGATCAACTTCACCGCGCAGCGATACCTCATTGAACAATTGATCGTTCGCGGCACGCTTGGCCGCGGCAGCGCGGTCAGCATGATTTCTTCGGTGGCTGGTTTGGGCTGGATGCAAAACATCGCGCAAGTCCAGGACTTTTTGGCCAACACTGAGTGGGACACGATGGCCAAGTGGGTCGCCGATCATGACGGCACCGACGCATACAGCTTCAGCAAACAAGCAATCAACTGCTACGTAGCCCAGAGTTCCTTTTCGATGTTGCAGCAAGGCATGCGCATCAATGCGATTCTGCCGGGCCCGACCGATACTCCCCTCGCCCGAGCGAATGCCGACATGTGGCTCGGATTCGGTTCGGATTACCGCGCGGCCGCAGGAGTCGACACCTTGGTTCCGCAGCAAATGGCCGATGTGATGTTGTTTCTTTGTTCCGATGCGGCGAGCGGCGTGAACGGCGTTTCATTGCTCGTGGATCAAGGCCACGTCAATGCTGCGATCACCGATGCCTTCGAAGCGCCGATCGTCAAAATGCTTGCTGGCCTTATTCCGTTTGAGTTCTAGGAGTTCACATGAGCGAAACCCCACTTTTCATTGGCGAAACCCGCATGATGATCGACGGTCAACTTGTCGACGCGTCGAGCGGTAAACAGTTCGACAACATCAATCCCGCGACCGAAGAAGTGCTCGGCCACGTGGCGGACGCTGATACTGCCGACATGCAACGAGCGATCGCCGCGGCGCGGCGCGCATTCGATGAAACCGACTGGTCTACGAATCGCGAGCTCCGCAAGCGTTGCTTACAACAACTCCAAGACGCGCTCGTGGAAGAACAAGAACAACTCCGCGAGGAACTCATCGCCGAAGTTGGCGCACCTCGTTTGCTCACCTACATGGCGCAGCTCGACGGTCCCCTCGCCGAGGGTTTGCTCTGGCCAATGGAAATGATTGATCGATTCGAATGGGACCGCGACATGGGCGAAGCGTCGCCGTTCGGAATGGCCAGCCGTCGCGCCATTTGGAAAGAAGCGATCGGCGTGGTTGGTTGCATCGTTCCGTGGAACTATCCCTTCGAAGTCACGATCAACAAAATTGGTCAAGTCCTCGCAACCGGCAATACGACCATTCTCAAACCTGCACCCGATACGCCTTGGAACGCAACTCGTCTCGGTAGGTTGGTTGCCGAAAAAACCGATATTCCTGCTGGCGTATTCAATGTTGTGACCTCGCTCGATCATCTTGTTGGCGAAGAGCTCACGTTGTCGCCGATGGTTGATTTGATTTCTTTCACCGGCTCGACGGCCGTCGGTAAGCGCATTATGGAAAAGGGCGCGGCAACACTGAAGCGCGTCTTCCTCGAACTCGGGGGCAAATCAGCCGCGATCGTGCTCGATGACGCCGATTTTGCTGCAGTTTTGCCCGCGACTGCTGCCGTCTGCATGCACGGCGGCCAAGGCTGTGCGATGCAGACGCGAGTGCTCGTACCTCGCGAACGGCTCGAAGAAGCAGTAGACCTCGCCGCCGTCGCAATGGCTGGCGTGCCGTACGGCGATCCGCAGAGTGCCGAAGTATTTATGGGCCCGCTCATTAGCGCGAAGCAACAACAACGCGTGCTCAGCTACATCGAAACTGGCCAAGCCGAAGGGGCCAAGCTTGTGGTTGGTGGCGGCCGCCCTGCGCATCTGCCTAAGGGCTACTACGTTGAGCCGACATTGTTCACCAACGTTGATAACTCCATGCGCATCGCGCAAGAAGAGATCTTCGGGCCGGTGCTCTGCATTATCGCGCACGATGGCGAAGACGACGCCGTGCGGATCGCGAACGAAAGTAGCTACGGGCTCTCGGGTGGCGTGTTTTCAGCATCGAACGAGCGGGCCACCGCGGTCGCTCGCCGAATCCGCACCGGTTCGATCAGTGTGAACAACGGACTCTGGTATGGCGCCGACATGCCCTATGGCGGCTACAAAGACTCCGGCATCGGCCGCCAAAACGGCATCGAAGGTTTCGAGCAGTATTTAGAGACCAAGTCAGTTGGACTACCGCTGTAACTCGCACCGCACCGCAGATCGTTGCCGCGCTGGCCCTCAATCAACAATCGTGATCGCCCGTTCAGGACACGCCTGAACGGCCTTGTCCGCCGCGGCGCGTTGGTCATCGGTGAAACTGCCATCGCCAACAATCTGGCCGTAGCCGCGCTCGTCATCAGTAAACAACACAGGCGCCAAATCGTAACAACGCCCATGCCCACTACACGCGTCCGTATCGATCACCACTCGCATAGCAAACCTCATTCACACTGTTGACTGTCGCGACACCCTACGCGCGGTGCAGATCAACGTGGATCGTTCGTGGCTGGGAGGGCGAGCCCGCGCATCGATGCTGCAACCAGAGTGGTTCCACCAGATTGTTGTTCAAGCCATTCAATCGCCCCGACGAAATGTTG
>JANYBW010000020.1 GCA_025360585.1 Actinomycetes bacterium | reverse complement strand
GTCGCACGGTGTTCCAATCGCGGGCGCCGTCGCGTTGCCGTCGTTGGGGAAGGTATTGGTCACCAACCCCGCGGCATCGATTGTTCCGTCGAGCGCGCCGAGACCGCGCCTCGTCGTTTCTCGTTCGCGCCCGCCGAAACTTGCGCAATACCTCGCCGAAATTCTCGGCGCGGATCTCGTGCCGATGGGTTCTGCGGGAGCGAAAACAATGTCGATCATTCTCGGTGAATCTGACATTTACGCGCACTCCGGAGGCCAATACGAATGGGATTCGTGCGCGCCTGTTGCCGTGGCAACCGCTGCCGGATTGCACTGCAGTCGGCTCGATGGCTCCGATCTCACTTACAACAATGCCAACCCGTACCTACCCGATTTGTTGGTTTGCAAGCGCGAATACGCGGTACGGGTTCTCGCCGCAATCGCATCAGCTCCGATCGGCTCATTCGATACCGCGTAGTTTTGCAATTTCCCGGCTTCGCTCGCACCGTCGCCGGACACGCGCTTCGAAGCGGCCTCCGGCCCGCGTTGGCACGATTCGATACCCGATTCCGGAACGAATCGCGCCGTGTCCGCCCCGACAACACCGTTGCGGACTCGGCTTGCCAACGGATCATGAGCATCGCTTCAGGGCTGTGGTAACGGGACGGCTAGAGTGCTCCAACTTCACCAAACGGGGTGTAGCGCAGCTTGGTTAGCGCGCAGCGTTCGGGACGCTGAGGCCGGAGGTTCAAATCCTCTCACCCCGACCACATAAGTCCAGGTCAGCGCCTATTTCAGATCGAATTCCAACTTGGGTCGGTGAAGCCAACCCCGCGACAACCCCGCGGACGAAAAAATCGCCGCCGCGAAATGGACGCTGAAACGTCAGCTCGGTCGCGACGCGTGCAGCGTTGTTCCTGGTCACGGGCCCGAGCAGGAACTCACACGGTGATCGCTTGCCGTGTGCGCGGGACCGAACGGAGCACGGAACGCTGAGGCCACTACCCCACGGCCGACCACGCTCCGAATTCCAGCAAAGCTCGCGCAACGACATCTGGAACAACACGTCGCAGCGTCACCCGGCAAAGTCCGAGCGGTATCTCAGATCAAGTCCGGCTGTTCGTCAACGTCGAGTTCGCGAAGCAGCTCCTGCAGGTCCAGAAAATGCCGCTCTGTGAATCGGATCGAGACGTCGTCGCCGAGGCGGATTCGCAGGACGGGAGGCGTCGAGCCACCTTCCGCTGCTGCTCTCCACCTATCGACCTGACCGAGAATGTCATCTGCCTCGACGGGCCCATACTGAAACTTTGCGCTGCAGTTCGGGCAGAGGCAGAGCACGTTGCCTGCACGATCTGCCCAGGTCGCTTCGCTGAATGGAATGAGCGAAAGCGCTTCGAAGTACGGCTCCCCATCCTCCTTGAGGAAACCGTATTCACAGATCTGGCAACACCCACGGTAGAAATTGAGGAGAGCCTCGCGGACCGCTGAGTCCTTTCGGTCCCAAACTTTCCGTGGTACTCGACGGAACGCGGGACCAGCGGCTTGGCCTGCTTCGACCTGTTCGTTGATCTCGTCGCGAACGCGCTCACGCCGAAACTCTGGGTTCGCCACTGCACCCACAACGGCATCGGAGCGATCGAATTTATTGACACCAGTAGTTCTAGGGGCGCCCGGACGAGCAAATATTTGAGCGACATATCCACGTGCGTCACCTGGAGCGACGCGCGCGTGGCCGTTCAATACATCGTCGCCGTTACCCCCTTCGTCCTGACCAACCACACCAAAAGCGGCGCGATGCTTTTGCGCCTTGAACTCCATGAACTCGGCGGCCAATTCCGGATGCTCTTTAAAGTCCTGCAAGATTTCCGGTGGCACTCCGATACTGCTGCTGAATTCGACGAGCTCGGGCATTTGCATGCCCAACGCCTCGGCGACCGTGCGGTCAGGCTCGAAGTCTTTCGGCAGATCCTCGAACGCGATTTCGCTCGGTCTCGCGAAACTGCCGTCGGCTTTCGGAATCCACGCGTGTTCTCGAGCAATCTGGGTGGGCCCTGAACGCTTGGACTCGCGCTTCGGGTTCGGATAGTTCTTGCGACTGTCACGTTCGACTTCGCCTTCGAGATTGCGACTATTCGGAACCAATACGAAGTTCCAAACGAAACTGCTCCTCTCGTGACTCGGCTCCTTGAGCGCATCTGCGAGGCCGTCGACGGAAAAGTCTGGGTCGAATCCCTTGAGCCCTCGCCTATGCCCACCGCGATCTTCTTGTGCGATCACGTATCCGCGACTTTCCGCGGGCCTTGCTACGATGCGGAGTTCCCAGCTAACGTCGAGTGCCTCGAGGAGGTCGTTATCGATGTCGTCCTCTACGTACCACGCGTTCCTAGAATTTTCGAAGTAACATTCGAGCTCTGGCGTGCAGAAATACACCTTGTCCCCAGGGCGACGATACTCAATCTCGCCTTTCCCGAATCCCTTGCAGCGAAGAAACCTCCTCCAACGAAGTTGATCCATCAGCTCCTTCCTGCGCCATTCGGTAGCCGAGTCAAACGCCTGTCGAATGAGTTGAACGTCGCGAGCGTGATGTTCAGCGTCTTCCGCAGCATCGAGCGTGCTGTGGTACCTCGGCAGAACGTGTTTCTGCACGACGGTGCAGAGATCGACGCCGCCGATACCGAGTGTCTTGCGAAGGTCGTCGGCCGACTCATCGTCGAAGTACCACGCGTTGTTCGACTCATCGAAGTACGACGCGAGTTCCGGTGTACTTAGGTAGGGGTTGTCCGCCGGGCGAAGATACCCAAGGGTCTCTGTACCGAATTTCTTACAGCGCAGAAACCGCGCCTCCCGAAGTGATTTCTCCAAGTCGTCGCGTCGCTTTTCGTCGGCGGAAGCAAGGGCTTGGCGAATGATGTCGAGGTCACGAGCATGGTGCTCAGCATCTTTGTCAGGCTCCAACGCTTCGCGGTACCGCGGGAGAACATGTTTGACCACTTCATCAACGAGATCGACCTTGCGAATTTTAAGTGCTTCCAGAAACTCCACGGCCTTCTCATCGGCATCGACGATTGCGCGACGTACCGTTGGCAATGTGGTAGTGAGTTTTTCGTCGGGAAGGTATCCCTGCGGTATGTCGTTTGGGTCAAAGGGCGCCACGTGGGAGCCGTCTTCAAGGCGAAGGATCGGCCGGCGCTTCAACGTGTCGAATTGAGCACGTTGGCCGTTCAAGAACACGTAGAGCTTTGCGATCCACTCATCGGAGCAGTCACAGAGAAACTGTTCGCCGAGGTGGCTGATCACTTTCTCGGGCGTGATCTCCTCAATGCCCAAAAGCCTGATCAGATACGGTTTCACCGACGCGGAGTATGTCCCTACGCCAAACTCCGGAGCGAGCCACCACACCATATTTTGCTCGCCTAAAAGTCGTCCTAGATCGCGCGCCGACAGAAGTGTTTGCAGACCGTTGGTGCTTGCTAGCGCTACCTCTGTTGCATGCGCGTGTCCATTCCACGACGTCGGAAGCAACGCCTCAGACTTCAATGCGGCAAGGACCCGCTCGAATATTGGGCGGTGATCGGAATCGACCGGCCAGTCCGCCTCGTGCAATGGGAGCGTCGAAAACGCAGCGACCGCGAGAAGGCCTAACGCCTTCAGTTCACGGAGTGCCTCGACAACCAGCTCCGCGACCTCGCCAAAAAGTACGCTGTTCCATTCGTTGTCTTGGTAGATGTTGTCGCGGGCTGGCGTGGTCTCAAATGGTCCTTGCACGAAGAATCCGAGGCCACTCTTTTTTTGTGTCGGGAAGAACGCGAACAGATCCGTCGAGGCGAGCGGCTTGATTTCCTCACCCTCACCGGGCGCGCTCAATCCGATGCTGAAAGCGATCTCAACAGGCCGTACCCCGCGCTCTGACGAAGCAGCAGGCCGTTCAAAAGCGAGGAAAGTCTCGACGCGGGATTCGTCTGCTGCAGATTCCGTGAGACAAATTCGCCGCGCCGCGCCCTCGATTTTCTCCTTCCGCGAGTGCGCGCCGACTGATTCATCCTCGACGCTGAATTCAACTTTCGTGATATTGCGTAGGAACAAAATGGACACCGTGTCGAAACCCTCAAAATCTCGCCGTATTTCGCGGTGAACGGCTTCACGGTCCACGTTGGCACGATTGAAAGGAAATACAAACAGCGTCTCGCGCTCCCTCATCGGCGATCGCCTTGAAATGGCATGAGGAAAGACATAGTCAGCTATGGCGAAGTGCTCGTCGCCGGAGTGGATTTCTGGCGACGAAGTCACGGCGTAGACGGATTTGAAACCAATACCAAATCTTCCAATCTGGCCTGGGTCGTCTTCCTTGGTGCTCGCTACCGCATCGCAGATACTCACAATATCGGCAGTGGTAAATGCGCGCCCATCATGAGTGAATTCCAACCGGTCGGCGAATAGGTGAAACTGCACGCCGGACGCGCCCGCGTCCTCGGCATTTTGCAGCAACTCGAACACAAAGTGGGTGCGGTCGCTATATAGCTTGTCGCTGACGAAGCCGAGCAAGTTGATGCTCTTCGGGGTGTATTCTGCCCGGTTCTCTTCACAGATCGCTTCGTAGTCACTCGCCATGGTTCACCGCCAAAATCCCGGAGGCGATTCGATGGGTCACGATGTCAACATCGCGCTGATCGTCAAGTTTGCGGAGCTCGGCCGCGAGTTGCGTTTCGACACGAGCGCGTTGCGCTGTTTTCATCTTGATGATTCGCGGCTCGGTGATACTCGCGAGATCATCGTTGATTCGCTGTAGGCGTGCGCCGGTTGAGGCCGTGAGGCTCGTCAACTTCCGTTGAAGGAGCACGTCATTGATCGATGCAAGTGCTTCGACAGACGCCCGGCGGCTCTGCTGAAGATGCTCTACCGCAATCTCAGCAGCGCGTCTCACAAGTTCGGTTGGCGGTGATGGAGAAGTCATAGCGTCGACTTCGGGTGCGCTCAACATCGATGGGATCGCGGCACCGATCTCTGCTTCCACGGCTCCTGTCGTTACGTCGACTGCGACGCACGACAGCCGAACATCTGGACGAATCGCGATCGTCTCCCACAGTTCGGCGACGAACACATAGGTGCCAGCTCGGTGCGATTGCGATCGAAGTTCGAGCGCCCCAGTGATCGGCACCCCTAGCGGTGCGAACTGCCGCACACTGAGGCGCGCCAGTGCGTGGATGGGAGTTATGAAGGGGATCGATCGGTGTTCGACCGCGGTGTGTTGATCGAACGTCAGGAGAAGCTTGCCGTCGCCTTCGAGCTCTCGCGCGAACTCGAGCGCGTTTCGATCTTGCCCGGCAACCTCGTTCACTCGGGCCGCGAGCTCACGGCGGCTGTCTCGATTTAGTCGCAAATGCAGAATCTCTGGCAGATCGACGGTCGCATTCAGGGTTCCTCCGATCCCCGAAGTCGTTAGGTATCTCTCGACAAGCTGGCGGAGCGACTCGGCCGAAACATAGCGGGCTTCGCGGCTCACGGAATCGACTTCGGCTGCATAGCCCTGATCGACGCCGATCAACTCGTGTGATTCGTCTTCGAGGCGCCTTTGCTCATCAGCATGCCGCACAACGTTGTCCGCGAGTTGGTTCGCTTTCGCTATGCGCTGCGCGTCGCTCAGCGTTGGATCGAGAACGACTTGGTTGAGATCAGCGACAAGTTCGCCAAGAATCTCTTCGAGATCCCCGACTGTGTCTTGGAAGACTCCGATTCTTTCGAAACAGCGAAAAAAGATCCGGTGTTCGACGGTGTCGGGCGTTACGAAGTTGAAGATCATCACTTTTTCACTGCGTTGACCGAAACGATCGATACGTCCAATTCTTTGTTCGATGCGCATCGGATTCCACGGAATGTCGTAGTTCACGAGTCGATCACAAAATTCGTAGTCGAGCCCTTCGCAGCCAACCTCAGACGACAGCAATACGTCGAGCGCCTCCGGCGAGGAACGATCGAGTCGGAATCGATCACGTAGCTCTTGGCGTTCTTCCTCTGCGAGCGTGCCGTTGATCACAGCGACCCGAGCTCCCGTGTGAGTTAGCTCACGGCGAAGGTATTCGAGCGTGTGGAGGAAAAACGAGAAAACGAGCAGTTTGCCAGGCCCGTCGGCGTTGCGCGTCTCCTCAAGAATCCGCTGCAGCGCATGGAGCTTCGGGTCTTCTTGTGTCAATACCCTCGCTGCGATGCGTACCTTTTCTGCAAGGTCCTCAAGAGATGCGTCGTACACGTCGATCGTGCTTTCAATTGTGTCCTCCAACTCGGGGTCATCGGTCACCGTCGCCAGATCGAATCGCCCAGTCGCGAGAAACGAATCCAGCGCCGGAACTAATGCCGGCAGGCAACTCGCGGTCTGCCGCTCAAGGGTGTCCAGAATGAGCCGGACGATTCTTGGGTCATGGTCGAGCAACAGGAAGTCTCTGCGAAACGCAAGAACGGCTTCGTAGAACGCACGCTGTTCGGGGAGAAATTCCACAGACACTGTGTGAGGTTCTCGAACGGTAAATCGGCCGATGTCTCGACGCCGAGTTCGGTTCATCGTGTGCGAGAACGAATGGAGTTCCTCGACATCACGCAACAGTCGCACGCGGTCATCATCGGAGGGGGGCGACGCGAGCATCCGTGTGACGGCGGCGAACCGAGGGTCGTCGGCGATGGTGTCTCGCCCCCACGTCGTTGATGCAGCGCGCTCAAGTTCGCGGCATGCGTCTTCGTGCCAGGTGCCATGGGGATTGCGCGTCCGCAAATGCGTAGCCGCACGAGTCAGATATCGATTCGGTTCGGCCATGTCATGAAAGATTGCAACACTCGGAAAGAGATCTGGACGGAGAAGATGCAGCAATTCGAAGAGATCATGACTCCCGAGTTGCACGGGCGTCGCGCTCAGAAACACCACGGCCTCGGCGGCGTCGCACAGCGCCTCGGCAAGTTGATGCGCGTTCGTCATCGGGTTCCGAACGTGATGCGCCTCATCGACGATGACGAGATCGAACAACCCCGGTGAAGGAAGCAGCTGCGTGAGCCCGCGTTTCGGTTTCCTGCCATCGACGCCGTGCAGATAGTCATCGAGCCGAAACAACTCATAGTTCACGATCGCCCGCGCATACTGCTGGGGCCAGATACCGTCACGATGGGTCACGTCAAGGCACTATCGCAACAACCCGGGTGTGAGAATCTGGAAATCCTCATCGAACCGCCGCATCTCTGCGCGCCACTTCCCAGCGAGAGCCTTCGGGCAGACAACAAGGACATTCGCGACGTGTCCCCTGGTCTGCATCTCTCGCAAGATCAGTCCCGCTTCGATCGTCTTGCCTACGCCAACGTCGTCGGCGATGAGGAGCCGAGGCCTATCCGAGCGCAGGAGGCGCAAGAGCGGCTTGAACTGAAACGGGATGTATTGAATCCGGGCAGCATGAAGCGCGTAGAGGTTGTCGATCGCAGGGTGAGTGAGTCGAGCCGCCGTAAAACGCGCCTGGAATTCGTCGAAATCGACCGATTGCCCGGCGAATAACTCGAACGCGTCTGGATCGGTAGTGGTCAGTTCCGCCAAGACGAGTTGGTCCTCGTCGTAGACGCGCACCACGTCGTCGCTGTGCCACACGCGGTAACGAGGACCGCCGACCATAGGCGGCTCGACCGCGATGATTGGCCCCCGCCTCGTTCGGTCGGCGCGGAGCGCTACGACATCTCCGACTCCGAAAGATCGTTCCTCATCGCCGAAAGTTCGATCATTCAATGCCATAGAGGATGCCCCAGTCGTTGGTGGTGCGATGTCGACGGCGTGTCTCATCGCACACCGGCCGAAG
>JANYBW010000016.1 GCA_025360585.1 Actinomycetes bacterium | reverse complement strand
GCGTCCTCGTCCTCGACGTAACTACGGCTATGCCAGCGTCCTGCGTCCTTGTACTCGACGCCCATGTCTCGCCGAATTCCACAACGAACTTATGACTCAGCACACTAGGTGAACCCTCGCCGAGCCCTCGTTGCCGGATGCGCAATCACGCTGCGTGATTGATCGGGACCAGCTCAATACTGTCAGCGTCAAATCCACCACCTCAATACCCAATGAGCGTACGTTGATCACGAGCGGGCGACGTGGAGGTGGTTCTATGTTGCACGAATTGAGACAAGACGAGATCCGAAGGATCCTCGAAGCAGCCGCGGACATTGTGTTCAGCGACGGTGTCAGTGTCGAGTTTCTTGATTATTGGACCGCCGCAACCGCTGAGCTCCTAGCGTTGCGACCAACGCCCGTTGGAGCGCCAAGCTAGCGGCCCGAGGCGATTCGTCAGTGAGCCGCAGTACGAGCCGGAATTACACCAAGCCCTGTTTGCGTGCGATCGCGACCGCTTCAAGTTTGGACTTCGCGCCTAGTTTCGACAGCAGATTCTGCACGTGGGTCCGCACCGTGTGCCGACTAATAAATAGCTCGGTAGCAATGGTTTCGGTACTTTCACCGAGTGCGAGGCGCTGCAAAACCCCGTTTTCACGTGCAGTAAGCCCATAGGTTGCCGCACCGCCACCCATCAGCGCCGCTAAATCGTCAACCGCGGCAATCGATTCACCCCGGGCGCAGGCTCGAATGGCTCCGACCAATTCACCCGCGGCTCGGTGCTTCGCCACCACACCGGTGCAACCCGCCTCGAGCGCGGCGCGCACCGTGGCTGGCGTTGCGTAGCCCGTGACCATCACAATGCGAGGTGGATTTGGTAGCGATCGCAACGAACGCGCGACCGCGACGCCGTCACGGTCTGGAAGTTGATAGTCGAGCACCACAATGTCCGGCATGACATCGCGCACCATCGTCTCCGCATTTGCGGCATTGCCGGTTGAACCAACTACCTCAAAGTCGGGCTCGTCGGTGAAGACACGAACAATGCTGTCGACAAACATTTGATGATCGTCGACCATCATGATTCGCAGGGCTGTCGTCACTGGCCCATTATCGGCCATCATTGCACCCAACCTCATGTTCAAGACCCCGATTCACGCTCAGTTCTCACTCCTTAGCGTTACCCGACTGCCGTGGGTATACGCACGCAAACCGTCGTTCCACGCCCCGGTTTGGATTCCAAGGTGATATCGCCGCTGCAATTCTTGACGATTCCATGCACAACCGCGAGCCCTAAACCCGTGCCCATGCCAGTTGGTTTCGTGGTGAAGAACGGATCGAAAGCCCGTTTTCGGACATCGTCGGTCATGCCGCTGCCGTAATCATGTATGCCCAACGAGACCACCGCGCCGCCACCAGGGCCACGATACGACGAGACATCCAGCTGAAGATCGAGCTCAATAATGCCATCGTTACGCGATGCATCGCGTGCATTCAAAACCAGATTCATCACTAGCTGTTCGGCTTGACCACGATTCATCTCTAGCTGCAGCGGCTGATCGCTCATCGTTGTGACCAACGATTGCGTAGGTAACAGCGTCGAATTCAGCAGCGGTAACAAATCGGTGACAACTTCTCGCAGATCAATCCTTCTTGCGGGCTCCTGCGAAACGCTGCCGAACTGCAACAACGAGTTCGCCAAACGCGCGGCAGATTCGGCGGCCGTCACGATTGCTTGCACATCACTCTTTGCAACGTCATCGAGCCCAGGATTACGGCCGAGGACCAACGCGTAATTCTGAATGACACCAACCAGATTGTTGAAGTCGTGCGCGAGCCCGGCAGCCAGGCGGCCAACGCTTTCCAGACGCATCGCTTGTTCGAGCCGCGCTTCGAGTTCGGCCCGCGACCGCTCGGCTTCGGCAGTTGCGATACGCGCTTCGCTATCGGCGTTTTGTTGAACGGCTTCACGCCATTCCGTGACGTCGTGCACCGTGGTAATGAACGCTCGCCGCCCCGATCGGTCCCTCGTGGTGCTCGCCGATACCGCAGCGATGAACCGTGTGCCGTCCTTGCGCAAAAAGAACGCGTCGCCGCGCAACGTGTTTCCGTGATCTTGACGCGCCATTACCCGGCGTTGGGTTTTCAGGTAACGATCGGGTTCGGCGAGCAATTTCGTCGGATCGATGCTCAAGAGTTCTTCGCGCGAATAGCCAGTCAGCTCGACAAACGCGTCGTTCGCGATGACCCCAGGCGCATCAGAACGCGACAAGAAGGTCGCGATCGGATTCTTTTCGAAGAGATTACGAAACTCGCGTTGGATCGCGAGCCGTTGCGTTACGTCGCGGCCATTCCAGACCATGCCGCGTATATCCGGGTGATCGAGGCGATTTGATCCGACCACTTCGCAAACCAACCACTCACCGCCGACAGTTTTGAATCGGACTTCAACCGGTTCCGCGACACCTTTGTGCTGGGTCGTGGTCATCAACGAGTCCGCGGTTCGCGCGGCTTCTTGCGGATGTACAAACTCCAACACATTGCGCCCGATGAGGTCAGCGGCCGGATATCCGAGCGTTGCGGTCACGGACTGGCTCGCCCAGCGGACGATGCCCACTTGGTCGCTCACGACAATCATGTCGGTGGAGTGACTCAGGATCGCTTCCAGGAATCGAGCCTGGTCGCTGGGACCACTGCCGCTTTCGCCATGATCGGGTCGGTCATGATCAGGTAGCAGCACGTGGGTCACCAGCTCGTTTCAGCTTTTCGATGAGAGTCCGAACGATACCCCTATCCTCGATCCGCAGAAACGAACCGGACAAAATGTTGGCCAAACGAACAACGAACCACCCGCTGGAATGCTGGTCCGCGGGGTGAGCTTCAGAGATCTGGAAATCCTCCGTAAGTTTCAAGCCAGAACCTGCCGATGTGTACTTCACACCACGCAACAAGGGCGATGAACAGATATGGCACTAGCAGCAACCGACGACATCCTCGACGAAATCACTCGCATTCCGGTACAGCCGGGAGTAGGTCTGCGGCTGTTACGAATGCTCGATGATCAACGGGTGTCGGCAGAGTCGCTCGGCAAAGTATTGGAGCGCGATCCATCGCTATCGGCCCGGCTCATCAAGATGGCCAATTCATCGTTCTACGGTCTCGCAGAACCAGTGATCAGCGCATGGCGTTCGGTCACGGTTATCGGGATCGCAACGGTCCGTTCGGTGGTAGCCGCGGCCGCGTTAGATCTCGGCACTGCTGAGGGTGTTTCGGTTCCCTACGGATTCTGGACGCACGCAACGGCGACGGCCGCCGCGGCAGGAGTGCTCGCGGAAGAAGTCGGACTGAACGCTGGCGACGCGTTCAGCATCGGGCTACTCCACGACATTGGCCTCGCGTTGGTATTTCGGAAAGTCCCCGAGGAGTTCGCCGCGCTTACCGCAACGGTGGGCGAAGGCCTCGAGCTGTGCGCCGCGGAACGGGAACGGTTCGGTGCCGACCATGCCGAGATCGGCGCTCGAGCGCTCGAAGCGCTGCGGTTCGGTCAAGAGTCGATCAACGCGGTTCGGTGGCACCACTGTCGAGACGACGATACGCAATTGGGCTTGGTACTGCGCGCCGCCGACGAGCTCGCAGCGTCGGTGACCGGCGAACCGCTCGCCGAGTCCGCGCGCGATCTCGATGTTGCTTTGGCACCACTCAACCTGACCTCGATGCGCAGCGGCGCGATCGTCGAGCGGGTGACCGAACTCGTCGAGGAACTCTCTGGGCTCATGATTGGTTAGCCCGTCGGACGTTGAGACGCGGGCCGCCAAGGTTCCGGCTGGCATTGTGGTTGCCGTTGTCGGCAGCGCGGTAACGGCCTTGGGCCGTCGGGCGCAGAAATATAGCCACGGGTTTCAAACACACACCGCGAGTTTCGGTGTGCTACAACCGATTCGTGACCAGGCAAGAACGACGAAACCGCCGCATTAACACAACGGTCATCGTCGTTTTGGTGTGGGCTACAGCAACGGGGTGTTCAACCCCTAGCAATGGCTCAGATCACTACGAGGCCGGCCGTCAACGGGTCGTCGCGCTGGCCAACGACACTCTCGTCGCGATTCCTCACACCGCGAGGTTTGTCCCGAGATTACGGCTCGCACTTTCCGATACGGATCGCGAGCTTTGCCACAAGAAATTCGCGGGCTTCGCGTATTCGAAGACTTCGGCCCGCCAGCCAGAGATCACTGCGTTCGCAGAGCTTGTTGCACCCGCGAACCCGCGCGCCGTCTTGACCACGATCGAACAATCGTGGCGAAATCACAAGTACGAAATTGATCCTGCAGGATTACGCGACCCGTCGTTTCCAAAAATCCGCGCCCACACTGGCGACTATTCGTTAGTAGCGACGGGCTTCACCGATACGGCAGGCTTCGGCAACAAGCCCCGC
>JANYBW010000065.1 GCA_025360585.1 Actinomycetes bacterium | reverse complement strand
ATCGACGACATTGGCGGGCCGAATAGTCATACGAATTATCCGTGGGGTTGGGCCCAAGCTGGCAACACGCCGTTCAAGTGGTACAAGCAAAACACCCACGAAGGTGGTGTTCACGTGCCGTTGATTGTGCATTGGCCGGCGCGCATTACCGATGCGGGTGCGCTGCGCGATCAGTTCCATCACGTCAACGACATCGCGCCGACCATTTACGAAGCGATTGGCGTAACTCCTCCTGCTGTCTACCGCGGTTACGAACAGATGCCAGTGACCGGAACTTCGTTGTTGTATACGTTCGACGATGCGGGCGCGGACTCGCGCAAATCGATTCAGTATTACGAAATGATGGGGCACCGCGGGATCATCACGGGTGGTTGGAAAGCCGTCACGCGACACACGCCTGGCGTGTCGTTCGACGACGACAGTTGGGAGCTGTATCACTACGACATTGATCGTTCGGAGTGCAACGATATTGCCGCTGCGCACCCCGAGAAACTCAAAGAGCTCATCGACTTGTGGTGGCGAGAGGCAGAGGCACACAACGTGCTTCCGCTCGACGATCGCGGGATCGAACTCTTCGGTGCACGATTCCACGATCGAACCGCGCATCCTACGAGCAAGCACTACACGTATCGTCCACCAGTTTCGCCATTGCCTGCACAAGTTTCTCCTGCGATGGGCGGTCGCAGCTGGGATCTCGAAGCCCGCATCGAACGAAATTCGGGTGATGACGGAGTGCTCTTTGCGGTGGGCTCCGCCAGCGCAGGCCTGTCGCTGTTCGTGCAGAACGAACGATTGGTGTTCGATTACAACTACTTTGGCGAGCATCAGATTGTGGAGTCGGATCGCGAAGTTCCCATTGGCGCATCCGTTGTGGGTGTTCAGTTCCGTCGGCTCGGACGAAACGGCGATGCCACGCTCGTGATCGATGGTGAAGCCGCCGGCAACATCTCGTATCCCGCGATCATGCGCGTGATCTCAAGCTTGGGTGCGAGCGTCGGAAGCGACCACGGATCGCAGGTGTGTACGCGGTACGACGATGAGTTCGCGTTCCGAGGTGCGTTGCATCAGGTCGACGTGCAATTGGTCGATCGACCTGCATCGGATACTTCGGCGGCCGAAGCACGTGCGATCATGGGTAAGCAGTAGGAACATCATGGTGGATTTCTTGCGCACTCCCGACGAGCGGTTCGCGGTGATCGATTGGCCCTTCGCTCCGCACTACTTCGAACATCCCGATGGTCTGCGCCAGCACTACGTCGATGAGCGACCTGAGGGAGCTCCAAAAGGCACCTTTCTTCTTGTGCACGGCGAACCAACCTGGGCGATGCTGTATCGCGACTGGATCGCTCCACTCGTTGCCGCGGGGTATCGCGTTGTTGTTCCCGACCATCTCGGGTTCGGACGTTCCGATAAGCCCACCGACGACGAGTGGTATCGAATCTCGCAACACCGCGAGCACTTCGACGCGTTGGTTGATGCGCTCGATCTGCGTGACATTCATTTAGTGGTTCAAGACTGGGGTGGTCCGATTGGTTTGTGCAATGCCGCGACGAATCAAGACCGATATTCCCGCATTTTCATTCTGAATACCTGGCTGCACGACGAAACGTTTCAATACAGCGATGGTGTCCGTTGGTGGCGCCAAGCTGCCCTCGACCCGGATCAACTTGGCGGAGATATGCCCACCGGGCGAATCGTTGCCGGATCAATGCGGCGGCCAGGTCACGACATCGAGGCAATAGCCGCCGCGTTCGATGCGCCGTTCGTCGGCGCAGAGTCGAAGGCCGGCGCGCGACGCTTCCCCGTATGTATTCCGTTTGGCGAGCCTGAGCTTGGCGATGCCGAGGTGCAAATCGCGGCGCGCAACGCATTGCGATCGTGGACCACGATTCCAGTACACGTTGCGTTCGGCGATGCCGACGTGGTGTTCACTTGGGATTGGGCCGAGCAATGGGCCGCAGAAATCCCCGGAGCGACACTTGATCGCATCGAAGGGGCTGGCCACTTTCTGCAAGCCGACGCGCCGGAGGATTGCCTGGCGGTCGTTGCGAAATATTGCGGGTTTACGTTGGGAGGCGATTGATGACTGCGACTGTTCGCCGCGAAGTAATTATTGCAAGGCGCCCGACCGACGTGTGGGCGCGTATCGCGGATCCCTCAGATCATCCGAGTTGGTTCGTAGGCATGACATCGGCAGTGATGGATGGCGATGTGCGCACGATCACGACTGGTAGCGGCCTGCCGATGCCAGAGAAAATCGTGACGATCGACAACATCTTGCGACGTTTTCAATACGCCATCACCTCGCCATTCTTCAAGTCCCATCTTTCAAGCATCGACGTGTTCGACCTCGGTGACGACCGCAGCTTGGTCTCGTATTCCGTCGATTGTGATCCAGACGCAATGGCATTGATCATCGGTGGCGCGGCCGGTGGTGCGCTCAAAGAACTCAAGCGGCAAATGGAATCTGGCAACGAAGTTGCCGAGCGCCTCACGCCCCTGAAGTAGGAGAACAAAGTTATGGGTCGCAAGATCTTGTTCGTAACAACGGATCAACAGCGTTATGACACCATTGGTTGCAACGGGGGCGCAGTCGCTCGCACGCCAGTGATTGATGGCCTTGCTGCGCAAGGGATTCGTTACGAGCGTGCGGTACCGCAGTCGGTGGTGTGCATGCCTTCGCGCTCCACGATGCTGACGGGGCAGTACCCCACAACGCACGGGGTCTGGATGAACGGTGTTCCGTTGCCAGTCGATGCTCCATCAGTTGCTGCTGAGCTCCAACGCAGCGGATATCGCACGGCACTCATTGGCAAAGCGCATTTTCAACCGTTCATTGATCCGTTCGCGCGGTTCGCCGAAAACCGCATCGCGGGTTCGGGCGCCGAAACCGCGCAGAGCCCTTGGCGCGACGGCACCGTCGGTCCGCATCGCGGCTTCGAACATCTCGAATTCGCGACGCACGGCGCGGCGGGAAGTCTGCATTACGCCCAGTGGCTGCAGCAGAACCATCCCGAAGCGGTTGCGATGTTTTATCCGGCCCTCGACGGTTCGTTCTACGTCAATTCTGCCGGTGGGGGCGCGTCGGGCGCGCCGCAGGTGCACGACAACCCGGTTCCGAAAGAGTGGTATCACACCGACTGGGTTGCCGACCGCACCGTCAACTGGCTTGATTCATTGGCCGCCGACGATGACTGGTTCTGTTGGATGAGCTTCCCGGATCCTCACCATCCGTGGGATCCGCCGGCCTCGGAACTAGGGCGCGTGAATCCCGACGATGTGCCATTGCCTGCGGGGTATCCAACGGATCGTGCGGAGCGCGAACGCATTCTCGATGGCAAGCCCCGTCATTGGCGCATGTGGTACGACGGCGAACTTGTCTCTAACTACGAAGCACCGAAGCAATGGGTGCCCGCAACACTCACCGACGATCAAGTCCGTGAAATCAACGCGCGTAACGCGGTTGAGTGCGAACTGATCGACGAAGCACTCGGTCGCGTGATGCAAACGATCGCAGCGCGGGGTTGGAGCGACGATGTCGATGTGATTTTCACTACGGATCACGGTGAATTTCAAGGCGATTTCGGTCTGATGTTCAAGGGTCCCTTTCATATCGATGCCTTGATGCGATTGCCGTTGGTGTGGCGACCGGCGCCGAGCCTTGGTGTAACGCCAGCCGTGGTGACGAGGCCGGTTGGCTTGGTCGATCTCGCCCCAACATTTTCTGAGATCGCCGGGCTCGTGCCGAATGAGTGGATGCAAGGTAAACGTCTTCCCACCGACGACAGCGACGCTGATGCGCGCGGCCACGACAAGGTGTTGACTGAATGGGATAGCGAACTGTTTGGTGTAGGTGTGTACGTGCGGACGATCACGCAAGACAACTGGGTATGCAGCGCCTACAAAGCCGGATACGTGCACGATGGTACTGAGGGCGAGTTGTACAACCTCAGCGAAGATCCGTTGCAGCAGCGAAATCTTTGGGACGATTCGAGCGCGGCGGCGATGCGCTCGGATCTCGTTGCCGACCTTTGGGATAGCCAACCTGTGTCGCATTCACCGCGACTGGATTGTGAAGCCCCTGTATGAGCAACGCGTCGTTGGGCTATTGGCCGAGCCCGTGGCCGGGCGAAGATTGCGGTCCATCACGATTGCAGTGCTCACCCGGTGCTGCGGGACCACGTTTCGACGAACACGCAACGGTCACATTTCGCGAGGCCGTTCCAGCATCGATGGTGGTGTTGCGTGAACCTGGCGAAGTGTTTGCGTTGCGCAATACCGGACCAGGTGACGGCATCGCATGGGTTGAACGCATCGATCCGATCACACTAGAAATACTCGCGCGGTCGGTGGATCTTGCCGGTGGCCCGACATGGCCCGGCGGAATCGCCGCGCATGCGAACGGCTCGTTGTACGTGGTATTCGGGAATCATGCTCACTGCCTCGACGCGGAACTCAACGTGATCGCGTCCCGCGCGCTGCCGCGCCACAAGCCCTACAACAGCTTTGTGATTTTGCCCGATGGAACGCTTGCAACCAAAGACTTCGGTGGGGTGTTGCCGGGTGCTGATTCGGCGACGCACGTGTACGAACCGACTGAACTGTTGATCTTGGAGCCCGACCAGCTCGAGATCGTCGGTCGGGCAACGTTCCCCGAGGCATCGATCGCGCGCATCTCGGCTGACGATGCGACGGTGTATGTGGTTGGTCTCACGCGCTTGATGCGCGCGACCTGGGACGGTACTGCGCTCGATGTGGACGACAGCTTTGATGGTTTGTACTGCAACGTCGAAGGACAAACCTACGGGTGGGATCCGGTCATTGCACTGGGCGCCGCTTGGTTTTTGGATAACGGATTTGGCAGCGAGCGGTACGCAGGAACGTTCCGCGGCCAAGGCGTCAACGTTGCGCCGCTACACCTCGTGCGAGTCGACCTTGCGACCGGCGTTGCGACCCTCACCGAGATTTGTGGTCTTTCCAATGGCATCATCGCGAACCCGCCGCTGATCGATGCCGAGCGCAAGATCGCCATTGGTTACGACAGCGGCAACGGCGTGCTCGCCGCGTTCGACATTGCCGACGATGGCTCGACCGCCTCGCGTTGGCGGCGCGAACAAAACCACGCGTGCCATCCACTGTTGTTCGCTGATACTGGGGAGTTGGTGACAACCGATCACGATGCTTCGCGCATGGCCGATCAGATCGTGGTGCTTGATATCGAGACCGGTGCCGAGCGTTTGCGCATCGATTCCGGAAGCGCGGTGCAGTCGGTTGTATTCCCGGCGGTTGGATGGAATAACGACGTGTATTACTGCTCGTTCCACGGTATCGCTCGCTTGGCAATGTCGTAGTTCGCCTCCACGCTGCCGCGTACCGGCGCTCAAACCGACTTGCTGACGTTGATCGGTTCCATAACATTGCTGCTCGGAGTCGGCGCAACCATTCCTGTCCGTCGCCGCGCCTGTTCACCGCAGTCGTCGATTCGGTGTCGGCGAACTTTGGTCAGAACATGCAAACGCAACTGCATGCGCAATATCTTCCACGCGTCCTGGCAAAGGAGTTATTGCGTCGCCACGGCCAGTGCCGACAGGCGTCGTTTCGTCGCTGGTTGGGGCGGCACGCGCGTACCTAGCCATCGTCGCGCTGCGCGGTCCTGTCAGCGGTAGGGCGTCAGATCGGCCCGTGGGTATCGCGTTTGAGTGTCGGCCAAGGTCTGTTCGTCCCAGTACGAGTCGCCCGGAGCGGGGAAGCCGAACACTGAACGCTCCCGCGGAGACGCCCGCTCGATGATCTCAAACCAGTCTGTCTGTGTCGCGCGGTCTGGCCAAGCGACTTTGCCGGTCCAGCGCGGTCCCCACACGTCGTAGTCGGCGAGGAGCGCAAACCGGCTTGCTCGTTCGCCCGTCATGCGCGACGCACGGTGAAGTATGTCGGTCCGAAACGTGAAGAGAGTTCCAGCGCGACCGGTCATCGACACCTCCTCCTCGGCGAACAAGCCCTCGGCGAGGTAGTTCGTGATGTCGTGATCCCCGGGGACCGGCCAGTACGGGACGCTTTCCCCGACCGACAGTGGAACGATCTTGGTAGGGCCGTCCTCGTCGCCTACGTCCGACAAGAGGATCCAGCTCTGCATCTGCGTGCCCGGCTGGGACCGCTTGGGTACGACGAGGCTGTGGTTCACGAAGTCGCGGTGGAGGCGCTGGTCGTAGTCGACAGCCCCGGCGTACTTAGCCCACAGCGACGCCTGGCGGAGCCGCAAATCGGCTGAGCCAAAGAAACGCTCGGCCAGGTCGAGCAAGTCGGCGTGGAAGGCCAGGCGGTTCAGGTTCCACGATCGCCAAGGTGCACCGACTTCGCCGGCCCACTGGTCGTTCGCCAGCCAAGCATGAGCGGCCGGGTCGGCGAAATACTCCTCAGGCCGCGGGTAATGCAACCACAAAGCTTCCTGGGCCGCCGCCAGCTCGTCAGCACCAAGGAAGTCTTCGAACACCAGATAGCCCCGCTGCCGCAGGTCCGCCAAACAACGATCGGGCACCCTCATCGCCCGAAACTAATCGCCTCGTCGAGGAACGTCTAGCGACTTTCGACTTGCCGGTCCCGAGATAGGCACAAACACGGGATATCAGGTGCTGTCGTTTTCGACGATTGTTTCTACCTCATTTGATTGGGAGTGGGGTGGTTGGTGGTCTTGGGTAGCTGGTGGCGTAGTAGCTGCCGTCGGGTTTGAACCATTTGATGGTGGCGTCGGCATCGATTTTGATAGTCCATTTGCCTTCGTGAACGAGTCGATGATGGAAGTAGCAGAGCATCGCCGCGTTTTCTAAGTTGGTTTCGCCACCGAGTTCCCACCACTCCACATGGTGGGCTTCGGTTGCGGTGACCGGTCGGGCGCAGCCGGGGTAGCGACAGCAAGTATCGCGGTGCTCGAGGGCTCGACGCTGGTGTTTGGTGAACGTCCGTTGCGCGCGGTGCATGCTGAGCGGGATCCGGTCGCCAGCGTGGGTGATGATCGAAATTTCTGCGTTGCACGCCACCCGAGCCACGGTGTCGCGGGACAGCGACATGCCGCGTGCTGTTTCGCAGTGCCCAACCGCGGTTCCGGTCCACGTGGGTTCATCGATGTGGATCGAGATATGTGGCTGGTTCGTTGCAGCGTTGATCGCTTGAGAGTTGTATTGCCGCATGATTGATGCGAGTGCTTCCGCTCGCAGCTGACTGACCGTGCGCGAATCTCCCGCAATATGGAGTCGATCCATTTCGCGATCTAAGGCAGTTTCGATTTGTTCACGGTTCTCGGGAGTGAACTCGCCTCTCAAGACGCCCATCCCGCCGAACGTTTCGGACACGAAAAGATGTTCACGTTCAATCTGATGATTCGGTTTCGTATCGTCGGTCTGACGGTCAGCTTCTAATGCATCCCGCCAACGATGTGCAGCAGTTGCGAGATCAACGATCGTGCCATGCATTGCGACTCCTAGCAACGACGGTTCGAACAGTGTGAAGGCTGCATCATCTTTTGCCGCGTGGCGCAACGCCGCGATGCGGTCGAGTTTCTCGGTTGCGATCGCACCCGATGCCCACCTAGCGCGAGTTACTGGGCACGCTTCGGCGAACTTCGCGCGGCGTACTGTGCGCTGTGCTTCGCTCGGAGTCATCGCGGCTTGTGATTCGAGCCACCCCGCCATCGATTTGCGGCCGTCGAGCGCCCAACCGCCGGAACGATCGAACTCGCCGACGACAGTCGCGAACACTGCATCGACTTGACGCGCCAACCGCGCCAACAAGATGAGATCTTCACGAACCAATTTCGGGTTCGCGCACAAGTCCGCGATTCCGTGTTCGAGCAATTCGATCCCACGTGCGCCCATACCCGAAGTATAGCGAACGTCAGTTCGTATTGCAAGTCGATACCATCGAAAAGATTAATAAAAAC
>JANYBW010000061.1 GCA_025360585.1 Actinomycetes bacterium | reverse complement strand
GGCCTCTTGCGCATCGCTTCGACTCACAACTGCGCCTCGAGCACGATCGCTTCCCGTCAAGAGTTGCACCGGAACACGAAATTGGGTGACCGCTTCGCGCCACGGTGAGGTTTCAGTGGGGAACCGATCGAAAAGATCAAGCTGGAATGTAAGGCGCCCATCAAGGCTTGTTTCGAGGTCGATCGGCGACCACGTGGGTTCGTCGGCGAGACGGAGCGCGAGCGCCTCGGCGCGCGGCATCCGCTGGAGGTCGGCAACCCAGGCATGCCAGCCTTCGATGTGTTGCACACGGCCCTCTCGGTACTGTGCGGCCGCCGCGTCTGATAACTCGAGCCAAAACGGGTCTTCCAAGACCGCGCCGCGGCTCGGTATTGATGATGTCGCGAGAGCGTGCGTGATGACCGCGCCGCCCAGCGAATGGCCGATCAACGTAGGGCGGTCAAGGGCGAGCGTTTCGACAACCGCCGTGAGGTCGTCGGCGAGCAGCGCCGTGTCGAACAGTCCCGGCGCGCGCGATGACCGGCCGTGTCCTCGCTGGTCGTAGGCGATGACATCCCACTGTTGCGTGAGCGTCTCTGCGACGCGAGTGAAGTACGGCGCGTGGTCGGTGAACCCATGCACGAACACCAACGGGGGAAGGTCGCCTCCGGAACGGAAGTAGTGCAGCGATGCGCCTGTCGTCGCGACCTCGCCCTGTTGCCAATTCTGCATACGCACATCGTAGGTAGCGGCGTGCGTCTATTGCTGTTTCGTGTCGCGAAGCCGTCGAAGGTCGGGCAGCGCTTTGGTGTCCTTGCTTCGCTCGTGGAGGTCCAGGCCTTCGCCATTCACCAAGGATACGCGCCGGATCGCCTGGTGAAATCTCACTGGATGGCGATAGTCGAGGTGACAGTGGGCGACGAGAATCGAACTCGCGTTCTCAGCTTGGGAAAAAGGCTTATTTTGGCGGTCGTAGGCGGACACCAAGTCCAGGTCGGAAGGGTCGACCGATCTCGGCGAACGTCTACGAACGGCGGCGTCCGCGGGATGCACGCGGAACGGAGCTTGTGGGCAGGGCGCGAGGTATTCGTATAGGCGGGTGATGTGTTTGTCGAGAGCGCGTTGGCTATGCCTACGTCGGTCCAACCAAGCGCGACCGAGCGTCGAAGTCGAGGGCCAACATTGCAGTGTCGCCGCGGAGCGAGAACTTGGTAGCGAGGCGTTCGACCTTGCCCCAACGCGATTCGTGGCGCGGGAATTCACCAAGCGTCTGCTGTTTGCCGCCGACGGTGAACGGGGTGGTGGAACCAAAGGTCACAGCACCCGACGTCGGTGAGCGCCACGCCACCTTGAATCCTGCCTTATCGCGTTCGACCGAAGGTGGCGATTTCCGTATCGCTGTCATGAATGCGGGGAATGATGTCGCGCTTGATGCGTCGCCTACTTCGACGATCCAAACGTTGTCAGCACCACCCTTGGCGACGAGGTCGAACGGTTTGGTTTGTCCGTCGGTTGGGTTAGTCGCGGTGTCATAGGCGCGCCACGTCGGTACGCGCCACGACCACAGCGCGATATAGCCGTCGCCCTTGCGAACGAACGTCCAGTTCCCGTCGCGCACGACTTCGTCGAAGCGGTCTTGGGGCACGTACGCATGGGTGTAGTCCTGGTAGCCAAACACGCTCCATAACAGCGCGTCAGTTGTCGCATCCCATGCCGGTTGGTAGATGTGAATACCGGTTCGTTCGTGTTGCGCCGAACGTGGAATCGAAGCGTCGCCCGTCCAGTATCCGGGCTTCTTGTCGTCATTCCAAGTGGAGGCGTTGGGGAGGTCGGAACGCGGATGCGTGGTGAACACGACCGCTCCAGGGCCGATCGTGGCCTGCCACACGTGGATCTGATCGCGCATCTCGCCGAAACGATGGTCGACGACCGTCGCGAGCGAGACGGTGTCGCTGCGCCAGGCGTACGTATTGGCTTCGCGCAGGTGTCCGAAATCCAAAATCGCATGGTTCTTTTGTGTAAACGTTCGGAGGCGATCGGGGTCACTGCCATTGAGCTTGACCAGGGTTGCGACGTCCGTGAGCGCCGCAGTTTCGTACAGACGGAAGTCTCGAGCGGCCTTGAGATTGGTGTCGGTCATCTGCCAAGTTCCGAGCATTCCTTGCGACCACCAAAACGACAGGTTGTTGGGGTCGTTGAAGTCGTAGCCAAATGGTGCCTGCGGGTTCGCGGTGATCTTGGCGGCGCCATCGACGAAGATGCCGTGACGTTCGCGCACAACGCCTGGATTGTTTGCCGTCGCCATTTCAACGAGCACTTGCGGAGGACGGTAACGCCGCGACGCAGCGAGGTACGTAGCAACGGAGGCGCCTTCGCCAGCATGGTCGAGTTTGCTGTCGTCGAAGAGCAGCTTGAAGATGTCGAACGTGGGTTCGCGAACGATGAGTTTGTCTTTGGCGTAGGTGCGGCCTCGCGACGCCGCGTAGACGCCTTGGTGGCAAAACGCCGCCATGTCGAGCGTGCACAAATCGAGCCCCATCCC
>JANYBW010000047.1 GCA_025360585.1 Actinomycetes bacterium | reverse complement strand
TGCATTCGATCGACCCGCTGCGGCATGGGTCAACGATTTTGGCGCGCATCCACCTAACGAGCGCGCCGCTTCACGCGAACGGCAGGCCCTGCAGCCACGGCTCGATCGCGGCGAGCCCAGCTGCTTCGGTGAAAAACCATTCTCTACGGGAAGTCCCGCGCTCGTGACTCGATGTGAAAGAGATCTCGCCGAGGTCCGGGCGAACAATTGATCTCAGTTCCGAGTAGTCGACGTTGGCTTCAATTTCGAACCCGGCATCGAAGCCGTAGCGCTCATTGAGAAAAAGGCGAAGCGTGTCTTCAACCGTGCCACACAGATTGGAATCTCGACCCGAGATCACGACGCCCTGAACATGCGTCAGGTCGGGATGTGCTCGTTGACTCCGAGCATCCAAATGCAACCGTCGGACGATGACATAGTTGCGCTTGAACCAACGATCGCAATACAAGAACAACGCGCTGACGACCGCAACGAGCAATGCGCAGCGAAACAGCCACCAATTGGCGAGTACGCCCATCACCATCCCTCCCATCGAAGACACCTTCACCGGAACCATTGCTCCCCGATCGGCGAAAGCGTAGCTCTCAGCCCCAGTCGCCGCCTCGAAACGCCACACAGGATCTTGGCGGCCGTCTCGATAGATTCGGTTCCATGATTCGAAGTGAACGCCGAGGTTCGATCGCGATTGTGACGATCGATAATCCTCCTGTCAATGCGCTGCCCGTTGCGGGTTGGTATCAGCTTGCGGACGCCATCAAGGAGGCTGGCCGCGATACTTCGGTGCACGTGTTAATCATCCGGGCCGAAGGGAAAGGTTTTCAGGCCGGGGTTGATATCAAAGAGCTCGCCGCGGACCCAACCCACAAGACCATGATTGGCGTGAACCGCGGTTGTTTCGATGTGTTCGCCGCCGTCTACGACTGCGAAGTTCCTGTGATCGCGGCAGTGAACGGATTTTGTCTCGGTGGCGGAATTGGTATCGCCGGCAACGCCGACATCATTGTCGCTTCGCACGACGCAACCTTTGGCGTACCCGAAATCGATCGGGGCGCGCTCGGTACGGCAACGCACCTTTCACGTTTGGTGCCGCCCCACAAAATGCGAGCAATGTTTTTTACCGGCGCAATGGCAACTGCCGCGGAACTTCAGCACTACGGCGCGATCGAACGCGTCGTGCCACCTGAAGAGTTGTTGAGCGCCGCGCTCGAAGTGGCCGAGATCATCGCGGCGAAGAGCCCGCTTGTGATGCGCCGGGCCAAGGAATCGATCAACATGATTGATCCTGTCGATGTGAAACGCTCCTACCGAATGGAGCAGGGTTTTACGTTTGAAATCAACCTCTACGGTGACAGCGATGAACTCCGCCAGGCATTCGTGGACAAACGCGGCGCGGACCTCCGCGACGGCGATACGCTTCTGGACCCGCAGTGACGGCCGTGCCACCCACACCCAACGCAGGCAACATCACAGGCGTCATCTTTGATCTTGGTGGCGTGGTATTTCCATCACCCTTTGAAGCATTCGATACCTACGACGCGCGCAATGCACTCGCGGTCGGCACCACCCGTTCGATTATCCGCACGAGCAGCGAATCCGGCGCGTGGGCAGCGCTTGAACGTGGCGAACTCACCCACGTCGATTTCTACGCCGCACTCGAAGCCGAAGGTCGCGCCGCGGGTTTCACCATCGATGCCGCGAAAATCATGGCGACGATCGGCGAATCGTCGGGCGCCCGTCCCGAGATGCTGAACGCGATCGCCTCGTTACGCGCGAACGGTTTCAAGGTCGGCGCGCTCACGAACAACTGGGCCGATGATCGCAACCAGAGCACACCGCTCGGCCTGAGTTCGCTCGACATTTTCGACACCATCGTCGAGTCCGCGAGGGTCGGGTTGCGTAAACCCGATCCGCGGATTTACGAGATGGTGTGCGGCCAGCTCGGAGTTGCACCGCCACAGTGCGCGTTTCTCGATGATCTAGGTATCAACCTCAAACCGGCCAAAGCCATGGGCATGACGACAATCAAAGTCGTTGACCCTATCGATGCTTTACGAGAGCTCAGCGCAGTCGTAGGCCTCGAGCTCGTATAACCGCGGTGGACAAGCGGGTACACCAGCGCGGCACGCACGTCGGTTCGGTGCGCCCGGTTTTACGCCAACCAGGCCAACGCCCGATTCCACAGGACGGCGGCATCCACGGGACGATGGGCGGGCCGATCGGGCGCGTGCACAAAGCCGTGTTCGGCGCCTTCGATCACCACGATCTCGCAGTTGGTTCGGCCGTTCGCGGACCACGTGTCGCGCAGCGCGCCGATATCGGACGGCGGAGTCCACGGATCGGCGGATCCGAAGATCGCGAGCGTGGCACATCCAGAAGCCGCGGCCGTCAACGGCTCGGATTGGCCAGGGCCGTTCCACGCTTCCGGCACTCGGATCATCCCGTAAAACGCCACCGCAGCATCGAAGCGTTCCATGGCCGCAGCTTTCAACGCGTACATGCCGCCCATGCAAAAGCCGAGGACACCAACGCGGGCAACATCGTCTTCAACCACGAGCAGGTTCGCGGCGGCCTCAAGATCGCCGAGCTGATCACGGTCGTCGAGATCTTTGACCCAACCCCTGCGTGTGGCAATGTCGTCGCCCGCGGCGACGCGCGCCGCGGAATCGATTCGTGCAAACGGCTCCACACAGGCGACCGCGAAGCCATGCGAGGCGAGGCGGCTCGCCATATCGTCGAACAGATCCCGGTTTCCGTAGATATCTGGATGTATGACAATCCCGGCCTTCGGCATTCCTTCGGGCCGACAATGCACGAGCGGAATTTCGCAATCGTCGCGACCCAACACGCGATGTTCGACGATAACTGTCTCGGAACCCTCACGTAATGCTGCCATACCGCCAGCGTACGCGGCAGCGGCACCACAAACGCGCTACCTAAGAACGCGGCGCAGATGGGTGAGAGGTAATCCGATGCAAGCATCCTGTTTCCCGCTCTCGCCGCTGCGCTCGTGTTTCCCGCGCCCTCTAAGTGCCGTAATGCGAAAGCAATCCGCGAGACTACGAACCGTGAACAACGACAGCACTGAAAGCAGCCACTACGACCTCGTCATCATCGGGGCCGGGAGCGGCAACACGATCCCCGGCGCCGTCGACATCTCGGATTGGCGCGTTGCGATCATCGAAGCATCTAAAATGGGCGGGACCTGCCTTAATCGAGGCTGCATCCCGTCAAAAATTCTTGTATACACCGCCGACGTCGCCGACACGGTGCGCCACGCCAGCAACTACAACATCGACGCAACACTGAACGCAGTCGATTGGCAAGCAGTCAAGCAACGGCTCTGGAGCCGTATCGACCCGATTCACGATCGCGGTCTCCATTACCGTCGAAAACACGGTTTCGACGTCTACGAAGGTACGGCTCGTTTCACCGGGCCGAAGCAGATCGAGGTTGACGGCGCAAAGATCACCGCTGATCGGTTTGTGATTTCCGCGGGCGCGCGCGTCGCAATCCCCGATATTGCGGGGCTCGATACCGTTGCGTACGAAACCTCCGACACGATCATGCGCATCGACGAGGTTCCCAAACATTTGATCGTGCTCGGCGGCGGTTTCATCGCGACCGAGCTCGGCCATGTGTTCGCGGCGTACGGCTCCAAGGTCACGATCATTGGCCGCAGAGATGTGCTGCTCCCGGCAGAAGACGCCGAGATCGCGGCAGCGTTCACGGTGGCCGCGAGCACCTGGGCCGACCTCATTTTAGGCGCGGAGCCCACTCGAGTTTTTGCCACCGATACCGGCGGGATCGCGGTTGAAGTCCCCGGGCGCGGCGGGATGCAAACCGTCGAGGGCGATTGTCTGCTCGTTGCGACCGGCCGCACCCCGAACAGCGACATGTTGAACGTTGCGGCGGCGGGGGTGGCGGTGAACGATCACGGCTATATCGCCGTCGACGATAATTATTCAACAAATATCGATAGTATTTGGGCATTCGGCGACATCGTCGGCTTTCACCAATTGAAACATACGGCGAACATCGAAGCGCGGATTGTTGCGCACAATCTGCGCCCGAACGGGAATGCTCTGCAATCACGCGATCGCCGCCCTGCTCCGCACGCAGTCTTCAGCACTCCGCAGGTCGGTGCGGTTGGGATGACCGAAACGCAGGCCCAAGCAAAGGGCGCCGACTACGTGGCCATCACGCATGAATATTCGAATACCGCGTACGGCTGGGCCCTCGAAGACACGACCAGTTTCGCGAAGCTGATTGTGGACCGCTCCACCCGGCTGTTGCTCGGCGCGCATATCGTCGGCCCGCAGGCCGCGAACCTCGTACAGCTCCTAGTGCAAGGAATGCACCTCGGCGCGACGATCGACGAACTCGCAAGCGGCCAGATCTACATCCACCCAGCATTGACCGAGCTGGTGGAACAGGCGTTGCTGAAAGCCATCGATACCTTGGCAACGCTCGAAGAGCGATTGACAGGCTCCAGCGAGAACGGCGTCTCGGGTTAGAAGGGCGTCTCTGCGGATTTCGCGGGTTGTTGCAACGCGACGCGGATTGCTTCGCTGACATCGCGGACTCGAATCAATTCGATACCCGGTACCGCCGGCGTGGATTCGGGGACAATTGCTTGGACAAAACCGATCCGCGCCGCTTCTTGCAATCTGCGCGCGGCTTGCGGAACCGAACGGAGTTCGCCTCCGAGCCCGACCTCGCCCAGTACGACCGTGCCGGGTGGCATCGCGCGCTCGAGCGCGGAGGATGCCACTGCGAGCACGACGGCTAAATCCGCGCCCGTCTCGGACACTTTCACACCTCCCACAACACTGGTGTACACGTCCATTTGCGCAAGCGAGAGCCCGCAGCGGCGCTGCAATACCGCAGCCAACATGGCCAGGCGCCCGCCGTCGAAAGATTGAGCTTGTCGGCGCGGCATCGGTGCATTGGTTGATGCCACTAGCGCTTGCACTTCAATCAGCAACGGCCGTGAACCTTCAATGACCGGCACGACGGCCGAACCACTGGCACCGGCTTGGCGATCCGTGAGCAACATTGCGCTGGCGTCTTTCACTTCTTGCAAACCGTCGGTGCACATTTCGAACAGCCCGAGCTCATCGGTACGCCCGAATCGGTGTTTCAGCGCGCGCAACATCCGCAACGCGAAATGCCGTTCGCCTTCGAACTGCAACACCGTGTCGACCAGATGCTCAAGTACCCGCGGCCCCGCGATCGAACCTTCCTTCGTCACGTGGCCCACCAGCACAACGGCAACGCCATGCTCTTTGGCGAACCGCGTGAGCGCCTGCGCACTGTCGCGAACTTGGGTGACCGAACCCGGCACGCCAGGAGCATCGGGATCGTGCACCGTTTGGATCGAATCGACCACCAACAGATCCGGGCGAATCTCGGCTGCATGGGCGAGAATGTACGGAACGGAAGTTTCGGAAACGATGAGGAGCCGATCGTTCAGTGGCCCGAGCCGCTCGGCACGCAAGCGCACTTGTTGGGGGGATTCTTCCGCCGCTACCAGCAATGCCGTATCACCGCGCGCGGTCATCGCGAGGAGCGTTTGCAACAACAGCGTGGACTTTCCGACCCCAGGCTCGCCGCCCAACAACGTCACCGAGCCGGGAACGAAACCGCCACCGAGAACGCGATCGAATTCGGCGATACCGGTCGAGGCGCTGGCGGCTTGCATCACATCGACATTGGCCAACGGCACGGGACGCGCCACTGCATCTGGCAACAGCACCGACGCAGTCGCGGCGTCCAGTAGATCGCCGTTCACTTGCACCACGCTGCCCCACTCGCCACACTCCGCGCAGCGCCCAACCCATTTCGAGGCCTCGGCCCCGCATTGCTCACAGCCAAAACGAACGCGCGTTCGAGTCATGGCCAAACTGTAGCGCGGGGTTCGGACATCACCACGGTACGACCCTGGAAGAAGCCGCCGGCGCCACGAGTAGGATGGATGCGCATGGCCGTCGTCTGGGCAGTAATCGCGGTATTTGGGGGGTTTTGCTGCACGACCGCGCGTCGCGTCTATTTCGACTCGGATTGGGAGGACGCCGACTGGTGGGTACTTTCCAGCTGGGCCGGCTTCCGCGGCGCCATTTTTGGAATGCTGTTTCCGGTGGTACGGACTGAACATACCCGGAGCCAAGAACGCACCAATGCGCTGTGGATCATGGCCTGGGGGTTCGTACTGCTCGGGATCGGCATCGCGATGGCGTTGTACGAACGGTCCCACTGAACAAATTTGGCGGGCCCCGCTGAGGCCCGCCAGATGATGAACTTCTCTTAATACGCCGCGCCAAATGCGACCGAAGGATTACGCCTCCGGGTTCGCGCTCCCAGCAGCTTCGGGCTCAACCGCTTCAATCGGGTTCGCGACCATACCTTCGAGCGTACGGAACACGATCTCGCCATCTTCAGCATCAACCAAGATCGAATCGCCAGCGTTGAATTCTTTCCACAAAATCTTTTCCGACAATGGATCTTCGATCATGCGTTGGATCGCGCGCCGCAACGGACGCGCTCCGAGCTGCGGATCGTAACCACGGTTCGCCAACAAGATCTTCGCTTCGTGGGTGAGTTCGAGACCAAGGCCTTTGCTTGTGAGCTGGCCCTTCAAACGCACAATCATGAGATCGACCATCTTGGTGATGTCTTCGGTGGTGAGTTCGTGGAAGACGATGATGTCGTCGATGCGGTTCAAAAACTCCGGGCGGAAACTCCGTTTGAGCTCTTCATTGACCTTGATCTTCATGCGTTCGTGCGTGGCGGCTTCGTTCGCTTTCACGAAACCGAGCGAGGCCTTGCGCAAATCGGCCGTCCCGAGGTTCGAGGTCATGATGATCACGGTATTTTTGAAATCGACCGTGCGACCTTGGGTATCGGTAAGACGGCCTTCTTCCAAAATTTGGAGCAACGTGTTGAAGACATCGGGGTGGGCTTTTTCGATTTCGTCGAAGAGCACCACCGAAAACGGCTTGCGCCGAACTTGTTCGGTGAGTTGGCCGCCTTCGTCGTAACCGACGTATCCAGGAGGCGAACCCACAAGCCGGCTCACCGTGTGCTTCTCCATGTACTCAGACATGTCGAGGGTGATCATCGCGGATTCATCGCCGAACAAAAACTCAGTGAGCGTACGGGCAGTTTCGGTTTTTCCCACACCCGATGGACCGAGGAAAATAAATGAACCCGAAGGGCGTTTCGGATCCTTCAAGCCCGCGCGCGTACGGCGAATCGCTTGGCTTACCGCAGTAATCGCATCTTCTTGACCAACGATGCGTTTGTGGAGTTCTTCTTCCATACGCAACAACTTGGCGGTTTCTTCTTCGGTGAGTTTGTAGACCGGAATTCCCGTCCACAACGCCAGTACTTCAGCGATGCTTTCTTCACTCACTTCATTGAAGAGATCGACACCCTGCGCGCGCTGCGCCTTTTCCATTTCGTCGCGGGCTTCAAGTTGTTCTTTTTCTTGATCACGCAACGCTGCGGCACGTTCGAACTGTTGGGCTTCGATCGCAGCTTCTTTATCTTTTTTGAGCTGTGCAATCTTGTCTTCGAGTTCGCGGTAATCCGGCGGTGCTTGCATACGACGAATCCGCAGACGCGAACCGGCCTCATCGATCAAATCGATGGCTTTATCCGGCAGGTGACGGTCGCTGATGTATCGGTCCGCAAGGTTCGCGGCTGCAACAATTGCCTGATCGGTAATCGTGACCCGGTGATGGGCTTCGTAACGATCGCGAAGCCCTTTGAGGATCTCAATCGTGTGCGCAACCGTTGGTTCTTCAACCTTGATCGGTTGAAAACGTCGTTCTAATGCAGCATCTTTTTCGAGGTGCTTGCGGTATTCATCGAGCGTGGTGGCTCCGATGGTTTGCAATTCGCCACGAGCAAGCATCGGTTTCAAGATGCTCGCTGCATCGATCGCACCTTCGGCAGCACCCGCACCAACAAGCGTGTGGAGCTCATCGATGAACAAGATGATGTCGCCGCGCGTGCGGATCTCTTTGAGCACTTTCTTCAAACGCTCTTCGAAATCACCGCGGTACCGACTCCCAGCGACGAGTGCGCCAAGATCGAGCGTGTACAGCTGCTTGTTATGCAACGTTTCGGGAACATCGTTTTCAACAATGCTTTGCGCAAGTCCTTCGACAATTGCCGTCTTGCCAACGCCGGGTTCACCAATCAACACGGGGTTGTTTTTGGTGCGACGGCTCAGCACCTGCATGACGCGTTCGATTTCTTTCGAACGACCAATGACCGGATCGAGCTTCTTATCGCGCGCTAGTTGCGTGAGGTTACGGCCGAACTGATCGAGAACGAGCGATCCGCCTTGACCTTCCGGGCTGGTTTGCGCGCCGCCACCAGAGGCTGCGGCACCTGCACCGGCCGGCTCTTTGCCGCCGGCATAACCGCTGAGCAACTGAATGACTTGCTGACGCACTCGGCTCAGATCCGCTCCCAATTTCACGAGCACCTGAGCGGCAACGCCTTCGCCTTCGCGAATTAGACCGAGCAATATGTGCTCAGTGCCGATGTAGTTGTGGCCGAGTTGCAGCGCTTCACGCAGCGACAGTTCCAGCACCTTTTTGGCACGAGGCGTAAATGGAATGTGGCCAGAGGGCGCACTGCCACCATGACCAATGATCTCTTCAACCTGGGCGCGTACAGCCTCAAGGCTGATCCCGAGCGATTCGAGAGCTTTGGCTGCGACGCCCTCGCCCTCATGGATGAGCCCGAGCAAGATGTGCTCCGTACCGATGTAGTTGTGATTGAGCAGGCGCGCTTCTTCTTGCGCCAACACAACTACCCGGCGGGCCCGATCGGTAAATCGTTCGAACACGTTGACAACCCTTCTGTGGATGGTTCCGTCTCACATCTGTTGTACCGAGCCTGAGCCCAGAACGAACACCGTACGGCGGAGTCTGTGAATCTTATCGGCCGGTCTCGCTCAGCCTTTGGCGATCGCTCGCAAAGCCTGTGGGCAGGGGTGCGGCGGTCTCGGTATAAGCGCGTCTTGGCCGGGATAATTCCCTGCACGCGCCGGCAGTCTTGACGCTCGGTGGAGGGGCTATAGAGTCGCCGAATGCGGGGAACGACACGACGCCACACGCGCACCGACCCATCAGCCACTTCTCTGGCACGGGTCGAAGCTGACCAGCCGATTGGCCGGGCGATTGACCGGGCGCTCGGCTTATTGCGAAGTATTTGGCGATGAGCATCCTCGATGACCTAGCACTGGCGCCTCTGACCAATGATCTTGAACGGGTCGAGGCTCGGTTGCTCGAAGCCGTTGTGGTCGAAGATCGGTTCCTCGGCGAGGTCGCTGAGCATCTCATCAAGGCGGGCGGCAAACGCCTGCGTCCAGTGATGACGCTCACCGCGGCGTATGCGGCCAAAGGGGTTGAAACTGCCCACGCAGACGCGATTACCGGTGCCGCGTGTGTCGAGCTCGTGCAAGTTGGTTCGTTGTATCACGACGACGTGATCGACGAAGCCGACACTCGCCGCGGCGTTCCCAGCGTGAACGCCCGCTGGTCGAACATCGTCGCGATACTTTCTGGCGACTTTCTGTTGGCGAAAGCATCGGTTTTGGCCGCATCCTTAGGCGCCGAGGTGGCCGGGCTCATTGGCTCCACTATTGGTGAGCTCTGCCGCGGTCAAGTCCTTGAACTTCAGTACCTCTTCAATGCCGATCGCACGGTCGAGTCCTATCTCTCCTCAATCGAAGGCAAGACGGCATCGCTGCTGGCAACTTCTTCGCGCGTTGGCGGGATTGTGAGCGGGGTAAGCGCGCCCACATTGGAAGCATTAACCACGTTTGGCCACCATCTCGGCATGTGTTTTCAGATCGTCGACGACGTTTTAGATCTCACCGCGAGCGCCGCGACGTTGGGTAAGCCGTCGGGGAACGATCTCCACGAAGGTGTGTACACCTTGCCGGTCATTCTTGCGGCCGGCACGTCGACCGAGCTGCGCGAAATACTGGGGCGCAAACTCGACTGGCCCGATGTCGAGCGAGCACGAGAGCTTGCGATGGGTGGCGATCACGTGCGCGCTGCAACCGCGACCGGGCGCGAACACGCCGTCTTGGCGAAGGCTGCGCTCGACGGAGCGCGAGACGAACTCGACGCGAACGTCTGTGACCGTCTCGGCGCACTAGTAGACGGCCTCATCACCCGAGCGTTCTAGTGGCATATCGCGAACAGGCCCGCGCACAACACCGACTCTTGTACGGATAAGCACGATAAACGTGTAAATCCGTACAACGGTCGGGGACACGGGCCGCGGGCGCCCGGACATTTTTGCTCCGCCGCGACGGATTGTTGGCGCGCTGCTCGATAATGGAGTGTGGAACCTGTGCCGATGTTGTCGGAACTGAGCGATACCCCGACAGAACAGTCGTTTATCGACGGTTATCGCGCCACGCTGCCCGAACTATTTGGGTTCGTTGCCCGCTGTGTCGGCGGTGACCGGCTACTCGCCGAAGATCTCACCTCCGATACCTACCTTGCGGCGATCACCGCGTGGCGCGACGGCAATGCTGATGCGATCACCCAACCGTGGCTGCGGGGTGTCGCTCGGCACAAGATGATCGATCGTTTACGACGGCTCGAACGCGAGCAACGCAAGCTCGCAATCATCGACGCCTCGAACGTCGATGATCACAACGACACCTCACTCGCGTTCGCCGATCGCGACGCACTCGTTCGAGCGACCCAACAGCTGACACCGATGCAACGCGCCGTCGTCGCGTTGCGCTATGTGGAAGACCTCACGATCGTCGACGTTGCCGCCGCGTTGGAGCTCAGCGTGAGCGCAGTCGATTCGCACCTGCGTCGCGCACACACCGCGCTGCGCACGATCCTCACCCAAGGAGCACCATCATGAACGACGACGACCTCCGCGATGCGTTGCAACACACACCACCATTGCAAACAACGCCGGAATTTACCGCGGCTCTGGAACAGCAGTTGCGGACCACATCTACCGCGAACGTCCTCGAACCTTCAGGCGTCGGTACGCTGAACGGAGCGACAGCCAACGCGACGCAATTGATCGACACGCACCAAGTGCCGATGATCGAAATGACCGCTAGAAACATTGGGATTTCGCGCACCAAGCGCCGACAATTCTGGACGGCCGCAATAGCCAGCGCCGCCTGCGTCGCGCTCATCGTCGGTGTAGTAGCTAACCGCAACCAAAACGAGACCGCACCAGCCGCGGGAAACCCATCCGGTCGCGGGACCGTGCGGTTCCTTGCGATTACGACGTATGGCGGCAAGGCGACCAACCGCCTTCAGGGCACACTCGACTTCTCGCACCACATCATCCGCTTCGCGAAGCGACCTGACGCGATCTACGCTGCGACGGTGACCGAAACCGTCGTATGGAACGGTGCGTTGTATTCGTTAGTGAACACAGAAACAGTAGTTGTTGGTGGACCAATTCGTAACGGTGACCCCAAAATCGCCAGCGTGACGGCGCGAAGCTCGCAAATGCAGTGGGTCCGAATCCCGTTGCCAAACATAGAGAAGCGATTCCGCCTCGCGGTTGGGTACGAAGCGCAAAGTCCCGCGATCGCGGTCAGCGAGCTACGCCGAGATGAAACCCGGGCCGAGCATCTCGACAACCGCGATCACAACGGTTCCGAGGCTTCGCATTTCCGCCTTAGGTTCCCAGTACCCGCCTCCGCGACACTGAACGCGACTGGTTCAACTCCCATTGTCGTCGAAAGCATGGAGTACTGGCTCAATCGATCTGGCCAAGTCTTGGAAATCGATGCGCAAGGTCCTCGTAATTTCAGGAGCTCCATCGTCTTCAGCGACTATGGCAAACCCAATTTTCTCCGCCCACCTGCGGGTTATCCAATCGTCGAGAGAGGGCCAGGAACCGACAATCCGCACAGCACCGGGACGTCGGTGCCGGCCGGAGCGACTGTAACCACCAGCGCACGCAAGCCCTAGGAACCGACGACGGGCCGCAGATCACTCGCCGGGCCGGGCGGAGCAGGCCAAGAGACACGCGTCTACTCCGCCAAGGAATTCGAGGACGGCACGATTGAATGCGTTCGGCGATTCGGCCATCACGCCGTGGGCGGCACCCGAAATGAGGGTGAGCTTTGAACCCGCGATGAGTTCGTGGAGTTCTTCGGCATCGCCGACCGGCGTGAGTGAATCCTGCGTCCCGGTAATCACGAGCGTCGGGGCGGTGATATGCACAAGCTCATCGCGCATGGCGTCGCTCATCGACAAGATCGCGCGCACTTGTTTTACGAACGAATCTGGCTTCGTCTGCAACACGAGCCGCCCGAGAATGTTGATAAAGACACCGAAACGACGTTGGATGCGCGGCCCGATGAGCCAGTGCATCGCTTCGGAACTCACGAACGCACTCATGCCGTGTGCTTCAACGTCTTGGGCCCACTCGTTCAACAATTCGCGCCGCCACTGATGGTGCCGACACGCAGTACACGCAAGCACTAATCCCCGCACCCTTTCGGGATACCGGACTGCAATGACTTGCGAAATCACTCCGCCCATCGACGCGCCCATGATGTGGGCCCGAGCGAAACCAACGGTGTCCATGCAGGTAATCGCGTCGGCGGCCATGACCTCAAGGTCGTATTCACCGATTGGTCGATCGGTCTGGCCGACACCGCGGTTGTCGAAGGTGAGTACTCGGTGCGTGCGGCCGAAGCGCGCGCGTTGCAGGGCCCAACCGCGTGAATCCACACCGAGCCCTTGAATCATCACGACGGGGGTGCCATCGGCTTTGCCGCTCAGCTCATAATGAATTCGCGTGCCATCCGCCGCAACTGCAAACGCCATTTGGGCAGCCTACCGGGGCGCGGCGGGTCGCTTAGCGAAGGTTGTCGACTGCGGTACGCACCGCTTCGGAGAGTTCTGCGGCACCAAGCGGATCGCCGGGCGCAATGCTCGTGTCGTTGACCACCTCGGGCCCTATCGTTACCCGCCAGCTTGTCGCCAACCCCAACGGACCATTCGGTCGCACCCACACGGGCAGGACCGCGCTGGTCATTACGGATTGCATGAGTTCTAGCGGAGGCGTACCGGCTCCTGCCGTCCACCAGTTGGGACTCAACGGCACGACCACAAGATGCCCCGCCGAAAGCGCGGCCACCACATCCGCGGGCGACGCGGCAATAGAACCGAACCTGCGCAACGTGGTGCCGAGCCCGAACAACGTCGGCGCGCCAACGACCCGGACCCGGCGCCCGGTTTCGTTCATCAACGCAACCGCGAGCGCAGTCGGTTCGAAAATTCCGAACCCGCGATTCATCACCAATACCGCGGGGCCGGATTCCGGAATGTGTTGCATCCCGACCGCTTGAACGCGCACCGTTCGGCGCAACAATGAACCCGCGATATCGGCGAGTTGCGGATCGAGGCCAAACGGATCGATCGGCGTATGCCCTTGCACGCGACGCGCGAGTGCCCGCAGCGGAGGATCGGCCACTCCAACCCGATCAGGGTGCAAATGAAACGGCGTGTCGTAGACGTAGGAAGTGTTCACGCGACTGCCTCGCGCACCGATGCGATCGGCACGACCTCGGCCCATTCGTACAGTTCTCGTAACACTTCTTGGGTCGATAGTACCGGGCTCACACCCAACACTTCAGCGCACCGAGCGCACGAGGCAGTGCGGCCGTACCGCAATAACTCAACAATATGAGGCGCGATTGCAGCACCCATGAACTCAACCACTTGGCTCGCGGCGCCCCACAAAGGAGGGATCAGCGGCAACGGAAGCCGGCCGCCTAAGCGCGCGGCCTGCCACGGGCTCGCCGCGCCGGCGCCCACTACGTTCACCGGGCCATCGGCTTTGCGCAAGAGCGCGGCGACCATCGCGGCACAGGCATCGTCGGGGTGCACCAACGAAAATGGTGGATCGCCGAACGCCGAAACTGGAACGGCTGGCAGTCGCAGCAGTCGACCCAATGGGCTCGGCACATGCGAACCCACGACTGGCGCATACCGAAGCGCACCAATCGCAATATCGTGACGACGCCCAACCCCTGCCGCAGCACCTTCAACCTTTAATAGCGACATCCCGTAAGGAGTTCCTGGAGCGAGCGGAACCGATTCGTCTGGCACTGAGGCTCGATTGCGACGAGGGCCGTAGATTTCCAAACCGCTGCGAACAACGACATACTCAAGCGCGCCAGCGCGAGCCGCCGCCGAAAGCGCAACCATCGACGCGAGCTCGGTTCGTTTTGCGGCTTGCGCGGGGCTCAACCGCGACGCGGGTTCGTACACGCCGAAATGTGCTACATGGGTCGGTGCGAAATCGAGCACGAAATCGCGCAGCTTCTCGCGATTGCGGGGATCGATACGGCGAAACTCGGCACGACGCAACCGTCGTCGGGGCGGCACAAAATCGCAACCAACAATGTCGACAACTTCCGGCCGCGCCTCCAACAACTGCGCGACTTTGGTGCCCAACTCCCCACCCATACCAGTAACCAAAACCCTCACGTTGTCTCCGCCCAAATAAACAGTGTTGGTACTGCGCTAGCTCCCACGGGCGCGGCCAACGTCGTACCAACGGCCCTGGCTGGTACTGCGCTAGCTCTCACCGGCGCGGCCAACGTCGTACCAAAGGCCCTGGCTGGTACTGCGCTAGCTCCCACGGGCGCGGCCAACGTCGTACCAACGGCGCGCTGGGCGGTGAACACACGCGCAGAAGGACCAGCGTGGCGAGAAATCATGATCCGCCTTCAGGGCGGAGGTGGGGGAAGAGCAGCACTTCGCGAATTGAGGTGACACCGGCAATCAGCATGACGATGCGATCGATCCCAATGCCAAGACCGCCGCACGGAGGGAGGCCGTATTCGAGTGCGCGCACGTAATCCTCGTCCATGCCTTGTGCCTCGGCATCGCCATCCTGTTTCATTTTCATTTGTGCTTCGAAGCGTCGGCGCTGATCGATCGGATCGTTAAGTTCGCTGAACGCGTTAGCAACTTCGCGCCCGCCGATGATGAGCTCGAACCGTTCCGTCAAGTGCGGATCGTCACGATGTACGCGGGCCAATGGCGAAACTTCTCGCGGATAGTCCATGACGAACGTTGGGTCCCAGAGCGCGTGTTCGGTGGTCTTTTCGTAGACCTCGAGCATCAGTTTTCCTGCGCCCCACGATTTCTGCCAGGGAATATCAAAGCGATCGCACATCGCTCGGGCTTCTTCGATTGGCATCGCCGGATGCATCGAAACGCCCGCATGTTCCAGCACGAGTTCGGCCATCGTCGCCCGGCGGTACGGCGCGGCCAACTCCACTGGTTTGCCGTCCCATTCCACTTTGGTCGTGCCGATCGCCGCGTTTGCCGCAGCGGCAATCAGATCCTCGGTCAGCCTTGCGATGTCGTGATAATCGATGAACGCTTCGTAGAGCTCCAGCATTGTGAACTCGGTGTTGTGCCGAGTGGAAAGACCTTCGTTGCGAAATACCCGAGCGATTTCAAAGACTTTTTCGAGCCCCGCCACAATGAGCCGTTTTAAATACAGCTCCGGCGCGATCCGTAAGTAAAGATCCATGTCGAGCGCGTTGTGGTGCGTTTCGAACGGCCGCGCGGTCGCACCGCCAGCAACGGGGTGCAATACCGGCGTCTCGACTTCGCGATAACCAAGACCAACGAGGTGCTCGCGAATCGCGCGGATCGCGGCAAACCGGATTTCGAATACCCGCCGCGCATCATCGTTCGCAATGAGATCGACGTAACGCTGACGGTACCGAGTGTCAATATCTCCAAGACCGTGCCACTTGTCGGGCATTGGCCGCAATGACTTCGACAGTAATTGGGCGCTCGAAACCTTCACCGACAGTTCGCCTTTGCGCGTGCGCATGACGATGCCCTCAACACCAATCCAATCGCCGAGATCCCAATCCGCGAACGCGGTAAAACTGTCGTCGCCGATGATCGCTTTCGAAACAAACAGTTGGATCGAGCCGCCACCGTCGCGGATCGTCGCGAAAATCAATTTACCCTGATTGCGCTGCAGCAGCATCCGCCCCGCGACGCGAACGGTCGTTTCAGTTTCGGTGCCTTCTTGCAAATCGGCAAAATCCGTGTGGAGCTGCGCACACGTGGCCGTGCGGTCGAACCGAACCGGGTACGGATCGGTGCCCGATTCACGCATCATTTCGATCTTCGCGAGGCGCGCCCGAAATTCCTCGGCAGCGCTGCCCGCAAGATCGCCTGATAACTCCACTATTGATTCCTCTCAAAAATAATGCGCAAGCCGTACAGCGTGAGCCACGGCTCATAGCGTTGCACATTGTGAGTGTGCGGCCCGATCAATTCGGCCAATCCGCCGGTACCCAACACCGCGGCATCGCCGATTTCAGAACGAAACCGATCCACGAGCGCATCAACCTGCCCGGAAAACCCGTAGATCACTCCCGATTGAATCGATTCGACGGTTGATTTTCCGATCACGTTGTGCGGCGCAACGAGCTCGACCCGTCGCAATCCTGCTGCGCGACCAAACAAAGCGTCGAGTGAGATTTCGATACCGGGAACGATCGCGCCACCGAGGTACTCGCCCTTGGCGCTAATTGCTTCTACCGTCGTCGCGGTTCCGAAATCAACGACGATCGCTGCGCCGCCGATGAGGTCGTAGGCGCCAACCGCATTCGCGATCCGATCGGCACCGACTTCTTTCGGGTTGTCGTAAAGGATCGGCATGCCAGTGCGCACGCCGGGCTCCAGGACGAGCGCAGGAAATCCGAAATAGCGATCCGTCATTTCGCGCAACGCGGCCGTCACCATCGGCACGCCCGACGACACGACGACACCAGTGATTGCGTCACCAAACGAAAACCCGTGAAACCCCAGAAACTGTTGAATCATTAATGCAAGTTCATCGCTCGTGCGATCGCTGTTCGTGGCGATGCGCCAATGGTCTTCGAGCGTCACGCCATCGAAAAACCCGACGACGGTGTGGGTATTGCCAGCATCAATTGCGAGCAGCATGTGCGCACCTCAATCGAGAACGAACCAAACTCACGGAATATCAAGGCCGATATCGAGGACCCGCGCCGAATGCGTGAGCGCGCCAACGGAAATGAAATCAACACCGGTCTCTGCGAACGCGCCGACGGTTTCGAGGCTGACTCGGCCCGACACTTCCAACGGGATCGCACCCCCGACCAACGCGACAGCCGTAGCGATCTGTTCAAGGCTCATGTTGTCCAGCATGATCCGGTCGGCGCGCGCCTCGATCGCTTCGGAGACTTGCTCCAACGAATCGCACTCGACTTCGATCATGCGCCCTGGCCATCGAAGCTGCGCGCGTTCGACTGCACGCGCAATCCCCAATACCGCGAGATGATTGTCTTTGAACAACACCGCATCCGAAAGCGAATCGCGATGACTCACGCCCCCGCCCGCGCGCACCGCGGCCTTTTGCAGCGCGCGCAATCCCGGGATCGTTTTACGGGTATCGAGGATGCGCGCCTTCCCGCGCGCCGCGCGCACATATCGGCGAGTCAATGTTGCGACGCCAGAGAGGTGGCTCATGAAATTCAGAGCTACTCGCTCACCGGTGAGCACCGAACGAGTGTTGCCGGAGATCGTTGCGATTACCGTTGCCGGCTCGAGCGGTTCACCGTCATGGCGGTGCCACACCAGCTCGACGGATGGATCCAACTGCGCGTAGGTCTCGATTACACAGGCGGTTCCGGCCAAGATTCCCTCCTGACGCGCCACGAACTTCGCCTCGACATGAGAATCCTCCACGACTGCACACAACGTGGTGATATCGCCAGCAATTCCAAGGTCTTCTGCCAGCGCAATCGCAACTGCGGCGCGCACGGCAGATGCTGGAGGTTCGTATTCCTGGAATGGCCCAATCATCGGCGCGACCTACCTTTCGCGGGAGCGAACGCAACAAATTGAGGAAGCGTTTCGCCGACGATCACGTAACGGCCCAATTGCCGTTTCGAAACCTTCGGGTAATCGCCTCGGGTATGACATCCGCGCGATTCGCGCCGGGCCACTGCAGCGGCAGTGATAGCACGAGCGACCCGCAGAACATTCAGCGCCTCATAGGTACGCGTTTCGCGAGCCGGCAGGGCCGAGACCACGGTGGTGAGGTCATCAAGAATCGCCGACGCGTCGCGCAACGTCGGAGCGTCGCGCACCACGCCGACATCGCTGGACATCACCTTTTGCACTGCCGCCCGTAACGCATCGGGGTCAACGACGTCGGCGTGGGGAAGTAGTTCCGGATCGCGCGATGAGACACCCAGCGACGAGCACTCAAGAACACCTCGCATCGCACCAGTTGGTTCGGGTGCAGTCTTGCCGGAACGAATTGCTTCGACCACTCGGTAGCCAAATACCAAACCGTCCAGCAACGAATTAGAAGCCAAGCGATTCGCGCCGTGCACTCCGCTACAGGCGGTCTCGCCGCATGCCCACAAATTCGGCAACGACGTTGCCCCATCGAGATCCGTAACGACGCCGCCGCACAAATAGTGAGCTGCGGGCGCCACTGGTAGCCAATCGATCGTTGGATCCAGATTGTTGCGGTTGCAGGCGCCCCAGATGGTTGGGAATCGTTTTTCGAAATCACCGATCATCGTCGCGTCGAGCCAAACGTGATCGCCTCCGCTGGCGCGCAGCTCGCGCGCAATCGCAAACGACACAACGTCGCGCGGCGCAAGATCCACCATTTCGTGCACCCCCATCATGAATTGGGTGCCGGTGTCGTTACGCAAGATCGCGCCTTCGCCGCGCAGGGCTTCCGATAACAACGGGCGCGGCATCGTAGGGACGTGTAACGCCGTGGGATGAAACTGTTCGAACTCAAGGTCCGCGCACGCAACGCCGGCGCGCAATGCCAGCGCCACGCCGTCGCCTGTCGACAACAACGGATTGGTGGTAACTGCAAAGCACTGACCCGCGCCGCCGGTGGCCAGCACGGTGTCGGTGGCGCGCACATTTGCCGTCAATCCCGAAGGATCGAGCGCAAGCACACCAACACAACGACCGTGTTCAATCAACAAATCCAGCGCAGTCCAGCCTTCGCGAACTTCAACATCGGAGCGGTGCAACGCGTCCACCAAAGCTCGTTCGATTTCTGCCCCGGTGGCATCTCCCCCCGCGTGCACGACCCTGGCCATTGAGTGACCCCCCTCTCGAGCCAGCCGCCACGAACCGGGTTGATCAGTCTCATCGAACTGGGCACCGATCGCCGCGAGTTCGCGCACGCGGTCGGGGCCCTGGCGAACTAACACGCCTACGGCATCGCCATCGCAGAGCCCGGCTCCCGCTAGGAGCGTGTCCGCGAGGTGCAGATCGGGGGAATCCTGGGAATCGAACGCGGCCGCAACACCACCCTGGGCGTAGCGCGTCGCGGTGTTCGCGAGTTCCGTTTTCGTGAGTACCAGGACCGATCGACCAGACCGCGCCGCGCTCAGGGCAGTCGTGAGCCCTGCGACTCCGCTTCCGAGCACCAGAACATCGAACATTGTCGGTGGAGCCTACGGGGTATCAGCCCTCGGGAACCCACCCACTTCCAAAGTCGCTGATCACCTCGGATCCGACGATGGAAACTGCCACGTTGTCGATGAGGCGGGTCGGGCCGCAAAACACCGCAACCGCGATCAACATCTCACCATCGAGCCGTTCGAGCGAGCCCAGCGAAGCGGCATCGCACACCGCTACGTAATCGACGCGCAACTCCGGAATTTCCGCGATTGCCGCCGCAATCGAAGCAACAACCGCGTGAGGATCGCGAGTGCCACCAACGATCATCGCAACACCCTCGCGAATGGCACCAAAGATGCGAGGCGCAGCGGAGCGCTGATCCGCATCGAGATACGCGTTGCGGCTTGATTTCGCGAGCCCATCTGCCTCTCGAACCAGCGGGCACCCGACGACCGTCACGGGCAGGCACAGGTCGGTGGCCATGCGACGAATCACGGCGAGCTGCTGGGCATCTTTACGACCGAAGTACGCACGCGATTCGCCAATGATTGCAAAGAGTTTTGTAACTACGGTCGTGACACCATCGAAGTGGCCAGGCCGCGAAAATCCACATAACGAATCCGTGAGCCCCTCGACGTGCACGGTCGTGGCGGGCGGATACATCGGATACAACTCATGCACACTCGGCGTAAAGACAATATCGACACCCTCAGCTGCACACGCGGAAAGATCGCCATCGAGATCGCGCGGATACCGATCAAGATCTTCGTTGGGCCCGAACTGCAACGGATTCACAAAGATCGTCACCACTACGAGACCGCACTCGTTGCGGGCCGCGGCCATCAGCGAACGATGCCCGACGTGTAAAAAGCCCATCGTCGGCACCACGCCAACCATCGCTCCGCGGGCTCGGGCTTGTTCACATCGTTGTCGCAGTTCAGCGACCGTTTTCACTATCTCCACCATGCACGCGGCACTGTAGGGCTCGTCGTGCGCCACTGAGAACGCACGCCGAAAGGTGAGAGGTAAGCCGATGCAAGAATCCGGTTACCCGCACTCGTCGCTACGCTCCGGTTACCCGCTCTCGTCGCTGCGCTCCGGTTACCCGCACTCGTCGCTGCGCTCCGGTTACCCGCTCTCGTCGCTGCGCTCCGGTTACCCGCTCTCGTCGCCGCGCTCCAGTTACCCGCTCTCGTCGCCGCGCTCCGGTTTCCCGCTCTCGTCGCTGCGCTCCGGGGCCGTTCGGGCCGCGGGGCGGCGGCGCGTTTCGTCGAGATCAGCCAGAATCCGTCGCCTTTTGGCGCGCCCTCTTAGCCGTCGAAATTGCCGAGATCTTTGAACAGGCGCTCGAGCCCGTCGCCACGACGCTCAACCAGACGCGCGGCCTCGCGGGCGAGGCTCCGATAGGCGTCGCGTTCGCCCGGGTCAAGGGCGCGCAGGTGTGCTTCCACCGTTTTGAAATCGCCCCTTGCAACCGGACCGGTTAAGGCCGCGCTCGGCCCCATCGAGAACGCATTTTCAACCGATGCTTCCACCAGCGGACGCAACGCCTCGAAGGGCACACCGGCAGAGGCTGCGAGCCGTTCGACTTGGCCCAACAGCGCCACGACGTGATTCGAAGCGACCACGGCCGACGCGTGATAGCGAGCACGATCAATCGGAGCCACCCGAAGCGGTCGGAGCTCCAGCAATTCTGCGATCGTCTCGACTTCTGGATCTCCATCGATCGCAGCAAAGGAACGCGGTAGTCGATCCAGGCCTTCGCTTATCGACGGCATCGTTTGCAAAGGATGCAGCGACGCCACGCGGATGTCGCTGCGTTGTGAGACCAAATTGTCGAACACGGACAGTGTCAATGAGCCAGCCAAGTGGAGTACCAACGAATTCGGTTCCAGCGTCGCCGCGATCGCACTCGCTACGGACGCAACAGCTTGGTCCGGCGTGGCGATGATCACCGCCGATGCCCCAATACCGACATCGCTGACGAATCGCGCGTGGGCGCCACAAATTGCGGCGGCGTCTTGGGTGCTCTGCGCGTCGATCGAACGCCCGGCCACCCCAACCACGCGATAGCCGTTCGCCATCAGGGCTAACGCGATCGTCGTTCCGGCGCGGCCTGGCCCCACGAGCGACAATGTCGGTTCTGCGGCAATATTCACGCCTGCGGCTCCACACTCACACCAAACCTTGGGGAAACCGCACGACCGTTGGGTCCCACATGACGGCTTCGCAACCCGCGGGGATCAGCGACGGTGCGATATCGCGCAGGGGAATCAACACAAAGGCGCGTTCAAACATTCGCGGATGCGGAAGAGTCAGCCGCGGATCATCTTGCACCACATCGCCGAACAGCAGCACGTCGACGTCGAGAGTCCTTGGACCCCACCGAACTTCGCGCACGCGTTGGGCATCCACTTCGAGTTGCTGCGCGACCACAAGAAGCTCATCACAATCGAGTGACGTATCGATCTCGATCACTGCATTAAGGTACTGGCCCTGCTCAGGGCCGCCGATTGGCGCCGTCTCGTACACCGCCGAGGTCGCCAGCACGCTGACCCCGGCACGGCCTCGAAGTGCATCAAGCGCGCCCTGAAGAAACGCGAGCCGATCACCCAGATTCGTGCCAATACCGAGGTACGCGCGCGTGCTCACGTTCTGGCTCACGTTCCGGCTCACGTTCCGGCTAACGCTCGATGCGTACTGCGGTATAGGCGACATCGCTCGGCACCGGAGGCCGCAGCTTGCGCACCTCCACGACCACAGCAGTCACGCGTTCATCGGCGCGGCATACTTCCGCGATTCGTTGCGCGAGCCGTTCGATCAATTCGAAGCGTTCATGAGTAACTACCCGTTCAACGCCATCAATCACATCGGCGTAGCTCACTGTGTCGTTGAGATCGTCGCTGAGGCCCGACGCCGCCAGATCCACTACCAATTCAAGATTGACCAAAAACGGCTGGGCCCGTACTTTTTCTTCGGGCAGCACACCGTGGGTACCTACCGCGCGCAAACCCTCAACAATGATCCGATCCATAGGACCCGAACCGTACCCGCAGCCCCACCCCCTGTGTCCCACTGGTATTCCACGGGCGGAATACCAGTGGGACACAGAAGAAGCAGGGCATGAAACAAACGTGAGCTTTGGTAGGACACAATGGACTATGCGCCGCACCAAGATCGTTGCCACTATCGGCCCCGCAACCTCAGACCCAACCTCGATGCTTTCCATCATTGCGGCTGGCGTGGATGTGGTGCGGCTGAATGCCTCGCACGGCACGCTTGAGCAGCACCGCGAGAACGCGAGCCGGGCTCGCACCATCGCGACAGACCTCGGCCGCACCATTGGCGTGTTAGTTGATCTTCCCGGGCCAAAACTGCGATCGGGAGATCTCGCCGCGGACGAAGTCGAGTTGGCAATCGGCGCGTCCTTCACGTTGCGGGGCGAACGAATTTCTGGCGACGCTACCCAGGTCTCGACGACATTGCCCGAGCTCGCGCAATGGATGCATCCCGGTGATGAAGTATTTCTAGCCGACGGCGCGATCGTTTTAGAAGTGGTTTCCGTCGACGGCGCGGACGTCTCTACCATCATTCGGCGCGGCGGAATCTTGCGTTCACGCAAAGGCATGCACGTGCCCAAGGCTGAGCGTCACATCGAACCCTTCACTGAACGCGATCGAGTCGCGCTCGAAATGGCCATCGAGATTCGGGCTGATTTTGTTGGACTTTCTTTCGTTCGCAACGCCGAAGACATCGATCACGTGCGGTCACTGCTTCCTAAGCGCGGTATGAAGCCCGCGCTCATCGCCAAGATTGAAACGGCACTCGCGGTCGACAATCTCGAAGCGATCATGATCGCAACCGATGCCGTTATGGTCGCTCGCGGCGACCTCGGTATCCAGCTACCGGCGCGGCGCGTGCCACTGATTCAAAAAGACATCATTCGGATGTGCAACCTTGCTGGCCGCACGGTGATCACGGCCACGCAGATGCTCGAATCGATGACCCGCGCGCCACTCCCAACGCGCGCCGAGGTCAACGATGTTGCCAATGCGGTGATCGACGGTACCGATGCACTCATGCTCTCTGAAGAAACGGCAGTCGGATCGCACCCTGCCGATGTTGTGCGGACGATGGCTGAGGTTGCCGAAGCGGCCGAGCATTGGGATCGGCATCACGACACACCGACAGGGGTCGAAGCCCCGGATAACGACAAGGTTGCGTGGGCGGTTGCCCACGCCGCAGTCCACGCGGCGGAAGATTTGAAGGTTGCGGCGATTTTGTGCCCGACGCGCAGCGGCCAAACTGCGCGCCGAGTCGCAGCGTTTCGCCCAACCATGCCCGTTGCCGGAATCTCTCCAACGCATGAGGTGCTGGGCGGGCTGTGTTTGGTCTGGGGAGTCACGCCCCTAGTCGTGCCGGAAACCGCCGACGGCGGTCAACAGCTGAGGCTCGCAGTCCAGGCTGCTCGCAGCGCCGGTTTGGTTCGCGATGGCGAACTCGTTGCCCTCGTATTTGGCGACGCGGGCCCTCGCGCTGGAAGCACCGATTCAGTCCGGATTGTTCGCGCGTAGCAGCCCGAGCCAGCCGTCGGCGGACATCGAAACCGCAACGAAACCCGCTTGTATTGCGCGGCCGAGCGCGGCACGCGAAGCGATGCGCCATTGAGTCGCGAGCTGACGATCGTTTTGCCGCATCGCTTCAATATCGTGCGGAATGAACACGCGCAGTCGCGTTTCGCCCACAAGATTCTCAAGGTCTTCGACGATCGGTGCGCCGGCCGCGTTCGTAGTCGACGACCTTAACAACACGCGACTGTCGAGGTCCGGGGTCAACGCTCCCTTAGGCGCACGCGCAGGCTTACCTCTGGGCTCAGGCCGTCGCTCGGGATTCCCGCTCTCCAGATCCCATCGTGCGACCATCCGGTCGCTGGCTTCACCGCGATTGATCGCGTCGTCCATGATTCCGTAGAAGGCCTCGTGGTATTCGATACCGCGGGCGCCGAGCCGTTCAAAATTAAAATATGCGTTGCGGCGAATCAGTGGATCGAAAGTCCAGCAAATCCGGGTCGCCCCACGCGCCAAGGTCCACTCTCGTTGATGGCGTTTGATCGCAACGCCAAGCCCTTGATTCGCTGATCGAGTGGCAACGCCGGTGATGTGGGAGTGCAGTAGCAAGCCGTCGGTGTCCTGGCCCCAAAACGCGATCGATATTGCGACGAGGCCTTCGGGATCGAACCCACCAACGATGTAGCTGCCGCTGTGTTCCATCGCTCGCAGTACTTCGGTGTTGATAGGAGCGTCGCGTCGCTCAAGCCCCCAAATATCAGCAACCAGCGCGCAGGCTGCGTCAAACTCGTGATGATCACGGAGGTGCCGAAAACGAACGGGCATCGCGAAACCTACGGCAATGGTTTACGGACGTCGTGCTCCAACACGACTGACACCATCGTGCGCGCCGACGCGTCGAGTTGGCGACCCGACAGTTTCTCCATCGCTGCGATCGCATGGGTGCCTTCATTTACGAGCCGCGCGTACAGCACGTATCCCGCGAGGAAGCCCAAAACGCGGTCACCAAATTCTTCATGGTGCACGAAGAGCCGCTCGTTCGGCGATTCGAGCCACATCGCGAGCCGCCCGTAAATAACCCCAAGATTGTGGGCCATTTCGTCCGCTCGGCCGATCGGCAGATGTTCACCAACGAGACCTGCATCGGCGTAGGCCTGCAAGTTATGGGTGGAATCCAGCAGGGAAACAATGCGCGTAAACCCATTGTTGCGCAACCAAATGAGTTCTTCTTGGCGACGAACCTTGCGGTGGTTCCGCGAAAATCCGCCCGGCCGTTCGGCTGCCGCGAGTTGATCTTGAATGACCCACGTGAAATTGCGGGGTTGCAAACCTTGGGCCCAACGCCCTCGTAGCGAACTCACGCCATCACTCCTTGTCGCGTTCTGACTGTTACAGAATCAAGTACTCGCGCCGCCGCGACGGACGCTGCAACATCGTGGACGCGCACGATCGCGGCGCCGTGCAAAAATGCGAGCACGCTCGTGGCGACTGTCGCGCTTTCGCGATCAGTCACCGCGGCTCCGGACAACATAGTGCCGAGAAAACTTTTTCGCGATGCGCCGATCAACAGTGGTACATCCAGATCGTGGACCAGCGCCTCGACTCCATCGAGAAGTTCCACATTATGGGCATAAGTCTTGCCAAAACCGAGCCCAGGATCAACCACAATCGCGTCGCTTCGGACACCAGCGGAAATCGCGGCTTCGGTGCGGCGTTGGAGATATCGACAGACATCCTGCACAACATCGTCGTAGTGCGGATCGACTTGCATCGTTCGTGGTTCGCCTTGCATGTGCATCAACACAACTGCGGCATCGTGCGCCACAACGGTACCCAGCATCAATGAATCGTGCTGCGCCCCAGAAATATCGTTGACGATCGTCGCGCCGGCACTGAGCGCAGCGTCCGCGACTTCGGCTTTCGTCGTGTCGATCGAAATTGGAATGTCGACCTCCGCCGCCAGACGCTCAACGACCGGCACGACGCGAGCGAGTTCATCGGCGGTACTCACAGGATCAGCACCCGGCCGGCTGGATTCGCCACCAATATCGAGAATCGCTGCGCCGGCGGCCACTAACGCAAGGCCGTGGCGCACCGCGGCGTCAACCCCGACGAATTTGCCACCGTCGGAGAATGAATCGGGAGTGACATTGAGAATGCCCATCACCGCGAACCGGGGCAGTTGGCCCACCGAAAACGTCACAGTTGGGAAGGCTACCGGACCGCTACGAATACCGACCTGGAGAACCCACTTCTGGCGCCAACTAGCGCGGGATTCCGAGGCCGATCATCGACATCGCTTCGGCGCGGGTGGCCGCATTCTCTTTGAAAATACCCCGTACCGCTGAGGTCAGGGTCGTGGAACCCGGCTTGCGGACCCCACGCATCGACATACACAGGTGCTCAGCTTCCACCACTACAAGGGCACCCCGGGGCGCCAGCGCACCGACGATCGCATCCGCGATCTGGGCCGTTAGCCGTTCCTGCACCTGGGGCCGTTTGGCGAAACCGTCGACGAGTCGCGCCAGCTTGGACAACCCAGTGATCCGGCCGTCTTGGCCTGGGATATACGCCACGTGGGCTCGACCGTGAAACGGCACGAGGTGATGCTCGCACAACGAATACATCGGAATATCGCGTACCATCACCATTTCGTCGTGGCCAGCGTCGAAGGTTACGTGAAGATGCTGCGAGGGATCCTCGTGCAGACCCGCGCACACTTCCGCGAACATTTTGGCGACGCGATGTGGGGTTTTTTGCAGGCCGTCGCGAGTTGGGTCTTCACCGATGGCCGCGAGGATTTCGCGCACCGCGGCTTCAATTCGGGGAAGGTCGAACGGGCTCGGTTCGTCGGCAGGGTTGGTCATAACGGTCTCGGCAGTTCAGGTCGGGATTGCGTCGGAGGCTCGATTGCCGCAACCGCTCCCGCGGGTTGGCCCGAGCCGGGCAACACAATTGTGGATTCAACAACTCGCGCGCTCGCAAGGATCGCTTGCACCGCGTCGGCTTCAAGGGTTTCGTGTTCTACGAGCGCAGCGGCCAGCGTATCGAGGACGAGTCGATTCTCTACCAAAATACGGGTCGCTTCGGTGTGCGCGGTATCCACCAACATCCGCACCTCGGCGTCGATCTCCGCAGCGATTTCTTCAGAAATATCTCGAGAGTTACTCATCTCGCGGCCCAAAAACACGTCGCCCGAACGATGCCCGAGTTTCACCGGACCCAACCGATCCGTCATGCCAAACTCCGTAACCATCTGGCGCGCGACTCCGGTGGCGCGTTCTATGTCGTTTTGGGCGCCGCTCGTTGGGTCGTTGTAGACGAGTAGCTCCGCGGCGCGCCCGCCCAGCAGCATGGCAATTTCGTCGCGGAGTTCGCTGCGCCGAACTAAGAAGCGGTCTTCCACCGGAACTGTGAGGGTGAATCCCAACGCTTTGCCGCGCGGAATAATCGAAACTTTGTGGACGGGATCGGTGTGCGGCAACACGTGGGCGACGAGCGCGTGGCCAGCTTCGTGATACGCGATTACCTGCCGTTCGTGTTCAGCAATCACACGAGTCCGGCGCTCGGGGCCGGCCATCACGCGATCGATCGCGGCTTCGAGTTGCGCCGTGCCGATCGTCGAGAAACCGTGGCGGGCACTCAGGATCGCGGCTTCGTTCAACACGTTGGCGAGATCGGCTCCGGTGAATCCCGGAGTCCGGCGGGCGACCACCGTGAGATCAACGCCCGGATCCATCGGTTTGGATTTTGCGTGCACGCGCAGAATCGCCGCCCGGCCATTGAGATCGGGCCGATCCACAACCACCTGACGATCGAAGCGACCGGGTCGCAAGAGCGCAGGGTCGAGAATGTCGGGACGGTTCGTGGCAGCAATCATGATCACGCCAAGATGCGGCTCGAAACCGTCCATCTCTACGAGCATCTGATTCAACGTCTGTTCCCGTTCGTCGTGACCACCACCGACACCGGCACCGCGATGACGACCAACAGCATCGATTTCGTCGATGAAAATCACCGCGGGTGCTGCTGCTTTCGCCTGCGCGAACAGGTCGCGCACTCGGGCCGCGCCGACGCCGACGAACATCTCCACGAAGTCCGAGCCCGACACCGTGAAAAACGGAACACCAGCTTCTCCCGCTACGGCGCGGGCCAGCAATGTCTTGCCGGTCCCTGGCGGGCCGTAGAGCAACACGCCCTTCGGAATACGAGCACCCAACAACATGAACTTCGCTGGAGCAGTCAAAAACTCCTTGATTTCTTTGAGTTCCTCGACCGCTTCGTCGATCCCGGCAACATCTGCGAACAGCACCGTCGGTTGGGTCTTATCGAACAGTTTGGGTTTCGAACGGCCGAAGCCACCACCGAGCCGCCCACCGACTTGGCGGAAAATAAATCCCAACATCCCAAAGAGCAGCACAAACGGCAGCACCGACCCGACGACCTTTAGCCACTCGTTCGGTTTCTGCGTATCGACAGTCCATTCGATGCCCGCGTCCGTCATAGCCTGGGTGAGTTTCGCCTCTGAACTCTCGGGATAATCAACTCGGAAACGCAAGCCGTTCGTGAGCTGGCCGTGCAAGGAATGATCGATCCGAGCGAGCACCACCGACTGCACCTCGCGGGTTTCCAAATTGGAACGGAATTGGCTGATCGTCCAGGATTTTGGATCTTGTGGGGCGTTCACAACCCGCCACGCGACCAAGACGGTCAGCAGCCCGAAGCTCGCAATCAGGAGTTTTGTGGATCGGCGTTTCAACACAGCAGCCCCCGTCCGATGAGCCCGCTCCGCTGGAGCCCACAAGGTCCGTCAGCGTAACCGTTCGCCCCAAATCCCACAAAGCGCACCGATCCGGTGCCCAGAATATGAGGGTCAGGGCTGGTATTGGGCGATGTTGGGGAGGTTGCGGTAGCGCTCGTCGACATCGAGGCCGTACCCGACCACGAACTCTGGCGGGATCGAGAAGCCGACGTACTTCAACTGCGGATCGACCTTTTGCAGGCCTTCTTTCAGGAGCAACGCACACACCTCGACCGATGCCGGCCCCCGGGCGAGCAAGTTCTTGCGCAGGTATTGCAGCGTGAGGCCGGAATCAATGATGTCTTCGACGATCAGGACGTGGCGATCGGTTAAGTCTGAATCGAGATCCTTGACGATACGAACCACACCGCTCGAACGGGTTGCGGATCCGTACGACGACACCGCCATGAAATCAAAATCGACCGGCAAGTCAATGGCTCGGGCCAGGTCGCTCAAAAATATGAATGCACCCTTCAGTACACACACCAACAACGGCGGATCATCTGCGTAATCAGCACTGATTTCTTTGCCCAATTGCTCAACCCGCTCACTGAGTTGCGTCGCGCTGATGAGTTCCCGGCCGAGATGAGGATCGATCATTCGTCGGCACCGAGCGGTTCGCGAATTGGATCCGGGGTGAGCTCCACGAAAAGGATTCCACCACTTCGGCGCAGCGTTCGCCGATTCGGTAACTCAACGGCGTGCCGTTCGCCATGCACGACAGCCAGCGCGGCCTCAACGTGTTTGCCCCCGATCGGCGGTTCACCCACGATGCGGCGCACAACTCGGCGTAACACCACGCGATCAAGGTCACGTATCGATTGCACCGAAACCGGCGAACCGGCCGCTGCCAACGCGTCAGCTGCGAGTTGTTCAAGAAATTCGTGTTCCTCGCGCACCAAAGATGCTTGCCGAGCGAGTACCGGCGCGATATCACGTTCGCTGCGATTATTCAATGTTGGCAGTAGGTTTTCCCGCACCCAAACCCGAGCGAAACGCTGATCATCGTTCATAGGATCGTGGACCGGTTCGAGCGCGAGTTCCGAGCACAGCTGCCGTAAAGCCGCGCGCCGGACGCCCAAGAGCGGACGGTGGATTGCACCACGCCGAGCAGCCATGCCGGCCAAGCCGGCCAAACCGCTGCCGCGCATGACAGCCAGCAACACCGTCTCGGCTTGATCATCAAGGGTATGGGCGAGCCAAATTGCGTCGGCGCCACAGGAATCACGGAACTGTTCGAGCGCGCCGAGACGCGCGTCGCGTGCTCGGGCCTCAACATTGGCGGACGCATCAACGGTTACCGAAATCATGTGCGCGTCGAAGCCAAAGCGTGAGGCGAGTGTGCGAACCGTCGCGAAGTCATCGGAAGTACTCGGGCGTAACCCGTGATCGATATATACGACGGTCGCGGCGCAGCCGGCGTATCGCGCGAGCGCAACGAGAGCCGCCGAATCCGGTCCCCCGGAACACCCGATTACTACGGGCTGATCGCTATCACGAACCATTGGCGCCGATGCCAACAGTCTGGTCAGCCGTTCTGCGAGCAAGTCTCCCGGCAGTTCAGCGAGTAACTCGTTCGCAACCAGCGGCGGCAATTCGTTCAGGAGCGAGACCCACTCATTCGTGCGAGCCACTTCGGAGCATCGTGCAGTTCGCTCAGTGTCGGCAAGGCTTCGGGGCCGACCCACGCGTCGTTTATCGCGGCAATCCCTGCTTGCGCGACCACCGCATCAAGAAACGCTTCGCCAACTGCGTACTGCCGCAGTTTCATTTCGATGCCCATCATCTTTTGCATCTGGCCACCAAGGCCTTTGGTGGCTCGACGCGCTTGCAGAACCCGCTCCATCCGATCGACGCCGTAAACGTGTTGCTTTCCGAGCGCGTTCATCACGTAGTTGCCGTGGCCTTCGAGCAGCGACATCAATGCTTGCACATCGTTGAGCACTCCGCGTTGTTCCTCGCTGGCGAAAAGCCCAATCAAACCGGCTTCGTCGAACGGATTTTTGCCGCGGGACAAACACTCAGCCGCCCGCGCAATAGCACGAATCAAAACGCGAGGATCCGGCTCGACGATCCCAAACGTTCGTTCTACCAAAGACATGAAATACGGCCGTAGCCATGGCACCCCAGTGAATTGGGCGCGGTGGGTGATCTCGTGAATCGCGATCCAACGTCGGAAATCGCGCGGTCGAAAGGCGAACCGCTTTTCCAAGGACAACACGTTCGGCCCGACGTAATAAACCATGTCGCCGGTATCGGTTTCTTCAGGCACCAATAAGTCGTATTGGCCAAGTACCCGTTGGCTCATGTAGCCGAGCAGTGCACCCATCTCCGCTCCCGCGGCATGTTTACCGACTGCCGCGAACGGCGAACCCGTAACGCGCGAACCAAACTTGTTCGTGAGCGGCCCAAGTAAGCGCCGCATGGAATCTACGTTCGCATCGATCCATCCGCCACGATCAACGACACCACCTTGGGCGAGCCCAGGAGCGTGCAACCCGGTGAACTCCGCCACCATGGACTCGGCTTCAGAGGTGACTTGCGCGAAATCGGAATCCATCGCGCTGCGAAGATAGGAATTGGCGAGGGGATCGCGGCCGCTCAAAGTTTTAGCCACGCGGCGAGCGGTGTTCCAATCGACGGGGTCCGCGTTGGTTTCAACGTGATCAGCAGCCGTTCCGGCGCGTAGCGCGTTCAGCGGTAGTGGGGCCGCAGCGGCATCAGCCACGTGGTGGACGGCTCCGCATTTCCTTACGGCCAATTTGGTGCATGTACATCATGGTGAGCTGTAACAACGTGATCGATGCACCAATCATCATGAAGGGCGATGCCCAGTAGTGCCACTTCACGGCGCCCTGACGGAACCACAACAGATCGATTGACAGCGCAATACCGCCGAGACCAAGCAACGCTGAACACACGAGAGAAAGGATTGTCGTAGGGCGCACCAGGGGCTCCAAGTCGAGAGGCGAACGGCCGTTATCGTAGCGGCGAGCCGTCGCTGGGATGCACACCGAGCGATTCAGAAATTCGCAGCCGCAGCCCCGCCGGTGCCTCCTCGAAACACTTCGAAGCGACCTGCTGACGAAATTGAATGTGCGCGTTGTGATGATCTGCGCAGGGCGGGCAATCGTTCATGTGTCGGGCAACGGCCCGATGCCGCCACTGCGAAAGCCCGCCGTCCATGTAGTGGTTGATCAAATTGAGCATCTGATCACAGTCCATTTATTGACCTCCAGCGTGGGCGGCAGCAGCGGGGCGCTCAACATTAGGGATTAATCCCCGTTCAGCGGCGTATTCCCACAACTTGTCATGCAGCAGTTTTCTTCCCCGATGGATGCGACTCATGACCGTTCCCATCGGAATGTCGAGAATGTCGGCAATCTCTTTGTAGGAAAATTCTTCGATATCGCACAAAATCACCGCGATACGGAACTGATCCGGCAGCGATTCGAGCGCGAGCTTGACTTCATCGTCGGGCATACCGTCGAGGACTTGGGTTTCCGGAGTGCGGCTCAGCGACACCGTTTCGAGCCCACCCATGCGGCGGTACAGCGAATAGTCGGGCACATCATCGAGCTCGACTTGTTGCACCCGACGCTGTTTCATCCGGTAAGTATTGATAAATGTGTTCGTGAGGATCTTGTAGAGCCACGCTTTGAGATTCGTGCCCGCTTCGAAACCGCCGAAGCCGCGGTAGGCGCGCAGGTAGGTGTCCTGGACGAGATCTTCGGCGTCGCTGGAATTGTAAGTAAGCCGCATGGCCGCGGCATACAGGCCCGACATCAGGGGCATTGCTTGTTCGGCAAAGTCCGCCTGATCAGCCATAGCCCCAAACCCTACTGCCCTCGCGCCTCGATCAAGAAGGACTATGCGCATCATTGCGGGAGCAAGCTGAGTCGACCGACCAATCCAACAAGGGAGCGTCCCGAAGGGCAGCGCAGCGGAGCAAGCTGAGTCGACCGACCAATCCAACAAGGGAGCGTCCCGAAGGGCAGCGCAGCGGAGCAAGCTGAGTCGACCGACCAATCCAACAAGGAGGCGCAATACAATCGATTTGTGGAGCGCGGGATGTTGCGGGGGGTGGCCGTGTTCCGAACTGCGCAGTGGGTGTGGGTCACGATTTTGGTGTTCGTGCACCGTGACGATCTCCGTCATCCTGGCGCGGCATGGGGCGCGGTTGCGCTCGTACTGGCGATCACGGCCGGCTTGGGTATGGCCGCGATTATCGATCCCGATCGGGCAACAAAAATGTCGGCGCTTGCAGCCGAAGGCCTTACCGCCGTCGCGGTGCAGTGCATCGGCGGTTACGCGTATCACAACAATCCGTTGTCCAATACCCACGTTGTTGGCGCGGCCTGGCCGATCGCATTTGTGTTGACGGTCGCGATCGTGCACGGGCCCACCTGGGGTGGGTTTCTCGGTCTGGCAACCGGTTCGGCTCGTTTGTTGCAGCCGGCGGTCGCGGGCGTGTCGTTGAGAGATTTACAAGCAGGGCAATGGCCTTCGCTGATTTCGTCGATCCTGCTCTACATCCTGGCTGGCGCGATTGCCGGTTATGTGGTTCGGCTATTGGTGCGTGCGGAGCGCGAACTCGCGAGCGCGCGGGCTCGGTCGGATGTGGCCGCGATGTTGCACGACGGCGTGTTGCAGACGCTCGCGGTCATCGAACGGCGAGCCGATGATCCGGCGCTCGCGCAACTCGCACGCGAACAGGAACGCGAACTACGCGAGTTTTTGTTTGGTGTGGCGGGGCCGCGCGATCGTGAACACGATGCCGGGGCTCGGTTGCGCGCCGCGGCCGCGCACTGCGAAGACACGTTCGGCGTACGTTGCGAGGTCGTGCTCGCCCCCGATTTCCCGACGGTCGCTCACGATATTTTGGAGGCCATGGTTGGCGCGGTCGGCGAAGCACTCGCCAACGCAGGGAAGTACGCCCGAGCGAGCAGGATCATCATCTACGGCGAACCCGATATCGATGACCACGTATTTGTTTCGGTACGCGACGACGGCCGCGGCTTCGACCTCACAAACGTAGGGTTAGGCCAAGGAATTTCGCGTTCGATCGAAGGCCGAGTACGTACATTCAATGGCCGCGCCGAAATTGATTCCGGAGTTGGCCGAGGAACGGAAGTGAGAATATGGCTGCCCTTATTCGAGTGATCTTGGCCGATGATCACCCGATCTGGCGCAGCGGCGTGCGCGCCGATCTCGGTGAGGGATTTCATGTCGTCGCCGAAGCGAGCGACGCGCCCGAAGCGATCGCGGCGATCCAACAACACAAACCCGACATTGTCGTGTGCGATCTGCACATGCCCGAAGGCGGTGGGTTGCGCGTAGTGAAAGAGTGCGCCGCAACAACGCGAATCGTGATGCTCACCGTCTCCGAACAAGAACGTGACCTCCTCGACGCGGTAGCTGCGGGGGCCGTCGGTTACCTAGTGAAGTCAACCCCCGGCCCGCAGTTGCGGTCCGCGATCTTGCGCGCTGCCGCCGGAGAGCCTGTATTTTCGGCCCATCTTGCTTCGTTGGTATTGGGCGAGTTTCGCAAGATGGCAAAACAATCTTCGGGCGAAAATCCGTTGTCAGATCGCGAACGCGAAGTGCTGCAACTGGTGGCGCGAGGGTATCCGTATAGAGAAATCGGTGAACGGCTGTTCATTTCCGCCAAGACTGTGGAGAACCACGTCCGCAATATTTTGAACAAGCTGCATCTCTCGCGCAAACAGGAACTGATTCGTTACGCGCTCGAACACGGCATTGAATAGCGATTCACGTGCATAATCCGGCTACACCCGCCGGGCGAGCACAAAAGATTGCGGGCTTGTTTCATGCGCAAACTCCGGAGCGCGGGTCGCGGTCGCATGTACTTCGAAGCCTGCCTCTACGACCAAGGCACAAACATCAGCGACGCAGTGGCGATAGTTCGTCAACGGCAAGCCAGTAGCGAACGCGTCCGCGCGATGAAACGCATCGCCGTCGCCAGCTTGAAACGCCAGCAAAAGATGTCCCCCATTGGTCAAGGCCCGGCGAAGTTCCCTGAAGCCACGGCCGAGATGCTCGGGCGGCGTGTAGATAATCGAATACCAACACGTCACTCCGGCCAGGAGTCCGTTTCCGACTGGCAGCGCATCGAGCTGTCCTTCGTCGAACACGATATTCGGATGAGCGACTCGAGCAGCAGCGACCATCGCCGGCGAAACGTCGAACCCGACAACATCAAGTCCGCGAGATGCAAGGAACGCGGCGGCCCGGCCCGGCCCGCATCCGACGTCGGCAACGCGCCCTGGTGGGCCTACTGAGACGTACCCCGCAAACGCAGTGATCAACGCGATATCGAGCGGCGCCTCTGTTTGTGCGCTGATTTCGGTGCCTGCAAATTCGACGTATTCGGCGGCCGTTGCATCGAACACCGCTTGCGGCCCGTCGACGTGGTGATGGTTGATCACGTACGAGTTTGGCACACGCCGCAATTAGTGCATGGAAATTCATAGGAAGCGGTGTGCGATCGGCCCTTCAACGATGGCTACGTTAGAACGATGGTTGGCCAGCGGATTCCCGGCGGAGTAGTGCACAAACTTCCTCTCGATTTGTGCGGGGCGCTCATCGCCAACCCAACTGCGCTCGCGTTGTGGAAGGACATCACACCGCTGGCCCGCAATGAGTTCGTGTGTTGGATCGAAGATGCCAAACAACCAGCCACACGACAACGCCGGATTCGCCGCACCCAAGAAGAACTTGAAGACGGCATGCGACGACCGTGTTGTTGGCCAGGCTGCAAACACCGCGAACGCACCGGCAAATAGCCGACATACGCCTCGCACAAGTCGTTGCGCGGTTTCGGTCAAGCGATCATGGGATTCGGCGCGCTTCAACCAGAGAATTCCGCGCGACTCCTCGACGCTGAGATCTTCGTCGAGCAGTCGCCTGATATTGATCAGCCGCACTCGTACACTTGCCCGCGCATCGTCCGCATCTAGAACAACGGGTCGACGTATGCCAACGCCAACACTTGGTAGCGCGCCTCCTGTCACCAAGTATGCTGTGGGGATGAGCGTCCAGGAATATCTCGTATCGTCATCCGGGCAGGTGTCGCTACCTGCCGCAGTTCGCCATCGCTGGAATCTCGATGATGGCGGCCCAGTCGAAGTCATCGATCTCGGCTTCGGCGTGCTTACCGTGCCTCACGGCAAAGGCCGCCGGCTCCTGAACGATTTGTTGCCGGGT
>JANYBW010000039.1 GCA_025360585.1 Actinomycetes bacterium | reverse complement strand
CACAGCAGCGGCGGTGAAGCTTTTGGTCATCGAGGCGATGCGAAACACCGTGTGTTCATTGGCTTCAGTACCATCCGCCATGGCCAACTCACCATCGCGAACGACACCCCACGCGAGGCGCGGCGCATGGTTGAGCACACGATGCAGCTCGAACAACGCGCCGAGCGCTTCGCGCGTGGTATCGGTTTGTGTTTCGCTGGATTCTGTTTCTCTGGTCATGTTGCTCTTCATGCTCACTTGGTTGTTGGGACTTCACGCCTCGGGTCGCGCCGCTTTGAGGGCGCGCCAAAAGGCAACGGATTCTGGCTGATCTCGACGAAGCGCGGCGCCGCCCGCGGCCCGAGCGGCCCCGGAGCGCAGCGACGAGAGCGGGAAACATGAGCGCAGCGGCCCGAGCGGCCCCGGAGCGCAGCGACGAGAGCGGGAAACATGATTCTTGTAACGGATTTCCTCTCACCTATCGGCACCGCGTTCTTAGATGATGTTGAGTGCGTCGACCACGCGTGCACCGTAGGCCTCATCGCCCACGATCGTCACGCCTTCGTCGCGCCACGGCCGCCGTTGGGTGCCCCACCGTACGAAGGCGTCGGGGTTGCTCACGATCGTGGCGGTCGGCGAACCATTCGCGATGTCACCAATGATGAATGAGCCGCCGCCCGGGCCATCGAGTTGCAGAACAACCGGCGCCGTCATGAATGCAAACGCTTCGGCGCACATCTGAGGAAGTCCGGCGAGCATCCACTCCAGGATCGGACCAAGATTCTCGGCACTTTCGGCGGGAGCGGGGTGATCGAGCGGACCAAACGGCGCGATCAAATCGTTGCGGAGATGACAATACGCGTCGAAGACGAACGCGTTTGCAAGAATATGCAACGGATGTGTCCCGAGGTTGCCCATCGGAATTTCCATCGTGGCAAGATCGCCCGATTGCATCGTCGCGAAATTGTCGGTTGCTTTGGTAGCGAACTCCTCATACTCCGCGATCACATCGGCGATCGGCCAACTCCGCCGTTCCTCCACCCCGACCTCCATGCCGGATTCCATATCGTTGGGATCATCGCCCGTGCGCATAAACGCGGGATCGACAAGCCCGTGATAAACGCCACTCATGTGGGCGTACACATCGCGCACTGTCCAGCCCGCACAATCGCTCGGCAAATTCCATTCAGCATCACTCAACGACTGCGCCAACGAGATGGCTTCAGCCTGCAACGAACGCAACGCTGGAATAGCGACTTCACTCATAAGACTCGATCCTCCCAGATCGCGTGTGTCCCACTGATATTCCAGAGAAGGAATATCAGTGGGACACAGGGGTTAGGTGTTGGCGGCGCTCATGTAGGCCGGTAGTTCGCCGCCACCGTGCACGACAATGTTCGCTCCGCTCACATAGCGAGCAAGTGGAGACGCCAAAAACAACGCGACATCGGCAATTTCGTGAGGTTCCGCCATATGGCCCAGCGGAACGGTCTTACCCACCGCGGCAATACCATCCGCATCTCCGTAAAACAAGTGCGACTGTTCAGTAATGATCAATCCCGCGCTCAAACAGTTCACCCGCACCGACGGTGCGAACTCAACCGCAAGTGTCTCGGTGAGATTCACAAGGCCGGCTTTAGCGGCACCGTACGCCGCGGTATTGGGTGAAGGGCGCAGCCCGCTCACCGACGCGATGTTCACAATCGCGCCACCACCGTCTTGGTTGCGCATGATCGAGAACGCGCCTTGCGAGCACAACAGCGGCGCTACCAAGTTGAGCCCAATAATCGCGTTCGTGAAGTTCGCAGAAGCGGTTGCACTATCGGCCGGCGGCGAACCACCCGCGTTGTTCACCAATACGTCCAGACGACCAAACCGCGCATTGATCTGCGCCATGAGCGAGGCGACCGACTCGGAGTCGCGCACATCGGCGGCGAAAAATGTTGTACCACTCGCCGACGATTCGGGATCCTTGCGGCCACACACCACCACCGTCGCGCCAGCTTCGACAAAACGGTCAGCGATACCGCGACCAAGACCTCGGGTACCGCCAGTAACGAGAACAACCTTGTTCGCAAAATCAAGGGTCGAAGGAATCGAAGGCGCATTCATCGCCGCGCAACTTAGAACGCGCGCCGAGAGGTGAAAGGTAATCCGATGCAAGAATCCAGTTTCGCGCTCTCGTCGCTGCGCTCCGGCTTCCCGCTCTGGTCGCTGCGCTCCGGGTCGCTGCGCTCCGGGGCCGCTCGGGCCACGGGCGGCGCCGCGTTTCGTCGAGATCAGCCAGAATCCGTCGCCTTCTGGCGCGCCCTCTTAACCGGTGCGGTCACGATCAGCCGGCCGAACTCGTGAGCAGCGCCTCGGGCCCGGGGTTCAAGGATGCTCACCGAACTGTTGGCCCGACCGTTGGCCCGACTGTTGGCCCGACCGCTGGCGGTTCCTTCGGCGCGCCGCATACATTGTGAGCAACCACCCAACCACCAGAAATTTTGAGGAATCGTTATGTCGATTTACGACACACCCATCGCCACCCTCGATGGCACCCCCGGCGGCCTCGACGCCGCAAAAGGCAAAGTCACGCTCTTGGTCAACGTCGCGTCCAAGTGCGGCCTTACTCCGCAATACACCGGCCTCGAAGAACTACAAACCAAATTCGGCGGCGACGCGTTCACCGTGCTCGGTGTTCCCTGCAACCAGTTCGGTGCTCAAGAACCCGGCACCCCCGAAGAAATCCAAACGTTTTGTTCCACCACCTACGGCGTGACGTTTCCGATGACCGAAAAAATTGAAGTCAACGGCGACGCACGGCACGCGCTCTACCAGCAGCTCGTCACGACCGCCGATGCCGAAGGCCGCGACGGCGACATCCAGTGGAACTTCGAGAAATTTCTCGTCGGCAAAGACGGCAACGTCGTCGCCCGCTTCGCACCGATGGTCGACCCACTGGCCCCCGAAGTCGTGAGCGCAATCGAAACTGCAACCAAAGCCTAAGCATCACCGAACGTTCGTTACCGTCGGGCGCGATTGCACTGCAGTCGCGCCCAACGGAAATTCAGCGTTCCGGACTGGGCCACGGCTTCGCCCTCCATCTATCGATGGGGGGATAGAAACCGGCAAGCTCATCACCGGCACCGAAGGCGCACAAGCCAACGGCGCTCTTTAAATTCGCGGCGGACTGTATGGCTGGGGAGCACACGGGCACGTCTATTACAGCCTTGGTGACGGAACAACCATGGAAGCAATGGGCGCGGCCTATGGATGCCGCAAAGGCACTGTCGGAGTTGGGCGTTTCGACGGAGCGATGCTTGTGCCGACTGCCGGTTATCAGGCCACAGCGCTCACACCGACAGCGACGACACCTGGAAATCCTCTCGCTGCGCTTGCCGGCGTGTTAGCGGATGCCAAAACGCGTGTCTATCGGCTTGGTACCGCCGGCGTAGGGGTGCGTTTTATTCAGGCCGCGCTCAATTCACTTGGCATCTCTATGATGAGCAACTCAACTACTCGATGATGTCAAGTAGCCATAGTTGGCCGAGGATTTGCGACCAGTTCGTTGTCAGAGGGACGAGAACTCAATCAGACCCCCTCTTCAAACCTGAGTAATCTGACGGACCGTCAGATCGGTGAAGGGACCACAGTGACAGCACCAGACAAACGAGTGACGACCGATGAGATCGTCGGAGAGATTCGCGATGGGATGACCGTCGGGATTGGTGGTTGGGGTTCCCGCCGCAAGCCGATGGCCCTCATTCGTGCGCTCCTGCGCTCGAGCGCCAAGGATCTAACGATCGTCAGCTATGGCGGCCCCGATGTTGGCTTACTCTGCCGAGCGGGCAAGGTCGCGAAGGTGGTCTACGCGTTCGTGTCGCTCGATTCGATTCCACTGGAGCCGCACTTTCGCAATGCCCGTCAAAGCGGAGCCATCGCAACGACGGAGCTCGACGAAGGCATGTTCCTCTTGGGCTTGCAAGCTGCCGCGTGGCGCGTGCCGTTCTTGCCGACTCGCGCCGGGCTCGGCTCCGATATCGAGACTGCAAACCCCGAAATCAAAACGATCGAATCGCCGTACACCTCCAGCCCCTGGGGTCTCGAGCCGCAGGCGAGCGGGGGACGTTCAACCGGTGAGCGTCTGATAGCGATGCCCGCGCTCGAGCTTGATATAGCGCTCGTACACATGCACCGTGGTGATCGCGGCGGCAACGCGCAGTACCTGAATGTTGATCCGTACTTCGATGATCTGATGTGCATGGCCGCGACGAAAAGTTTCGTGAGTGTTGAACGCATTGTGGAGACCGAAGATTTCCTCAAAGAAGGCCCGGTTCAATCGTTGCGGATCAACCGTTTGATGGTGACCGGTGTGGTCGAAACTCCGAACGGCGCGCACTTCACGGAATGCCCACCCGATTACGCCCGCGACGAAGCGTTTCAAAAGGAGTATGCGGCATCGGCGAAAAGCGGTGAGGCCTGGGACGCGTTTCGAGCGAAGTATCTCGATGTTTCTGAATCCGACTATCAAATGCTGGTGCAATCATGAGCACTGCGACACGCTCCGAAGTAGTAGCCGTAGCCATCGCGGAATCATTTCGCGGCGACGGCGAGATTCTTGCCAACCCAATTGGCAACATCCCAATGATTGGTGGCCGCCTCGCCAAGGCAACGTTCGAACCGTTGTTGTTAATGACCGACGGCGAAGCCTGTTTGGTTGAAAACATCATGCCGGTCGGGGTAGCGAATCCGCCGAAGGTGATCGCGAGCTGGAATCCATACCGTTCGATGTTCGACATCGTGTGGAACGGCCCGCGCCACGTGATGATGGGCGCGACCCAAATCGATCAATACGGCAATCAAAACATCGCGATGCTCGGCGCGCTCGCCCAGCCCAAGACGCAACTGCTCGGTTTCCGTGGAGCACCAGGCAACACAATCAACAATAAAACCAGCTATTTCGTACCGAATCACTCGACAAAGTCATTCGTGGCGAAGGTCGATGTGGTGAGCGGCATCGGCTACGACAAAGCAGCAGAACTCGGCGAACAATCCGCACGGTTTCACTGCTTGCCGCGAGTGATCAGCAATCTTGGCGTCTTCGATTTCGAGACTCCGGATCACCGCATGCGTCTCCGCTCCTATCATCCGGGCGTTACGGTTGACGAGATCGTGGCGGCCACCGGATTCGAGCTCATGATCCCTAGCGATGTTGGCGAGTCGCGTCTCCCGAGCGATGAAGAGTTGCGTTTGATTCGCGAGGTCATTGATCCCAACTGTGTGCGCGAGCAGGAAGTTCCCAACCCGCAATCCACTCCCCCGGCGTGAACGCCTTGCAGAGTCGGGCGTGCGATCTATTCGGTACGCAATACCCCATCGTGCAAACGGGAATGGGTTACGTCGCCGGAGCGCGTCTCGCCGCGGCAACGAGTGCCGCAGGCGGCCTCGGGATTATCGCCAGCGCGACGTTGAACTACGACGAACTCGTGACAGCAGTCAAGAAGGTCAAAGAACGCACGGATAAACCGTTTGGAGTCAACCTGCGCGCCGATGCCGACGATGCTTCGAAGCGCGTCGCATTGTTGATTCGCGAAGGCGTGAAAGTCGCGTCGTTTGCGCTCGCCCCCAAAGAAGCATTGATCAAGCAGTGCAAAGACGGCGGGCTCGTGGTGGTTCCTTCGGTCGGCGCGAAACGCCACGCCGAGAAGGTCGCGGCCTGGGGTGCCGATGCTGTGATTTGTCAAGGTGGCGAAGGCGGTGGCCATACCGGGGCCGTGCCAACCACGTTGTTGTTGCCCCAAATCGTCCGTGCCGTGGATATTCCCGTGGTCGCCGCCGGCGGATTTTTCAATGGCGCCGGACTAGTCGCCGCGTTGGCGTACGGTGCCGCAGGTATCGCAATGGGTACACGCTTTTTGCTCACCCAAGAATCAACAGTGCCCGACGCCGTGAAGCAGTTCTATATCGGCAAAGCGGTGAGCGATACCGTGGTCACCACGAAGGTCGACGGCGTGCCACATCGAGTTTTGCGCACGACGATGGTCGAGGCGTTGGAATCGGCAACACCATTCACTGCCCTACCGATGGCACTCAAAAATGCCCTGGGATTCAAGAAGATTTCGGGCCTCACGTGGGCTTCGATGTTGCGTGAAGGCGCGGCGATGCGCAAACACGGCGAACTTTCGTGGGCCGCAGTTTTAATGGCCGCGAATACCCCAATGTTGTTGAAGGCCGCGATGGTCGACGGCAACCTCGACGGTGGTGTGATGGCGAGCGGCCAAGTTGTTGGCGTGATCGACGATATTCCCACGGTCGCCGAAGTACTTGAACGCATCATGAGCGAGGCTCGCGATGCACTGAACGCTCTAGGAGCAACGGTATGAGTCGCGTTCCTGCGATCGAGGGCTGGTTCACCGACGATGAAGCTGCCCCGCATCTGATCGGCACCCGCGGGCTGGAAAGCGGCAGCTATTTCTTTCCGCCATCACTCGCTGTTTCCGCGAACCCCAACGCGCCGTTTGAAGATCGCGAATCGGTGCAATTGTCGCGCACGGGAACCCTCTGGTCGTACACCACAAATCATTACGCGCCACCAGAGCCGTCGGTACAACAAACGCCCTATACCGTGTGCGCAGTTGAGCTCGATGCAGAAAAGATGGTCATTCTTGGGCCACTAGCCACGGGCGCGGATGCGTTGCAGCTCAAGGTTGGGATGCAAATGGAACTCGTGATCGGCCCGCTGTTCAGCGACGAAGCCGGCGAGCACACGATGTATCAGTGGGCGCCTTTGCGCGATCCAGAAAGTGCAGCACAATGAGCGGCGATCGCGATCTGGCAATCATCGGCGTCGGGATGCACCCGTGGGGCAAGTGGGGTCGCAACTTCGTGGAGTATGGCGTCGTGGCCGCGCAGGCCGCACTGGCCGACGCCCGCGTAGAGTGGCGCGATATCCAATTCGTTGCCGGCGCCGACACAATGCGCAATGGCTATCCCGGATACGTGGCGGGCGCAACGTTCGCGCAAGCGCTCGGCTGGCAGGGCGCACAAGTGTCTTCGAGTTACGCAGCGTGCGCGAGTGGCGTGACTGCACTTTCGAGTGCCCGAGCGCAGATCCTTTCCGGCATGGCCGACGTTGCGATGGTGATCGGTGCGGACACCACGCCCAAAGGTTTCCTCGCCCCCAACAAAGGTGAGCGCGGCGACGACCCCGATTGGCTCCGCTTCCGTCTGCTCGGCGCAACCAATCCAACGTACTTCGCGCTGTACGCGCGTCGGCGCATGGATCTCTACGGCGCGAGCCGCGAAGATTTTGCGAGAGTCAAAGTAAAAAACGCGCGCCACGGCTTGGAAAATCCGTACGCGCGGTATCGCAAAGCATCCACGGTCGAAGATGTCGTGACTTCGCCGTTGGTTGCGGACCCATTGTCGTTGCTCGACATTTGCGCAACCTCCGACGGCGCCGCGGCCATGATTGTGACATCGATGGAATGGGCCAAAGCTCACAACTACACCGACGCGATTCGCATTCGCGGAATCAGCACGACCACACCGTCGTATCCAAATCCCGTGATCGAAATGCCGAACTTCGCCACCGACAGCGCCGCCGGACTCGGTGGGCCCGCGGCAGTCGGTTTCAAAGATTCGATCGCGTTACGCGCCTTCGAAGAAGCCGGTATTGGGCCGTCTGATCTATCGTGTGCCGAGGTCTACGACCTCTCAACCGCACTCGAACTCGACTGGTATGAACACATCGGCTTGTGCGAACGCGGCGAAGCCGAAGGACTCTTGCGTTCTGGCGCAACGGAGCTCGGTGGCCGCATTCCCGTCAATCCGAGCGGAGGCCTGGCGTGCTTTGGTGAAGCCGTTCCGGCGCAAGCAATCGCGCAGGTATGCGAGCTGACTTGGCAGCTGCGAGGCACGGCCACCGGCCGTCAAGTAGAAGGCGCAAAAGCAGGATTGTCGATCAACCAGGGCCTCTTCGGGCACGGCAGCTGCGTCATCGTCACCCGCTAAACAACACCGCGCTGGTCCCTACAAAACGCCGTGAGGCGCGTTCGACGGGGACCGGCGCGATTGCTGGTCCCTACAAAACGCCGTGAGGCGCGTTCGACGGGGACCAGCACGATTGCTGGTCCCTACAAAACGCCGTGGGGCGCGCCCGATAGGGACCAGCGCGATTGTTGGACCGATGGCTTACGAGGTGGCGGCTTCGGCTTCGGCCGCGTTGATTGCACGTAGGAGCGCTACGAAATCGGGGCCAGCTTTGCTTGGCGATCCGCAATCGAACGGCGGCTGCGGGTCGTATTCAATTCCCAGTTGGATTGCCTTGGCAACGTCGTCGCCTTGGATCCGCGCCACCAACGTGAGCGCCATATCGATGCCCGCCGATACACCTGCACCCATCACGATTTTGCCGTGCTCGACGACTCGTTGTTCCGTATAGATCGCGCCGGTCGTTTCGAGAAGTTCGCTTTCGGCCCAATGGGTTGTTGCGGTCAAGCCGTCGAGTAAACCCGCGGCACCCAACAGCAACGAGCCAGTGCAAACCGAAGTTGTCCATTGTGAAGTTTCGTGCACCGAACGAATCCAATTGAGCGTGTATTCGTCGTGCATCAACGGGCGGGTACCGAAACCGCCCGGAATCAGCAACACATCCGGCGCCGGGATCTCGCTCATTGCAAGATCGGCGGTGACGCCCAGCATCCGCGAATCGGTGCGCACTTCACCGCGTTCCTTCGCGCAAAACACAACTTCGACACCGGGCATCCGACACAGGACATCGTAGGGACCAATGCAATCGAGCGCGGTGAACCGGTCGTACAGCATGATGGCGATTTGCATATTCTCTCCAATGTTTACGGGCATATTTGTAAGATTTGAATCCCCGAACTGGGCGCTAGGACACTGAACGGAAGCGACTGCGGTAATCCGATGGCGCCACACCAAGCTGGCGATGGAAACCACGCCGCAAGGTCTCAGCAGAACCAAATCCAGCCGCCGTCGCAACCAGATCGATTGCCAGCGTGCTTTGTTCCAACAACCGCCGAGCAACTTCTACCCGGCACCGCTCGACGTAGTCCGCGGGCGTCGTGCCAACCTCGCGCGCAAACACCCGCGCGAAGTTGCGTTCGCTCATCTCGCAACGAGTGGCGAGCACTGCAACACAAAGATCGGCTTCGGGATGTTCTGCGATATGGCGCTGGAGTTCACGAATGGGTTCATTTGCCGAAGGCTGCAACGCGAGTTGCGCACTGAACTGCGATTGGCCACCGGGTCGCTGCACGAACATCACCATCCAACGGGCGACTTCCAAGGCAGCCTCGGGGCCGAGATCATCTTCAACGAGCGCGAGCGCGAGATCCATCCCCGCAGTAATGCCTGCACTCGTGGAGTATTTGCCGTCGCGCACGTAAATCGGATCGGACTCGACGCGCAAGAGCGGAAACATACGCGCGAGTTGGTGGCATTCGCTCCAATGAGTAGTGGCGCGGCGCCCGTCGAGCAACCCGGCCGCTGCAAGAATGAACGAGCCCGAACACACGCTCGCTACGCGCCGCGTAGAAAGATCGCGATTGCGCAACCATTCCAGCAGTGCGGCATCGACCATGGCCGCCGGCGTACCGTTGCCACCAGCAACGACAATCGTGTCGATGTTGCCCCGTACGGACGACAAAGAGCGGGCGGGCATCACCGCCAAGCCGCCAGAGGACTCGAAGGCATCGCCGGTACTCGTCACGACCTCCGTCGTGTACACGCAAGCACCACTTCGATTCTGTGCCAATCGGTCTGCGATCGCGAACACTTCGAGAGGACCAACCACATCGAGGAGCTGCACTCCGGGATACGCAACAATCGCAATTCGGCGGCTCACCCGTTCATCATGACCCAATCAAGCGATGGCAGCAATGACAATCACCGGGCGGATTCAGCCACAGTCGTCGCCGTATGCAAATGTGGTCCCCGCCGCGAGCCCCACGCGGCGTTCTGCAGTGACCAGCGCGATTGGGTGGTCCCCGCCGCCTCGCCGGAGCGTTAGCCGTTCGGCGCCGATTCGCCGTACGATCTGACGCCCTGTCAGATCCGCCGCCTGGGAGCGTTAGCGCCGCAAATGGACCTCGCATTTTCACCAGCCGAAGAAGCCTTTCGCGCCGAGGCGCGCGCTTGGTTGCAGGCCAACGTTCCGAATCCCCCACTGCCGTCCGGCGACACCAAAGACGGTTTCGCGCTCCATCTCGAATGGGAACGCCAACTGTTCGACGCCCGCTACGCCGTCGTGAGCTGGCCCGAGGAATTCGGCGGCCGCAACGCGAGCTTGTGGGAATGGCTCATCTTCGAAGAGGAGTATTGGCTCGCGGGCGCTCCGCAACGCGTTACCCAAAACGGCATCTTTTTGCTCGCGCCCACCATTTTCGAATTCGGAACCGCAGAACAACAACAGCGCATCCTCGCCAAGATGGCCAGCGGTGAAGAGCCCTGGTGCCAAGGTTGGAGCGAGCCCAATGCGGGTAGCGATCTGGCCGGCATCTCGAGCACCGCGACCCGAGACGACACGAACGGTGGCTGGCGACTCAACGGTCAAAAGACCTGGACCACCCGCGGCGCGTTCTGCACCCATCTCTTCGGCCTGTTTCGAACCGATCCCGAAGCCGAACGCCACAACGGGATGACGTATCTCCTCGTAGATTTGCGCCAATCAGGCATCACGGTGCGCGGGGTCGAGCGGCTCGACGGCGACGAAGGTTTCGCAGAAGTGTTCTTCGACGATGCGTTCGTGCCTGATGTCAACGTGCTCGGCGAGGTCAACAAGGGTTGGGGCGTGGCGATGGCGACGACCGGCTCCGAGCGCGGGCTCACTTTGCGATCGCCAGGACGATTCCTAGCTACGGCGACGAAGCTCATTGAGCTCGCGAAGTCGTTGCCCGATACCGCAACCCCGGAGCTCAAAGATCGCGTGACACAAGCGTGGATCGATGCACACGCCTATCGCTGGCAAACCTTCGCGACGGTAACCAAACTCGTAGAAGGGGGACACACCGGCCCCGAATCAAGCATGGTCAAAGTATTTTGGAGCGAGCTCGACGTGCGCCTCCACGAGATCGCACTCGAACTCCTCGGGCCCCACGCAGAATTGATCGACGGCGAATTTGCCCATTGGATGAAGGGCTATCAATTCGCGCTGTCCGGCCCGATTTACGCAGGCACCAACGAAATCCAGCGAAACGTCATCGCCGAACGAGTGTTAGGACTGCCCCGCAAATGAGGTTCGCATTCACGGAAGATCAAATTGCGTTGCACGACGCGGTTCGTGATCTCCTCAACGATCATTCCAACGCCGCGCAACTTCGCGAAGCGTGGGGAAACGAAACTGGTCGCACGGCTTCGGCATGGGGTGCACTCCACGCAATGGGCGCAATCGACGCAATGCGAGCCGAAGCTGACGGTGGTCTTGGTTTCAACGAAGTTGATGCCATTTTGATTGCCGAAGCCAGCGGACGCGTCGCGCTCGCAGAGCCGATCATCGAAACCATGATGGTTGCAGCGCCGCTGAACTTGGTCACGATCGGATTGAGCGCGGCCGTGGTTACCCACGAATCTCCGTTCGCGCCCTGGGCTGATACCGCGGAAGTGATCATCGAACTCGCTGCCGACGGAATTCGTTCGCGACACCGGCAAGACACAACGCTCACCCCACGAAGTTCTGTGGATGGAGCCCGCCGGCTTTTCGCCGTATCGCCCAACACTGAGGTCGCGCCAGCCTCAACCGAAGTTGCACTCGCGTTTCGGCGCGGTGCGCTCGGTACTGCGGCGCAGCTCTGTGGTCTCAGCGAGACCATGATCACCGTGACCGTTGCATACGCCAAAGAACGAAAGCAATTCGGCGTGCCGATCGGTTCCTTTCAGGCCGTCAAACATCACCTCGCGAACGCGCGTACAAAACTGGAGTTCGCCCGCCCGCTCGTGTACCGCGCCGCGGCGAGCTTGCGCGACCGCGATGCCGAAGCAGGCGTTCACGTCAGCATGGCGAAGGCCGCCGCGAGCGACGCCGCGATGGTCGCCGCAAAGGCCTCGTTGCAGTGCCACGGCGCGATCGGCTACACCACCGAAGCCGATCTGCACCTGTATATGAAACGGGCCTGGGCCCTTGGCGGATCGTGGGGTGATGCTGCATGGCACCGCCGCCAGATCACGAACCACTTAGAACGCGCGCCGATAGGTGAGAGGTAATCCGATGCAAGAATCCTGTTTCCCGCTCTCGTCGCTTCCCTCCGGTCCCGCTCTCTCGTCGCTGCGCTCCGGTCCCGCTCTCTCGTCGCTGCGCTCCGGTCCCGCTCTCTCGTCGCTGCGCTCCGGTCCCGCTCTCTCGTCGCTGCGCTCCGGTCCCGCTCTCTCGTCGCTGCGCTCCGGGGCCGCTCTTGTCGCTGCGCTCCGGGGCCGCTCGGGCCACGGGCGGCACCGCGCTTCGTCGAGATCAGCCAGAAACCGTCGCCTTTTGGCGCGCCCGCTTACTCACATCAGCATAATTCTTCAACATTTATAGGAGTTTTTCATGGCCGAGGCCTATATCGTCGATGCTGTCCGTACGCCCGTCGGGCGCAAGAACGGTGGCTTGAAAGATGTTCACCCCGCGGATCTCGGGGCCCACAGCATCAAGGCCTTGATGGATCGCACCGGTATCGATCCGATGGCCGTCGACGATGTTGTGTTCGGTTGCGTCGACACGATCGGCCCGCAGGCCGGAGATATCGCTCGAACTTGTTGGTTGGTCGCAGGCCTCCCCGATGCTGTGCCTGGCACCACGGTCGATCGCCAGTGTGGCAGTAGCCAACAAGCTGTGCACTTTGCCGCGCAAGCAGTCATGAGCGGCACCATGGACATCGTCGTGGCGGGCGGGGTGCAAAACATGAGCATGATCCCGATCAGTTCCGCGATGACCGTCGCGCAGCCCATGGGTTTCGAAACGCCGTTCAACACGTCGCCGGGTTGGCAAGCTCGTTACGGCGATCAAGAAGTGAGTCAATTCCGGGCCGCGGAAATGATCGCCGAGCATTGGAACATCAGCCGCGAAGATATGGAAGCCTTCGCGATCGAATCGCACCGTCGTGGCCTCACCGCGATCAGCGAAGGTCGCTTCGAACGCGAGATCGCTCCAATCGGCGATGTCCGAAACGATGAGGGCCCACGCGAACCCGATGTGGACAAGATTCGCAGCCTGCGCACACTCGTTGAGGGTGGGCGTCTCACTGCCGCGCTCAGCTCCCAGATATCGGACGCGTCCGCGGCACTGCTCATCGTGAACGAACAGGCGCTAAAAGCGCACAGCCTCACACCCCGAGCGCGTATCCATCACCTCTCAGTGCGTGGCGCAGATCCGGTCTGGATGTTGACCGCGCCCATTCCGGCAACCGAATACGCGCTCAACAAAGCCGGCATGACCCTCGACCAGATCGATCTGATTGAAATCAACGAAGCATTCGCTTCAGTAGTACTGGCTTGGCAAAAAGAAACCGGCGCCGATCTCGCCAAGGTCAATGTCAACGGCGGCGCGATCGCACTAGGCCATCCGCTCGGCGCAACCGGTGCGCGTTTGATGACGACAATGCTCAACGAACTCGAACGCACCGGTGGTCGCTACGCACTACAAACGATGTGCGAGGGTGGCGGACAAGCCAATGTCACCATCATCGAACGGTTATAGCCGATCGGGGTAACTCGAGATCCACCCAATGATCCGGCGTTCAGGTTACGGTTTCCCCATGACATTCGTGCCTCCGCCACCGCCCGTTGATCCACAACCGTGGGGCGCGCCCCCGCCATACGACGCGGTGTCGCCGATGGGGGCGCAGTCCTACGCCGGTTTCGGTTCCCGGTTTGGGGCCTACCTCCTCGATGGCTTCGTCGGCGCGTTGTTCGCGATTCCTGGCGTCGTGATATTGCTCGCTGGCCCAAAAACAATTGAAACGTGCACCCTCAATAGCAACAATCAACTTGATTCATCAGGTTCCTACGAGGGTTTGTGTCGCACCCCGACCGGAGCGACTTGGGGCCTCGCATTCCTGGCATTCATCGTGCTCGGCTTCGGATTCTTCATATACCAAATGAAGCGGGAAGGCGCGACTGGCCAGACGATTGGCAAAAAGGCGCTCGGTATCAAGACGGTCGATATCAACACGGGCCAATACATTGGCTTTGGGCGGGTCTTTATTCGCCGGCTGGTGTTAGGCGTCACGACCGGCTTCTGTTTCATCCTCGGCTTTTGGCCGTTGTGGGATGCCAAGAAGCAGGGCTTGCACGACAAAGCTGCTTCAAGCGTGGTGCTCGCAGCGTAACCGCAGCTATCGAGTAGTACGGCGCGCATTGACTGGGTCGCACCCTGTCCGATTCAGGTCACTAGTCGTCTTTAAGCGCTACCGCGTTTGGAGTGACGTTCATCTTCGGCACGTATTCGGTCTTTTCAACGGCTTGAGCCACCGCCGCGAATTCGCGACGCAACACCACGAAGCAGGCTTCACAAGGGCCCGCGAAACGTTGCATCACCGTTGCGTCGCAACGCGGGCAGACGAGTTCGATCGGCGGATAATCGTCGGCTTTAATGCCATCCAGTACAGCTATTTCCATGAACGGCATCCTCGCGCGCAAATGCGCTCAGTGCGGGCATCGGTCACACAGCTACCGCCAACCGCTTGCACGGGGTGGCCGCGCAGCCCAAGGTGTTCTCGTATGACACATCGGCTCGGACTCATTGGTCGCGGCGCACTGCTCGGCATGACGTGGGGCGTTGTCGCGGGATCGTTCTTCGGCACATCGTGGCAGACCGGAGCGCTTGCAGGGCTGGCGCTCTGGGGCCCCGCCGTCTTCATTGGCGTCCCGGGACCGTACGCCGAAATCATCGACGAAATCGCCACCGCCTGACCGAACGAGAAATCGTCTCGCTACTCAGACATCAAGACGGTCGGTACTGAGATTCCATAGCGGTCGCCGCGCAAGGTAGCGATCAAGCGTCCGGGTTGCACGGCCTCGCGGACAGTCCCCATGCCCTCGCCCAGCAGCTCACCGCAGGCCACGATATCCGCGGTAGAAAAAGCGAGCCCCCAAAACGATGCTGGACGCTCGCGATGCGCGGGATCGGGCGTTGGCGATCCAATGATCTCCAAGATCACTTCGCCGGCGCGCACGAATACCTGGCGGATCGGCATTGCATCGCTTCCGCCGATTCGCTCCCGTCGGGGTTCACAACCTGCGGCCACAAAGGTCGCGACCGTGCGATCAACATCGCCGGAGGCGATCACGACGTGATCGATAATCGTGGCGCCGTTGGGATGCACACCAGGTTGCGCGAGCACAGATTCCACAACCACCGTCGCGAGCCCATCCAACTCCGAACCGCCAGGGATGCGCCGCACGATCCAGGATTCGATGCCGCCGCCCGCGCCGGTGAACCGCATCCGCACGGTGCCAACATTCGCAACGCCATCCGTGCCAACCGCAAAGCCCGCGGCACGCCACGCATCAGCAGCATCGCCGACGATGAGTTCGACAATTTCGACGTTGGCCACGATCTAACCCAACAGTTTCGCGAACGTATCGAGGTTCGGCAGCACCGAATCGCGAAGCCCACCGGGGAGCCGAAGGACCACCTCGGTGATTCCCAAATCTTCGTAGTACGCGAGCTTGCCCGCATCCGGAATTGTTCCAAAGGGAATGATCTCGAGGTCCTCGACGCGCCGACCATGTTTGTCGCATTCGACCCGCAATATTTCGAGCGCACCGCGTACACCCGCGCCTCCGATCGGCATCCAGCCGTCGGCGTATTCAGCTACCGCGGCGAGCATTTTTGGACCTGGCGAACCTCCGAGCAACACTGGAGGACCATCCCGGCGCGTGCACTTCGGCCATGCCCACGACGGCGAAAAGTCAACAAATTCGCCATGAAATTCGGCTTCTTCGTCACGCCACAACGCGCGCATCGCTTGAATGCGTTCGCGGCATACGTCGCGACGATCGCGCATCGCCACACCGTGATGATTCAGTTCGTCTTCGTTCCAACCGAAACCGATGCCCAATCGGAACCGTCCGCCCGACTGCGAATCGAGCGTTGCGATTGCCTTTGCAGTCACGATCGGCTCGCGTTGTGCGGGCAATAAGATTCCGGTGCCCACCACAAGATCCGTCGTCACTGCCGCAGCCATCGCCAGCGCAACCAACGGATCGAGTGTGCGGCGATACTCATCCGCGAGTTGTGCTTCGCCAGTGGGCGGCGGCGTTTTGCGGCTCGTCGGGATATGCGTGTGCTCAGGGATGTACAACGAAGCCAGCCCGCGCGCTTCTACTTCGCGCGCAAGATCCATGATCGGCATCGTCTGATCGGTCGTGAACATCGTCACACCTATACGCACCGCGCGGCTCCTTCGTTGCCGGTCCAAATCGGCCGTTAGGGTATCTGACGAGCCGTCAGATACCAGCGGCGAACGAAACCATCACTGCACTCCAGCACAAGAAACCATCACTGACACCAGCACAAGCGGCCGAATGGATCACGCCGCAACGATGAAAGGAATCGACGTTGGGCATATGCGAAGGCCGAGTTGTCATCGTTACGGGTTCGGGTAACGGATTAGGACGCGAACACGCGCTTGAATTCGCTCGACAGGGCGCGAAGGTTGTGGTGAACGACCTTGGCGTCGACCGCACGGGCCACGGCCGTGAATCCGAGGTTGCGCAATCGGTCGTCGCGGAAATCCAAACCCTCGGTGGTGAAGCCGTCGCGAATGCAAGCGATGTCGCGGATTTTGAGAGCGCCAAAGCGCTCATTCAAACGGCGATCGATACCTTCGGTCGCCTCGACACGCTTGTGTGTAACGCAGGTTTCGTACGTGATCGCATGTTCGCCAACGCCGATGAAGACGAATGGGATGCGATCGTTCGAGTGCACTTGAAAGGTCATTACGCCCCGGCACGCCACGCCGCGGCCTACTGGCGAGACCAGGCAAAAGCCGGCACGCCGATCGCGGCTCGCCTCGTGAACACTTCGTCGGGCGCGGGCTTAATGGGCAGCGTTGGTCAAGCTGCATATTCGGCGGCAAAGGCAGGCATCACGGCCCTGACGCTCGTGCAATCCGCGGAACTCAGTCGTTACGGAGTGACCGCAAACGCGATTGCTCCATCGGCACGAACCCGCATGACTGAGAGCGTGTTCGCCGATCGCATGACGGCACCCGAATCGGGCTTCGATCCCAACCACCCCGAAAACATTGCCCCGTTGGTTACTTGGCTCGGCTCCGACGATAGTGGGGACGTCACTGGCCGCGTCTTCGAAGTCGAGGGGGGCATGATCTCAGTGGCCGACGGATGGCAACACGGAACCGTTCACGACATCAATGCCCGATGGGAACCCGCGGCAATCGGTTCCGCCGTGCGGATTCTGATCGCAAACGGCCCTGCTCCCGCGCCGGTGTACGGCGCGTAAACAGCCCGGCCCGGCCAGCGAACGCGGGCTACAGCAGCCCGACATCGACGGGAACGCCGCCGGCAACGCCCAGCGCACTCGCTACCTGAGGAGGCAATGCAACGCCCGCGCCGCGACCTACCGATGTCGCGCCCAAATTGAAGTTGCCGCTTGACCGGCTCGCAAAAAATGCGAGCGCGACTGTACCTTCGCACGGGATCCCGTGGGCTTCCAAGGTGCTGCCGAGTTTCATTTCGGCAACGGTTCCGAAGGTGGCTTGGCCCGCTGCCGTGCGGGCAACTGCTGCAACCGTCGGCGGTACATTCGCGGTCGCCCGGCAAAATGCGTCGTAATCAGCGGTTACCGACATTTGAGCTGCGGACAAAGTGTGGGTTTTGTCATCGATATCGAGGAGTCGATTCGAGGTAGCAAATCCGTCCATCCAGACATTGTTGGCAAAAACCACGTTCTGCAACACGTGCGGGCGCGGACCTTCCCAAGCAGCACCGCCCACACCGTTGTGATTCGAAACGTTGTTGTACACATCGACGTTGGTTGACTCAATGACCTGTATTCCTGCCGAATCGTTGTTGCGATTGAGATTGCCAGCGATGACGCCATGGTCGGAGATCTCATACTGAATGCCATTGCGCGAATTCGCGTACGTCGCGTTGCGGATGATCATCGCATTGGATGCGTCGACATCGAACCAGATGCCGTTGCCGTTGTTGTTGAGGACATAGTTCTGCCGAGCAACCACGTACGTACTGGCAACAATTTTCATGCCGCCAGCTTCTTGATATTCGTCGAAGTATTCGCTGTTGTTACCGCTGAGCCGGTTGTCGCTAATCATCAGGTGAGAAGCTGTAAACGCATGCACGCCGAGCTGACCATTGGCGATGAATGAGTTGTTGATCACCGTCGAATTCGTGCCGCGCAAGGACAATCCTGCGGTGGCATTGTCGCGAAAGATATTGTTTTCAAAGGTCACGCCATCCGATTGATCGATGACCGCGCCATGTGAATTGATCGGCGTAGCCCATTGATCAAATTGCAACCCTCGGATCAGCGAGTGATCGGCATTCACCAAATTGAGCCCGACGGTCTGCGCGGAGGCTTCGACAAGGTGGCCGGCAGGATCGACGCCAATCGTGAGTTGGGAACTCGCATAATCGACGTAGAACGACCGACCCGTCGCGAGCGCAAGCGTTGGTCGTTGTTTGAGCGCCACGCCGTCGTAGTACACCATGTCGGGAGCATTGGCCATCGGGTGAGTTCCCAACACCAGGCTCGGCATTTGGCGAGGGAACTGATACGTCCAATTGTTCAATGTCCACGTTTTGCCAGTGATGCCAAACGCGGACACGATTTTGCTGCCTCGGATGTAGACCGCTTCGTTGGGAAACGGCTGAATCGTGAGCTGTTCGTTCGTAATCGTCAGCGCTTCGCGGTACGTGCCTCCGCGGATCACGATCGTCGCGCCACTCGCAGCGACGTTGATGGCCCGGGCGATCGTCTTGAACGGCGCGACCTGGGTACCCGCTGCTGCGTCGTTGCCCGTCGTCGCAACGAATCGCGCACCAACTGGGATGGGATACGCCGTGGTACCAATCGCCACGGCACCCGCCGTGATCGATGGTTTGATCAATACAGCTAGAGCCGGGCTCGCTGCCGCAAGCTGTGAGACTGCGCCTGCGAACGACGCGACTGCGACACAAGACGCACCGAAACGATATGACCGACTTTTGAACACAACCGACTCCGCTCGACATTTCGTGGCGCCCCGGGCTCGGCTCCGCCAGCATCTGCCCGTGCCACACAACTCCCACACCATAACCGCCACGTACCGTGGTCGTCCAGGCCGCATCTGGTGTGCGCATAGCCGCGTTTACTTTGATAAGCGAGAAGCACATACGTCCCCGAGCACAGCCCACAATCATGGTCTCGCTGCGCTCTTGGGCCGCTCGGGCCGCGGGCGGCGGCGCGCTTTGTCGAGATCAGCCAGAATCCGTCGCCTTTTGGCGCACGCTCTAAGTACTCCACAAGTACCGGTGAGTAATCAGTACTCATGACCCCGGCACCAGGTTCGCCGATACTGAAGCCGTGCCCGGGTTGCCCCACCACCCGGGCACCCTTTCCGCGTATGCGGGCCTGCGTGGAGGTCCGGTAATCCCGCCCGAACTTCCGGATCTCCACAACGGGCGCTTTTCGCTCAACGACCGAAGCCCATAACCAACCCCACAAGGATTCCCATGGACGGTACCAACAACGGAGTAGCCCCGCTGAGCCCACAATCTGGACGTCGCAAATTCTTGAGTCTTGGCGCCGCCTTCGCTGCCGCGGGTGCAGCCACTGCGGTCGTCAAGGCCAGCCCGGCCGGTGCCACCTCCGGAGCAATGCAATTCGGGGCGCTCAACGACGCGGGAAGCGCAACCACGGGCTTGGGATCGTCGCACAACACCGCGACGCTCACCGTCACCAGTACGGGGTCGGGCACCGCGCTTGCGACGGCGACCAATAATTTTCAGGGCGAAGCAGCTCATATCACGCACTATGCGGCCGGGACCGCGCTCGTCGCGGCGACCGACGCGCCCTTGCGCTTCGCGATCGACGCCAGTAATCCGAGCGGCCCCGTCTTGCGCGCCGTCGGTGGAGCGGGCGGATATCCAGCGATCGAAGCATTCACTGACGACACGTTCGCTTCGGCAATCTCCGCCAGCGCCACCAACGCGGCAAACACCCAAGCTGCGTTGAGCGCGCAACACGACGGGGCTGGCCACGGAGTCCTCGCCATCTCCAAACTCGGCGGCAATGGCGTACTCGGTGCGGCTTACATCGGCGCGGGCAACGGAGTTCACGGCAACGCGTTGAGCCCTAGCGGTGCCGGCCACGGCGTATACGGCGCATCCTGGGGCAGCGGCGATGGGGTCCGCGGCCAAACCGCCGGACAAAGTACGGGCAATGGCGTGACGGGGATGACTACCGGGACTGGTTTCGGAGTCTATGGATATACCACGGGGGCCACGGCCGGCGTTGCTGGCCAAACCGCCGGAGCTGGGTTTGGGGTCTACGGAGCGACGAGCGGACCAGGACACGGCGTTGCCGGCGCCACGATCGGATCGGGCAACGGAGTCTACGGCAGCACGAACGGTGCTGGCAGCGGAGTCAGCGGTAACACTTCCGGGCCTGGCATCGGAGTCACTGGTAGTACCTCGTCAACTGGATACGGCGTGCTCGCACAAACGACCGGGACCGGAGCTGGCCTCATCGCCGATGGGGGCGTCAGTGGCCGCGGCGCAAAGATCCGCAGCCAAAAGGCGCACCTGTGGCTCGTGCCGAGCGCTAATGCAACCCATCCTGCGAAGGGAAACAAGGGCGACATGTTCGTCGACGCGGGCACGAATTTGTGGTTCTGCAAAGGCGGCACGAACTGGGTCAAGCTCGCTTGAAATCGTCGCGTGAAGTCACCGACAGTCGACCTTGCGATGTGCGGCACCGACAACTGCGATAATCGCGACGTTGATGCCCAGCACCGCGCGCCGCGCGGCCGTTCGTGAGGAAGCCAGCTTGGACGTTCGATTCGGTGTACACACAGGGTTGCAAAACACCACGATTGCAGAATTGCACGGATTGTGGCAACGCATCGAGGAATTGAACTTCGATTGGATTTCGATCTGGGATCACTTCTACGCAGCGGATAACACAGGCAACCCACATTGCCTCGAAGCAATTGTGGCGCACGCCGCATTGGCCGCAGCCACTACGCGAGTTCGTTGTGGGTCGTTGGTGTATTCCGCGGGCTATCGCCATCCTGCCGTCCTCGCGAACGCGATGGCGACACTCGATCAGCTCGCCGAAGGCCGCGTGACATTCGGCATCGGTGGTGGGTGGTTGCGCAACGAATATGAGGTCTACGGAATCCCGTACGGTTCGCCAGGAGAACGGCTGCGGCGCCTGGAGGAATCCATCCAATGCATTCGTGGCTTACTCACCCAAGAAGTTACGAATTTCGAAGGTGATTTCTTCACCATGCGCAACGCTCGATGTGAACCCAAGCCAATCCAGCAACGACTCCCAATCTGGATCGGAGGCGGCGGCGAAAAAGTCACGCTACGCATTGCGGCCCAACACGCCGACGGCTGGAACGTTCCCTTCATCGCACCCGAACCGTGGGCCCATAAGGCGCGAGTGCTCGATGCGCATTGCGAACGGTTGGGCCGCGACCCAAGTGAAATCACGAAGACCGTCAACGTAGGCATGGCATTTAACGACGAAGAACTGTTCCGACAATTCGGCCCGATGGCCGAAGCCGTTCGGCCCAGTGTCTTTACCGGCAGCGTGCAACAAATGGTCGATCATGCCAGCGCGTTTTGTGAAGCTGGCGCGCAATATCTCATCTTGGCGATGCGCGCACCGTTTGATTACGAAGGTCTCGAACGCTTCGCCGCCGAGGTCATCCCTGCGATTCTCACGGCCTAACTGGTTCGCGCCACATCGCCCAAAGCGTGGGTCCGCCGTCGTCAATCGAAAGCGTTCCGGTAATGACAAAACCGTGGTGCTCATAGAACCCAACGTTGTCGGCTTTTGTGCTTTCGAGGTAACAGGGCATGTGGGTGGCGTCCGCCTCACGCAGAATCGGCATCAATGCGGCGCTCGCCCGGCCCAATCGCTGCACCGCAGGATCGGTGCCGAGGCCTTGCAGATACCAGTGGCGATCGTGAGGGTGCGCGGCGTGCATCGCTTCGTTCGCGAGCCCAAAACGGCGAGTTGTCCGAGGCTCAAGGCGATCATCCAGGACGCGCAGCGCGTCGCGAGCCTGGCTCGATAACGGCTCGCCCCACAATCCTGGCGCGACCCATAACGCCGCGGTGGTGCATTCGTCGTCAACGAAGGCATGGCCATTAGGAACCGAAACGACCCGTGTGAGGAGCTCGAACATTTCTTCCAACAGCCCGAGGCGAACCTGTGAATCGGGGATCGCCCATGATTGCAACGGATCATCAAAGAACGCGCGAGCCTGCGCGCCGGCGATACGTTCGCTATCGCCTACGACTGCTCGGCGAATAGTGTTCATCGCCAGACGATACGACAAGATGATCAAATGGCCGGTGAGTTTCGCTTCGATCCCATGACCCGACAATGGGTCAGCATTGTTGGGCATCGCCAAGCACGCCCAAATTTGCCGAACTCCGGATGCCCATTTTGCGTCGGAGGCTTAGAGGCCCCGCAGGACTACGACGTTGCGTGGTTCACGAACCGATGGCCCGCACTCGCACCCGGTGAACCCACCGACTTCGCGGCTGCGCTCACGGCCGGCGAAACCGCGGTTCCTGCCGTCGGGACGGCCGAAGTGATCTTGTTTTCTTCGGACCACGACGCTTCGCTCGCGACCCTGCCGCACGCCCAGGTGCGCAAAGTGGTCGATCTATGGGCGCAACGCACCGAGGCGCTGTACGCGACTCCCGAAATCGAATACGCGCTGATCTTTGAAAATCGCGGTGCCGAAGTAGGTGCCACGATCCCCCACCCCCACGGCCAAATTTACGCGTTCGGGTTCGTGCCGCCGGAGCCCGCGCTTGAAGCCGCAGTCTCGCGCGAACACGGTTGTGGCGTGTGTTCGGATCTTGAACAGGAGCTGGCGGCAGCCGAACGCATCGTGTTCGAATCCGCGACGTGGGTTGTGTACGTGCCGTTCGCGGCACCATATTCCTACGGCGTGCGAATCGTTGCCCGTCGCCATCTCGACACGTTCGTTGCGCTTACCGAGCCCGAACGCGATGGTCTTGCCGATGCACTCAAAGCCCTCCTGGGTAGCTACGACGACCTGTGGCGTGACGATCGAAAACGGAGCGAATTGTTCCCATATTTATTGTGGTTTCATCAAGCGCCAAAAACCCACGACGGTGAATACCATCTCCACGCGCACACGGCACCACCGCAACGATCACCTGGTGTAACGCGTTACGTAGCCAGTGGAGAACTCGGCAGCGGAGTGTTGTCGAATCCCATTTCGCCAGAAGTAGCGGCTGGCCAATTACGGTTTGCGATTGCGACTGCGACTGCGCTTCGCAACGAAGGCTGAATCTAGGTTCGCGTTCGCAAACGCGGCGGGCGGCATGCCTTCGATCACCAGGATCGGCAAGACCAAAAATGACACGAGACCCCACCCCGTGCCCAAGAGAGAACCCACGATCCGGCCAACGATTCCAGCCCGTTCTTCAATGGGCCCGGATCACGATCGAAACCGCGGCGTGCAATGCGCTCCTGAGTTCGGATGAGATCTTTGCGGCTAACCACGGCCTTACGGCAGTCATTCCCAGAAATACATCGTAGTTTGGGATATGGCTGAAGACGAGTTCCTCGGAGTGATCGGCGACACGTGGCGCGAATCCACACCGTGGTGGCCGCCGGAGCCCACCCCGCCGACTGGAGCACCGAACGTTGTGCTCATCGTGCTCGATGATGTTGGATACGGTCAGCTCGGTTGCTACGGCAGCGACATCGCAACCCCGAACATCGACCGGCTCGCACAACAGGGTTTGCGCTACGCAAATTTCCATACGACGGCCTTGTGTTCACCGAGCCGATCCTGTTTGTTGACGGGCCGCAATCATCACCGCAATGCAATGGCACGCGTGGCAGATCTCGCGGTTGGGTTCCCCGGTTACTACGGCAGGATTCCAAAACGCAACGGCTTCTTGTCTGAGATGCTCGATACCCATGGCTACGCGTCGTACGCGGTCGGTAAATGGCATCTGACCCCCGACGACGAAACGAACATGGCCGCACCCCGAGACACGTGGCCGGTCGCGCGCGGCTTCCAACGTTGGTATGGGTTTCACGGCGGTGAAACCCATCAATTCGTGCCCGCGCTCTATCACGACAACCACAGCGTGATGCCGCCACGCACGATCGAAGACGGCTACCACCTCTCGGCGGATCTTGCGGACAAAGCCATTGAGTACCTCGCCGACTTGCGCGCCGTCGACGTTGAAAAACCGTACTTTTTGTATTTCGGCACTGGTGCATGTCACTCACCGCACCACGCGCCGCGTGAATGGATCGACCGGTACCGCGGTCATTTCGATCAAGGTTGGGATGCTTGGCGCGAAGCGACGTTCGCCAGGCAACTCGCGATAGGTATGTTGCCCGCAGGTTCGCAGCTCACTCCCCGACCAGCGTGGGTTCCCGCTTGGGAAACGTTGCATGCCGAAGACCAAGTAGTCGCGGCGCGATTCATGGAATGTTTCGCAGGATTCTTGTCGTACACCGATGCACAAATTGGGCGGCTCATTGATTTCATCGATACCACCGACGATCCCGACAACACCATCGTCGTGTTGGTTTCCGACAACGGAGCGAGTTCCGAAGGCGGCATGCGCGGTTCCATCAACGATGGGCGTTTATGGAACGGTCTCACCGCTGGTCGCAAAGAGCTGCGCGAACGCATCGACGAACTCGGGGGCCCTAGCGCGCATAACAACTATCCGTGGGGTTGGACAATGGCCGGAAATACCCCGTTTCAAAGGTGGAAGCGCGAAGTTCACGAAGGTGGGATTGCCGATCCGTGCATCGTGCGTGCACCACGGCACATCCAAACGCCGGGCGAGATCCGTCACCAATTCACCCACGCCATCGACGTGTTGCCAACCGTGCTGGAACTCGTCGGGGTGGCTGCTCCCACCGTCATCAACGAGGTTGCACAAACCCACCTCGATGGCGCGAGCTTCGCCGCAACCTTCAACGATGCTGCTGCCCCCGAAATACACACCACCCAATACTTCGAAATGTTGGGATGCCGCGCGATTTATCACGATGGCTGGAAAGCGGTGACGTTCAAACCCGCCGGGCCGCTCTACAACGACGGCATCGATCCCGACGCACCGTTTACCGATGACGATTGGGAGTTGTACAACAAACGCGACGACTTCACGGAGTGCAATGACCTCGCGCTCGCCGAGCCCGAACGACTCCGTTCCATGATTGAACTTTGGTGGAACGAAGCGCGGCGCAACGATGTACTACCACTCGACAACCGGCCGCTCGCAGCGATCATGAACCCTCGACCGCGCCGATCCACAAGCCGACGGTCCTATCGCTACGTGCCGAATACTGCACCGGTACCCGAAAGCGTGGCACCGAACGTGCGCGGCCGAACCCACTGCATTACCGCGATGGTCGAGATCGGAACAGTCATCGCCAACGGGGTCGTGCTCGCGCTCGGTTCGGTGCTTGGAGGATTTTCGCTCTACGTCATCGACGGCAACATTGCGTATACCCATAATCTCGTTGGCAAAGACCTCACCACGATCGTCGGCAACGAGCCACTCACTCCTGGCCGCCATACGTTGCGTTTCGATTTCACCGCAGCACCGGCCGCGGATTTTTCTGGAGCAATGCAACTGACGATCGACGACAACGTCGTAGCTCAAGGGTCGATTGCGATGTTCACGCCAGTGCAGTTTTCAACGACTGGTGGCGGCTTGACGTGTGGCTACGAAGTTGGCCCGGCGATTGCGCCAAGCTATACCGCTCCGTTTCGCGCGAATTTTCACATTGAATCAGTCACCATTGATCTCATTGGGCCCGAACAACGCGATCCAATCGCCGAATTTTTGGCGATCATGAGCGAACAATGAAGACGGTTCGCGCTCCCGGCCGGGTCAACCTGATTGGCGAACATACCGACTATCAAGATGGCTGGTGCTTGCCAATCGCGATCGATCGCGAGGCCGTGGTGCGATACACCGCGACGGACAACCAATCAATCATTGTGCATTCGGCGCAGCTTCCCGGCGAGGCTCGTGTCGGAGTCGACGGCGGTGTCGGGCCAACGAGCGCACCGTGGGCATCGAATGTAGCCAACGTCGTGAATGCGCTCATCGAACGCGGTTACCCAATTCGAGGGGTCGATGCACATCTTGATTCCAGCGTACCGTTGGGCAGCGGACTTTCGTCCAGTGCCGCGTTCGGAGTCGCCATCACGATCGCATTGGCAGACGCGAACGGCGCGGTGCTCGATCACATCGAAGTCGCCCGCGTCGCGCAGCGTGCAGAGCATTTGGGTGGGGTTCCGTGCGGCATCATGGACCAAATGGCTTCGGCAATTTCGCGGGCTGGCCACGCGATGCTGCTCGATTGTCGAACCTTACACATTGAAGCAATTGCGCTACCGGATGATCTTGGCGTCATCGTCGTGCACAGCGGGTTACCCCGTACGTTGGCCGATTCACAATACGCGCAACGACGAGCGGCTTGTGAGCAAGCCAGCGCCCGCCTCGGCATTGTCAACCTGCGCGACGCGACCCTCGACGCGGTGAGTGATGATCCGTTTGCTCGCCATGTCGTCAGCGAAAACCTCCGAGTGCACGCATTCGTGGCAGCCTTGCGGGCGAACGACACCAACGCACTCGGCGAGTTGTTGAATGCCAGCCACGAATCACTCGCACGCGACTACCTCGTTTCCACTCCCGAGCTTGATCAATTGGTCGAGATCCTGCGAGACACGGGCGCGTACGGAGCACGCCTTACGGGGGCAGGCTTCGGTGGGTGCGTCGTCGCGCTTGCGCCTCTCGCCGAGGCTAACGCGATCGCGCAACACGCAGCACTGCGTTATCGTGCGGAAACCGACCTCATTCCCTTCGCATTCGTCAGCCAGGCGTGCGCAGGCGCCGAGATCATCGAATGATCTTCGACGCACCGAGCGTTACGCAACCGCACTGATACACCCATTCACACCAGTCCAGGACTCAACAAGGAAATCCATGACGACGCTTTTCTCCCGCATTATCAATGGCGAAATCCCAGGTCGGTTCGTTTGGCGCGACGATGACGTCGTGGCGTTCTTAACGATCGAACCGATGGCGCCGGGTCACACACTCGTGGTGCCACGCGCGGAAATCGATCACTGGATCGATATGCCCGAAGCGCTGAATACACACGTGTTCGGCGTAGCGCGCCAAATCGGAATCGCGGTGCAACACGCGTTTGGGCCGAAACGCGTTGGGATAATCATCGCGGGCGATGAAGTCCCTCACACCCATATCCACGTGATCGGGTTTCAATCGGTTGGGCAACTCAGCTTCGCCACTGCAGACCGTAACCCTTCCGCCGAAGCACTCGACGCTGCAGCCGAAGCAATTCGCGTGGCACTCCGAGCGATGAGCAGCCCGCACGTAGCGGACTAGCTGCTTACATCCGTTTCAGAAGTTCTTGTTTTTTGGCGTCAAACTCTGCTTGGGTCAGTGCACCCTGGTCGCGGAGCACCGCGAGTTGCGCGATTTGATCGGGCACTGAAGTTGCGTTCGCCGGTGCCCCAGTTGGCGTGCGATTCGCGTCGGTGCCGACTGGTTGACCCTGGGGCGGGGTTGGCGTGTGCGCCCACGATGCTCGGCGCTTATCGAATTCTTCCATCATGCGATAGATCTCTTGTTGCACGCTGTCGGGGTGCTGCACATTCGAGAACTCCGACTGCCCGTCGCGCCCGGCAGATTCGATTTCGAGATCGCCCGCACCAATCATCCGTTCCCAGATGCCCTGATGAAAATTGATGTTGTTGATCCGACCAAGCGGAATTTCAACGCCGCGTTTCGCCAACACTCCTGTGCGAAAGATCACGCGTTCATTCGTCAACACAAAGTGCGTGAAGCGCCAATCGAAGTACTTGATCGCGACCCAAACCGCCCACGCAAACGTCAAGACGGCCCAGGCGTAAAGCCCGAACGACTTACCCGTGGATTTATTGAGCGTGAGCAACCCAACGATGATGGCAATCAGCGGAATCGATGCGCCGATCTGTTTGGCAAAGAACCACCAATGCGGCTGCAAATCGAGCGTCAGATCCTCGTCGGCTTGCAATAATCGTTTTGGATACGCCATCACTCAAGCGTAGTCAGATCCAAGACGGGATCGGAGTCTTCGCCTTCGGTGCCCTTCGCGATGAGGTACCCAATCGCGCGTTCGGCTTTGGGGTAGCAGTTCACCAACGCGTGAAATCGCGGCGAATGATCAGCATGCACAAGGTGCGCGAGCTCGTGGATCAAAACGTAATCCAGAACCCACAACGGAAATTCTCCGAGCCGGGCCGAGAGCCGAATAGAACGATCGGCCGGTGTGCACGAGCCCCACCGCCCCATTTGACGATCCGACCATTCAATCGTCGCGGGTGCCGGCAGCCCGTACTGCTTCGCGAGTTTTCGGGCGCGCTCAGGTAAGTCGATTTGTTCTCGAGCAAGACGCTTTTCCATCCGGAGGCGCAGTTCGTGAGCGATCGGCCACACATCGGCTTGCGAGAGCCGCTGCGGGTAGCTCACGACCAATGTGTCGCCGCGCAACACACCTTCCACCCGTCGACGGCGCGGCGTGCCGCGCCGCAATTCGATGTTGAGCTGCTGGGCCATCAGCTAGCGGTACCGTTTGCGGGGAAATACATCGGCACCGAAACTGCGGACCCGATTCAAAAACGTTTTGCCGTCGAGATGATCGATTTCATGCAGCAAACAGCGAGCTTCGAACGCGTTCGCTTCAATCACTTGCGTGGCGCCCGCAGGAGTCTTGCCCCGGATGACAACCTCAGACGCCCGCGTAACATTGCCCGTGAGATCGGGCACGCTCATACAGCCCTCACGCATGGTGACGGGCGCACGCGCGACCACAATTTCAGGATTGATCATGATGACCAATCCGTGCACAGAATCAGCCTTGGCGTGGCCGGTGATGTCTGCGCAAAAAATGCGGCGCGGGTCGGCCACTTGGTTCGCAGCTAACCCGACACAAGCAGGCGACGCGTACATCGTCTCCACGAGATCGCGGCAAAATTGCCGAACGTTGTCGTCGATATCGACGACAACTTCGGTGGGTGTTGTGAGAATTGGTGCTGGAAGTTGAACGACGCGAAGTTGTGGCATTGCGGATATTTCAGAGCATCTCGGCATCGGCAACGTGCAACGAAGCCTCAACACCAAGGGTTTTCGCGGCCTCGGCCAATGCAGCGCGCAAGGACGCGACTTGTTCGGGATCGACGCGCACTTCGAGCAACATCGCGTACACCGGATCGCTAGGGTCGCCGACGCGACGAGTGTTGAGATCAACGACATTGATGCCGCGATCGGCCAGCAACGAAGTGATACTGGCGACGATTCCGGGGTGATCGGCCCCATAGACCGACACGACGTAGTCGGGTTGGTATTCATCGCGTGCCGCCACTTGCCATCTCGATTCTGGGCCAGACTCCCCTGGGCCAGACTCCCCTGGGCCAGTGTCGATGGGGCGCACGGTGATATCGAGGTCGAGGTGGTTTTCGAGCGACGCCAACGCCGCTTCGAGTGCTTCTTGGCTCACGGATGCTTCGACGGCTAACGCCACCGCGAAGTGGCCTGAAAGCACCGTCATCGAGGTATCCAGGAGGTTGCCGCCAATTTCAAAGAGCGCCCCCGTAACGGCCGCGACGATTCCCGGACGATCACGACCGATCGTGAACACAACAAACTGACCCATGGCCAGATGTTAGATGTCGTAGGCATGTTGTACCGTCACAGCGTGATGGTAGATACCGATTCCGCACAGGATTTGCTGCGAGATCTCGATGAGCAACAACGCGCCGCGGTCGTACACGATTCGTCGCTGCTGGCAATCAGCGCGCCCGCGGGTTCGGGCAAGACGCGCACGCTCACCCGCCGGATCGCGTGGCAGTCTGCGACCGGCCGAATTTCTGCGCAACGGGTGCTAGCGGTGACCTTTACCCGAAAGGCCGCAGGCGAACTGCGGCACCGGCTGGGCGCGCTTGGTGTCGGTCAGGTTTCCGCGGGCACGTTCCATGCACTGGCGCTCGCCCAGTTGCGGCGACGCGCCGAAGATCGAGGTCGCTCATTTCCGGCGCTGTTGGATCGCAAAGCTCGAGTGCTCGCACCGATCGTCGGCGGGCGCGGCCCCCAGGCCGTCGTCGCGATCAATGAAGCCGCATCCGAAATCGAATGGGCTAAAGCGCGCGCACTTACACCCGAGCAGTACATCGAAGCGGCTGGGCACAGCGGACGCCAGCTATCGCGTCCTGTAGAAGAATTCGGCGCGTTCTACGTTCGGTATGAACAAGAAAAACGCAAACGATCGATGATCGATTTCGACGACTTGTTGTGGTGGTGTGCGGATGCGCTGGCTACCGACGGTGATTTTGCGGCCGCACAACGATTTCGATTTCGCCACTTGTTCGTCGATGAATTCCAAGACGCCACGCCTGCGCAGCTCAACGTACTGAAAGGCTGGATGGGGCAACGTCGGGATCTCACCGTCGTCGGCGACGACGCGCAATCCATCTACGCATTCGCGGGTGCTCAAGCCAGCGCCCTGGCGCGTTTCGATAGACTCTTTTCGGGCGGTGCGGTCGTACATCTAGGTACCAACTATCGATCGACCCCACAAATTGTCCGGGCGTCCTCGGCCGTCTTGAACGCTGAATCCGAAGTGCAACGGGCTACGCCCCGAGCGCCGCGCCCAGATGGCACCGTTCCTTCGGTCGTGGCTTACGTCGACGATGCTGCGGAAGCAGGCGGAGTCGCAAAGCTGGCGCAAGCAGCGCACGATCACGGAACTCCGTGGAGCCAAATCGCCGTTCTTTACCGAACCAACGCGCAATCTGCGGCGTTCGAAACCGCGTTTCAGAAACTCCACGTTCCGTTTCGGCTGCGGGGTGCGAGCAGATTTCTGGAACGCCCTGAAGTCAAGGTCGTGCTCGGCGATCTCAAAAAGCTCGCGAGCCAGGGCAACGATCGGCCCCTCGCCGATCTCGTCGACGACATTGTTGACATCGCGGGAGAAGCCGGCGCCGAACAAAGCGAGCACATCAATGCTGTCGCGCGTCTTGCTCGCGAATATCTGGCAATCGATGGCGCGGGAGGTTCGCTTCCCGCGTTTGTTTCCTGGCTCGATTCGGCAACTCGCGGCGGCGATGATCCCAGTTCGCCCAACGCCGTCGAGTTCTCCACGTTCCACGCGGCCAAAGGCCTCGAATGGGAAGTCGTCTTTGTCACTGGAGTGGAGGCCGGGCTGGTTCCGATCAGCTACGCCAAAACGCCGTCGGCCAAGGCAGAAGAACAACGCCTCTTACACGTTGCGCTTTCTCGGGCTGGCCAGGAACTGCATATTTCCTGGGCACGTCAACGGCAACGCAACCGCAAGCCATCGCCGTGGCTCGAGCTCATCGAAGGTGCGCTCGCGGGTAGGCGCGCCGCGGCCCTGCGGCCCCCCGCGGACAAACGGGCGGCGCTCGCACAGACGCGTGCCGCACTACGTTCGGTTGCGCCCGCGAATGCCGTCGACCAAGAGCTCCTTGCCGATCTCAAAGCCTGGCGCCTCAACGTCGCTCGCGCCCACGACATCCCCGCGTTCACTATTTTCAACGATCGCACACTGAACGAAATCGCGGGGGCGCGTCCAGCGACCCGCACACAGTTGTTGGAGATCAATGGCGTTGGCCCCGCGAAACTCGAACGGTTCGCCGACGCCGTGTTGACCATTCTCAGCGAACACGACTCGGAATAGCCGTCCAACCGAGGCGTCGCGTTCGGTCGTAACGTATTCAGCAATGCATACATTCGACGCTGATACTGAGCGCCTTACCGCTGCCGTCATCGACTACGTTTCACAACGCCTTCGTTTGAATCCGGTTCCACTCGATCATGGCGTAGACCCGGCAACGTTGGCCGCGTCAGCACCGTCGTTGATCAGCGAAGCCGGCCATCCGTTCGAAATTGTCCTCGAACAGTTCTCCGACGTGCTCGCTCCTGCCGTCATCAGTTGCGACAGCCCGCGGTTTTTGTCGTTCATTCCGGCCGCACCTACCAAAGCGTCATTGTTGTTCGACATGGTCGTGTCGAGCTCGTCACTGTCGGGGATTTCGTGGCTCGAAGCAGCCGGTGCAATTCACGCAGAAAATTCAGTACTGCGTTTCCTTTCCGACCTCGCCGGGCTGCCTTCCGAGGCGGGAGGCTGTTTTGTTTCGGGCGGATCGGCCGGCAATCTTTCGGCCCTGGTGACCGCCCGCGACACCGCTCGCCGCCGAGACGGCGCCGGCCGGCGGCGATCAACGATCGTTGTTTCCGATCAGGCCCACAGCTCCATTAGCAACACCGCGAACATCATCGATGTGGAACTCCTCACTGCCCCAACCGACCATGAACACCGGCTCACGGATGCCGGTATCCGTGCCGCGTTGGAAACGCATCACGAACGCGCCGATGATGTCTTCGCCGTGGTTGGAACCGGCGGTACCACCAACGCCGGAATCGTCGATGATCTCGCCGGCATCGCTCGGGTGGCCGAAGAACGCTCGTGGTGGTTTCACGCCGATTGCGCCTACGGCGGAGCTGCATTGCTCGCGCCGAGCGTGCGTGATCGCTTCAACGGAATCGAACACGTTGATTCGTTCATCGTCGATCCCCACAAGTTTCTCTTCGCACCCTTTGATTGCGCCGCATTGTTGTACCGAGATCCCGAACTTGCCCGGCGCACGCACACCCAAGACGCGAGCTACCTCGATGTGATTCATGGGCCCGATTCCGTCTGGAACCCAACCGACTACGCGTACCACCTCACTCGGCGAGCACGCGGCTTGCCACTGTGGTTTTCGCTCGCAGTCCACGGCTGGGGCGCTTACCGCAACGCTATCGAAACCGTGCTCGCAACCACTCGTGCTGCCGCGCAACGCATCGAGGCTGCACCGCACCTCGAACTGATACGCGCCCCGGAACTTTCCGTCGTACTCTTTCGCCGCCCCGGATGGACGAGCGTCCAATATGAGCGATGGTCGACTTCCTTGCTAGACGATCAGATTGCCTTCGTGACGCCTTCAAAATGGCAAGGTGAAACCGTTGCTCGATTCGCGTTCCTGCACCCGGACACAACACTCGAGCTGATCGATGAAATCCTCGAAACGATGCGTTAACCGCACTGACCCCACAACCCGACGCGCAGCTGCTGGGCCTTGAGCTGGAGGCTCAGCATCGCTTTGGCGTAGGTGCCGTTGGGCCGGATAACCATCAGGCGAGCAAATCCCTGCCGCAGCAACTCGTCATCGAAGCGGCGCCCATCGAGATATACGTAGGCCAACAACCGTCGATACTTATCGCGGGCCTGGCGATCGAGCTCCAGGGTGATCGTCTTGCCGTTGAGTTTGGAGCGCGTGAATTGCTCGGCCTCCGGACCAAAACATTCAATCGGCCAATTCGGTTTATGAGTCTCAGGAGTGTTGACGCCGAGGAGCCGCACTTTGTCCGTGCGGCCATCGAGGTACCGCACGACGATCGTGTCACCATCAACAACGCGCGTCACGACAGCCTGATAATGAGTACCTGCGGTCGGGGCATCGGTTGCGGGTGAACTCGATGCCGTTATGACAGTGGCATCGTTGCCTCGCGATGCAGGAGACGCCGAGTTCGTCGCTCCGCACGCACTGACCAGCGCCACAACGGTTGCCAACAACACGACGCGCAATGATCGCTTCGTTGGAGAACTGGCGGTCGAGGTCATACGACAGCATGGTAGCGACGGTGTGCGACACTGATATCTCGGGCAGCGATTAAGGTTGTCGGCAATGTTGCGCGCGTTTCGTCGGATGTTGTTGTTGCTGGCCGTCGCGGCGATCGGCGGCGGCGGGTTGGTGACGCTCACCACCAAGCCGAAGCTCGAATCTGCTGACACGGAAATCCGCCAGTTCTGGGCGACACTGCGCCCCACGCTCGACGATCACTACAAAGCGCTCGGCCGCCTCGACGATGCAATGACCAAATCGGGCCGCACAGTCTCGCTACACCAGGAGCTCGCCGAGGCCGGCAAGGTTTGGTCTCGTACGAATCTCTCACTCAACGATCAGTTGACGACCGCGAATCGCCTTGAAGGGCTCGGAGCTCGCTACTCGCTGATCGTGGCGGCGTCGCCCCGATACACCGCGAACCCCGGAGTGGTTGCTGCCGCCAATGCGTTTCAGTCCGGGAGCGCGGCGAAGGCAGATATCGAGGTGCTCAACGCATCTATCGACCGCGCCAATGCGTTGCGAGACGGCGCGCTGCGACGAATCGTCGCCGACGCAACGGACAAGCCCGACCATCCGCACCTCTTCGGGTAGGACAGCCGGGAACTCGAGCCCGGACAGGAGAACCGGATCTCGAGCCCAAACAGGACAAGCCAGACAGGAGAGCCAGACAGGAGAGCCAGACAGGAGAGGCAGATAGCCGAACCTGGGGCTCGAATGCCGTTTGGATTGCCGCGACCGCGAGTATCCGCGCGATCACTGCGCGCAGCCAGTACGTTCGCACTGTCCATGTTTCCAGGCAAGCGGAGGCCTTCCCATGGTGCGGCTTACTCAACGCGTTCGACGCGCGTCTTTTGGTATTGCAATCGTTGCGATTGGGCTGGGCGGTGCTGTCCTGATCCCCGATGCTCACGCGGCGAGCTATCCGTCCACGAGTGAGGCGATCTTGCTGCTCGATGGTACCCAAACCGCGCCCGCGGATGGCTTCAACATGCAGGTCGACAGCAACGGCTTCTCGACCGCGGGTGGAGCCCTCAGCACCACGCACATGTATTGCGTACAATCCGCAGTGCCGTTTCGTTGCGGGATCGGCGACAACGATTTGATCCGAGTGCAGGGCAGCGCCGCTACTGCTGGGTTGAACGCGACGCAGAGCAACCAGTTGGCCTGGCTGCTCACACACCGCAGCGGCTACGACAACCAAGAAGTGCAGTCCGCGATTTGGTGCATCACTAATCCCGGCGAAAAACCTCCGTTCAACCAGAGTGCACAATTGTGTGCGGATTCCATGGCCAATGCGGCACCGGCAAACGCGATGCTCGCGCTCACGAACTTGGGCGCAGCAACGGCTAACGAAGGCAGCGCAATCCATTTCTCGTTGCACACGAACACGCCCATTGTTGATCTTTCAATCTCCGATGGTGGCGCAATGGCAACGTTGTGCGGAACCGCTGCGGACAATGCATCGGCTTCCATCGTTGGCAGTCAACTCCGCCAGACCGCGCCGGCGACCGACCGAACCTTCGAGTTGTGCCTCACTCGCTCAAACATTCTGCGTGGCAGCGTTTCGGCTTCCCTCACGGCGACATTGCCAGCCACCGCGACCAACATCCAAACGTGGGTCCACCCCATTGCACCGACGAAATGCCAAGGCCTCGTTGATGCCGATGTTACGTCCGCTCGCCAGAACGCTACGGCAACTGGTTCATGGCGTAACACCGACGGTTGGATCACCGTGAACAAAACCACCTTCGGTGATTACGCAACAGGCACCACGTTCACGGTTGAACTTCGCAAAGGCACCGAGCTGGTCGGTACGCACAACTTCCCCGACACCGACGCTTCACCGTGGTCGCACACCTTCGCGGATCTCGCGCCGGGTTCCTACACCGTCGTCGAAACTGACACTGGCAAGGCCACGCACGTCGTTGCCACACCAAACGGGCCAATCACAATTGATCGTGCGGACGGCACAACGGTCGCGATCGTGAACCAGTTTGTGGGTCAGCTGCAACTCACAAAACACACTGATATTCCGGTTGATCGAAGCTTTCCGTTCAACGTTGATTGCACGTATCAAGGCGCGGTAGTTGGTACCTGGACGAATCCGATCAAGCTCGCCGCGAATCAGTCGTTCACTACTCCTGAGCTTCCTGCCGGCACGACGTGCGTGATCAAAGAAGTCGATACTGGGTCAGCGATTTCAACAGTTATTCATCGCGACGATCTTGGCGTGCAGAGCGAATCGGTCGGCACGCAATCGAGCGGCGTGGTCATTCGCAACGGCCAGACCACCGATGTGGTCTTCACGAACATCTTCACGCAAGGCAGCACTGTGCCGAGCACAATTGGCGGTACCTCGACATCGCTCGCAACGACTTCGACTCGACCGGGAACCGTGAGCAGCGAAGGTTCAACAACACCGATCACGTCACCGAGTTCGCAACCATCGACGGGTGACCTCGCCCAGACCGGTTCCGACAGTGATCGCATTGCGTTGTTCGCAGTCTTCGCGCTTGTGGCGGGAGCGGTACTCATGCTCGTCACCTATCGCGCCCGCCGCCTCCGCGCCCTCCGCTAAAGCCGCAGCGCAGCGTAGGCAGAAGCAATACGCGGTGATCGGAGAAGCCCAGGAGCGAGGGACGAGCGAATGGGTTCGCAGCTCACTCGCCGCCGCAGCGCAGCGTAGGCAGAAGCAATACGCG
>JANYBW010000038.1 GCA_025360585.1 Actinomycetes bacterium | reverse complement strand
ATGGCCCGTATTTCGTCGTCACCATCGTCACTGCGGTCATACCAACGGTTTTGTGCGTCACCAATTTCGCGTTCGTCGTCACCGGTGTCGTCACCGATTCCGGCCGTGGGGGCGGATAGTGACGACAGTGACGGTGGTGACGCACCAATACGGGCCACCTCTGTTTGTGTGACGTGGATCGTGCGTTGTTTGTTGTCGCGCTCATACACGACTTCCACACCCGCTGCTCGTAATGCCGGGAGAAGCCGTTTCAGGGCACTGGCGAGCGTCCCGGCATTCGTTGGCCAGCCTCTTGGTGCACGTTCAGGTGTCAGCTCGGTGAGGAGCTCCGTTGCTGTGCCATGCCATACGCCACGCCCCGCAAGTCGCACCACAGCGACCGCCAGCGGGCTCGACGCGATGACATCGTCAGCGAGTTCATGTTCGAGACCGCGGTAGACCGCGAGCGCGTCAGTTCCGCGTATCTCATCGACAGCGGCGAGGATCCGAGCGAAGTCCGCCATTCGTGGCATCTCATTAAGCGACACGCTCGGCAATACCGCGAGTACTTGCGCGACGAGATCAAATAACGCGCCCAAGACAGAAGGAGCAATATCTGTGAACTGCGTGCGGATCTCGTTATCGGTGCGCCGCTCGTTGCGTGGAATGCGCAGAAGTTCGACCTTCACCAGCCTGTCGACAAGATCACCGCGTAACGCGCCGGCATCGATGCCGTTGAGTATCACACACCGCTGTATGGAGATGACGTGTTGATCGCTGTCGGTGTAGAGCGTGCGTTTCACCAATGCGTCGCCGGTCACGGCACGACAGAGCGCGTCACTGAACCATCCCGCGATACCCGAAATGTTGTCGAGTGCCACCACGCGAGACCCTTTCGCCGCAACGAGCCACGAATCGGTATCACGTGGTGCTGTACGCAACGGTGCGGGCGAAGGGTCGATGAGCTCTACGAGCATCCGGGTCGCAGACGATTTCGCTGTGCCTTGTTCACCAAACAACGCGAGGATCGGTTGCGGGTGCCCTGGGAGCATCGCAGCGACGAGCCAACCAACCAGCAGAGGCCATGAACTATCTGAGACGTTCAACAAACCGCGGAGCTGGTCAAGCGACCCTCCTTGTATGGGCATTGGGAGTTCGCCGGTGAGCGCGGTGCGTTCCCACAAACCTTCATGGTCGACGGTCTGCCAGCCACGCCCGGCGGTGATCTCGACACAACGACCATCGACGCGCCCAAGATCAACAAGCACACTCCCCTCGCCGACACGTGCAACACGCAACGACGTCGTCACACGCCGAGCGTCGATCGCTTTGCCTTCGAGCACGGCCAGCGCATCCGTAAGCGCCGACGCCGACGCAACCCGCGGCTTGTGTCGCTCATAGAACACGCTGGCAAGCGACGAACGTAAGCCCTTCTTACCACCACGCAAACTCATCGCGATGTTGCGTCGGTCTTTCGCGATCGCGATCGGCTCACCATCTTCTTTCGAAAACAGTTCGTAGCGTTCGAGTGCGATATCGACCAGCATCGAAGACTGAGACGGCTTCTTCGATGAACCCTTATCGATATCGGCTTGGATCCGCGCAATCGTCTCTGGAGCATCGGGATCGTCCCAAACAGTCGGCTCATCGCCATCCCAATCAACGCCCTCGTAGTCGTCGAATGGTTCATCGTCGAAGCTGTTTGCGTTCATGCCGACACCCCATATGTCTCGACAATTCGCGCGAGTTCCGTTTCGAGCCGCGTCGCTTCCGCGCGCACCGTAACGAGATGAGCGAGCCGTTCAAGCACCTCGCGGCCCCTCGGCACTCCCTCATGCATCGCGCCTTCGAGCACCCCAAGCGCACGCTCCGGATCAACAATCCGCGCACGCCGCGCTTCGTCAGCAAAACCCGTTACCGTCAAATGGATTCGGCCAAGGTCACACACCACAACACGATGCAACGCGCGCCGCTCATGCAACGCTTTCAACGTCGCCACAATCTCGCCGTGGCAGGCGAACGCGAACAATCGAGTATCGACCGAGGGCAGTTCTGACCGCAGATCCGCCGCCAACGACGCGATCGCATCAACCTCAAGCAGACGGTCGTAGCCGACCATCGGCGCGCTCACCGCTCACCGCACAACGACCACGCGCATACGACGACGCCACTGTCGAGACTGTCATCAGTCAGGAGTAACCCACCCGCATCGCGGTCGTACCAGACAACATGCAAACACACGAAGCCTTGCGTTTCCTCGTCAGTGCACCACTGGCAGAACGCCGGGTCTTGCACAAACAGTTCCGAACGGTGTGGACCAACCAGCCCACACCGCTGCGTTGCGTCATGGCTCTCCGGATAGTCGCGTTCGCGCGGATGCTCGTGTTCGTGTCGTACCCGAGGCGTAGAATCTGGTTGGACACTTTTGACCGAGTCGTTCGAAGGACCGCCGCCCGAACTAGGGCGGCGTTTCTCATCCGGGGCGTTCATGCCGCACCACCTTTGCGGCGAGCCTTCGCAGACTTGAGTGCTAGCTGCGTGAAATATGCCTTGCGGGCGTGGGCTGAGCGGCGAGCTCGCTCCGCCGGTTCCATCGTTCCATCGGGATCGATTTCACGTTCGAACCGGTCGAGTGCGGCGGCGCGGGCATTGGCTGTGCGTTCTGAAGGGTTTCGTGTATTGGCCCACGATTTATGGGCGGCGACCTTCGCTTGAAGCGTGCGTTCGGACGGAGACATGGCTGGCCTACCTCAAAGAGGTTCGGCCGGATGCTGCTCGATCCCGGTTCAGCCCGCTTGGGCCCAGCTTTTTAGGAAGTCCTGAGCATAGCGTTCACTGTGGACGCGCTGTGCATCATCGAACGAGTATCGGCGCAGTGGTCCGTGATTTGGCTGCTCGGACGAGCGCTGCGAATGTAGGCGGGTTGGCGACTGTGCCGCACTCGGCGCAATGGAAGGCAACTGATTCGGCTGTGCTTTTCGCGTTCATTTCGGCGACCGAAAAGAGGTGCCACGCGGCCCGCTGGTCCGGCGTGAATTGACTGAATGGTACGTCCAGGTCGAAGGGCCATCGTTTTCGCAGCACTTCACCGGCGAGCTGATGGCCAGACGGATCGGCCAGGTGCACGCACGCTATCGCCTTCGGTAAACGTTGGGCTGATATAGACGAAAGGTCTTCGCCGCGATCTGCCCATCGCTGCACCACGTGCGACAAAGGCATAGTCGATTCAAGGGATTCGATCGCGATCACTTCGCATACTCGCCAGATAGTGCCGAGCTCGCGGCGGCAGCGGTTCCGGTCGCATTGAACAGCGCGTACCATTTGAAAGCCAAGCCTACGGAGGTCGGGAATAGTCATAGCCGGTCCATCGGGCTCTCATAGTTCGCACGCGCACGTTCGGCTGCGACTGACTGGCCGTAACGATTCAGCATCTGGCGCGACTTCCAACCAGCCAACTGCATCAGATCCCCCTCATGGCCACCGGATGCGAGGTGCGCATGCGCGAAGGTGTGCCGGAATCGGTGCGCATGAAGGCGTTCGATATTCGCCTCAGCTCCACGCCGTTCGAGCATTTGACGGATGCCTTGATCCGAGAAGGTGCTCGATCGGCTTCCGAGCCATAACGCATTGGTCGCGGCGAGTGCGTGTGCATCGCGTATGCGTAGATACCGATCGATCGCGCGGGCAGTTTTCGCACCGAACCGGACCGCTCGAACGCGCCGGCCTTTTCCGAGCACAGTAACGGTGCGGTTCTCAAGATCGACATCGTCGATCGTCAAGTTGCCGCACTCCGATCGTCGTGCACCCGTATCGGCCAGCAAAAGGACAATCGCGAGGTCGCGACGGTCTTCGAAGTTTGTACCCGTGCACGCCTTCAAGAGTCGACGCATCTCGTCTTCGGTAATGACTGGCACGGGTTGTTCCGGAATGATTGGCGGGCGCATGCCGTCCATCGGCGAACGGTCGAGTTCACCATCGGCCACCGCCCAATTGAAAAACTGGCGCAACCCCTTGTAGCGCGTCGCGACTGTTGAAGCCGTGCGGCCGCGCGCAAACAGGTCGGCGAGGAATCCTTCAATGTGCGCGCGCGTGAGCTCCCCGGCACGCTCAGTCAATCGCTCAGACTGGAGCCAACGTGCAAACAGGCCGAGCGTTTCGAGATATCCCTCGCGAGTTCGTTTGGATTTGTTCTCGGCTTCGAGTGAAAGCCCGAACGATTGGGCAAGCCGGGGAACTGTCGCGGACTGCGGCGATTGGATTATCATAGTTAGAGGTTACAAGAGCGCTGTGCGCTGCACAAGCATTTGACTCTGCGATCAAAACTGCCTATAAACATTGAGTCGGTGGGCGCTGAGGGACTCGAACCCCCGACCCCCTCCTTGTAAGGGAGGTGCTCTAACCAACTGAGCTAAGCGCCCCTGGGTGGGCCGATGTACGTTACAAGACACCCCGGCCCGTGATCGCAACGATTGTGCTGCCCATGCCCGGCAAGAACATCGAGCAGACACGATTGTGACGAGCACCTCAAACAAAGCCAGTTCAAACACGGGCATCGAGCTCGTGCTGTTCGATCTTGGTGGCGTCCTCATCGAATTTGGCGGAATCGAAGCAATGCAAGCCTTGTCGGGCATCGATGACGAAGCTGAGCTTTGGCGGCGTTGGCTCGAATGTGAATGGGTGCGTGCGTTTGAACGCGGTCATTGCAGCCCGAGCGAGTTCGCCCAAGGTGTCGTCGACGACTGGCAGCTCAGTATCACTGGCGACGAGTACCTGGCGTCGTTTATTCACTGGGTACGAGGGCCCTATCCCGGCGCCGTCGAACTGGTTGGCGACGTATCGACCGTCATCGCGACCGGTTGCCTGAGCAACACAAACGACCTGCATTGGAAGTATCAATTCGAACACAATCCGATGCTCGCCTCGTTTTCCCCATGTTTCTTGTCGTACGAACTTGGTCTCGTGAAACCCGATGCCGAGATCTTTGAACACGTTGTGGAGCACGTGGGCTGCGATCCGTCGGCCGTGCTCTTCCTCGACGACAACATCATCAACGTTGACGGTGCGCGAGCCTGCGGCCTCAACGCTCACCTTGCCCAAGGCGTCGACGCGGCGCGGGCGGTGCTCGAACAAGTTGGCGTCCTTCCGTAACGCGCCGGCACGAATTACCTACGATCTCGCAGTGCCCACACCACCACGATCCCCTCGCATCGATCCAACCCTGCCGGCATCGACATTGCCAGTAGACGCCGCTCAAGCAAGCCACGACGGTGAATGGTCCGCTAGCGAAATCAACGGCGATGGCACCACGGTTGATTTCGAGCACAGCGACATCGCCGGATGTCGATTCGCCGGCGCTGCGCTGACCGGCGTTTCATTTGCCGATTCCCGCATCGTCGATACGGAGTTCGTCGATTGCGAACTGTCGGGCGCCGATTTCGATACCGCGGCACTGACTCGCGTGGCGTTTGTGCGGTGCCGGATATCGAGCGCGAATTTTGGTGGCGCTCGACTTACCGATGTGGCGATCACGGCTTCGAAAGCAAACGATCTGAATCTGCGGATGACGAAACTCGAACGGTGCGCGGTGCACGAAACCGTTATTGAACAGTCTGATTTTACTGGCTCGCAGGGCGCCGAAATCGCGTTCGTCGATTCAGATCTCAGCGCCACGGTATTCACGAACGCCAGATTGAAGAACCTTGTGTTGTACGGCTCAACGCTCACGGAGTTGGTGGGCGCCTCGGCACTCAAAGGCGCGACGATCGATTCGAATCAGGTGCTGCCGTTCGCGCTGGCGCTCTTCGCCGCGCACGCCGTAAAGGTAAGCGACGACCGATCCTGATACCCATCATCCCGGCCCCCAACCACTTGTGTCCCACGGATGTTCCATATGTGGAACATCCGTGGGACACAGGAATTGGGTGGATACGGTTTCGACCGCAGGCCGGGACTCGCTTGTTCACACACAATCGATGGGGGGAGCCTCGACTGTTGTTGTTCGTTGTCCCGGCCCGCATTAGGGCCATTTCCGTAGAAATTTGTGCCGCTCCGGCGCGTAGCCGTTAAGCCGAAAATTGGGTTGATACTGGCGTTACCAAACGCACCTCCTTATCAGCAATGCACATGAATCAGGCCGAAAGGCTCTGGGAAACAGCGCCGAACAGCCCCTCAAACGGGTCGACGATCGCAGCCGGTTCCGCAGGACGGACCTTGGGCGGACGCCCCCTACGACGCTTCTCGGCGAGGATCTTGCCGTTGAGCAACAGCTCTCCGCCCCAGACACCCCAAGGCTCGATGTTGTCAATCGCGGCGTCGAGGCAGGTCTCGCGTACCTCGCAACCGAGGCAAAAGGCCTTGGCCCGGTTGATGTCATCGATTTGTTCCGAGAAGAACAAATCAAGCATCGTGCCCGTTCCGGTCGCGCAACGCGCAAGCGCGGCCCAGTTACTGATGTCGGTGTCCGTGTAGCGCTCTGGGGCTTCAGTGAGGGCGAACATCGCCGGCTCCATTTCTGTGTCGTCGTCGTTGACGTGATTTGGATTCAGGGTTTGGCTAAACATTTGTAGGGCTCGGTAGCTGGTGGTCTGGGCGGGGAAAGATCAATGTTTTCGGGCAAAACAAAAGGCCCGCCGGTTTCCCGGCGGGCCTTGGAGAATTTCGCACGTGGTTTGCACTACGTGAGATACACCGAGGTCTGCCGGGAGCCGGGCTTACGGTTCTGAAGGTCATTGCGCGACCATGAACCAGCCGTTGATCCCGTGTAAAAGGCCGGAATTGGGCATTCAATGACAGCAAACCCAAAACCATGGACTGCAGCCGCATGGAACGCGCGCGCACCAGCTACTGCCATCCGCATTTGTTGTGCGAGGCGAGCTGTGCTCATCAGGTTCCTTTCCGGTTCAGAGGTTCGGGGGGTTCAGAATTGTGGCGAACTTGTTGTTACTGGTGTTTCATCGGCGCGCACGGGCTTCTCCGTAAGCAGTTGCATCAAATCATGCCACACCCGTCAAGTGCAAATGAATTAATTAAGAGGGCGCGCCAAAAGACGACGGATTTGGGCTGATCTCGACGAAACGCGGCGCCGCCCGTGGCCCGAGCGGCCCCTGAGCGCAGCGACGAGAGCGCGAAACTGGATTCTTGCATCGGATTACCTCTCACCTATCCGCGCCCGTTCTAAGCAACTGATTTCGTAATTTCCAGGATTTTCGCATGGACGGCTGGATTACCCGAAACGATGTTCCCAGACCACAAGAACTCATTTTCTGCCCCGGCCCAGTCCGTGACGACCCCGCCAGCTTCACGCACGAGTACCGAACCAGCCGCGACATCCCAAGTACCCAAGGCCTGTTCGAAGTAGCCGTCGAAGACGCCTTCGGCCGTCCAGCTCAAATCGAGGCTCGCGCCACCGATACGACGCAGATCCTCAAAGGTTTCGAACGCGGCCTTGAACACTTCGAGGTACGTCGGCACGAGATGCTTTTTCCGAAACGGAAACCCCGTCGCGGGGATCGCCTGCGCAACGCTGCGAGTGCTCACATGAATCGGCGTGCCATCTTTGTACGCGCCGCCTCCAAGGTACGCGTGATACATCCGCCCGTACAGCAGCGGCGCGTGCACCACACCCACAACGGGCACACCATCGCGCACCAACCCAATCGAGACACCTACTGCATCGAGCCCATGCAAAAAGTTCGAGGTGCCATCGAGAGGATCAACGAACCAACCCAACTCGCTGCGAGTACCACCAGATTCTTCGCCGAAGAAATCGACGTGCGGCGCAAGATCCGTCAGTATGGTTTTTACAGCAGCTTCGCTCGCGACATCCGCCGCACTCACCCAATCGCCAGGCGCCTTTTCTTCAATGTTTCGCGCGGCACCAAAATGAGCGCTCACAATTTCGCCGCCAGCACGCGCCGCTTGCATCGCCATTTCACACAGTGATTGCAGTTCGTTCATTTTTTTCCTGCCGCTGGTCGAAGCGCCGCCAAAAGTTTTCCCGTGCTCGCGGCGATGAGCTGCCTGCGAACATCCATGTCGCTCACCGCCAGCGCATTGTTACGCGCATCGACGATGAACCCGCCCGCTTCTTGCACCATGAGTTGCCCGCCGAGATAATCCCACGGCGCGTGCCACGGTCCCCCGTCGACGTAACCGTCCATGCCGCCAGTCGCGACATCACACAGCGCCAAGGAGGCACAACCAAACACTCGATACTGTTTCCATTGCAAAAACCGCGCTGGTAGCCCCGAAAGCGCGACGACCGAATCTTCCACCTTTTCGACATCACTCACACGAATCGGCACTCCGCCGCAGGTCGCTCCGCCCCCACGAATCGCGCGATATTCAATGCCAGTTGCTTGATTCACCACTAGCGCACACAACAAGCCTTCAGCGTCGAGGGCAGCAATAGACGTTGCGTAGTACGACAACCCCCGAGCACAGTTCGTGGACCCATCGATTGGATCCAGAACGACGGTGATGGCCGCGCCATCGTTGCCGCTATGCGCTGACTCCTCGCTCACAATCGCAACATCGGCCTCACGCAAATAACGCAGCGCAACTCCATCAGCCACAAGATCAAGACCGTATTGCCCCGGCCGACCAGTCTTCATCCGCTTCTGTTCATCGCTCAACGTGCCAACCGCTACTCGCACGGCCGCACCCGCAGTTGAGAATAACTCCAGCAATGATTCCGGATCGGTGTCAGCCATATACAAAGAGTCTGGCAGTTCGCCGTTGACTAGCTACGAACCGGCAATGATTTCAACGATTGCATTGTAATCGGGCACGCCACTATCGGGGTCCCGCAGATCCGCCGCAAGCAACGGATTTCCTTCCGGAAAAAAGACCTGCACATTGCCAGCAAGAATTTCCGCGATGTAAATGGTCGCGGCCATCTCGCCAAACTCGCTGCGCAACAACACTGGATCGTTCGCCTTTACCCCCAATGTTTCAGCATCGCTCGGCGCAATGAAAACCGCATCGCGCCGCGCACCGGTGAGTGGATCTTTGTCTTGCCACACCATCGAGTTGAACTGTTTACCCCGGCGAGTAGAACACCGAAAATGCCCATCAGGAACTTCGATATCACGATGGCGAACCGCCTGAAAATGCGCCTTGCCATCCGGAGTTTCGAAGACCCCACCCTCGCACAGCCGGCTCCCACCCCATTGAATCGCATCACCAGTGTTTGCCAAATGCTCAATGCCCGCATACGACGGCACAACCCGCGCGATCTCCTCACGGATCGCCGCCCCCGAATCACAACCAAACCGTGCGGCGAAATCGGCAGCAGCCTCCAACAACTCAGGCGCGGCGCGCCCCAACAACTCAGGCGCGGCGCGCCGGGCAATCTCGGCGAAGATTTCCCATTCGCTACGCACCTCACCAGGGCGGGGGCCACGAATTTCTGGGCTGAACGCAACTCGTCGTTCCGTGGTCGTCGAGGTACCACCGTCTCGCTGTTCATAGCGCGTCGCTGCAGGCAAGAGCACAACCATCTCCGCACCTTCACCGGGCTCGACAAACATCTGCGACGACAAGAAAATGTCTTGATGTACACGCACTTTCGTACTCGCTAAGTGCGATCGAACAACATCAGGTGCCGGCAACACATCAAGAAAATTGCCGCCACTTGAATACAGCACATCGAATTCGCCGCGGCCCGCAGCTTCCACCATCTCCGCCGCGTTCAAACCAGGCGTAGCGCGAATTGGAAAACCGTATTGCTCGCTCAAGACAGCCGCGTTCGCTTCGTTGATCGAGACTCCACCAGGAAACGCAGTCGAGTAGCAACCCATCTCCGCGCCGCCCTGCACACCGGAATGGCCGCGAATCGGCATGAGCCCTGCGTTTGCCCGCCCGACGTTGCCGCGCGCCAAGCCCAAATTCACGACCGCAGCAACATTTTCTGCACCATTGGCGTGTTGGGTAATACCCATTGACCAAATCAAAATCGCGCCGTCGGCGGCCGAGTACAGATCCGCGAAGCGTTGCATCTGGGCCCGAGTCGAGCCCGATGCGCTCTCTAACTCCTCAAAAGACACAGCTTCGATGACGGCCCGCACATCTTCAAAACCCACGGTATTTGCGGCAACAAATGCTGAATCGATCGCCTTCGGCATCGCCAGCATGCACTTCAGTACACCGTTAACAAAAGCCACATCGCCGCCCGTGTGGACGCTGAAAAACTCGTCGGCAATTTTCGTTCCGAAGATCGCGGATTCCGCGTTTGAAGGCACCCAATACCGCTCCAAACCCGGTTCGCGATATGGATTCACGACGATCACCTTTGCGCCGCGTTTCTTCGCGAGATACAGATACTTCACAAATACCGGCTGCGCGTTGGCTACGTCCGCACCGAAGAGCACAATCAAATCGGAATTGATCACATCGGTGTAGGAACACGTTGTCGCCGCGACTCCAATGGCCTGCTTCAGCGCAGTGGTCGATGGTGCATGACAAACCCGAGCGGCATTATCAACATTATTCGAGCCGATCGCGCGGACCATCTTTTGGGCGACGTAGTACACCTCGTTCGTGATGCCGCGCGCAGTCATGAACAAACCGAAACGATCAGGGCCAGCATCGCGAATCGCGCCGGCGATCAAATCGAGCGCTACATCCCAACTCACCTGCGTGAAACCCGGTTCACCCCGACGCCGAACCATTGGATGCGCCAGGCGACCAAGTTCGCGCATCTCTTTACCCTTGAGCTTCGCTACCGTTTTCGCATCGCGCAGCACCGCAGGATCAAGTGCGCCCATCGTGTTGACCTTCAACAAGTTCAATCGCGTCGTACAAAGGTGTATTCCATCGACGGTCCAGTCGTGGAGGCCCGCGACTCCAAGTGCACAACCATCACACACGCCTTGGGTGAGAATCCGGTATGCATACGGAAGTTGCTTGCGGTTTTCCCAAACCGTCTTGACCATTTCCCCGTAATGATTGGGCTTTTGTTCGCCGATACCGTTGGGCTTCCAACCCACCCAGAGGTCACGACGAATGCGACGAGGGGGCTTGATGCGTTCTTCGGTCACAGTTGAATTCTCTCCGGAAACGTATAAATATTGAAGCGATCCTCGCGCACGAACGCAACAACGGTTACTCCAAATTCGCGTGCCGTGTCGATCGCCAACGACGATGGCGCACCTACTGCGCAAATCACAGAGACCCCGGCGAGCGCGGCTTTCTGCACGAGTTCGAAGCCGAGCCGCCCCGACACAATCATCATCGAATCATGCAACGGGATCCAGTGCTCGATGAGCGCGTGGCCAATAATTTTGTCGACGGCATTGTGGCGGCCAACATCTTCACGAACCACTCGTACTGTGCCATCCGCGAAAGCAAGCGCGGCCGCGTGTTGGCCTCCCGTCGCGTCGAACACTGATTGTTGTTGCGCAATCAACCCAGGAAGCAAACGTACCGTTGCCGCATCGATTCGCAACCTGACATCCACCAACGAATCGCATTGTTGGGCAAGGTCTTCAAGCGTCGATTTACCGCAGAGCCCGCAACTACTGTTGGCCACGAAACGTCGTTCGGTGATCGATGCCACAATTGGTGAGCGAGTACGCACGGTGACGACGTTGTACTCCTGTTCACCATCTTCCCCGAGGCAATACGCAATCTGCTGCAACTCGTGAGTGTCGGTGAGTAGCTGCTCGGCGTGCAAGAAACCCAACGCCAACTCAAAATCGTGGCCCGGAGTTCGCAAGGTTGTCGCCACCGCGGTCGCGGCCTCGTTCGGTCCGTGCAGGCGGATCTCCATTGGTTCTTCAGTAGCGAGACGATCAGGGCGAGTTCGGTGCACACCGTCGGCGTCGACTGCAACGACTTGGATCGACATCGTTGAGCGACGCACAGGGTCGGGCGATCGGCGGGCCATCGCCGTCGATGCTACGACCTATGTGCATCGTGGCCGACCCGACCCAGTACCGGCGCATTTCGGTGAGTGGTTAACCCTCGCGGCGACCAAGGTCGATGCCGTACCGGGTAGCCGCTTCGGGTGTATCAACATCGATGAACGCGTCGGCCGGCGCCACCGCACGCCACTGCGCTTCAGGAATTGCCGCGAAGTCGCGCATCCAGCGAAAGCCCCGCTCGCCGGCTGCGAACTGAACCCGAGCGGCGGCAATCGTCGACGGCGACCACCGCGCACACGTGTACTGAGGTCGACCTTCCCACACCGGTATCACGGTCGCGTCTGACCAATTGCGCACCAGCGCAAGCAGATCCCGCTCAATCAACGGGTAATCACACGCCAGGACAATCGCGGCACCGACCGGACCCGACCGTTCAAGCCAATCAATCCCTGTAAGCAGAGCCGCGAGCGGCCCGCCGAACCGCGGTTCCTCGCGGGTGAAGGCCAGACCACTTGCGCCAGAACCTACTTCGACACAACGCCCACACACCGCCGCCAGCTCCGTCGCGGCTCGCCGTGCAAGCGTCATGCCGTTCCATGTCAGCGTCGCTTTGTCATGTCCGAGTCTGGAACTTTGGCCCCCAGTCAGCAACACACCAACGCAGTCCGAATCGTCCGGAAGCACGTCAGTCATTGTTGATAGTTCGCGACAAACACTTCATCGAGCGCCCGCGCCAATGCAAAGTCGCGTTCGGTCAAGCCGTCGGAGTCGTGCGTTGTTAGCGCGATACGGACGCGCCGATACCGAACATCGATATCGGGATGATGATCGGTCGCTTCGGCTAGATAGCCAATTTGCACCACAAACGCAATCGCCGCCCGAAACGAACCACAATCAAACGTACGCGCTATTTCGCGATCCACGAGAGTCCACGACGGCACGGTAGGGAGGAACGAATCAAGTTCGAGTGCTGAGAGCCGAGCGTCGCGCATTGTCCCATTCCACACCAACCGGCTCGACACGCCAAACTGACACCATGGAGTTTGAGATTCCCGTCGCTGCGCCACCTATTGAAGTTGAGCTCGATCGGCAACGGCATCTCAAACTCACCTGGGACGACGGCACCGTTTCAACCTTCGCGCTCGAGACCCTTCGCGGCGAATGTCCATGCGCTCAGTGTCGGGGTCTGCGCACGCAGGGCAAACTCGCGTACTCAACCGAAACGGCGCCGCAACCACTTGCCGCGATTCATGCCGAGCTCGTGGGGAACTGGGGAATCACAATTCACTGGAATGATGGCCACGACACCGGAATTCATGCGTGGAGCGTTCTGAAAATTCACGCCGCCTGATTGTGAGCGACCCAGCGCAACGCGCGCGCGACCAACGTTCCTGAAATCGATGCGGGCTGCGGCTTTGCGAAGTAGAAACCCTGGCCGAGATCACAGCCGAGTTCTTCGAGGAGAAGCCGCTGCTGAACGGTTTCGATTCCTTCGGCCGTCACCGACAGGCCGAGTGCGTGACCCATGCTCACAACCGCGTCAACGATCGCAGCGTCGTCCGGATCAATGCCGAGCCCATCGACGAAGCTCTTGTCGATTTTGAGGCAGTGCACTGGGAGTTGTTTGAGGTATCCGAGCGAGGAGTGGCCAGTGCCAAAATCGTCGATGGCCAATCGCACTCCGAGCGCGCGCAGCGCGTGCAAAATTGTCGTCGCCAACACCGGATCGTGCATCAAGATTGACTCAGTGATTTCGAGTTCGATTGAGCTCGGATTAATTCCCGCCTGCGCGATCGCTCCCGCAACCGTTCCGATGAGATCAGGGTGCGCGAGTTGTCGAGCCGAGAGGTTGATCGAAGTCACAAACGGGCGGAGTGCTCGGCCCGAATGTTGCCATTGCGCAGCTTGATTGCAGACTTCGACGATGATCCATTCGCCTAATTCAACAATGAGACCAGTCTGTTCCGCGAGGGGAATGAACTCGATCGGCGACAACGTGCCCCTCGTGGGATGTTCCCAGCGAACGAGCGCTTCGAAACCAGCAATCTCTCCCGTAGCCAGCTCAACGAGCGGCTGATACACCATACGAAATTCTTGATTTTGCACTGCTCGGTGCAAGTCCTGTTCGAGATCCAAACGCGTGACCGCTTCGACTCGCATTTCTGAATCAAATCCCGCGACACGGTTACGACCTTGGCGTTTTGCATTAAGCAGCGCTACGTCCGCGTCGCGCAACAACCGATGCGGATCGTCGCCGGCAGCTTCCGCCAAGACCACACCCGCACTCGCGTGCAGCACCAATTCGGTTCCTGCGACGGCGATCGGCATCGCGATCGATTCAATCATCCGCTGCGCAACATTCAGCGCCGCCTCACGCGATTCAACATCATGGCAAATCACACCGAATTCATCACCACCGATTCGGGCGACCAAATCGCCAAAGCGCAAAACGCTTTCAACTCTGCGAGCGAGCGCAACAATGACCTCATCGCCAGCCTCATGACCGAGGCTGTCGTTGATCACGCTGAAGTCGTCCACATCGATCAGAATAAGTCCGACTGTCGTCCCGAAAATATCAGTGTGCGAGATTGCTTCACCGAGACGTTCATGCAACGTCGTGCGATTCGCGAGACCAGTCAACACATCGTGCCGTTGGGCGAACTCAAGTTGAGCGGCAAGCTCGGCCGTGTTCGTTGCATCCTGTGCGCAACCAATGAACTGGACCGCGCGACCATCGCGATCAAAAATTGGATCGACCACAAGTTCCAGAACCCGACCTGGATATGTCAGCCGATCTTGGAATCGAATTGCAGTCCGAGATTCCACCGCGGCTTCGAGATATTGCCACGCCAGAAGCACCGCAGAGCTCGGAAGGCAATCCTGTGCGGACGTCATTGATCCGTCCGCGTCGACAAGGGCGCGAAACGCAGGGTTCACATACGAGCAGCGAAAGGCATTCGGCTCATGACGATCGATGAGTTCCAACACGAACGTGGGAGCTGGAATCCGATCGAACGCGCCGTGTTGCATCACATCAATCGCACCCGTCGGTACGTTCATTGCACCCGTCGTTAGTGACATTTCTGGCTGAGTTGTCGTCATGGGTTGGCCTATCGCCCCTGTTCGCTCAAATGATTCAGGTTCCCTTATCGGTGCGGATGAGGGCCGGTTGACCTATTCAGGTGCAGGGCGAGCGCTCTGCGTTCCGTATGCTGGTCCGATGCCTTGTCCTGGGTGCGGCGAACCAACACCCCCGGGGGCCCGTTTTTGCGCGGAGTGCGGCTATGCATTGCTCCAACGCCCCGATGAACGGCGTCTCGTCACGGTGCTCATGGCCGACATTGTCGGTTTCACGGCGTTGTCCGAGACCGCGGACCCCGAAACAATCAAGAACCTGGTCGACCGTTGTTTCCAAGCGCTCGTCGCCGATATCACGACCTTTGGTGGGCATCTCGACAAAATCGTCGGCGACCAAATTGTTGCGCAATTCGGCGCGCCCATCGCACACGAGGACGACGCTGAACGAGCGGTCCGAACGGCGTTACAAATGCGCGAATCGCTCAATACGGTCGCCGAAGAAACCGGGCATCAATTCGCACTGCGAATTGGCATCAACACCGGCGAAGTGCTGGTCGGAGCGATGCGAGCCGGAGGCGACGCGACCGTGATGGGCGATGTCGTGAATACGGCGAGCCGGTTGCAAACCTCGGCCGAACCCGGTGAAATTTTGGTCGGAGCGGCCACCCATGCCGCGACCCGTTTCGTGGTCGAGTATCAACCCGTTGGGAGTCTCTCGGTGAAGGGCCGAGAAGAACAAGTCGACGCGTGGCGTGCGATCGTCGCGACTGCGCCTCCAGGCCAACGGCGTAAAGTCCGCAGGGCGCCGTTGATCGGACGCGACGCAGAAATGGGCGCCCTCACCAATACCGCGGAGGTTGCAATTCAACGCAGCCGCGCCCAACTCGTGTTACTGCTCGGCGACGCGGGGGTTGGAAAATCGCGTATCGCATCCGAGCTTGCGTCGTCGTTGAGCAAGGGTCACGGCGCACGAGTTGTGCGATTGCAGTGTGCTCCCTATGGAGAAGCCAACGTCTGGGCACCGATTGCCTCAGCGCTACGCGACGCCTGCGGGTTCGAATACGACGAATCGGTGTCGGAGCGGCGTGCCGAAGTGATTGCGTTGCTTGCGACCTTGCCGGGGATTGCTCATGATTCTGCCGAAATCGATCGAATCGCGGACGGCATCATCTTCATCACCGACGGCATCAAACGCGCGGGCGTGGACCCCAGCCGAGCACGCGACGACGCGATTCGAAGTGTCGCGACATTCTTCGAAGCGCTAGCAACGACCGCTCCACTCGTCGTCCTCGCCAGCGACATCCATTGGGCAGACGAATTGGTGCTCAAAGCGGTCGTCCGCGTCTTGCGTCGTTTGCGGTCGCTCCCGTTCATTTTGTTGGCGACGGCTCGCCCCGAATTCGAAACCGCGTGGATCCCGCCTACTGGCCATCACAACACGATGGTGTTGCACCTCGACCCGCTCGATGCCTTCGCTACCACCGAACTCGCGCGCGAACTTTTCGGCGATCACATCGACTCCGACACGCTCGCGTTCTTCCAAGAGCGCAGCGGCGGCAATCCGTTCTTCATCGAGGAACTCGTAGCGTTAGTCGCCGAGACGAGCGACGGACCATCGGCGGCCGATCGTTTCGGTGCCTTACCCGCGACACTCCATGGCCTCGTTGCCGCGCGACTCGATGCGCTGGCTTCAGAAGAACGAAGCCTGCTCGAAGATTTTGCCGTAGTCGGCCCGCAAGGCCTCATCGAGACCGCGCTGATGCTTTCGGGGAGAGCCGACGCCGAGCGCGTGCTGCGTTCGCTCCAGGATCACGATCTCATCGTGCTCGACGACGATGAATTCCAGTTCAAATCGGAGCTCGTTCGCGAAGTTGCCTACTCGACACTCACCAAAGGGGAACGGGCGCGTCGTCACGCCGCGCTGGCGGACCAGATCCTCGCGCTCGTGAAACGCCGAGCAGAAGCTGCGGGCAATGAACTCGGTGAGAACGCCGGTACAGCTTCTAGCGATGCAGAATTGTCGCCATACGAAGACAGTCTGCATTCCGAACTCGTCGCTCACCATCTCGCGTGTGCCGCCGAACTCATGCTCGAAGTCGGGTATGCACCCGGCGTCCCCGCCGACATCCGCACCCGCGCGATCGCCGCACTTCAGCGCGCTGGCCGCAACGGCGACGCGGCAGAATCGTTCATCGACGCAGGCCGTTCCTGGCAACGCGCCTTAGATCTCGTCGGGCGCGATCCAGAGCCAAATCGATGGGAAGCGCTGTTGGGTCGCGCTCGAGCCAAAGACGCGCTGCGAGAACTCGACGACGCCCGCGACGACGCCATGGTCGTGCTCGAGGAAGCGCGGGAACTCAACAACGACGAATTCGTAGCGCGTGCATTGGTCAGCCTCGGCCGCATTGAAGGCGATGCCTCGAACTATCCGTTGAGCGAGGCGTACTTCTCTGAAGCGATCACGGCTTTTCGTGCGCTCGGCGACACTTCCGGAGTGGGCGACGCTTTGCGGGGCCTCGGCGTTATACGAATGTTCCAGGGCGAACTCGACGAAGCAGAACGGCTCTCCTCCGACGCGCTCGCATCGTTTGTAGCCACCGGAAACCTGCGCGGCGAGGCATGGGCACAACAAACGCTTGCATGGATTTCATTTGCGCGCGGCTCGACTGCGGATGCCGAGCAACGGTTGCACCGGTCGGCCGAGGTTTTCGGCGAGATCGGCGACTGGGGCGGAGTCGGTTGGGCGCTCGGACTCCTCGCGTTCGTGCGGTTCAACCAAGGCAACCTCGATGAAGCCGAAGAGCTCGCGCAACAAATTGCTATCGAAGCCAGCGAAACCGGGAACCGGTGGGCGGAAGGCATGATGGAAGTTCTGCTCGCCAGCATCGCCACTTGGCGGGGACGCAGTGCCGAAACCGTCGAGCGCGGAAAACATGCAATCGCGATGTTCACCGAAATGGCCGACAACTGGGCGCTGAATTTGGCGACCGGGCCAGTTATTCGAGCGTTAAGCACCCTCGGCCGGTTCGGCGAAGCCGAAGCGCTGCTCACGGATCTCGATCGTCGCGTTGCGGAATCGCCACTAACGATGCCCGGCATCGCGACCCTCGTACGCGCCGCAATGCTCGTGGAACGCGGCGAAGGAACGGCAGCGCTTGAACTCGCTCGCCGCGAATGGCCCGAGACCGTGTTTCACACCGGCATCGATCACGTCACGGACACTGATCGACTCTTAATACTTGGCCTTGCGATGGTGCAAAGCGGTGTCGCTTCACAGGCGGTCGACGCGATTCAAGCAACCTACGATGCGGCCACCGACGACGGCCCGCGTGCCGCGATCGGCGGTCTCCTCACGCTGGCCTTGGCGGCCGACGGCAAACCCGAAGCTGCACTCAGGGTCGCGGAAGCAACGGCCTCGGTTCGCGGCGGCACATTCATGGATCGGCTCCTCATGCGTTGGGGTTGCGGCTTGGCCTTCGCGACGCAAGGCGCCATCACCGATGCGGTCGCCGCGCTCGACGAAGCGCACGATCTCGCGTACACCACCGATTCGAAGCTCGTACGCGCGATTTCAAGCGTGGCCCGAGCGCGTGTCTTTGAAGCCCTCGGCGTTGCGACATCGGCCGAAGCCACCAACGAAGCGAGTTTGGCGCTCCACGGTTTAGGTATCAACGCGCACGGCTGGAGCACCGCGTTTTCGCTCCCAAAACTACGCATCGAGCAATAGCTCGTCACCTCAAGAAAACCGTCACCTCAAGAATACCGCTCATCAAGAAAATTGCGGGAGCCACGGTAACGTCGCATAGATCATCTCGTTGGTCATTTGCCAGAGCTGATCAAAATCGACGGTACTTGCGAGAGGATCCGCGAGCATCGCTTCAAACACCATGTCACGGTCGCCCGTCAGCGCCGCTTCCACAACGAGTTCTTGAGATGCCGAAACCCGTCGTAAGTATTCTGCAAGCAACGGCGGCGCGAACGTTTCGTCACGAGCACGCACACCGTCAGCATCAACCACACACATGCTTTCAACCACGACGTCGTACGGCAGATCCGGCACCTGCCCTGAGTTGGCGATATTGAGCGGAAAGGCTCGGCCCTTGTTGCGAATTCGCGAGTCGATCAGCGCGGCAACCATCTCTCCCGACGGCGTGACTGGGATTTGTGGTGTGGCCATCATGGTTGCGAGTTCGGCGATGTGATGTTCTTGCCACAATCGCCGGCCATCGATCGTCGTCAGTTTCACTCCCCACCGCTCGCCCCATTGTGATGACTCAGTCAAGAAATTGGGGAAGAACTCCACCAGATGACGGTCGCCCGCTGCAGGGAGCACGCCGAAGCGCCGAAAAAGTTCGAGCTTCACTTGATGTTCGCGCAGCAACCCGGCTTTGGTGAATGAACCGCCCGCGGTGCTCGCTTCATGGGCCCCGAACGCTGCGGGAAGCACAATCGTCTCAGCACCAAATTCTTCAATGTTTTCAAGCTTGTCGGCCAGTAGCGCGAGTCCGTCGACTCCGCCAATATCGAGTTCGGTGATCAACGGCAGGTGGTTCACGCCACATACGGACAGGTTCATGGCGCGCATATCGCAGCCCAACAACATCGAGAGCTGGAACTGCACACCGATCACTTCATGGCACAACCCGATCACTTCGATCTCGGTAGTGGTTTGCACCGATCGGGTCAGGGTCGTCATCGGATTCGTGAGATTGAGGAGCCAGGCGTTGGGGCAGCGAGCTTCCATTTCTTGCGCGATGCTCACCATCACCGGAATGTTGCGCAACGCGCGCACAACGCCCCCTGGGCCAACTGAGTCGCCCACCGATTGAAACACCCCATATCGCTGAGGGATTTCAATGTCGAACTTCATGCTGTCGAGCGCGCCAGTCGAGATACAGACGATCACGTAATCGGCATCTTGTAGCGCGGCCCCACGATCGGTGGTCGCGCTCGTTTTCCATTGGATCGGTCGGCAGCCGCGAATGTGTTCAATGAACGCCGACATCTTGGCGAGGGGTTCCGGGTCGAGGTCGTGCAGCACAACTTCGGCATCGACCAACGACTTCGTGTCGGCGAGATCAAGCAATAGTTTCGGGCCCCATTGATAGGAGCCGCCGCCGATAAAGGTTATTTTCGGAGCCATGGTTCGATCTTACCGATGCCACTCAACTCGCGAATTGGGGCAGCCACGGGCCGAGCGCATCGAGCATCTCATTGGTCATGGTTTGTACAGTTTCGTAGGGAAGGCGGCCCGCAAGCGGATCTGCGAGCATCGCCTCAAACACCTTCGTACGGTCGCCCGTCAACGCGGCTTCGACGGTGAGTTCTTGGGCCACGACGGTGCGGCGAACGTATTCACCGAGTACCCCCGGTACAACAACGGAGTCGCGAGCGCGCACACCAGCGGCATCCGCGATGCCCATACCTTCGACAATCACGCCGGGCGCGACACCGACGAGTTGCCCTTGGTTCGCGAGATTGACCGGCAACGTCTTGGCCGTGTCGCCAACGATGCCGTCGAGCAACGTAGCAACGAGTTCTCCCGAAGGCATTCGGGTTACGGCTTCACTCGCTACGCGCTCGGCAAAGTCGGCTTCGTCGGCTTCGGCGTCGCGCTGATGACCATCGAGACCGTAGTGACTGATTTTCCAGAACTCGCCATCACCGTTTAAAGCGTGCACGAACCCAGGCATGAACTCAGCGACGTGATGGTCGTGGGCCCCCGGCAACACTCCAAAACGTCGAAAGAGTTCCATTTTTACTGGATTATTGTGCACGACGTCGGCTTTGGTCCACGCGGCTCCCCGCGTTAACTTCTGCCAGTGCATCGCGGGCGGTGGGGTCATCCACACCGGTTCTTCGCCACGGAGGTCGAGATCTTCGAGGAGTTCGCGCAACATTGCGAAGCCATCACGCTCATCGATTCGCAGGGCAGTAATCATCGGGAAGTGATTCACTCCGCCCACAACGGGATCAATCGTGTGCATGGGCGCATCGGTCAGTAGCGACAACACAAAGGTGCAGCCGATCAGCTCATTACACAGACCAACCGTCGACAACGACGTTGTTGACGCGACCGCTCGAGTCAGTGCACTCAGCGGATTGCTGACGTTGATGAACATCGCGTCGGGCGCGACCAATTCGGTATCGCGCGCGAATTCGCACACAACGGGTATTGCCCGCAGTGCCCGGAATACGCCGCCAGGCCCAATGCTGTCGCCGATCGGTTGCCGCACGCCGAAGCGTGCCGGGATTGCCAGGTCGTGTTCCATGCTCGAGAACCCGCCGACGGAAAAGGCACTGATGACAAAATCGGCGCCTTCAAGGGCGGCCTTTCGATCCGCGACACCATGTACGCGCATCGGAATCGATCGTTGGTGCGCGACTTGGGCACCGTAGGCAACCATCGCGTCGACCTTCTTCACGTCGAGGTCGTGCAACGTCACGATTGCATCCTGCAAACTCGCAGCGTTGGCGAAATCACTGAGTAACCGTGGGGTCCAGTGATAACTACCTCCACCGAGAATTGTGATCCGAGGGCTCATGGCCGGTAACGCTAACCGTCGGGATGACACACCGCCACAGACCGACATGGTCGGCAACTGGCGAAACGACGGGCTCGTGAAACGACCGGCCGGTCAAACGCAGGGCGTTACCCTTGGCCGATGGCAGATCTCAGCGACAAAGTTGTGTTCATTACCGGCGCGGCACAAGGTCTCGGCGCCGAGATCGCACGACAAGCGAGTGCGGCGGGCGCGAGCGTTGCAATCACCGATGTACTCGACGACGCGGGCCGAGCAATCGCGGATTCGTTGCCCGGCCCCGCGATCTATCGCCACCTCGATGTGACCAATGAAGCCCAATGGGAAGCCGCAATCGAAGCAACCATCGCAACCTTCGGCACCCTTAACGGGGTCGTGAACAATGCGGGAATCTTGCTAATGGCACCGTTGGAAACCACAACCGTCGAACAAGCCGCCGCGGTGCTCAATGTCAATGTCATCGGCACGATGCTCGGAATCCGCTCCGCGATCATTCCGCTACGAAGCGGTGGCGGCGGCTCGATCGTGAATATTGCTTCGATCGATGGTGTATCAGGCATGAATAGCGTGAGCGTGTACGGAGCGAGCAAGTTTGCAATCCGAGGCCTCACCAAGGCAGCCGCGATCGAACTCGGCCGCGACAACATTCGTGTGAACGCGGTGTGCCCAGCGATGGGCAATCCAATGATGGTGCAACCGTTTCTCGATCAGATCGATGTGGCGCGTTATCTCGACGGTATGCCGAAACCGATTCTTCGCGAAGCTCCCGATGCGACAGATGCGGCGCGCATGACGATCTTTTTGTTGTCGGATGACAGTCGGGGCTGTACTGGCGCGGACTATCTCGTCGATGGCGGTTGGCTCGCCGGACATTTCTGTCCCGGTTTACCGGGCTTTTAGGCGCACGCCCGCCAGGGCGCTACTCGCGCAGCGCAACTTCCACTTCGATCTCCACCGCTCCCCCGCGGGGCAACGCCGCCACCCCAACGGCGCTTCGAGAATGTCGCCCTGCGGTACCGAACACCTCGTACAGCAGCTGTGAAGCACCGTCGACAACGGCAGGTTGTTGTGCAAAACCCGGTGCGGAACTCACGAAACCCAACACCGTCAGGACTCGTTCAATTCGATCCAACGAACCAAGTTCGAGGCGCAACACAGACAGCGCGTTCAACGCGCACCAACGCGCAGCAATCGCACCCATTTCAACCGAGATGCCCTCGGGCCCGGAGCTCCCCAACACACCCTGGACAATCGCGCCATCATGATCGCGCGGCAACTGCCCTGAGGTTCGTGCTCGACCTTGATAGACGATGACAGCGTCAAGCGGATCGTGGGGCGGAAATGGCCCCGGTAGCGCAATGCCTAACGATTGCAAGCGTTCCTCAATGCGATCGACCATTTCCCGACCTTACGCGCCGGGGCCCATGAGCTTCTCCGCAAGGAAGTCGTACGCGCGTTCACCACTCCAGCGATGCCCACCATCGAATACGTGATGTTCGAGATGTGTACGAGCGCCAACGCGTTCGTACGCATCGCCAAGTTCACGAACCGTTGCCAATGCCGCGGCAATTGGAAAGATCGGATCCGCAGTGCCGGTTTCGACCAAAAGCGGACGTGGAGCAATCAGCGCGGCGATATCGGCGTGTTCCACTTCGCCAATTTGACCCCACATGATTTGCGAGCCGCACATGTTCCAAGGAACCCGATGCGCGGCTTGCCACGAGGATACGAACCCGGAAGCGACGACGGCTGAGATCCGAGTGTCCATCGCCGCAGTCAGCAAACTCATCGTCGCTCCGTAGGACAATCCCGCGATCGCAATACGCTTGGGATCGACCAGTTCATGAGCTTCGAGCACATCGATACTGCGTTGTAAATCCCAGAGGTTTTGCGCAATCGGATTCACACCCACCATGACTGCGCACACCAAGTTCCAATCGCAGTCGTATTTAGAATCGCTTGGATCCCACTGCGGATCCTGTCGTTCGCCAAAGCAACGAAGATCAGGGGCCAACACCACGAAGCCGCGCTCCGCGTAGTGATGCGCGTACCCATCGCCATCTTCATCGGCACTACAAATTGCCGATTTTCCTGCACCATGACCGTGTACCGCGAGCACGGCCGCGCCCCTCGCCGCGCCCTTGCGCTCGTGCGGAATGAGCAAATACGCTGGCACGCTCATCGCGGCTTCGGAGTCGTACAGAATCCGGTGCCGCTCGTACGAACCGCAGTCGACCGTTTCGGTAATCGCGCAATCGAGCGCGACGGCTTCGGGCTCCGGCCCAAGCAGCGAGCGCACCGCCGAGCGGTCGAGGCGCGCACGCTGCGGTTGCGCGGTTGCGCGGTCATCGTCGTGCGCGGCCAATCGAAGCTGCCAGTACGCCCAGGGAGAAAGATTGCGAATTCGCGACGACTCCGGTGGGGTCACGAGACGATCGGAACCGGGGCCTGGACAACAATGCGGGCGAGCATCGCAGCACCGTATCGCCTCCACACGCGCATTCATGCTGGTCAGAGCGTAATTCGGCCGAACTCGCGTCTACCTACCTTCTGGTAGGTAGACTGGGGCCAATGCTGGCAACCCCTCGCGACCGTCATCCCTTGGGCTACGGAACCTCCACGCCCTTCATTTTGTTGCACTTCCTGCCGCTCCTCGCGATCTTCACCGGCGTGACCCAAAAAGCGGTCATTTTGTGTGTCGTGTCGTACGTCGTGCGCATGTTTGCAATCACCGGTGGATACCACCGTTATTTTTCACACCGCGCGTTCAAATTGGGCCGGTTCCCACAATTCGTGCTCGCCTTCCTCGGTGGCACCGCGGCCCAAAAGGGCGTGCTCTGGTGGGCCGGCCATCACCGTGATCACCACCGCTACTCGGACACCGCACGCGATCCGCATTCGCCGCAGAAGGGTTTCTGGTGGGCGCATGTCGGTTGGATTTTGTGCGACGCGTACGGAGAAACCGACTACGAAGCAATCGAGGATTACTCGCGGTTCCCCGAGCTGCGCTGGCTGAACGAACACGATTGGGTACCCGTGTGGTTACTCGCAGTAGCCAGCACGCTCATCGCGGGCTGGAGCGGACTCATCATCGGATTCTTTTTGTCAACCGTGTTGCTCTGGCACGGCACGTTCATCGTGAACTCACTCGCTCACGTCATGGGCAAGCGCCGCTACGCAACCAGCGACACGAGCCGCAACTCGGCCTTCGTAGCGTTTTTCACTTTGGGCGAAGGCTGGCACAACAACCATCACCACTACCCGGCGTGCGCTCGCCAAGGTTTTCGGTGGTGGGAATTCGATCCTACGTATTGGGTCTTGCGAATCGGAGCGATGCTCGGCATCGTTAAAGAGTTGCGTCAGCCACCGCTTGCTGTGCGTGAATCAAAACGAATTCGCGACGGCCATCTCGATGTTGGTCGGTTTCGTCGTCACCTCGCGGCCGCGGCGGCTACCGCACCGGCCGAAGCGGCCGAGCTCATCGATCAGCTCACGGCGATGGCTGAACGCGCGGGAAAACGCAAGATAACGCTTCCAGAATCTGCGCCATCCGTCGCCTTTGGCGCGCCCTCTTAAAGCTTTTCGAGACCGTTCGCGATAACGCTGGCGTCGTGCACCATCATCGAGGCATACCGTTGGCCAGTAGAACTTTCAGGTCCAAGGGTATCGACGTAGAGCTGTTGCGACGCGATGATGATTTGGACCGTCGCGTCTAAGGTTGCGAACGCCTCGCTTGTGCGCGGCGGCAGCGGCAGTTCGGGAAAGACCGCCGCGACTTTGCTGGCGTTCAGTTTCTGCAACAACCGATGCAGCACCGCGGCCGATAATTCCTGTTTTTGCGACGGTTTCGGCAAGACATCAGTGACCAGCTGAAGACCGTAGGCATCTGCGAAGTACCGCAATCCGTGCGAGGTCGTGATCAACGTCTTGTTGGAGACTCGCGCGAACTGTTCTTTCGCTCCACGATCGAGCTCGTCGAGCGCCACGTTGTACGCCTCTTCGCCGCCGACATAGCTGTCTGCATGTTTGGGATCGGCACGACGTAGTGCTTGTTCAATCGAATGCACCATGACCTTCGCGTTGCGCGGATTCATCCAAATGTGCGGATCGATTGCGCCAGCCGTTTCGTGCAGCAACGCGATACCGATGCTGGCATCGACAACCTTCGCACGCGTCGCGGACGAAACGATCGCGTCTTCCAGCCACGGCTCAAGCCCAGCACCATTGCGCACGATGAGATCAGCGTCGCCGAGCGATTGCACTTCGGATTCATTCGGCGTATAGCTATGCGGATCGGCGCCAAGTTTGATCAAGGTCTTGACCTCAACTCGCTCGCCTCCGACGGCCCGCACGAAGTCGGCCAGGATGTTCGTCGTCGCGACCACTTTGGTGGTCACAAACACATCGCGTTCGGGCGCTTTCGCTGAGCTACACCCGGCGGCGAGTAGCAGACTTACACACATACCGATACCGATCACGATCTGCGCCAGCAACGGTACGCGATCCTGCCGTCCTACACCTCCCGCACGCGGCGATCGGAGAAGCTCAGGAGCGACGAAGGAGCGATTCGAGTTCGCAGATCGCTCGCCGCCGGAGCGCAGCGAAGGCAATTCAACCGGCGATCGGAGAAGCTCAGGAGCGACGAAGGAGCGATTCGAGTTCGCAGATCGCTCGCCGCCGTAGCGCAGCGAAGGCAATGCAACCGGCGATCGGAGAAGCTCAGGAGCGACGAAGGAGCGATTCGAGTTCGCAGATCGCTCGCCGCCGGAGCGCAGCGAAGGCAATGCAACCGGCGATCGGAGAAGCTCAGGAGCGTCGGCAACCAAGACCACACCCTACCGGCGCGTGCCCGCGGCTCAGCGCGTAGGATCGAGTAATACTTTGCTCACACCGTCTTGGCGGGCCGCGAACATCGCGTACGCGGCAGCACCGTCACTCAAGGCCATGTGATGTGAGACGGCAACTTCGGGTTTGATCTTCCCCCCGGCGACGAGCTTGAATAGCGCGGGGAGTTCGCGTTGCACCGAACACAAGCCGATCGATAGTTCGAGGCCGAATACCTGCGCCTTTGCCAGGTCGTAGCCGAATGCTCGACTTTGGTTTACCCCGACGACGGAAATGCGTCCTTCGAGGCCAGCGAGATCGATCGAAAGCGCGATCGTCGCGTCTGCGCCCACGGCTTCCAAGACAACATCGCAGTTGCCACCATTAGTCATTTCGCGAACCGCGGATCGAGCGTCATCGTTTTCAACGGGTTCCGCGCCGAGTGCTGCGGCTCTCGCCCGGCGTTCCGCAACCAGATCGACAGCAAGTACGCGGCTCGCGCCCATCGCGATCGCGCAAGCAACACTCATCAGACCAACCGGGCCGAGCCCAACGACCGCAACGGTATCGCCGGGGTTGATCCGTGCGCGGCGAGCGCCGTACCACGCCGTGGGGAGGTTGTCGCTCAACACAATCGCGGCGTCGTCGCTGATCGAATCGTCGAGCTTGATGAGATTGCCGTCGGCAAACGGCACCGCAACCGCCTCCGCCTGAGACCCTTCCAATGCATGACTCAATCCGTAACAGCCAGCTCGACCGCGTTCACACGCCATAACGAATCCGCGCCGACACGCATTGCAGGTCGCGCACCCCGTCGAGGCGGTGACCATCACACGATCGCCAACCCGAAATTCGCGCACGTTCTTGCCAACTTCAGCGACGAGACCCGTGGCTTCGTGGCCGACGCAGTACCCAAAATCGGAGCTGAATCCGTGACCGTCATAGATGTGCAGATCACTCCCACAAATCCCGCACTGCGTGACCGTAACGATCGCCGCGTCATCGTCGATGAGACCAGCGTCGGCGACGGACGTATACGCGATGTCGTGGGGGCCTTGATAGGTCAATGCTTTCATGGCGTAGTTGTATCAGAACATCTAGATTTCCTTGACGATCGGCCCGCACAATCAGTTGGCGCGATCGCGCTTGAGGGATCTCGCATCGCGGGGAAACGATGCCAGCACCGCTGACCAATCGATCATCACGATCCACACGGTTGCGATCCACAGCGAATAGTCGAGATTGAGTGTGACCCAGATCCCAACGTGCATTCCCGTAACCGCGACGGCGAACGCAACACGACGGGTCGGTCGCGACAACGCGAACAGTCCCGATAGTTCCACCAGAATCGTTCCCGCCGCTATGGATCTCGCTGCGAAACTATGGCGCGCAACCCAATCTCCGAGCGCGCGCCCGCGTACCCCTGCAGCGCGACCGCCATCGATCAGCACCCACTTGACGTTGTCGCTCGTGATCCAATCAATCCCCGCCGTCACGAACTTTTGATACCCCGAAAAGAAATACGCGAGCGCAACGATCACCATCGACGCGCGCATCGGAATTCCGAATCGTGCATCCACTCGACTTGTCCTCACCGAAGCATCATCTGGAGTGCACAACAATGGAAGGCTCGCGAGCAGCGGCAAAACGTCCGGGTGCAAGATCTTGCCTCGGCTCGCGCGCAGCCCGGCCAGAACGAGGTAAACAATCCAAGCGACACCAAACCACAGCTTTGGCCGCCGAACCGCGATTGCAATCACGGCCGCGCCCACACCAACGATTTGCAGGGCGATCAACACACTTCGGCTCGGAGGATCCTTGAGCCAGCTGAGGTAAAAGGGTGGTGCAAACAATGCTGTGGGGATGCGAGCAACGAATGCGAACCGAGTGAATGCCAGGCGCAACGCGAACAACCCGGAAAACAACATCATTGCGATGCGCGCGCGGCGCTCGGATTCCGCGCCGTCTAGCCAGTGCAAGATCACGGACGGTCCGATTCGCAAGATATTTGGAGCGCGAGGTTCCTTGTTCATCGGGGCCGCCCGTGGCCACACGAGTATTGCAAAGCCACGTCGAGCGTTTCATCGAAACGAAGATCACGATGGATGACATAGATCTTTGCGAACGCGGCCCGCGCATTGAACGCGTGCACCCACGCATCGCAGGCCGCATCTCGCCGCGCCGATGACCAACCAGCAAAGTCAGCGATCTCGCGATCAGTACCGTGAAACTCGGGTGGCAATTTCGTGAAATCGATGCGTTGCTCGCCACCGTCGGCTCCGACCGCGGCGACGGCGTATTCACGAGCGACGCGCGTTCGTTCATGACTGAAGAGATGAAAGCTGGTGAGCGGCCAGGCTTCCCCGGACGTCAATCCAAATCCAACCACGATGACCAACAGCGCGCGAATGAATACACGCGTTGTGGCCCGCTTCGATTCCAACGAACGCTCCATTAGCGCGCTCGATCGCCGACCCGGTCGTACATGCGTCGCAGCCACTCGATTTCGTTCGAACGGTCGAAGGTATTTCCTGACGTGATGGTGGACAGCGAAATGCCCGCACGATCGCGGACTGCGATCAGAATGTCCGCATAGAACTGCTCCGAGCTTCCACGAGTCGCGACCGTGATGCTGATTGAAAATCCGAGTGATTGCGTTCCTACACCCGGATCAAAACGCGTCACCTTGGGCTGGTTGAGCGTGGCCGTTGCGTCAACTCGAGTCTGAAGGAAAGCAACGTACAGCGCAAGCATGCAAGCGGGAGTGCGCGGATCTTGGTACACAGAAAATCGACGGCGGACCTCGCGCTGATCGACATTGACCGCAACGTAGGCATTCACTTTCGACGACGCAGCATCAAAGGTCGGAGAATCAGCCCGATGAGCGCCGAATGACGACGTGAAAATGTTGATATCGGTATGTACGCACTTCAAGAAATTCGAGCGGAGGGCTTCGGTTGAGGGATCTGGTTTCGTGGCAGGAGTCTCGGTGTACCCCGCGAGCTCGCCGGCGTGCAACACCGAGGAACGGGCGACCTCGACATCCACTTCGCTTCGAGCGGCAGTGGTGGACGCCGTGTTCACCGATGCTGATGGTGTCGGCGTGGCTCGACTGACTGATGTCGAGTCAACGGTGGAGCCGGGCCCGCCTGTGGTCGTGGTCATGCTCGGCGATTTACTCGACTGCGGCGTGGCCGCTTTACTCGACTGCGGCGTGGTCGCTTTACTCGACTGCGTCGTGGTCGCTTTACTCGACTGCGTCGTGGTCGAGGTGCGAGACCCGTCGGGGCGCGCCGCGCCGGTACATGCACTTAGCAGGGCGACCGCGACCACCGCCGCGAATGTTCGAGTAGTTCCGGCGATCATCGCTAGACGCTACCCACCGCCGCGGTTCGTCACCGCGACAGAGGTTTCGTTTGATTTTGGGCTCTGTGAGTGCTAACCATTGATCGGAGTCAGACGGCAACGCGCCGGGGCGGCGGAGATGGGCATGCGAAATTCACGTTGGGTAATTCTGTGTCTGGTAGCGGCAACCGTTTCCGCAGGCACCGCGGCGATCGTTCGCAGCGAAACGGCACACGCAGCAAGCGCCGCCGTCGTGCGTCACGGCATCAAGCCGATTCGGGCAATACACCGAGCCGCGCCACTCGCCACGGCCAATCTCACGTTGCACAGTGCGACGCTCAACGGCGCAGTTTCGCCCCAACCCAAGGTGTACTTAGTGTTTTGGGGTTCGCAGTGGTCGAGCGATGCCGCGGGCGCGGCTCCGGCGCTACAGAATTTCTTTCAGGCACTCTACGGGCCAACAGACACGTGGGGGCTCGTGCAATCACAATATTGCGGCGGCATGCCCGTGGGCACGCAGATCTGTGGTGCGGGAGGCACCCATATCGTGCACCCAAATTCGTCGTTGCTCGCCGGGGTCTGGTTCGACAACGGCGCGGCCGCTCCAACTACCGCTTCCGCAAACCAAATCGCGGCAGAAGCCAACACCGCTGCGGCGCACTTCGGCAACACCACGCAAGCCTCGAATCTCAACACGCAATACGTCATCGCGAGTGGCCACGGTACGCACCCGGATGGATTCCCGAACAGCGGATTCTGCGCGTGGCATTCTTCGGTCGGTGGCGCGAACGGCACGATTGCGTACACCAACTTGCCCTACATCCCCGACAATGGAGCAGGCAGCTGCACCACCATCGGAAGCCCAACGCTGCTTGACGGATACTTCTCGACCGAAACCCACGAGTTCGCCGAAACCGTCACAGACCTCTGGCCAAACAACGGTTGGCTCGACGCTTCGGGTAATGAAAACGGGGATCTTTGCGTCGATCTCGATAGCCGCCTCATACTGAGCACCGGAACGTTCGATGTCCAAGGTGTCTGGTCGAATATCAAGGGCGCGTGTGTCACGTCACAAACCGAAAACGTCCCCGGTGCACCGACCTCCACATTCGCCACTGCAGGTACCGGTTCAGCTCAGGTTGCATTCACAGCACCAGCTTCAAACGGTGGGTCGCCGATTTTGCAATACCAAGTCACGAGTTCGCCCGGCAACATTGTGGCGTCCGGTAGCGCTTCGCCGATCACCGTCAACGGGCTCGCGAACGGTCAGCCGTACACCTTCACCGTCACCGCATTGAACACGGTCGGCACGAGCGCGCCATCGACGGCTTCGAATACCGTCACTCCAGGCGGAACCACCCGAACGGTTTCGGTTTCGTGGTCCCCGACCGAATCCGCTCGTTTGAATCAAATGGCGCCGAGCCTCGGCACCAATGGTGCCGGCGTGCAAAAGACGTCGGTCTACGTGATCTCGTATCTGGTCGGGCTTATCTCGACGACGCCTACTCCAGTGACCATCGCGGCTCCGGGATCCGCCGTGACGTATGTCGATACGTGGCAGTCCGCGGAGTTCTCGGTACTCGATCGAGTCAAAACCAAGTTCGTCCTCAACGATGCCGATGCAACCCGTTTCTCGACCTATCTGGTCGATTTCCTCCTGGCGCTCGGCGGGCATTAACCAGTCGTTGTGCGCTGCGATTGGCATATCGGCCGCCGGTAGCATCACGAACCTATGCATACAGAGCTAGAGATCGATGCGGAAGTCGCTGCGGGAATAGCCGCGATACCGTCGTTTGTCCTCGACGATGCCGCCGTCGCGTTTATGCGCAGCATGAAGATTGGCCTCGGAGTCGCGCCGATCGCGGGCGTGGTTCGCGAGGAGCACACGGTCCCGGGCGACCCGCCAGTCCCTGTGCGGCTCCACCGACCTGCGACCGCCGTGGGTTCGGTTGGCGCGGCAGAGAAGTTGCCGTGCGTCGTGAGCATTCATGGCGGCGGTTACGTCATGGGCAGCTACGAGATGGACGATGCCACCTTCAATACATGGTGTCCGGCGCTGAATCTTGTGGGTATCTCCATCGAGTACCGATTGGCTCCCGAAACCGCATACCCCGGTCCCCTCCAAGACTGTTACCGCGCGCTGCTTTGGGCCTTCGATAATGCCGATGAACTCGGCATCGATCGCAATTGCATCGGTATTCATGGCGTGAGTGCGGGCGGCGGGCTGGCTGCGGCGCTGGCGTTGCACGCACGCGACCGCGGCGAAGTGGAGATTGCGTTCCAGACGCTTGATTGCCCAATGCTCGACGACCGTCAAATGACAACATCGAGTCAGCTCGAAGGTCTGCAAGTCTGGAGCCGGGAATCGAACACGTTTGGTTGGCGGGCGTATCTTGGCGATCTCTACGGCACCGATGCAGTTGCCTACACCGCAGCCCCGGCACGCGCCAGCGATCTCGCGGGTTTGCCACCGGCGTTCGTTTCCGTCGGAACCGTCGACGGGTTTCGCGATGAAGACATCGACTACGCGTTGCGTCTCAATCAGGCAGGGGTTCCCACCGAACTTCATGTATATCCAGGGGCACCGCACGGCTACCACATCGCCGCAGATTCCGCGATCGCGAAACAAAGCGCTCGCGACAAATCTGATTGGATCGCGCGCCAAATCGCGCGCCGCATCTCATAACACTCAGCGCGTTTAGCCGCACGGCCTTGCGAACAACAACCGCCGTCTCGGGGTTAGCTTGCGAACAATGACAACTGTGACCGCGGTCAGCACGAACGCGGAGCGCGCTACGCGGCGGCCCGTGGATTCTCGAATCTGGCTGCTCACAATTGCGCTGTTGTCCACGATCGCATTCGCGAGTTTGTACATCATCGCCGTGCGCACCAACCTGGGCCAACGCCTCGATGCGTCCGCAGTCCGGGGCCGCGTTTTCTTGTCGCCTCGCAAGCTCCGGATCGCGGCGCGTTTATACACCTGGGTGGATATCTCATCGATTGCCTTACTCGGCGGGGCGATCATGCTGACCGCAGTTGTTCGTGATCGCTTGCGGCTTGCGTTTGGTTCGGGTTGCATCATTGGCGCGTCGATCGTGACCGCGGAGTTACTGAAGCACAACCTCGCCCGCCCATACCTGGGCGTCACCGACGCGTTGAAGTACACGCCCACCTTTCCGAGTGGTCATACCTCCGTTGGCATGTCGCTCGCAATCGCCGCATTGTTTGTCGCGCCAAAACGTTGGCGTTCAATCGCAGGAATTCTCGGTGCTGGCTTCGCGAGTGCGGTAGGAATTTCACTCGTCGCAACCGCGAGCCACCGGCCAAGCGATGTCATCGGTAGCGCGCTGGTCGTCACGGGGTGGGCAGCCGTCGTCGCGAGGTGGTTGCCCCGCCGCGACAACGTTCGCGAAACCGACCGTTCAACGCTGCGGCTCCTCACTCCGCAAATGGCGGTCGCTGGCGTGATCTTGCTCGTGGCATCGTTCGTCGCGGCAGCGATCACGATCATCGCGGTGCACTTCGGTCGCGTCCGTACGATTTCGTTCGGGCGCGAATTCGTAGCGTCGTCGAGCGCGATCACCGGCACGATCTTGTTGTGCACCGCGGCATTACTCCTCGCGTTGCGACACACAGATCTCGACCCACCCCGCTAACCGCACCCCGAACCACTAAGTTCACACGATTTCGCCAACCTCTCCGCAGGAGCAGCATGACCGCCATCGAAAACAAAAAAATTGTGCAACGTTTCTGGGACGCCCTGGCAGCCCGGGATTGGGCGACCATGCAGTCGCTGCTTACCGACGATGCTCACTACACCGATATCGGTGTCCCTGGGCCCGGCGGAATCGGGCCTGAAGGAGTCACAAAGCGAGTACGCGTTGGGCTCGAGCCGCTGTCGGGCTACTCACATCTCCCCGGCACGAACATGATTGCCGAAGGCAATCTGGTCATGACGGAACACACCGAACAGTGGGAGTTTCACACCGGTGAAGTTGTTGTGCATTCGTTCGTGTCCGTCACCGAGCTGCGCGACGGTCTGATTTGTCGCTGGCACGACTACTCCAATATTTCCAACATCCTCGACAACGCACCCCAATGGTGGCTCGAACACATCATCACCGCCAGCGCCGAGTAGCACGGCTTCTGCTAGCGGTAATCACACGCGTCGCGAGCCGGCACTCACATTGCGTTGATGTCAACAGATCGCGTCAGCATCTGTTTAAGCTCTGAATATGGAATCAAACGGGATCTTGATCAGCACAATGAACGATCTCCCAGGGTACGAGGTCGTAACCGTCTACGGCGAGGTCTTCGGCCTAGTCGTTCGTTCTCGCAACATGTTCTCCAACATCGGCGCAAGTTTTCGAACAATCTTCGGTGGTGAAGCGCGCGGCTACACGAGTCTGTTATCCACGACCCGACTCGAGGCGGTCGACCGTCTACGGAGCGAAGCCCACGCGCTCGGCGCGAACGCAGTGCTTGCAATGCGGTTCGATACCGGCGTGTTCGCAAACGTCATGAACGAAGTCGCGGCATACGGCACCGCAGTGATCGTCCGACCAATCGCTCCGAAAAGCGATTGACCACCGAGGCAGCCGCTGGATGAGGAAACGTCAACGAGTAGGCCCGGCAGGGTTCGAACCTGCGACCGAAGGATTATGAGTCAGAACCACCGCGTGCACAAGTGTCACGCAGTCCGTTGACGACGATCCATTCTGAAACATCGTCCGTCGAGGCGCGTTGATTGCACCCAATATCGCTCAGAATGTTGGATGGATTACCTTCTGCGTTTGTGCCAAATTTGACCGTCGCAAAGCAGAGCGGACAGAGCCGCGATTGCGCAGCGACTCTCGGATCAGTACGAATTCCAAAGTGCCCTCATTCGCTAGAAACACTGGTGCCGGACGGCGTCGACAATTTTTCGTACAGCAGCGAGAAGTTCGATTGCTTCTGGAGCATGCAGATCGAGAAGGTCAGCTGCGTAGCGGCCGTCGATTACCCAAGGGTCAAGGAGGTCGAGATCATCTTCATCGACGGCTGGCGACTGAATGACCGGGTATCTGGCGTGAAGCTGCCGCAGACCGTGGATCTTTGGTGCGGAAATACTCAATGCAAACAGTCCAGCTTTCGAGGCTTTTTCTGCGGACTGCTGCGCGAGAAATCCAGCTATTCGAAGCGCTGCAGTCCCGTCACGAAGCAGAACTTCGGCTGCCTCCAAGTCTTGTTCAGATAGTCGAAATCAGCGTTGTGCCGGAGTCAACTCGGACTCCGGCACCTGATCGTTCATACACGACCCGGCCGTGCTGCGCCGGTTCAAACTCGGTAGTGCCAGGTACTGACGAGTTGCGTTCGAAATCCTCGGCGCTAGTGACGAGCAGGTCGTGGGGCGCCGCAATATTTCGCGCAGCGCGCCGCATCTCAACCATGATGCTGCGACGCTCGCTCATCGCAGCGTGATCCAGGACGACGAGAAGGTCAATGTCGGAGTCGGGACCATCGGATCCATTCGCCACCGAACCGAAGAGCACGATCTTGTTGGGGTCGAACGTCGAGACAATCGTCGACACAAGATCAGGTACCCAAGATTGTAAGGACCGGCCGTCCCATTCTGCTCGGTTATCGCGTACCACGAACGCGATCGGTTCCATGCCCGAATCCTAACGCCTCGAACGCGATGACTATTCGGACGCTGGAGTAAAGGCATCGCACGAGCGAGGCACGAGCGACTGGCCCGGCGCAATCCTCGCCACCGAAGCCGTGAGGGAACGTCCCGAAGGGCGCCAAAGCGGAGCCAGGCGGGTTGACTGACCAATCGAGCCAGCGCAGGCAATCCAATAAGTAGGACCGGCAGGGTTCGAACCTGCGAAGGGTCTCGTAATCATCACAGAGGGGAACGTCACGATGTACGACGCGAGCTATTCCACAAATCGTCCGGGCATTACCCCGCATTTTGTCATGACCGAATCCCTCACGAACCAACAAACCGTGGCGAAGCCGATTCAGCCTGTCGACGAGCTCGCACGGCGACAACAGTTCATTGTGTCATCGCACAGACGAAGTAGGCCCGGCAGGGTTCGAACCTGCGACCGAAGGATTGTGAGTCGCAACCATTGGGCGCGCGCCGATCTCGAAATTACCTACGGCCGTATCGTGCTTCTCGGCGACGACGACCAGGACCCCGTGCCAGCTCGGATCATCAGTTTCAATGAAACGAACGGGATTATCACAGTCGAAGTGTTGTTCGACGAAGCGCATTCGGCGGTCGCCTAACACCAACGCAGCGAGGCAATTCAACACGCGGGAGTCGAGCCATCGCACGAGCGAGGAACGAGAGACTGGCGTGGCGTACTCCTCGCCGCTGAGCGAACAGCGAGGCAATTCAACAAGTAGGCCCGGCAGGGTTCGAACCTGCGACCGAAGGATTATGAGTCGCAACCATGATGCGCACCAACGGTCACGCAATCCGTTGAACTGCACCTATTTCGAGCTTCGGTCCGTACAGTCCGTCGATTTCCGTGCAGTGCCGTTGCGAATGTTGGATGAAATGTTGGATCGATTTGCGAGGTCCAGCGCCTTGCCAACTGTCACTCCGAGGTGCCGGGTACGTTTGAAAGGATGGATTTGCCAGAACCGATTCAGCTGCGCGGGGTCTCCGCTGCGTCTCACCAGGAGCCAAGACGAGCGAGGCAGCACAGGAATCGACGCGCAAAGCCAAACGCGTCCTCGCCGACGCTGAGGTCCGCACGATCCAAACTGAATCGCCCTGGGATCCGGGGCCGGCCGCGGCTGAGACGGCCATCAGGCCCTCATGCGCGATCCCCGCGATCGTGGCGAGTGAGATCGTGACCTCGTCAGGCAACCCGAGAACATTTCGTGGATCATCGGGCTCAGCGACGCGTACAGCTATTTTCTTGGATGTCATGTGGTGGTCCCCTTCAGGTGAAGTTGATTGTCTTGGCGGACGCTCGACACCCTGCCAGAAGGCAGGCGTCAAGCGGGGGACCGCCACCTCACTTCAACAAACTTGGGGCATGCTCGTGCCCGAACCCAATGATGCACGAAGATTGCGTGCATCATCGTGGGTTGGATCGCTGGCAGTAGTAGACGGACGTCGTGAGTGGCGTGCCAAAGGTCCCCAAAAGCAGGACGATTGTTGCGCCCGCCGAGCACAACACGGGAATTTCGGTGAGCGCCATCATGTGCGCGTTCGTTTGCTCGGTGCTGGGTCGTCATGGCTCTTCGAACGCTTACGAAGTCATCCCACCATCATGCACAGGTCGTGGAGGGCAGTGTGGCCAGGCGCGGCCGGCTTGCCCGCGAACGGCGCGCAGCGGGTATCGCGTGGTGCTGTCATATCCAGCGTCCCAATGACGGACCATCGTTCGACTTGTCGCTCCAGCACGAGAACACCATCTTGCAGGTGAGCCTCGCCATTGTCGTAGCTGAGGGCGGCAAACACGTACTCGGGAGTACATGTCGTTACGACGAAAGGCGGCGGCGAACCTTGGAAGCGATCCCCAACTACATCGGAGACGTCGCTGGTGTAGCACGAATCAGCATCGCTTCTACCGGCGCGAGCGCGGTAGTCGGTCAATGGAACAACGACAAATCCAGAAGGTCCCGCCTCAAAATAGGTAGTTCCACCGAACGGCGCGCCGGAGTTCGCTGCTACAACGAAGTCGTGGCCTGCGACTCGCCATAACGCGCCGCCCGGCATCCTAAGACACCCAGCCTCAGTCACGTCGTCGACCGAGATCCTGAGACAACCAGGTTCAGCAGACGCCTGGGCCGCAAAGCCCCGGGCCCGCGGCGTGTTCGTAGCCACCACGACGCGTTGGCCGTTCCCAGCCGAAGCGCGAACGAGCCCGGCAACGACTAACGGAGCCGCAATCCCGACAATGACGCCCACCACGATGAGATGCCGCACACGACGACGTCGCACCTCACGTCCGAATACTCCGAGCGCTAACTCGGTATCAACCTGTGGAGCAAGAAGATCAAGGTCATGCATGGTCCGTCTCCGAAAGAATTGTGCGAAGTTTGCATCTTGCGTCGTGCATATTCGATTTCACGGTGCCATCTGCGATATGCAGCGCCGCTGCGATCTCATCGATGCGATAGCCGCCGATGTAGTGCAAACAGATACAATCCCGTTGGCGTCGCGGGAGTGCTCTCAGCGCTCGCTGAAGGTCCAGGAGCTCGTCCGAAGGCCACTGGGGGGCGGCGGCGGCGACGCCAGCATCAAGCGGTACGGAGCGGCGCCGCAAGACGTTGCGCCTTTCATTCGCTGCCTTGTTCATAGCAACCCGCCGAATCCACGCTCCGGGGTCGTCGTACACGGAAATCCGAGACCAGACGCGATGAGCGCGGAGAAAAGCCTCTTGCACGACGTCAGCGGCCTGCTCGGAACCGTAGATAGCTGCGAGAGACCGAACCAGGCGCGGGTACTCGGCCCGGAATAGCGCCTCCAACTTCATGTTCGGCCTCGTCACGCCTGTAACACCCCCGAGCACCCTCTCAGGTTGGGTCAGACATCAAAAGTACCGCATACGCGCGCCCTGGTGTGTCGAAGGTTAGGCACACGAATCTGAACGTGGCCGGTGCTGTGGCTCATCGAAACGATGGTCACGTCCGTCAGACTTGGTTGTCGAATACGCCTCCGCCGCCGAATGTAGCCTTCCTTGATCCTCCGCCGAGCCCTCGGCCTCGATTCGAGACCTGACCCGCGGCGCGACCTCCTGTTCCCAAACCGTCCGACGGATCGCAAACAGGTGCGCGTCGAGAAACACCCCGCGAAAACTGATCCAATCGCGCCGCACCCCTTCGAGATCCGCGTACCTCACGACATGGTGGAACTGCGCCAGATTTGACCCGATAGCCGACCGCGTTGTAGCCGCCATTCGACTCGGGAAGCTAACAGTGTCGCATCGGGTGTTGAGGACTACCACTTCGGCCATGGTGAAGAACCCGGACAGTGGCATGGCATCGCATCCGAAACACTCGGCCTCTCGGGTGTCGTCGACGCTGGCGATCTGTCGGCTGTCCTTGATGGCCGTGACCCGAAAAGCAGTGTCCGGCTCGGCCAGACACGGACCGACCGGCGCCCTGGATATGACCTCACGTTCTCCGCACCAAAATCGGTGTCGGTCCAGAAACAGCAAGTAGTATAACGGGTTAGATGACTGTTATGTAAGTTTTTTATGCGATTATTTCGTAACTACACGCCCCCTGGATGTGAACGCCCATCTACGGGCAATCTTTGCTTT
>JANYBW010000100.1 GCA_025360585.1 Actinomycetes bacterium | reverse complement strand
GGTATTCATCTTCCGATAATTCCGGAAGATGCCCTTAACTTGTCAGTACCCTCAGTTGGTGTGACAATTTGTCAGGACAGTCTGGAAGTGAAAGGGCAGTGATCCTCGTAGATAATTCGTGATTGCGAATGCAGCTGCTTTGAGTAGCGAAAAAGCTTAGTACGCTCGTCAGTTGCGGATCTACACCCATAGCATTCATACCGAAATTTATTGGACCCGCCATGGCAAACACAGCAACTCAAAGAACGCACACCTCCCCGCAAACCGCGCTCTACGATTACGAAGCGATCGTCCTCGGCGCAGGCGTGTCCGGCATCTATCAGATTAAACGGCTTATCGATCTCGGCGTGCACGCGACAGTGCTCGACGCCAACGGCGGTGTGGGCGGCACGTGGTGGAACAACCGTTACCCAGGGGCGCGCTTCGATTCCGAGAGCTACACCTACGCGTATCTGTTCTCCAAAGAACTGTTCGCGCAATGGCAGTGGCAGGAACATTTCGCCGAGCAGCCCGAAACCGAGCGTTATCTCAATCATGTCGTTGACCGCTTCGATCTGCGCGCGTCAATCACGTTCGGAGCCCGAGTGGTTTCAGCCGTCTTCGATGAGTCCATATCGTCGTGGACGGTGATCGCCCACGACGGCAGGACGTTTCGGGCTCGCTACATCGTCGCCGCCACAGGCGTACTATCCATTCCGTTCATTCCAGAAATTCCTGGCCGCGAAACGTTTCGTGGCGAATCGCACCACACTGGGCATTGGCCGACCACGCCGGTTGAGTTTGCTGGCAAACGGGTGGCGGTGATCGGCACCGCATCAAGCGGCGTGCAAGTCATTCCGTGTATCGCTGGCGAAGTTGCATCACTCACGGTGTATCAACGAACTGCGAACTGGTGCACGCCGCTCAACAATTCGGCGATCACGGCCGAGGAGCAACGGGAACTGCAAGCCAACTTCGAGTCGATGCGCGAGACGCTCAACACATCGGTCGCCGGTTTCTTGCACCAAAGCAGCGACCGCGCTGCGTACGACGATACACCCGAAGAACGCCTCGCGTTTTTCGAGCAGATGTGGAATAGCCCTGGGTTTTCGAAGCTTTCGAGCCACTACACCGACTTGCTTTTCAACGATGCGGCGAACCAAGAGTGGTGCGATTTCATTGTCGGCAAAATTCGATCGATCGTGCACGACTCCGAAACCGCGACCAAGTTGATTCCGAAGAATCACAAGTTTGGCGAGAGACGCCCGCCGTTTGTCACAAACTATTTTGAGGTGTACAACCAACCGAACGTCACGCTCGTCGATACGAAACGAACGCCGATCTTGAGCGTGACCGAAACCGGTATCACTTCGACCGATGGACTGAGGGAATTCGATATCATCATTTGGGCGACCGGTTTCGATTTTGGCACGGGTGCACTCACTCGGATGGGGATCGTTGGCCGCGATGGGATTGCGTTGGCGGATTCTTGGGCCGACGGACCAACAACGTTTCTGGGTGTGCAGTGCCACGGCTTTCCGAACCTGTTTTTCCCCGGCGGCCCGCACGCCGCGGCCGGCAACAATCCCCGCTACAACGGCGACCAGGTCGACTTCATTCACGATGCAATCGTGTTCGCTCGCGATTCCGGCTACGACACGATTGAAGTTGAATCTGAGGCTGAACAGCGGTGGACCAACATGGTCGATAAATACGCAAAGAAGGGCCCTTTTAGCGAAGCGAGCTACTTCTTCGGCACGAATATTCCCGGCAAGCCCCGCAAGTATCTGCTCAACTCCGGCGGCCGTCCCAAACTCTTTTCAACCATCGCGGAAGTCAAAGCCAATCACTACACCGCGTTCCTACTCTCGCGTTCGGTCGGCGAGTGACACATCAGGAGCCGAACGGCGTTTAGACCGTCGCGATTGGTGTCAGCGGTGAGCCGACGATGCCGGGGAGTCGCAACGGAGGCGCGGTCAGCAAGAATCGGTTGCGGTTGTGTGCACGCAACCATGTTGCTAACTCATCGAGATACCACATCTCGCCGAGGGGCACGCCGAGTTTGAACAAACACAAATTGTGGATCGGCAACAGCGAATGCCGTTGTCGGGTCGGGTCTTTACGGACGAAGCCTTCGACCGCATAGTTGTCCGCGACAAGCGCGGATATCTGCGAATCGCTGATCCATTCCAGCAGCGCTTCGTCGCTCGAATCGAGATAGGTACACATCATGTGGATCTTCACTGGATCCGGTTCTTTGTTCCACTTCAACACTTCGGTGGCGAAACCTGTGTGCAATAACAACATGTCGCCAGGTTCGATGACCACGTTGTCTGCGTCCATAATTTCTTCGAGGGTTTTGAGATCTACACCGCGCCATTCGTGGCCTAGGTGATGCGCGAGATCGATGAGTACTCCACGACCTTGCACCCCGTGAAACGCCATATGTTCGAGGCCGAGGTGATGCGCGAAACACACGTGACCGCTGCCATCACCACGCGCATCGACCTTCGGACCCACCAGATCGATGCCCGCCCGATACCCGTTGTAATAGACGGGCTCCTCGATGCCGTCGCCGTCGGCGTCGAACTCAGCGCCGACATGCGCAAGTGAATCCCACTGCGTTGAGTACTGCAACGACAAGCTCACAACATCGTCGGCCCAAACGTCAACGAAACGCGGTCCACCTTCGGCCATGTTGCTCATGTGCACGTTGTAGAACGTGTCGGGGTTGCCGAACATGTCTTCAGTAGGAGCGAGCCGCGGCGGTTGCCGTCGTTGATTGAGCGCGGTGCCTCCGGGGAAATCGAGGGGAAGACTCAGTGAAAACGTGATACCCGCCGAAACCTCAGCCACACCCTGCAAGACTTTTTCGGGCGTGAGCAAGTTGATCCGGCCCAGCTCGTCGTCGTCGCCCCAGTCCCCCCACGTAGAACCCTCCGGACGCTGCACCCATCGTTTCGCCATAGACACTGAACACTAAACGAGCCACACTCGTCAGCGTTCGGCCGAGTCACGACGTCAACATTGAAGTAATTCGCGCCCAAAACCGAGCAGGCTCATCGGGCGACGTAGCATGCGTCCGGTTCAATCCTGCGCAGGAAGGTCGCCGCGAAATGACGTCGAAGGATTTTGTGGTTTCGGCCGATGGGCATTTGTTGGAACCCACCGATCTATTTCGCACCCGCCTGCCGAAGCATCTCCGCGAACGTGGCGTTTGGGAAGAAGATTTCGAAATCGAACCACTCGTCGAGGGCGGCGCTTCGGTGTTTCGCCGGCTACATACACCCGGCTTCGAGGGCTGGACGGTCTCTCGGTACCGCCAGACCGGCGGCTGGACTCCCGAAGGCGATCCCGAAAAGATCCTCGCGGATATGGACTACGACGGCATCGATGTGCAGCTCATGCACCCGAACCTTTCGCTCTTCGGGCTCTACACCGATGACCACGAGCTTTCGATTGCCCATGCGCGCGTCTACAACGATTACATCGTCGAACGGCTGGGCCCGTATTCGAATCGGCTCGTTCCTACCGCGCCGATTCCGCTCTCCGACATCGATGATGCCGTTGTCGAAATACAACGGGTCGCGGCGGCGGGTTTGAAAGCAATTCTGTTGCCATCGATGTCGCCGGTGCCGTACTACTCCAGCGATCTCGACCCGGTGTGGGCGGCCGCGCAAGCGAGTGGTGTGCACGTGTTCTTTCACTGCGCAACGGGTGGCGTGAAGATCAAGGACCCGAGCGCGGCAACCATGAAAACGGTCATGGGCATGGCCGACGAACTCAACCTCACGATGACACCGAAGATGGCTTCCAAACGCATGATGACCCAATGCGTCATGAACGCGATCAACCCGCAACAGATCGTCATCGAGCTCATCGGCAGTGGCGTACCGGAGCGGTATCCCGATCTGCATTTCGGGCTCATCGAATTCAACGCGCACTGGCTGGGTTCGCTCGTTGGCGCGATGGATAAAGCGTGGGTCACCGGCATCGGCCAAGATCCCGACTGGTGGCTCGGCTACTGGGACGACTCCCGCCCCGCCAACGACCAACCAAAAATGGCGCGTATGTTCGACATCAACAAACAATGGCCGTATCCGATGCGGCCAAGCGAGTACGTCGCCCGGCAATTTCACGTGTCGTTTCAAGACGATCCGGTTGCGGTTGCATGCCGTCACATCACTGGTCTCTCCACGATCGTCTGGGGCTCCGACTACCCACACGCCGAAGGAACGTTTCGCGGCAGCCAAGAACTGATCACCAAGCAATTCGCAGGCATCCCCGCCGATGAACGCGCCGCAATGCTCGGCGGAACCCTCGGCGCGCTCCTCGGCTTCAAAGCGCCTCAAGCGGTCAGTTAAATTCCGAGCCCACGGGCAGTTCGACAATTTTGGTGGGCGTGGACTTGCGGATTCCGCACGAAAAGCTCCGGGAAAGGCGAAACGAGGCCCGTGACTGATTTCAACTTTGATGGACGGGTCGCGGTGATTACGGGCGCGGGGCGCGGGATGGGCCGGGGCTACGCGCTACTGCTCGCGGCTCGCGGCGCAAGCGTTGTCGTGAACGATCTTGGTGGATCTATCGCGGGAGTCGGCGCCGATATGAGCACCGCCGAAACCGTCGTTTCCGAGATCCGAATTGCGGGCGGTATCGCGATCGCAGACGGCACCGACGTATCGCAGGACAACGGCGGGCAATCCCTGATCGATGCAACGATCGAAACGTTCGGGCGGGTCGACATCGTGATCAACAACGCCGGAATCATGCGGTGGGCCGGATTTCCCAAAGCGGACGTAGCGAACCTCAGAGCGCATCTCGACGTGCACGTTACCGGTTCGTTCAATGTCGCGCGCGCCGCGTGGCCGCACATGGTCGATCAACGCTACGGGCGGATCGTGGACACAACTTCGGCGGGGATGTTCGGGTTGCCGAACAACTTGTCGTATGCCACCGCGAAGGGCGGTGTCGTGGGCATGACTCGGAGCTTGGCGACCGCCGGCGCGCCCCACAACATTTTGGTCAACCTGATTGCACCCGCCGCGGTCACCCGCATGGGTGGTGCCGCACCCAATTCCGAGCCGCCCACTTCGGGGCCGATGTCGCCTGATCGCGTCGCGCCGATGGTTGCATTCTTGAGCCACGAAACCTGCTCAGTCACCGGCGAGATCTACGCCGCCGGTTTCGGACGGTTCCAACGCATCTTCCTCGCGACGACGCCCGGCTACGTGCACGAGCGCGACGACGGCGAGCCACCGACAATCGAAGACATCGCCGCGAATTGGTCGGTGATCAACAACGAAACCGGCTATTCAGTACCGGCCGATCTCATCGCATGGTCCGAGGCATTCATGCAGCACCTCCCACCGACAGAACGGTAAATCTGTCGTTCGGTGACACGCCACTGCACCAAGGTTGCCGCGATTAAGGAGCTGGGTTGCGGAGTTCGCGCTTTAAGACTTTGCCCGACGGATTGCGGGGCAACGCTTCGACGAACGCAATTGCTTTGGGTACTTTGAACTTTGCGAGTTGCTGCGCACAGTGGGCAATGAGTTCGTCGGCCACCGTAGCCTCGCTCGATTTCGTTTCGCCCGCTACCCCGCCGTGCACAACGACAAACGCGATTGGCACTTCGCCCCAACGCTCATCGGGCCGCCCGATGACCGCAGCTTCGATCACCGCCGGATGTTCATACAGGACGCGCTCCACTTCCGAACTCGCAATATTTTCACCACCCGAAACGATCATGTCTTTCAAGCGATCAACGATGAAGAGATAACCATCGTCGTCTTGCACGCCGATATCGCCGGTGTGAAACCATCCACCTGCGAAAGCCGCGGCGGTCGCATCTGGATCGCGCCAATAGCCGCGAAAGACTTTCGGGCCGCGCAGCACAACTTCGCCCCGCTCCCCAGACGGCACTTGCACACCGGCTTGATCCCAGATTTCCAGATCAAGATACGCACAGGCGCGGCCAACGCTGCCCAACTTCGTCACCGTACTTTCGCGATCGAGGAAGGTATCGCCCGAGACGGTTTCGGTGAGGCCATACGCATCCGCGAGCCACGCGTTCGGAAACGTCGTGCGGAGTCGTTCGATGTACGGCACCGGCATCTTTTCGCCACCGCCAATCAAGATTCGCAACGACGAAAGATCCCGCGCATCAACGCCGGGGGTATCCAGAATCGCTCGTACCATCGCGGGCGCAATCCAAATGCACGTCACCCGCGAACGTTCGATCTCATCGATCACCGCGACCGCGTCAAAGGTTCGGTGAATGATCGTCGTCGCACCGACCGCGATCATCGTGGTCGTGATGAGATCGAGCGCGCCGACGTGATAAAGCGGCCCGCACGCGAGGCCAATATCGTCGCGGTTGAATCCAAATTCCGTGATGTGCGCGTAATTCTTCCAGGCGAGATTCGCGTGCGACAACATCACGCCTTTAGGCCGGCCCGTGGTTCCTGATGTGTACATCAATCGATGGATAACGTCGGCACCTACCGTATTTCGAGCCATCGATGGGCCGGGCAACTCGCGCGCGAGATCACCAAACCAATGCCAGTTCTCGACCGGCGACGCTGCAATCGCAATGCGTTCCACACGGTGTTGCACTCCAATCAGCGCTTCGTTTGCGAGCGGAACCAACGTCGCGTCGCACACCAACGCGCGAGCTTGCGAATGCTCAAGGATGAACTGCAATTCCGCCGCCGCGAGCCGCCAATTGATCGGCATTGCGATCGCGCCGAGCAGGTTCGCGGCAAAGATCGTCGCCAGGAATTCTGTGTTGTTGTAGGAAAGCAACCCAACAACATCGCCAGCACCCACGCCTAGGCCGGGTCCTGCCAGCCCGGCAGCTATGCGCTGCGACCACTCCAACATTTCCCCGTACGTAACTGTTTGATCGCCGAACACCGCCAACGCTCGGTTGCGCTGGCGCAGTGCGTGATATTCGAGAACACTGACCCAATTCACGTCGGGCTGCATGATGGGAATCATGGATGCTCCTACGGTGCCGAATAGCCGCCGTCGACAACGATCGCACTGCCAGTTGTCCAGCGCGAGGCGTCGCTTGCCAGATACGAATACGCGCCCACCATGTCCGAGGCAGTTCCCAAACCGAGTGGGTGTTTCACCGCGATCGCGTCGAGCGCTTCCGGCGGCAATCCTTCATGGATTCCCGAACGAAATGTCCCCGGGCATACACAGTTCACACGGATGCCGTCGCGTGCGTATTCGACCGCCGCTACTTTCGCGAGCTGAATCACCGCAGCTTTCGTCGCGCAGTATGGGGCGGCATGCGACCAGGCGGTAAGCCCGGATACCGACGCGGTCAAAATGATCGAACCCGATTTTTGCGGGCGCATGACTCCAACCGCAGCCTTGATGCCGTTCACCGCGCCCATCACATTGACTCGAAAGGCGCGTTCCCAATCCTCAGTTGCAAGATTGTGGATCCGACCGTTCGGCGAAAGAATTCCTGCGTTACTCACCAACACATCAAGCCGACCGAAACGTTCGACTGCATGCGCGACCACCGCCTCGACCTGTTCGATTTCGCTGACGTCGGCAAGCATCGTGGCTACCTCACCCGCCGCGGCCGGCAATCCGTTCACCGTTGGCGCTAACGACGCTTCGCTGAAATCGCTCAGTACCAAATCGGTGCCTGCTTCACTCACAAGTTGAGTCGCAAGGGCGGCGCCGAGCGTTCCGCCCGCTCCGGTAATCGCGATAACCCGCCTATTTACAGTCATACTTTCATTCACCACTCATCGTTTCGCTTGCCCATTGACAAGACCCCCGTCGGTGTTCGATTCGACCGGTACAGTACAACGCTGATGTTCACCGACGCGCAGCTCATCGAGATGTACCGGCGAATGCTGGTCATTCGCGGGTTTGAAGAACGGGTCTCGGCGCTCTACCGAGACCGTGAAGTCCCTGGTTTTGTTCATCTTTCGATTGGCCAGGAAGCCTCGGCAGTCGGGGCCTGTTGGCCGCTCCGAGCACACGACGTGATTACATCCACGCATCGCGGGCACGGCCATTGCCTCGCGAAGGGCCTCGAACCACTCGGCATGTTCGCCGAGCTCATGGCGAAGGCCGAAGGCACCAACAAGGGCCGCGGCGGATCGATGCACATTGCAGATCCGAATCTTGGCATCTTTGGCGCCAATGGAATTGTCGCCGCGGGGCTTCCCATCGCCGCGGGCGCCGCAACCGCCGCGCAACTCCGAAACGACGCGAGCGTGGTTGTTGCGTTTTTCGGAGACGGAGCAATCGCGCAGGGCGCATTCCATGAGGCAGTCAATCTCGCGGCAGTCTGGCGATTGCCCGTCGTGTTTTTTTGCGAAAACAATGGCTACGCAGAATTCTCGGCGGCTTCGGATCAACACGCGGCACCCCTCGAACTACGCGCTGCCGGCTACGGCGTCGGGTACGTAGCTGTCGATGGCAACGATGTCGTCGCGACCGCATTGGCTATGCAGTCCGTCGTCGATGCAATTCGGGCCGGCGCCGGCCCGACGATCATCGAGGCAACCACGTACCGCTGGCACGGCCACTACGAGGGCGATCCGCAGCGTTACCGCAGCTCCGCAGAGCTTCAGGAGTGGCAACGCCGCGATCCCTTGGCTGTGCACGCACTGCGGCTCGCGGCCAGCCGCATTCCGACGTCAACGGTCGATGCGATGGAGATTGCAATCGCGCAGGAACTCGATGCCTCGGTAGCTGCTGCCCGCGCCCTCAATGCACCCGATACAACAACGTTGTACGACCATGTGGTGCGCCAACGCCCATCCATTGCGGAACCTGCCGCTCTGCCGATCGATGCACCAATCTTTCGCACGATGGACGCGATTCACAACGCACTCGAAATCGAATTAGCTCAAGACGAACGCGTCTTTCTGGCCGGCATCGACATCGCCGCGGGTGGCAACGTCTTCGGTTTGACGCGCGGCTTGCACGATCGTTTCGGTGATCGAGTTCGCGATACGCCAATTTCAGAAACCGCGATCATGGGTATCGGAGTAGGTGCGGCGATGGCCGGCATGCGGCCCGTTGTCGAGTTGATGTACCTCGATTTCGTAGGCGTCTGTCTCGATCAGCTGCTGAACCAAGCGGCGAAGATGCCGTACATGACGGGTGGTGCGGCGCAGATGGGGCTTACTGTGCGCACACAATTCGGCGCCGGTCGTTCTTCGGGGAGCCAACATTCTCAGAGCCTTGAAGCAATCCTTGCTCACATACCTGGCCTCACGGTTGTGATGCCATCGACTCCCGCCGAGACCTACGGTTTGCTGCGTGCCGCGATTCAAGATCCGAATCCCGTGATCTTCATCGAGAATCGTCTGCTGTACGGAATGAAAGGCCCGCAGCCGCCGGCTGATTACATCTTGCCGATCGGTAAAGCCGCGATCGTTCGCAAAGGTACTGATATCACTGTGGTTTCGGTGTCGCGGATGGTGCACGAAGCGCTGGCCGCAGCCGAGGCTGTCGTACCGGACGGCATCTCCGTGGAGGTCATCGATCTGCGAACGGTTGCCCCGCTCGATATGGAAACGATTCTCGAATCAGTACGAAAAACCAGCCGGTTAATGATCGCCCATGAGGCCGTTGTGCCGTTCGGTATTGGTGCGGAGATCGCCGCGACGGTTGCACGCGACGGGTTCTGGTTTCTCGACGCGCCGATCGAACGCATCGGCGCCGCGGCCACTCCGCCTCCGTATGCGCCAAACACCGAACAGGCTTGGCTTCCGAACCGCTACGACATCGCGGCCGCGTTGCGAAACCTCGCAGCAGTCTGATCAGGTACCGCGCTTGCACCCGACGAGGGTTCAACAGCCGAGCATGCGTGCAATCACGGTGTGCTGAATCTCGTTGGTACCTTCGCCGATTTCCAGCACCTTCGCGTCGCAATAGAAGCGAGCGACCGGTGAATCGAGCATGTAACCAGTACCGCCATGAATCTGCACAGCTTCGGAGGCAGCAGCGACCGCGAGCCGACTCGCTTTCAGTTTCGCCATCGAAGCTTCCTTCAAAAACGGTTGTCCGCTATCGCGCAAATACGCGGCTCGATAGGTGAGCCAACGCGCGGCTTCAAGCTCGGTGGCGATGTCCGCAAGTTTGAATTGAATCGCTTGAAACTTCGAGATTGGTTGGCCGAACTGCACACGCGCTTTCGCGTAGGTGGTAGCCATATCGAGGACAGCCTGCGTGAGGCTCAGAGACAGCGCAGCGATCGATATCCGGCCCACTTCGAGGGTGCGTAGAAACTGGCTCAATCCCATCTCAGGGTCGCCAATGAGATGATCATCGGCCACCCACACGTCGTCGAAGAACAGCTCACGGGTATCCAGACCGCGCCAACCGATCCCGCGCATCTTGGGGCCCATCGTGAAACCCGGCGTAGCATTTTCCACCACGAAACTTGCATAGGTCTGCTTGCGGTCGGCCGCGTGCTCGCTTTCGATTTCACCCGCAACCGCAGCGACGCGATCTTCGGTGCGGGCCAGCAGCGTGACCCCAAATGACATATCGGTACCAGCATTCGAGATGAACGTTTTGCGGCCATTGATAAGCCAACCACCGTCGCATCGCACCGCGCGGGTCTTGATACCACGAGCATCAGAACCGGCATCGGGTTCCGTGAGCCCGAACGCGCCGAGCGCCCGGCC
>JANYBW010000073.1 GCA_025360585.1 Actinomycetes bacterium | reverse complement strand
GTCCAACCCATCCAGCACACGCCGATGGACGCTTGCACCGTAGACACCTCCGAAAATGGGATTACCGCGCGTGATGCAAATAGGGCAGTCATTCCCGCAAGCATGCTCTTTCCCGACTAGCCCGCCGACTTTCGAAACAGTCGACTCCATGTAAATATAGTACCGTTCTGGTACTATATTTGCATGCCTGGTAAGTATTGGGATTCGATCGTCGATATTGCGCTCGACAACGGCGGGTACGTCACACCGGCGCTCGCCACGCACTTCGCGATCCCCGCAGTCGAGCTCCGCAAAATGGTCTCACGCGGGACGCTCACCGCAGCAGGCCGCGGGATATACCGCGTTCCGTCGTTGCCCATCGACCGCCACGATGAATACATCTACGCGCGCCTCTGGGCGATGGGTCGCGGTGTTCTGTCGCACGATTCTGCGCTTGTTGTCCACGAGCTGTGCGACATCAATCCAAACGTCGTGCATATCACCGTCCCGACCGCCTATCGCCTGCAACGTTCAGGCGGCCAACGCTATGCAGTACACCACTGTGACCTACCCAGCAACGAGGTCACGAGGATCGAAGCCGTTGTGGTTACGACGATCCCGCGCACCCTCCGCGACTCTCTCTCCACTGTCCCTGGATACCTTGTCCGCCAAGCGGTCGCGACGGCGCGTGAACGAGGAGCAATTCCCGAAGTCACGCAAGTTCAACTCCTTGACCAACTCACGTCAATCACAACCCGATGATTGAGCGGCCACGCGGAGCCAGAGAATTTCAGCGTCTGTTACAAGGCCATGCCGCTGATATCGGCCAGTTGCCACAGCGAGTCATGCACCTCGTACGGGTCGGCGCAATATGTGCACTCCTCGATGATGCGCGCGACGACGGTGGCCACCTCTTCATCGTCAAAGGCGGGACTGCAATGCAAATCCGCTTCGGTATCGACGCCCGCGCTACCGCGGACCTCGACGTTGTATTCCGTGGACGAGCAGAAGCCTGGCTCACACGATTCGATGCGACGATCGCGGATCGCGATTGGAACGGCTTCTCGATCACCCGCAAACAAGCACCGACCCAAATCGACGTCCCCGGCGTGGGGAACCAACCCTGGCGGCTCTCACTCCAAATTAGATACGAAGGCCGAGACTTCGGGTCAACGACATTCGAAGTCGCAATCGACGAAACCACAGCCAACCACTACGACCTCATCGAACCCGACGACATCGCACTCGCAACGTTCGCGATCGACCCGCCACGACTCATTCCGTGTCTCGACGTGCACTACCAAATCGCACAGAAACTCCATGCCTGCACAGAACCAGTACCCGACGGCAACGACCGCGTCCGCGACATCATCGATATCTGGCTCCTCGAAGCCCTCACCGACCACAATGACGTAGCCGAACTTCGCGACGCTGCGAAAGAAACCTTTGCGCGGCGCGCCAAACATCAATGGCCACCGGCCGTGCAGTCATCGCCAAGCTGGGAACGCGACTATCCGCAACTCGCGGCCGACCATCCCGAAGCGCCCCAAACAATCAACGCGGCAATCGAATACCTCACCGACCTCATCCGTAGCATCGATACCGGCAACTGACCACGAACGCGATCGCGGACTCGACCATCGAGATACCCAGCTTTTCACGCGAAACATTCAACCCAACAGCAACCCAACAACCGCGTTCGTTCAGTACGGTTAAGCACAGTCCACGAACCTCGCGTTGACCGGCCATGACAGTTCACGAGGGTTCATTCCAAACCACTCGCTCCGCACTTCCAAGCTGGTCATGCGGGTTCGATCCCCGTCACCCGCTGCAATGTATTTGCACAGGTCAGCCCCAGAATTCTAGGTGTCGTCGCGTCGGGTTCCCTCTCGCGTTTTGACTCCATCGCGCGTCCATCGAGCGGGTCAACGAACGCGCCGCGAATCTTGTCAGCCTCAACGGTCGACGGGACTATTTCGGCATCACGGCGAATGCGTACGGTGTTGGTTCAGGGGACAACAAGATCCGCGACCAAGGCCGCTACAACCTCGGGGTGGCTCAGAATCACTTGGTGTTCGGCACTGCATTCGGTGACAGTGTCAGCTCGCCGAGCCATTTCGCGTTGAGTGTCGGGATGGATCGTCGTGTCACAGTTGGCGACCAGGTACGTAGATGGCACCGATGACCATGCGGCCAGACCCAACGGTGTCCATCGCGGCAGCGAGCGCGAACGGCCTTACACGCACACGGCCAAGACGTTCTCTTGTCACCTCGTCGTACGGCGCGTCCAGGTCAGCGACATCCAGCACGCTCCTGCCGTCGTCGAGGAACTCCATCGCAATATCGGGAACCGGGCGTTTCGTCAACCAATCGAACATCGACTCTCCGACGCCCGGCATCGCCGCAGCGACGTAGACGAGGTGTTCCGCGCTTCGCAGCCCGGCGCCAGCTTCGGTGATCACTGCACCGCCGTAGGAATGACCAACCAAGATAACGGACTCGTGTCTCGCGAGTTCTCGAACATGTTGCGCGTCATCGAACAAGGACGCACTTGCACAATTGCACGTCGGGAGATCGGCCACACGAACACGTGTCTCGAGTCCCGACGGCAGGGCATCGATGACATAATCCCACATCTCCGGCGAACCCCACGCTCCATGGACGAGCACGATCATCGGCAGTTCGGTCATCGGCGATCCCAAGTTCGTAGTTTCGAAAAACGACTCACGGGCGTGTCAGCTCACAATCGACGACTTCCAAGTATGCGACCCTAGCCCCGGGGGCGCCGCCGCGAGGTCGGCGAGCAGCCATCCAAGGCCCTGCCGAGAAGAAGCGTTCGAGCCAGAGCACGACTGCGAACAACGCGCCTGCCGCCTCACACGTTGCAGCCCACTCTCGAAGAACCTCGCGCCCAGTTACTTCCCAGGCCAACGCTGCGCCATGATCTCGCGAAGTTCCGCCGCCATCTGATCGGCAGGCACCGCTTCACTCGGATCGAACGCTTCAGGCGGACGCTGCTCAGCCTGAATGGCAGTACGTATCGCCTCGACGATCTGTTCCTTCGAAGTCATACCGCAATGAAACCGAACGGTTCGGCCACTCAAATTCCGTCGCGCGTCGGCCGTCATGCGATCACGATGGTCTTCCAACGAAGGCGCTCGTGGTCGAGGATCGACGGGAGAATTCCAGCAGCACCAAGATCCGAGAGCCAGACCGTTGCCTCGATTACCCGCGCAGTTGCCGCCGCTTCGAGATTCAAGACGTTGAGCTTCGGATGAACACGCGCCAGCTCTGCCATGATCGGAACCGTGCTGCGAGCGCCCACAAGTCCAATATCGTCACGCAATTCAAGAAGGCTCATAACGGCAAGTTCCTGTTGCGCGTGCGGGACATCATTAAACGGGCCCGACAGCTTGCCTCCCGCGGAAGCGACCGCCACTCGACACGCGCGGTAGTACCAGTATCCGGTCGTGAACAATTCGACGTTTTTTCGTGGCCGACGCAGCCCGACGAGCAGTTCTTCGATCAAGAGCCGATCGTCAAGCAACACTCTCGATGTCATGCTCGCGCGGTCTATTGATCCGCAAGGTCAGGATCGTCAATGGCTCGGGCAACCAAATTGCATCGCGCGTCCGAAGGGCCTAGGCGAAAGCGCACTCGAGATGGCGATACTCATCGCCGCGCACACCGTGCCTGTGCAACACTCTCATCATGCACGAACCGTCGTCACTATGGGTCGTGATCGACCCAATGCAAGCTTTCACCGACGACGCGGGAACTCTGGCAACGGCCTACGGGAATCACGAACTCGTCAACATCAAAGCAACGGTGCAGATGCTCCGACAGCACATCTCGCGACGTTCGGTTGCAGATCAATGGTTATGGGTCCGCTCCGAATACGAGACGGGTCAGCACTCCGACGATTCGGCAAACAATTCGCTCGCAACGCTATGCGACGGTTCGAACCCAGTCGACGCGTTGTGGGATACCGCACTCATCCCTCCGACAGAGGCCTCCGTCATCACCAAAACCAAGACCGACGCGACAACCTCGCTGGAGTTCCGCGACGTCATCGAAAAAGCGCGATCAGGACCCCTTCGCACGATCCACCTCACGGGATTTCTACTCACAAGTTGCGTACGCGACACCGCGCTCTCGATCGCAACGATGATGGCCGACACTCCGACACGGGTTGTCGTGCATGCCGATCTTGTCGCGGCACGGTCATCCAACTACTCCCCCGACGAATCAGGCCTTTCTCGTGTCGACCGGACGTTGCAGCAGCTGGCCACCGCTGGCATCGCGATCACCGCGTCGAAGCAGCCGAAACCATCACATGCGAGGCCAGACAGACAGGAATGAGCGACCATCGCAGGATCTTCACTTTCGATTCGGGCTTCAACGTCTACCGCCTTCACGGACGCCAACGGTTCGAAATCCTCCCGAAACGCTGACTTCCGCAGGTGTGAAGTCGTGTTCGCCGGAATGCATTTCGCTCGCTCGTTCGGTATCTTTCGTCACCGACTGTTTGCGATTGATAACTGACTAACTGCGTTTTGTGCGGCGAGCGCGAGGCGGGCGTTGTACGACGGTTTGGTTCGATTCCGCGAATTCGCGGTAACGGCCGAGCACCATTCTCCAAGCCACATCCATAAATTCGACCTGCGCTTCAGAGTCGCACAGTTGGTGCACCTCAATTCGACAACCTTTGCGGCGCGCCGAAAAACGCATGTAGCCGATCATTTCGCCACCAGGAATCGGAACATTGTCGTCTTCAAAATCCCACCGCAACGCAATCAGTTCATTTGCAACCACAATGTCATAGTGCCCACGAATCCGCGTCCCCCATTCCATCGTGCACGCGAACCGACCCGCACGCAACGTCACCGGCACTCCAAGCCATTGTGAATACTTTGCCGCATCATTGAACGCCGCAAAGGTCCTGACCACGTTGGTTTCGACGTCGACCGTGGCGATAACTAAGCGACCAGTTCGGACATTGGCCAAATCAATTTCTGGAAGTTCGTCCGCGGGCTGCCACCGAGTCGGATCTTTGCCCAAGATCGCGCGCACATTGTGCAGCGCGGTCTGATTCGCGCGATAGCGCCGAAAGTTTCCGTCGGCAACCATCACCACAAGGTTGGCGTCGCGCAACGTCTTGAGGTGTTGCGAGATCGTCGGCGCACTCACCTCAAACTCCGCGGCGATATCGCCTGCGGGAAGTTCGCGGTCCCAGATCAGCGACAAGATCTCTCTCCGCACCGGCGACTTCAGCGCGTCGAAGGTGTCTTGCACGTCGGTCACAGCAAGGATTCTAAGCCTATTTGCATCTATTTCGTTGATGGCCTAATTTGTTAGTGACCGAAATATCAAGGCGCAATCGAAACGGAGACCCTCATGAGCAAATTTGTATTTGCATATACCGGCGGCACGGCTCCCGAAACTCAAGCCGAAGGCGAGGCGGTCATGGCCGCTTGGATGGCATGGTTCACCACGCTCGGCGAGAGCGTCATCGACGGTGGCAACCCGTTCTCGGACGCTAAGACCGTCGCAGCCGATGGTTCGGTGAGCGACGGCGGCAAGACCGCGCTCGGCGGTTACTCAATCATCGATGCCATCGACCTCGACGATGCAGCAAACAAGGCCAAAGGTTGCCCAGTGTTGCAGGCCGGCGGCGCAGTTGAGGTCTACACCGCGATGGACATGTAATCGAATCCTCTTCAACGAAGGACTGACAATGGTTGATTTCAATCCGATGGTGCACGCCGAACGTCGTTCACTGGCCGAATACCTCGCCACGCTGTCGCCCGAGCAATGGCGAGCACAGACACCGTGTGAGAAATGGAACGTTCAGCAACTCACAGGCCACCTCGTTGCCGCGGCCAAGATCACCGCGCCGCATTTTTTCGGCGGCCTGATCAAAAACGGTTTCAGCTTCGACAAATTCATCGAAGGCGACTGCGTCAAATACGCCGAAGGAACTCCGGCCGACGTATCGGCACGATTCAATTCCATTCTCGATAGCAACCGCAAGCCGCCCGGGCCTGCGTTCATCGCGTTTGGAGAGATCATGGTGCACGGCGAAGACATCCGGCGCGCCACTGGAACACGCGGCGATTACACGGCCGAACACCTCACCGCACTCGCCGACGCGTACAAAGCGACCGGTGCACCGCTAAACGGCAAGAAGCGCGTCGCGGGATTGACGTTTACGGCCACCGATATTGAGTGGACGACCGGCTCCGGGCCCGCGGTAGAAGGTCCGTGCATGTCGCTGATTCGAGCCATGACCGGCCGCGCCGACGGCCTCGCCGATTGCACCGGCGAGGGACTCGAGACTTTGCGATCACGCCAATAGCACGCCCGCAACTGTTGTCCCTTTTTTGCACCGATGCGGTTGAAAAAGGGACAATGGTCGCTGAATAACCTTTAGGGTGCGAGCATGCAGCACACACGCCTTGGCCGTACCGCCCTTCGAGTCAGCAAGATTTGTCTCGGCACGATGAATTTCGGACCACAAACCACGGAGCATGATTCGTTCGCGATCATGGATCGAGCTCTCGAACTCGGCATCAACTTTTTCGACACGGCAAATCGTTACGGCGGCAGCCTCGGTGCTGGCGCGACTGAGGAGATCATCGGCCGTTGGTTTGCACTCGGCGGCGGCCGACGCGAAAAAGTTGTGCTCGCAACGAAGGTCTACGGACCAATGCATGACTGGCCCAACGCGGGCGGTCTCTCGGCCCGCCATATCCGTCAGGCGTGCGACGACAGCCTTCGGCGGCTCCAAACCGATCACATCGACCTGTATCAGATGCATCACATCGATCGCAGCGCGCCTTGGGATGAAGTGTGGCAGGCGATGGAAAGCCTCGTCGCCGCAGGCAAAATCACGTACGTAGGCAGTTCGAACTTCGCGGGCTGGCACATCGCACAGGCGAACGAAGCAGCAAAATCAAGGAACTTTCTTGGTCTCGTGAGCGAGCAAAGCCTCTACAATCTCGCAGCACGAACCGTTGAGCTTGAAGTGCTTCCGGCGTGTCGTTCGTACGGCGTCGGTGTGATTCCTTGGAGTCCGCTGGCAGGTGGCGCGCTCGCCGGCGGTCTCAGCGACGCGACGACGGGCCGTCGATCCACGCTGAACGACCGATGGAAGGCGCTCGCACCAACGATCGAACGCTACGAGAAGTGGTGCGCGGCGCGCGGCGAAGACCCTGCGGCCGTCGCGCTGGCGTGGTTGTTACATCAACGCGAAGTGACTTCCACGATCATCGGACCGCGCACAATGCAGCAACTCGATGGCGCACCGTTACAAGCGCTCGACATCAAACTCGATGCCGATGCACTCAAGACACTCGACGAGATGTTCCCCGGCCCCGGAGGGCGCGCCCCCGAGGCCTACGCCTGGTAGGGAAACTTCCGACACCGAACGTGGTCTACGAAGTCGGCATCGCAGCCGTCCATTAGCCGCGGCTTCGATCTAGCTTCGGCCGCAGCCAGATGTGTCGGGTAGAACCCTGTTCGCACCCGCCGCCCGACGAAAACCCGGAGCAGTCTCATGACCGCGTTCAACGACGTCACTGACCTCACGCTCGATGGCAACGTTGCCGTCATCACCCTCGATTCCCCTCCGGTCAACGCGCTCAGCGCGATTGTGCGCGACGGCATGTACGCCGCGTTCGGGGCCGCGATCGCCGATACGAGCGTTGCGGCGATCGTGCTCATCTGTGCGGGCCGTACGTTCATCGCTGGCGCCGACATCACCGAATTCGGTGGCGCTTCAACGGGCGCGAGTTTGTTTGATGTGCAAACCATCATTGAGGATTCGCCGAAGCCAGTAATTGCTGCGATCCACGGCACTGCGCTCGGCGGTGGCCTCGAAGTTGCGCTGTGTGCTCACTATCGCATCGCGGTTCCGAGCGCGAAGTGCGGGCTTCCCGAAGTGAATCTTGGTTTGCTTCCTGGCGCCGGCGGCACGCAACGATTACCGCGAATCACTGGTCCCCGCAAAGCTTTGGAGCTGATGACTGCGGGCACCCACGTGGCCGCGGCCGAATGTCTTGCGATGGGTCTCATCGATGCACTCGCGAATGAAACCGCGTTGCGCGCCGACGCGGTGCAGTACGCCCGCAAGGTTGTCGCCGACGCTGCGCCGCTGCACAGGGTGAGCGACCGCGCCGTCGAGCCCATGACATCTGATGACTTCACCGCGTTTCGACAAGCCAACGCCAAGAAGTTCCGCGGTTTCAAAGCGCCAGAAGCGATCATCCAATGCGTCGAGGCCGCGGTGAATTTGCCGTTCGATGAAGGCATCAAGGTCGAGCGGACAAAGTTTTTCGAAGTTGTGACCAGCCCTGAATCAGCAGCACAACGTTACGTATTCTTCGCGGAACGTCAGGTGTGGAAAATCCCATCGGTCCCCGCAACTACGCCGACGCGACCAATCGATTCAGTAGGGATCATCGGTTCGGGAACGATGGGTGGTGGCATCGCAATGACCATCGCGAATGCTGGAATCGCCGTCACCTTGATCGATACCAATCAAGAAGCGCTCGACCGCGGTCTGAAGACCATCCGCACGAATTACGAACGCAGTATGAAAAATGGTCGGTTCACGGCTGAACAAGTTGAAGAACGCGTCGGCCGAATCGCCGGCTCACTTTCGATGGAAGATCTCAGCGATGTCGATCTGGTCATCGAGGCTGTATACGAACGAATGAGCATCAAAAAGGAAATCTTCACCGCGCTCGACACGATCTGCAAGCCATCGGCGATTCTCGCTACGAACACGAGCGGTCTCAACATCGATGAAATAGCCGCAGTCACCGCCCGCCCAGAATCCGTGATCGGGTTGCATTTCTTTTCACCCGCGAACGTCATGCGTCTTGTCGAGGTTGTGCGCGCCGATCACACTGCGGACGATGTGATCAACACATCAATGCAGCTCACAAAACGCATCGGCAAAATCGCTGCGCTCGTTGGTGTGTGCCCCGGCTTTGTCGGTAACCGCATGCTTGGCCAACGCGCCCGTGAAGCGCAGGCACTCATCGAAGGCGGCGCGATGCCGTGGGAGGTCGACCAAGCGTTATACGAATTTGGTTTCGCAATGGGCCCGTTTCAGATGATCGATCTTGCTGGCCTCGACATTGGCTGGGTGAAAGACCGTTCGAACGGCGCGACGATTCGCGATCGGCTCTGCGAACTCGATCGGCGCGGGCAAAAGACCAGCGCCGGGTACTACGACTACGACGCGCAACGCAACGCCAGCCCATCGCCAGTCACCGAAGCAATCGTGCGCGAATTCGCGAGCCGTAGCGGCATCGAGCCGAGGAGCTTCACCCACGAGGAAATCATCGAACGGCTTGTCTTGCCGATGATCAATGAAGGCGCCAAGATCCTGGCCGAGGGCAAAGCGATTCGCGCCAGCGACATCGACATCATCTGGATCAATGGCTACAACTGGCCCGCGTACCGCGGCGGCCCGATGCACTACGCCGATACGCTCGGCTTAGCGAATGTGCTCAGTCGTTTGCGCGAGCTCGAAGCCGAGTTCGGCGAACAGTGGAAGCCGGCAGCACTCCTCGAACAACTCGTAGCCGACGGAAAGTCCTTCGCCGACCATCGCGCCTAAATTCCGCGTTTCCCGGAGCTGTACGTCCGGAAACCGCAAGTCCGCGCCCACCAGAATCCTGGCGCATCACAAACGGTGTGCTCAGACGGCCTCAAGCCTCAATAGTCGACGAGCGTTCGTATCGAAAATTGCGGCGAGCTCAGCATCGCCATGGGCTGGGTCGCCACTTTGATCCCACCCCGCGAGATTCGTTCCCGCCACTAAGTGATCGGTGCCGAATGCGTCGATCAGCGAACGCAATGCGCGCGGCCCGCCTACGTGCGCATCCCACCAGAGCCGCCGGAGCCGCTGTGGAATCGCATCGGCTACGCCAGCCCATTCGCCAACCGATTCGCCAACCCATTCGGGCGACCACGGCCGGGTACGTGCGGCGTGTTCCAACCGTTCCGCGAGCCACGCGGTTGCGCCCCCTCCATGCGAAACGCACACGTCGAGCTTCGGGTGACGGTCCAGCACGCCGCCCAATACCAACGTTGAGACCGCAAGTGTCTCCTCGTATAAAAAGCCCAACCAAAGGTCGCCATCGAAACGAGCGAGCCGTTCATCGCGCCGCGGTGAATCGATACCGTCGGGGGCTGGGTGAATGAACAACGGCACATCGAGTTCCACGCAGGTTGCGTAGATCGCATCGAGACTCGGATCGTCGAGTGGCACACCAAGGTCGGTGCCAATATACGGAGCGACAAGACCAAGCTCAACGACAGCCCGACGCAGCTCAACCGCCGCGGCCTGCGGATCTTGCATCGGCAGTTGCGCGAACCCGCCAAGCCTTCCGGGTGCTTGCGCGACCAACGCAGCCATTTCATCGTTGTGTCGTTGACAAAACGCGACGGCCCACTGCGGCTCGATGTGCGCGAAGTACGTGAGTGGATTCGGCGACAACACTTGGAGAGCGATCCCCAGTGCATCCATCATCTCGATACGCAACCCGAGATCCATGAACGGCGAGTTACGATAACGCACGCCGGTGAGCGTGTAACCGCCTACTCGATAACACGGCAATCGCCCTGCACCTTCATCGCCGTCGTCGAGTTCGGGTCCGTAGGGGCCCGCGGCACCGAGCGTGCTTTCCAACACAACGTGCGCGTGGAGATCGATCACCGCCCGAACCCGACTGGATAGATTCCCCAATAATTACGGGTGTTATTGGCATCGAGCTGTGCAGGATTCGTTGGATCCGGTCGCCCGTCGGCTCGCAGTACGGCATGCACTGCAACTGGCACCAAACCGTAGAGATGATCTGCATCGTCGACACCGCCCAAGGCATCCATTCCCGCGGCAAGGTCCTGGCCGATACACGCGTGCATACCGAGCCCGAAACTCAAACCCCAGCGCCAAACTCCAGGCGGCAACTCACGATTCGGGTTGAACAACTCAGGATTCTCACCAAAGACGGAAGGCTCGCGATTGGCAGCGTTGAGATCGATCTCGACCTTGTCGCCTTGGCGAATGCGAACTCCATTCGAAAGTTCGATATCGGCGAGCGCCCACCGCAATGCGACCGGGCTAGAAGGTTGCAGCCGAATGGTCTCGTGCGTGCAACGTTGCAAGAACCCGACATCATCGCGAGCTTCGGCTTCCACCTCGGGATGCGTCGCGAAGTGCTGAAATACGTTGTGCAGCGTCCGCACGAACGCGGTGGCAGAAGTGTGCGCGCCCGCAAGGAGATAAAAACATGTCTCGCGCAGCACGACATCGGAGGGCAGCTCGAGCTTGTCTTGATTGCGCAATAAGACGGTGAGCACATCGCGCGGCAAGTCGGTTTCGTCGATCTGCCCAGATTCGCATTGTTGGATTGCGAGACGGCGCCGCTCGACCGAAGGCTGCAAGAATTCGGCATCGAACGCGCGCAACGCGGCGGCAACTTCTGAACGCTTCGCAGTTTTGTCGCCGGCAAAATGCGCGAGCGTTGCGCCTTCAATGAAGAGCATCAAATACGAATAGAGATCGAACGTTTCCTCAGGCGTTCCCAACGGCCGGTCCACGCCTGCGGTGAGCGCAGCCAAGTTCATCATCATTTGATGACTCAGCGTTACGAGTTCCGCATGGCCCTGTGCGATGTAGGGCGCCAAGGTCGCAGCAACGACCGGAGGGAAGAGTTCGCGTTCGTACCACGCGTGGGTATCGCGCCGAAACAAGCGGTTCTCCAAACGACGACGCGCTCGGTGCTCGTCGCCGTGAAGGTTCACCAATACATCGGCCATCACGACATCGCCGTCGTCGTACAACGCCTGACGCAAATCCTTTTGGCGAAACACTTCACGCGCATCTTCATACGTCGTGATGGTGATCAGATTGGATTCACTCATAGTTCACCCACCGCCCACGCCGCCGAGCGCCGCAATAGCTCCCGATGATTGGGCAGCGCGAGCGACTCAGCACCGTGGCCCAACAGATTGGTGACAACCCGCCCCGCGCCGAACTGCCTCGCCCACAGCAACGGATGCGACCGGCCGCCGTGGGAACTCATCAACAATGGCTCGATGCCATCGAGTTCATCAAGAAATCCGTAGATCTCATCGCAGATCGTGAACGGCTCAATCCCCTTGGTTATCGGATGGGTCGCGGCCGCGTCGGCGCAGTCAACCCGCGCGTCACCGACTTCCGGATGTGATGATCGTTGCCAGTCCCACGCCGCGCCAACGAGGGCGCGCCACGACGGTTCGGCATCAAAACAGATCACCGCGGTGTGTAACGCGAGAAGCCCGCCGCCATTGTGCACATGATCCTGGAGCAGCAAAGCATCCTCGGTAACGATGTCGTACGCCCACTCCCCACGTTGCCGGGCAAAACGTTCGGCTTTCATGCGCCATCGCAACGCGTAGACAGTCACGAGATTCCAAGGTTCACGATCGCCGCGGTGAGCCTCGCGCAACTCTGCAAAGAATGCGGCTGGGTCAACAACGATCGTGGTAGATAGCGCAGGAATATCACTTGTCGCTTCAGCCATGATGTCGGCAAGCGCGGGCGCAGTCCCCGCGAAATCGTGGTTTGGTCCTCCAGTAAGCATGAGATTGGTGATCAATGATCACCCGGCTCGACGAGCCCAACCGAATCAACTGCTTGCGGTCGAGGCAGGGTACTCATCACGCTCATCGTGACACCACCGTCAACCAGTACCTCAGTGCCGGTGATGTACGCAGCCTCATCGGACAACAAAAACATCACGGTTCCCGATACATCCGCCGCAGTCCCGAGGCGGCCCAACGGCACGCGTTGCGAACGACGGGCACGAATATCAGGATCAGCGTAAATCGGCTCAGACATACCCGCATCGATGAGGCCGGGCGCAACTGCATTAACCCGAATGCCGAATTGGCCCCATTCCAACGCCATCTGCTGAATGAGCCGAGCGATACCCGCTTTCGTAGCACCGTAGGCCCCAGAGTTCGGGCCCGGCGCAACCCCGTTCATGGAGGTAATCGCGACGATTGAGCCTGGGATATCCGCGGCGGCCATCCGCCGAGCCACGGCGCGCGCGGTCGTGAAGGTTCCCGTGAGATTCACATCCACCACTGCACGCCAATCCGCAATCGATACATCGAGCAATGGTCCAAACCGCACGATGCCCGCGTTGCAAACGAGCGCGTCCGGTGCAGCCCGTTTCGTGAAGTCGGCGAATTGCGCCAACGAATACTCGATCGCGGATTCATCAGTCGTGTCAGCAACCAGCGCGATTGCATCGGACCCAATCGTAGAAGCGCACGAGGCCGCGGCAACGCCATTGGCATCCAGCACGCCGACCTTCCAGCCAGAAGCGCCTGCGTTCATTGCGATTTCCGCTCCAAGGCCGTTACCCGCGCCCGTCACGATGATCGATCGTTTGGCATCTACACGAGCGGCTGAACTCATGGGTTCACCACATCCCACGTGAGCGGCTGCGCTGACCACGCCCCGACTTTTTCGCCTGGCAACGCGCGCCGCTCCGGCCACGGCCGATCGAGATCAACCTGCACGCCTCGACAAAACACTCGACGTAACCGCGACCGATCTTGCAGCAGGGTCACGTCGAGCGACGGGTCGCCGTCGACCACGATCACATCAGCGGCCGCACCTTCAGCAATCACGCCAATGGTGTCGTCGGCCATGCGCAGCGCAAACGCTCCGTTTCGGGTTGCGCAGCTGATCGCTTGCAGCGGCGTGAGGCCGAGCGTGCTGACGAAGACTTCGAGCTCGCGCGCGTGCCAATGCCCATACGGCGTGAGCGAGAAGCCACTTTCCGAGCCGCACAGCAAACGCACCCCAGCGTCGTAGGCTCGGCGCAACATGGCTGCGGTCGCTGCGATCTCGCCTCGAAAAATGTCGACCTGATGCGTCGCCGCACCTACTTTCGCTCCGTGGTCGGCAAGGTTGGCCAAAAAGGTAAAGGTTGGCGCGATCGCGGCACCCGATTCCACGACGGCTTCCAGCGCGGCGTCGTCGAGATAGCTCGCGTGCAAAATGAGATCGACGCCAGCTTGCGCGGCCAATCGTGTTGATGCTGCGTTGCGGCAGTGCGCAATCGTGGGCGTCTCGAGATCGTGCGCGGTATCAACGACGGCCCGCAGTTCGTCCAGGGTCCATACCGTCAGTTCACCCTCACGATTCGGTACGGAACCAGTGGCGTGAATCTTGATCCAGTCAGCGCCGTACTTCACTTGTTGGCGGGTCGTGCGCACCATTTCCTCGCGGTCGCGCATCACGTGCGCGTAACCCAACTGGCCTCCATCGGGGATCAACCGGCCAGCGGTGCCACCCGCGGCTGTGAGAAGCGCGTTCATCCCGGCCGTCATGCGCGGGCCTTCGACCATGCCTGCGTTAATCGCGTCGCGCAGCGCAGGACCAAGATTGAAAATACAATCGGCATCGAGAAATCCCGTGACGCCCGAACGCAACAGCTTCTGCACGTTGAATGCGGCGAGCAACATCGCCGTCGCGGGTTCGCGATGAAAGAACAACTCGTCGTTGCTTGCTGGCTCGCCAAAAGTGATGTGGCAATGCGAATCGATGAGCCCCGGCATCACGGTAAGACCGCTGGCATCAAAGACCGTGAGCCCAGCAATCGCTTCGGCGTTCAAAAACTCAGGCGTTGGGTCTACCGCCACAATGCGATCGCCGTCGATCAACACGTCGGTGTTCGGCATCAGGGCCGCTCCAGTGCCGTCGATCACATTGCCGTTGCGGAGCAACATCCGTTGGTTCATACGGTCTCTACAAAACGATCAAGCGCATCAGATACCGCGGAACCCGCAGGAAGTTGCTCCGCACCAATGGCCAAATCCACGGCCCGCTGAAAGTGATGGATAAGGCGTTCGTGCCAACCGATCTGAAATGGCTGCGCGCCAGGACTTTCGATCGAGGCTTGAATCGGCGCCATGTTTGCAGTGTCTTGGGCCATCACCGTATCGAAGAGCGCGAGCCGATCCAGATGTTCTTGTGGCACTTCGTCGCCGTCCCAGGCCGGAGCAAACCACTGCAACTCGAGCTCCATGTGCGACGCGTCGATTGGCCACATACACAAGAATGTGAACGCGCCAGTGTCCATTGGCACAACCAAGTTGGGAAAGATGCCGAAAGACGTTGACGTTTGGCGCCAGAGCAACGGTACCGAAGGGTTGTCGTGCTCGTCCGAGACCATCGCGAAATCACGTAGCGCTTCGTATTTCTCGGTCGTCAATCGACTGTGACCGTTGGGAAGCATCGCGACAGTTACGGAACGATCGTCGTAGAGCAATGCGGCGTTGTCTGGGTGCACCGTGCGTACGTGGTACACCTCCAAAAACGCATCGACCATCAGCTTCCAGTTCGCGGCAATGCGATGGGTTTGCGTACCTACCTTGCGCATCGCCGGCCCGTTAATGTCGCGCATCTGATCGCAAATCGGTCCGAGAAATGCGGTCAGCGGCGCTGCGCCAGTGTCTTCGTTGATGAAGACCCAGCCTTGCCACACTTCGCAACGCACAGGCATCAGTGCGAGCTCGTCGGTGTTGAGTTCCGCGAAGCTTCGCGCGTCGGGGACGGCTTTGAGCTGGCCTTCAGTATCGTAGGACCATGAGTGGTACTGACACGTCAACCGTTTCGCCACACCACATTCATCGCGGGTCACCGGGGCACCGCGGTGGCGACAAGCGTTGTAAAATGCCCTGAGAACATTGTCTTTCCCGCGCACAATCACGATTGGTGCGCCGGACCGGCTGAACAATCGATAGGCACCGTGCGAAGGCCATTCCGACTCGTGGCCGACAAACAGCCACGTGCGATGAAAGACCCGTTTCATTTCCAATGCAAAAAATGCAGGGTCGGTGTAACGACTGATCGGGATGAGCGGAACCGGAATTGAATCTGATGCCGGGGTCGTCCTGGACTTTTCAACACCAATGCGTTCGCGAATGATTCGTTCGAGCGTTGCGTCCATTTTTCCTACAACCGATCTAGGTTTTCCCATGGTGACACAACAAGTTCGATCGCGTCACGAAATACCACGATGTGCGCGGGAACGGGATCTACGAGTTGGGCCCAGGGAGTTTCGTCGTTCAACACCGCGCCAGCGCCGGGCAATACAAGTTGGTTTGGGTATGCCATCCCCTTGTCGTAGAACGTTCGGTCGCAAATGCCGTTGCCCCAATAGATGTAGTCATTCGCGGTAACAAACTCTGGCGCGGGAGCGATCGTCGTGCCCGCGTCGGGATTCGGGAGGTTGACCGTCGCGGTGAAACGACAACCGGGTTCACCCACCGTGGTTGTCACCACATCGCCATCGCGAACGTGTTCCACCCGAGACGACCGTGTAACAACCGCTACTGGATCCATCGATCCCTTCGATGAACGCGCGTCCACCACCATGTAGCGCGGCTCACCTTGCGCATCGGCGACGTACATCGACCACTCCGCTCGGATGCCCTTGGCGATACCCGAAACGCGATACACGTTGAGTGTCAATAAGTGCGCCGGTTCATCATCAACGGTGCACCGTATCGGCGTCGATTCAAAACCGGCGGGAAGCCCAAGCCTTTGGCCGAGCCCCGCCACGACTTCGGCTTTGAGCCGAAACACCCAATAGATCGACGGCGGATCGGCTTCAACCGTGAATCGAACGTACGGCTTTTCGCGCCCGATCGCGATGAGTACCCCTTGCATGAGCGCCATTTGTCCATAGAGGAACCGTTTCAGCAATTTTCGGCCCAGCCGACCGATTCCAGAAAGCGGCGCGACAAGCGCCGCGGCCTCCGGAGTGGTCGTTGCCGTCACTTTACGTTGTTTAGTAAACACTGTTAACATGCTAACCGCCGCGCTCGCGCACGTGCACACCTCGAAGGAGAAACATGCCAGTTCCGGGTTCCCTCACGACCGCCGCGCACACCGATTTCGAATTGGAAGTCGTCGCCGGCGCCTGGCCAAACGACATCACTGGCGAGATGGTTTTTTCGACCGTGCAGAACAGCCGCAAGCTCGACGCAGCGATTTTCGATTGGGGCGCAATCTGTCGCCTTTCGCTCGAATCTGGTGCCCGTGGCGCTGCGGCTGGCCGATTTGCGTGGCAATCGCGATCGATCCAAACGCCCAGCAAACGGCTTTTCGATTTGCATCCCGAATTGTTCGTCGGGAGCGCGACGGGATACCAATCGCCATTTGGTCCATCGAATGCTTCCAACACTGCTCCGTTGCCGTGGGGCAATCGGTTATTCACCACCTGGGATGCTGGGCGCCCGGTCGAACTGAACCCCGACACCCTTGAATTTGTGGGCGAGGTTGGCAGTATCGACAGCTGGGGCGATTCCTCCATGGCGACCGCGGGCGTGTTGCCGTTTCTGTTTTCTTCGGCCCATCCCGTTGTTGATCCCGAACGCAATTGTCTCTGGACGGTCAAGCTCGATTTCGTGATGGAACCTACGTTCGGACTCCGGCCGGCGGTCGTGCGCTGGGATCCTGATGGCACCACGGTCAAGTTCTGGCCACTTGAAGGAATCGCGTTCAGTAGTTCGATTCATACGGTCAGCCAAACTCGCAACTGGGTGATCCTCGCGGACTCCGGCAACTTCAAAGCTGATCCCGAGGAGATTTTCGGCGGCGAGCGCTCAGTCACCATCGACAACGAAGCACCGGTGTGGCTCATCCGCAAAGATCAGCTCGACGACCTAGCCTCGGGCACGCCGATCACGCCCATTGCGTTCATGATGTCGCCATCAGTCGGCCACTACTACGCGCGCTGGGACGACACCGACGGCATCTCTGTGGTGTGGGAAGGCATGGATCTCATGGATCTCGGCTTCTACCTCAAACCGAGCGATCTCGACGTGAACGGCAAGGCAATGGATCCTGATCTCGCAGGGCTCTACAACATGGCGATGGCCCCCGAAACCATTGTGGAAGTGCAGTTCGATCCGGCCACCGGCAAAGTCATGGAACAGGGAAGCTACAAAGCGGACTGGACCTTCAACCTTCAACTCTCAGCGATTGATTGGAGCACCGAAGGCATGTCGAGGCCGACATTGCACCACGTTTCGTACCAAGGATGCCGGCCGGGCAATATCAGTGATCGCGCCGCGCGTTTGTACGAAGGCCGTATCGACCGCGACATCGTGAGCCGCGAAACGCCCGGGGCGCTCGCGACGTTCGAACGCGGCAGCATGGACCTCAAAGCTCGTTGGGAATACACCGACCTCGGCGATCACATCACATCGCCGACGTTCGCGCCGCGTGGCGCTGGCGCCGACACTTCCAAGAGCAGCTATTCAGGTAACCAGCCCGGCGGCCACGATGGCTACGTGGTGCAGCCGGTACAAAACGACAATGGTTTCCGGATCGAGCTCTTCGACGCCGCAAGTGTCGGAGCGGGCCCGGTTGCGGTGTTACAAGGCACCAATAAGGAATGTGTGCCGATGGTGCTGCACTCAGCCTGGATGCCCGCTCGCTATGAACTCGCTTCAGCGCAGCGTCTGAAATTCTCCTCCGAGATTACCGATGCTCGTCTCGCCTCTGTAGCCGAAGAACTTCATGCCGCGATCCACAAAGTCGCCGCGGCCTGCGACGAGATCTAACCATTGCGACCCGCGTTCGCGAAACTCGAGCCCTACCTGCAGGACTAGGGCTCGGACCTCCTAACATCGCTGGGTCCGAGCTTCGGAGCTTGGAGCCATTCGTCGAATCGATCAATGTGAAAGCGGTGTCGTTATGGGTTGGGATTTCTCAACGGAGCCAGAGTTCCAGGTCAAGCTTGACTGGGTTGAGAAGTTTTGTCGGGAAGAAGTCGAGCCGCTCGATTTAGTCTTTCCGTACGCCGTGCGCTCGAAAGACCCCAAGATCAAAGCACTCGTCAAGGGCTTGCAGGATCAGGTCAAAGCTCAAGGACTGTGGGCGTTGTTTCTCGATGAAGAACTCGGCGGGCCCGGTCTTGGCCAGCTGAAGCTCGGGCTCATCAACGAAATCCTTGGTCGTTACGGATCAGCACCGCAGATTTTTGGCTCGGCCGCGCCCGACACTGGCAACATGGAAATGCTCGCTGCCTACGGCACCGAAGAACAAAAGCAACGATGGCTCGTACCCATGTTGAACCAGGAGATGTGGTCGGCGTATTCGATGACCGAGCCGCAGGGCGGGTCTGATCCAAATCTGTTCAAGACCCACGCGGTTCGCGACGGCGATGAGTGGATCATCAACGGTGAGAAGTGGTTTACCAGCGCGGGTCGCGTCGCCGACATTTTGTTCGTGATGTGCACGAACGGCATGTTCGTCGTTCCGCGCAACACGCCCGGCGTTGAAATCATGCCCGAACCGCGTTCGCATAACCACATCATCTACCGCGACGTTCGCGTGCCTGCCGATCATCTGCTCGGGCCAGAGGACGGCGCGAAAGTGCTCGCGCAGCGTCGACTCGGCGGCGGGCGCATCCATCACGCGATGCGCACGATCGCGCAATGCAAACTTGCCTTCGACATGATGTGCGAACGCGCGTTGAGTCGCGAATCTCACGGCAAAATCATCGCAGAACATCAAATGGTGCAAGAAAAGATTGCCGATTCTTACGCGTCAATTCAAATGTTGCGACTGTTCGTATTGGAAACCGCGTGGAAGATCGATAACAGCAGCACGCAGGAGACCCGCACCGATATCGCTGCGGTGAAATACACGATGGCCAAGGTGTTGCGCGAAGTTTCCTTCAACGCGTTGCACATCCTCGGCTCGCTCGGCACCACGAACCTGACGCCGATTCAGGCCATGTATTCCGCGGCCCCCACCATGGGCATCGCCGACGGTGTCGATGAAGTGCACAAAGCAACGGTTGCGCGCAATGTGCTCAAGAGCTACCGACCTCACGAGGGATACTGGCCCACCGAATACATCCCGGCAAAACGGGCCGCGGCACGCGAAAAATTCGAGCCGATGTTTGTGGCTGATCCTGACCTTCGCACAATCGCGGACGGCTACGCGAAATACATCGCCGCGCGCACCTAGCTCGAACGATGCCCTTAGCAATGGAACCCCGGTCGCCGATGTGAATCCCAATACGCCGTCGGCATTCGCAGTTCCACGATTTCGCGCGCTGCGCCACGAAACAACGCTGCACGAATTCCGCTTCGAACTACGGGCCTGGCTAGCCGCAAATTTCACGGCGGACATCGAAGCGGCCGTTCAAGGGTCTGGCTATGCGGACGCCGACGATTCCTTCGCGGTCAAGCGTCGTTGGAACGCGACTCTGGCCGACGCGGGATACGCCGCGATTGGTTGGCCGGTCGAATTCGGTGGCCGCGCCGCTGGCCTGCAACACCAGCTCGCGTTGAACGAAGAGTTCGCTTTCGTTGGAGCCCCAGGGCCCGTGAACAGCATCGGCGTTGCAAATATCGCGCCCGCGATTATGCAGTACGGCACATCACAACAACAGCACCAGTTCCTCTGGCCCATGTTGCGCGGCGACACGATTTGGAGCCAGGGAATGTCGGAGCCCGAAGCCGGCTCCGACCTTGCATCGTTGGCGTGTCGCGCCGAACTCGTGGGTGATCACTTTGTCGTCAACGGCCAAAAGACATGGAATTCCAACGGTCATCGTGCGGATTGGTGCCAGCTCTACGTCCGCACCAATCTTGAGGCTCCCAGACACCGAGGGATCAGCGCGCTGCTAGTAGACATGGGCACGCCGGGTATCGAAGCGCGACCGATTCGTACGATGGCGGGCGATACCGGATTCAGCGAGCTGTTCTTCACGAACGTGCGAATCCCTCGCAGCGCGTTACTCGGCGAAATCGATCAGGGATGGAGTGTTGCCACGAACACACTCAGCCACGAGCGTGCCGGTGTTGCGTCGCTATACCTCAACACGCGACGCACGTTCGATCGTCTCTTGGCGACGGCCACAAAGCTCAACGTAAGCGGCACGAGAGCAGTGGACTCGCCTATCGCCCGAAACGAACTGATGCGACGTTACATCGAGGTTCGGAACCTCGAGTTCATTGCGAAACGAACGCTCGGCGCAGCGTTGCAAGGACGCGCGCCGGGAGCTGAAGGCAGCATCATCAAACTCGCTTGGTCTCAAGCGAGCCAGGCACTCTCTCGAACCGCGATCGAGATTCTCGGGATCGAAGCGATGAGCGGCCGATGGGCGCAAGAACTGTTGTCCTCGACATCGCTGTCCATCGCCGGCGGCACTACCGAGGTCAACAAGAACATCATCGGCGAACGAGTCCTCGGTTTACCGAGATAAACGCACCCCGGTTTCGCATCTTTTTTTGAATCGTTACTTCACCTTGCGCCTTCAAACCGAATCTCGACGTACTCGCGGGTACCCCACCGGGTGTCTCGCAGTGTGATGAGCGCCCAAAGTCGTACGGGCGTCAACACAACCACATGTAGAAGTCCGTACAGGGGAGCCAACAAGAAGATCATGATTCGGTCTCGGCGACGCATATCGGAGTGAGAATCCATGAGGTATGCCGCATTTCGAGCATACGCAGCGAGAAAGAGCAGACCAACGAAGGCCGCTAACGAAGCATGAAATTCAACAAAAGGCATGGTCGTGAACGCAATCAGCATGACCATGCTCACAACTACCGTCGCCAATATTTCGATCAGGGTCAACCAGAAGGCCATCGATCGCAACGGGAATGTCCCCAACACCCAAAGTGACTCTCGGATGAAACTCTTGTTCCACCGCAGCTGCTGACGTAGGTAGTGGCCCAACTTTTGCGGAACTCCCGTCGTCGCCCGAGATTGCTGGCACAACACCACGCGTCCAGCCTTCAGCGCGTAGTTCGTAAGGCGCCGATCATCGCCGTAGGTCGCCGCACGTTGCAAGAATTGCTGATCTACGAAATCGTGCAGATTTTCACGAACAACGTCCGCGCGATAAAAGGCCAGTGATCCGCAGCAACACAGCACCGCGCCAAATATCGAATAGGCCGCGCGCTCGGCGAGAAACGCGCTGATATAGCGAAGGTCGACCAATCGGGTCAAGATATTTCGCGACCAATTGTGCGCGGACACGACACCCGCGACGGCCGTCACCCTCGGATCGTTGAAACGCCAAAGCCCTTCTTCAATCGCCGCGGGATGCAGGAGCGTGGCTGAGTCGACACACACGAAGATATCCGCGTCGACGGCCGCTTCGAAACCATGCGCGAGGGCATGTCGTTTCCCACGGTTCGTATCAAATCGAGTGATCGTCCAGGTGCCACGTTCGGCCTCGCGTTCAAACACTGCCTCAACGGCATCGATCGCTCGTCCTGAATCAGTAGAGCCATCATCTACGACATAGATATGTTCCGCAGGCCGTGTCTGCGCAACATGGATCGAGCCGAAGCAACCGCGAAGGCCGGGTCTTCGTTGTGAATAGGCGAAATCAGCACAACCCGGAGCCGCGAACCATCAGCGACAGTTCCCACCGAACGTTCGCGCCGCTGGATCCGAGCGAGCCCAAGTTTGACAACGACAACTGCATACATAGCGACGCCAACGAACTGACCCGTCGTAAAACCCGCGGCCGCAGCGGCGGCCGGAGCTCCAACAATGGTCGCTCCCGTCGCAAGCTTTGCGTACATATCAACCACCCTGACATCATCCGAACGGATGACCTCTTCTCATCGGGCCGACATCGAGTGAGTTGAGAGATCAGCGAACAAAAACGCGCCGATCATCGGCGCATACTGGGAAGTGCTCATCGCAGCTCGAAGGCTGCTAGAAGACTGCCTATGGATTACGGACTCGATATCGCCCAACAACGCTTGCCTTGGTCAGAAATTGTCGACCGCGCGAAGTTCGCGGAAGCATTGGGCTTCACCGGAGTGTGGGGCTTCGACCATTTTCAACCGATGTACGGCGACGGACCGGGAGAGTGTTTCGAGGGCAATACAACGCTCGCGGCATTGACTGGCGTCACCGAACAGGTTCGCCTTGGCCTACTCGTTTCGGGAATGACCTACCGTCATCCATCCGTCTTCGCCGCGGAAGCGATCACGATCGATCACGCATCCGGTGGACGCCTTGAGCTCTCCTACGGTGCGGCATGGTTTGAAAAAGAACACACCGAACTCGGAATTCGACTGCCCGCGTTGAAGGAACGCATCGACGCATTTGAAGACGCGCTCCACGTCGTTCGGGGGCTGCTCACCACCGACAATTTCACGTACGAAGGAAAGCACTTCAGCGTCACCGACGCGACCTTACGACCACGGCCGGTGCAACAGCCTTCGATTCCGATCTGGATCGGAGCTTCGGGTGAACAGCGCATGTTGCCGATCGTCGCGCGCCACGCGGATGTCTGGCACTGTTTTGGTCCGCCGAAATTTCTGGCCGAAAAATCGCGGGTCCTCGATGAAATCGCACTCCGACAAGACCGTGATCCGGCAACGATTCGGCGCGCCGCTTCGTTGTCACTTGAAGGCAATCTCGATTCGATCCGCCGAGCGATCGATGCCTTCGCCGATGCGGGCTTCGAATATTTGGTGTGCGGTTGGCCTCCAGGCGGACGTTCCACCGTCGAAGAGTTCGCGGCGGCCTGCTTCGAAGGTTGATCGGCAATCCGACGCTCGGGAAATACCTTCCGTGCCCTGATTCGCGAACGTAGCTCAGCCGGTCTCGGACCCTACGAGTGCATTGAGTTCCGCGCGACCGGCGATTCCCAACCGTCGATAAATTGCATCCAAATGCGACTCGACCGTGCGTTCTGAGATCCCTAGTTCGAGTGCGATCATGCGACTCGTGTTTGGTCCCGCTGCGAGCTGCGCGATTTGGCGTTGCCGGAGCGTAAGCATCCCAACCGGAGAAAGTGCTTCCATCGCTGGGGTTTTGATGCAATGAGCGATCGATTTCTCGAGGAGATTCGCGTGCCCAGTCGCAGCGATCGCACCGACGTTGTCGCCCGCTCGCAGCAACTGGACCCCGGCTTGCGCGTACGTGTCCATCGCGGTTTCGGTGAGTCCGATTGCGGCAAAGCCGTGCGCAGCGACCATCATCGCTTCACCATCACCGTCACCGTCACCATCGACCTTCGCTTGTGCGTAGGCGCGGACTGTCGACATTCGCGGAGACTCGAGGCCCTCACAAAGCTCAACAATACGTTGAGCGTGGCTCGCAACCCCACCGAGCCGCAAGGCGTGTTGCAATGCGATCGCCGCCAACGCAGGTTGCTGGCGGGTTACCGCCAAGTCCGCCGCCGCGACGGCGTGCTGTACTCCCCCCACTCGATCACCGGCCGATGCAGCCAACCACGCGCGAGCGATGAACGCATCAGGTTCGAAAGCTCGAATCGACGCGACTGAGTTCGCCTCTGCGGACACCATGGCCACACGGGCTTCATCGATGCGCCCTCGTCGAGCAAACGCCCAGGCCAGCCCGAAACCAGCTTGCGCGACCCAACCGGCGGGATCGAAGCCACCAAGACCGGCGATCGCCTCGCGAAGTTGATGGCTGGCAGTTTCGTGATTCCCGATGTCGAGTTCCACCAAACCAAGCAGCAACGCGGCCAACGCGCCCGTCGCACTCGGATGTGCGCCGGTTGCCCGCTGCAAATCGAGCGCCGCGAGGTGCGCGGCTTGGAACTCCCCAGCCATTCGCAACCCATAGCTACGAGTAAATCCGGCCAGCGACAAATAGTGCAGATCGCCGGTTTCGCGCGCGGCCGCGAGGATCTTCGTGCTGGCCGTGTCCGCGAGTGCAGACTCACCCTTCATCGAATAGGCCAGCCCGGCGGCCAAGCCAGCCCAACAACGATCGCTCGCTTTCGCGTGCTCGTCGTTGAGTACCGTTTCCGCAATCGCCACCCCGTAAACGCTTTCTCCGTGCGCAGTCAGCATCGCCGCATGCCGAGCGCGAACGGATAACGGCTGGTCGCGCATTTCTTCGAGGGGACTCGGTGGATCAAAGGCGAAGACATCCGCGCTGCGGTCAGGGCCCCACGCGATCATGCGCCGCCACCATGCGGCGAACGCAGACCGTTGTTCTTGTGAGATCTCATGGAGTTCCATCGACGCAACGATCCCCTGAGCCTCGTGGAGTCGCCCCTGCCAGAACAATGCACGCGCTTGTTGCTCAAGCGCTTCGAATCCACCACCACGGTCGAATGCCGCGCGTCCCAGCCGTTCGCGTAACTCGTAATCCGGGCTTACGACGCGGGCCGCCGCAATGAATTCGGCCGCATATTCGGGTTCGTGATCACCTATTTCAAGATTCAGTACGGCGAGCGCAACGAGATCGTGCGTGCGTCGTTGCGGCAGCTGCGATCGAGCGGCACGCAGCGCCACACGATGTTGCATCGCACGTAACGGGCCGCACTGATCGGCGAGCACCGCCGCAACCAAAGGGTGGCGGCACCGCAACGTTCGACGGCTTCCTTCGAAGATCAGCTTCAAGTGGCCCTTCGATTCAAGCGCCGCCAATTGATTCAACGAAAAGATCGCGACCGCACTCGCGGCTTCAATCGAACCACCGATGGCAAAACACTCAAGGGCTACAAGGTCTTCGCGTTCAACACCAAACAAAAAATCCGCAACAATTTCTCGCATCCGCGTCGAAGCACGAAGCCCACCACGCCATTGCCAAACACTGTCGACACAACGAAAACCATCAGCTTCTGCAATGGCCATCACGATTTCGCAAAGGGCACGAGGGTTGCCCATGCTCAATTCATGCAAACGATTGATGGTCTGAGATTCAATCGAGCCACCGAAGACTTGTTCAACGACGGCTCGACACTCGGATTCAGAAAGCGCTTCCAACTCGTGACGGCTTACGTGCCCATCCTGCCACAACGAATTGATGATCGGGGTCGGATTATCGTTGTTGTTGAGCAGCAACCAGCGCACGTTGCGACGGTCGCTGGTCAGGCAGTGATGGATGAGGGCCATCGACTCTGCATCAAGGAACTGTGCGTCATCGACGATGCACAGCATTCGTGCTTCAGCCGCGAACGACTGAAGAACCTGTAGCGCGTTCGCAATCAATCTGTGCCACGCCGCGATGCTATGGGCCGCACCACACCGGTGCAGCGGCGCTACCCCACTCGGCGCGTATGGCCTTCCCAGAACGGATCGCGGAGCTCGCGCTTGAGCACTTTCATCGCACCCGAAAGCGGCAACGGCTCATCACGAAACTGAACGCTCTTGGGAACTTTGTAGCCGGCAATCCATTCACGAGCGTGGGCAATCAATTCATCTTCGCTCGCATTCGCACCATCGCGCAGTACCACGACCGCATGCACGGCTTCACCCCACGCGTCACTAGGAATTCCAATCACCGCAACTTGCAACACGGCCGGGTGACTCGAAATCGCGTTCTCCACCTCGGCGGAGTAGACATTTTCGCCACCAGTGACGATCATGTCCTTGACCCGATCAACAAGGTACAGGTACCCCTCGGCATCGAGATACCCCGCGTCGCCGGTGTGATACCAGCCACCCCGAAACACCTCGTTGGTCGCATCGGTCTTCTTCCAGTACTCGATCATGTAGTTGCCACCGCGCGCACAGACTTCACCCGTCTCGTTTGCCGCAAGTTCGTTGCCATCTTCATCTTGAATCGACAACACAATTCCGGGCAGAGGCGCCCCGGCAGAACGCAACAATGCGCCCCCATCGCGATGATCTTCGGGGCGAAGCAAGGTCAGCCCCGTCGAAGCCTCGGTCATGCCGTACGCCTGCCAAAGATTTAACGAAGGGTAAAATTCGAGCAGCTTGTCGAGCAACACTGCAGGCATCGGCGAAGCCCCGTACGCCAAATCTTGCAAACCCGCAAACGCGTCGGGGGTGAAATCGGGATGCGCAACCGTCATGCCAATCATTGTCGGCACCATCGTTGTCATCGTCGGTTGGTAGCTGCGAATCGCGCGCATCGTTGCCGCAGGCTCGAACATCGGCTGGATAATTAAGTGCCCGCCGAGCGCGGGCACGCCCAACATCGCGAACGTCGATGCTGCGTGAAACATGGGTGTTTGCAGAAGGTATTTCGTTTCGCGAGTGAACTGCATCGGGATCGCGAAGTGGTAGACGTTCAAGATCTGCGCGCGCTGGCTGAGCAACACTCCCTTGGGCAAGCCCGTGGTGCCGCCGGTATACATCAACACCGCAGGATCGGATTCGTCGCCTTCTTCAGGAATGAGAGGCTCATGGCGAGCGAGCAATTCTTCGTACGTTGCGGTGTGTGTCGCGTTTTGCGCACCAGGCCCGACCAACACGACGTGCTCAAGACCTGCTTCTTGTTTGACTGCGTCGATCACCGCTGCGAACGCCGCATCGACGAAACACACTTTGGTTCCTGAATCGCGCAGCACGTACGCAAGTTCCTTAGGCGCGAACCGTAAGTTCAACGGATTCACCACTCCGCCACCCAGCATCGCCGCGTGCGAGAGCTCGAGGAATTCGGGGGCGTTCAGCATCATCAACGCGAAGCGATCACCTCGCTCTACTCCCAAACTCCGCAAACCACCTATCGCACGCCCAACCCGATCGAGGTGTTGCGCGTACGTTCGCGTCTCGCCCGTAGCAACATTGGTCGTGCAAGGTTGGTTCGCGCAGCGGCGTGCCATCGGCAAAAACATCCGATGAAATATAAGTTCTTTAGTAATCACAGCGGATTCAGACATCGCAGCTTCCTCAGGTCGGGATCGAGCAAGCCAAAGGGTAACCGAGGAATCCAACCTCACGCGTGAGTAGCGGCGATTGAACCCGCTTAGCTGATCAGGGGATCACGCGGGAGGCCGAGGATCCGTTCCGCGATCTGGTTGCGTTTGATCTCCGAGGTTCCGCCGGCAATCGACATCGCTCGATGCAACAGCACCAACATGCCGCTCATCGCGCCGGCACCATCGAGGTACGCAGCATCCGGGCCGCTGAGCGCGGACAGAATCGCTGCGGCTTCGTGGCCGTTTTCGGAGAGCACGAGCTTCGTCACGTTGCCTTCGGGCCCAGGGCCGCCACCCGCAATCGCACGATGTGCACTGCGCATGTTCAGGATCGCCATCGCCTGTTCAGTCGCCACGTAGCGACCAATACGGTTCGTACCGCCGATGAGCCGTTCAGGATGCGCATCAAACGGAGCGATAAACGCTGAACCCGGAAGCGACATGCCGCCTTGGCCCCCACCGATGCTAACGCTTTCGTTACCGAGCGTTGCGCGTGCGACCGTCCACCCACCGTCGATCGGGCCGACGACATCATCATCGGGAACGAACACGTTGTCGAAGAACACTTCGTTGAATTCTGATTGACCAGTCGGCATCTTGATGGGTCGCACTTCCACGCCGGGAGCATGCATATCGATGACGACAATGGTGATGCCCTGATGTTTTGGAACATCTGGATTCGTACGCACCGTCGCAAAGCCGCGGCCCGCGATGTGTGCACCACTCGTCCACACTTTTTGACCATTGACGAGCCAACCACCGTCGGTACGGGTCGCTTTGGTCTTCACACCCGCGGCATCCGAACCGGCATCGGGTTCGCTAAACAGCTGACACCACACAACTTCTTGGGTCAGCGCCGAGGGAACCCAACGGGCAACTTGATCATCGTTGGCGTGTTGAATCAAAGTGAGAATGACCCACCCGGTAATTCCGTAGGCAGGCTTTTTCACTCCGGCTGCGGAAAATTCCTGTTCGATGACGAGCTGCTCCACCGCACCTGCACCAAGACCCCACGGCTTCGGCCAGTGCGGCATGACGTAGCCGGTTTCGATCAACCGATCGCGTTGGGCCTCGGCAGAAAGATCCTTGATATTGCTGGCCAATTCGCGCACAGTGTCGCGGATAACTTCAGCTTCGGGCGGAAGATCCACCGTGCGGGCGCGTTGCACACCGCGGCGCGTAAGATCGGTGAGGTCCGCTGACGCAGCGTCGGGGAGCAACAACGACAACAATGTCGTGGCCCGCCGCAAATACATGTGAGCGTCGTGTTCGTAGGTAAATCCGATTCCGCCGTGCACCTGAATGTTCAAGTTCGCACACTCATCGGCGGCAGGAGCGGCAAGCGTCGCAGCAACTGCGGCCGTGTAGGTCAGTTGGTCGCCGCCGCCGATTCCGGCGCGCGCGGCATCCCACACTGCACAGGTCGCAAGTTCAGTCGCAACCAACATATTGGCGCAATGATGTTTTACCGCTTGATACATCGCGATCGGGCGCCCGAACTGCTCGCGTTGCTTTGCGTATTCAGCGGCGCGCTCGGTGCATTCGCGCGCCATCCCTACGGCTTCGGCGGCGAGCACGACCCGACTCAAATCGACCAAGGCTTGACGCGCACCTTTAAGGATCATGGCCGGTGCACCGGTCAACGTAACTCGCGACGATCGGCGAGTCGCGTCCAGGTTCTTGGGCGTCTCAATCGTCACGCCATCGCCGATCGCGACCACCGCGACGTCGTCGCCAACCGCAACGAGCAACACGTTTGCAACCTCGGCACACACCACAGCACTCAAACGGCCGTGGACCGCGCCGTCACGGAGTTCCAATCCGTCATCGAGCGCAAAGGCGCCGACAACCGAGCCATCACTCAAGCCAGGTAGGTATTTTGCGTTCGCCTCCGAATTGGCTGCGGCAACCAACGTGGCCGAAGCAATGACAGTGGGCACGAACGGCCCCGGCGCCAGCAAACGCCCGAGTTGTTCAACGACGACGACGAGCTCCTCGAGCCCGTAGCCCGAGCCCCCGCTGGCTTCCGGCACGTGCAACCCCAGCCAACCCAGAGCTGCCAGCGCAGACCAGAATTCCGGGAGCCGTTCGGCATCCGCGTCTAACGCAATCCGAGCGGCAGCGAGCACGTTGTGCTTGGACAGGAAATCGGCAGCAGTATCGCTGAGAGCGCGGTGATCTTCGGTAATGGCAATCGACATCTCCGCAACGTAACGCCGAAGGCGATTCCCGAGCCAATCCACGACGCTCGGGGACGGGTTTAATGGCCGGTGAAGGTGGCTTTGCCGGGGCCATGCTCGACGAAGCTGGCAACTCCAGATTTGGCATCTTCCGTTTCGAACGAACCGGCGAAACAATCGGCTTCCAGATCGAGGCCCGCGGCCAAATCGAGGTTGAGGCCTTCGTTGATCGCCCGTTTTGCTAGGCCAATCGCCGCCGACGGCCCCGCACTCAGCTGGGCGCCGAGTTCGAGGGCCCGCGCGACAACCGCATCATTCGCAACGACTTCATCGAGTAGCCCGATCGCAAGCGCTTCGGGGGCTTTCACCTGCCGGCCCGTCCAGATGAGTTCTTTGGCGCGGCTCGCGCCGACGATCCGCGCGAGTCGTTGGGTACCTCCGCCGCCAGGAATGATCCCGAGCAGAATCTCGGGCTGGCCGACGCGAGTGTTCTCGCCACCGACCCGAATGTCGCACGCCATCGCAAGCTCAAGGCCACCACCGAGCGCGAATCCTTGCACTGCAGCAATCACCGGTCGAGGGATTGCGGCAATCGCGTCGCAGGCCGCTCGAAAATTCGCAGCGACGACCCGGGCTCCGCTCTCGGTGAGTTCGAACTCATTCACGTCGGCTCCTGCAGCAAAGGCCCGATCACTGCCGGTGATCACAACCGCTTTCACCGCAGCATCGACTGCAAGTTGCTGGGCGAGCTCAGTAATCCGCTGCAAAACGGCGCTCGAAAGTGGGTTCATCGGAGGCCGATTGAGCGTCAGTACGCAGACACCGTTGTCGTGTCGTTCGAGCAGTACCAAATCGTCAGAGGTCATGACGCCAAGACTACGAAGTCCGGTGAGGCTTCACTCGACTCTGAGCATCCGGTCGGCTCACCTAGCGATCCCGCGAGCGGGTCAGCTCCGGGCTCGCTTCGGAAACAGAATCTCTGCACCAATCGGGCGGTACCCGGCAGCGATCACGGTCCGCATCGATGCCGCGTTGCCAGGAGAAACCTGTGCCCAGATGGCGGTACCTTCGGGCAACAGAGTGAGTGCGGCACGCGCCAATTTGCGCCCCAGTCCCGCATGCTGTGATCCATCCGCAGCTTCGAAAGCGACTTCCCAGCGTCGCGTCACACCGCGCCCGAGCACGACCACGCCATCGCCGTGTTCTGTCGAATAGACACGTACATCTTCGCGGTATCGCATCGCACGCCGCACGCGCGGGTGATCTAGGTCTTGTACTCGTTCGAGTTCAAGGATCGTCGCGTCGTTATCGTCAGGTACTCCGGTCGCAGTGGCGACGAAGAGCGCGTCTTGCGGGCCCGAGGTAGTCCCGAGAGTTTCGGCTAACCAATGCACAAACGCACCAGACATCGGAATCGAAAAATCCCCAGGAACCAGCTGCTGAGCAACGACGGCCTTGTCAACGTCGGCTGCCAACATCCAATGCCCAGTGAAGCCGATCAACGCATCAGCAGTACCGGTGAGCTTTGGCAGCACGTCGACGATGCCGTCGACGACAGGAAATGATCCTCGAAATGCTGCTTCAAACGCGGCCGCGAGTGGATGCGCCATCAGTCGGGTTGTGTTGTCTGGTCGAGCAGCCGCGTCGCTGCGGTGTAGGGATCAACAGCACCGCTTGTGACCGCGGCAGTCAACGAATCGAAACGCGGCCCGACACATTCGAACATCACGCGTTCGATCGCGATTTCTCGCACGATCGCTCGCAATTCGTCGGCGACTCGAGCCGTACGCTGAATCAGGTTTGAGCCAGTATTTTCAATATGTTTTCGATGCAACTGAATTGCGCTGGCGAGTGCCGCAACGCCGTCGCCCGTTGTGGCCGAAGTCGCGACGATCGGTGGTCGCCAATCTGTCGCGACGGTCAACGCTTGCATACTTTCGATTTCGCGAATGGTTTCGTCGGCACCGGGCCGATCCGCTTTGTTCACAACGAAGATGTCGGCAATTTCCATCAGGCCAGCTTTGTTCGCCTGCACGGCATCGCCCCAGCCCGGATTCACAACCACGATCGTTGTATCGGCGTGGTCGGCGATCTCAACTTCAACTTGTCCTACACCGACGGTTTCGATCAATACCCACGCAAAACCGGTTGCCGCGAGGAGACGTGCGGCTTGCGGGGTTGCTGCGGCGAGACCACCCAGATGACCGCGGGTTGCCATAGAACGGATAAAGACCCGCGGATCCGTTGTGTGCGATTGCATGCGAATGCGGTCACCAAGAATTGCACCACCACTGAACGGACTGGTTGGGTCGATGGCGAGTACGCCCACCATCGAAGTGTCGGCGACCAACGCGCCGACCAGTCGATCGGTCAGCGTCGATTTGCCGGCGCCCGGTGCACCAGTGATACCGACGGTCCAACACTCGTTGTTCGACTCATAGATCTTCGCAACAACGTTTCGGGCAGTTTCACCGCCAGATTCGATCATGGTCAACAGTCGAGAAAGCGCGCCTCGATCGTCGGCAAGTGCGCGCGTTACGAGATCCGTAACTGTTTCAGCCACACCGGCTCACTCAGTGTTGTCGGAAACAACCTCGGTGACGCCCGGAACCCGGTCCATGATGATCCGCTCCACGCCTGCCTTCAACGTCATCGTCGATACCGGGCACGTGCCACACGCACCGACGAGCGAGACGTGCACAACGCCGTCTTCGTCGATGTTGTTGAACACAATGTCGCCACCGTCGCTTTGCAGCGCGGGGCGGATGATGTCGATCGCCTCAAGGATCTGAGGTTCCATTGTCGCAATGTCGAGAGCCATACGGTGAGCTTACCCCTCCGGACCCGGCTTTATTCCGCCGACCCCAGTTCTCGTGTCAATCGTTCGGTATCACCTGGACATCGGCACCGAGCGCGCGCAGACTCCCAGCGAGATCGACATAGCCGCGGTCAACGTGCTCGCATCCGTAGACGGTCGTTTCACCATCCGCGACCAAGCCCGCGAGCACAAGTGCCGCACCAGCTCGCACATCGGTCGACTGCACGGGCGCACCCTGCAGACGTTGGACCCCACGAACGATCGCGTGGCGGCCGTTGTTACGCACATCAGCACCCATTCGCGCCAGTTCGTCGACAAACTGAAACCGACCGTCGTAAATGTTTTCGGTCACGATTCCGCTGCCATCGCACACCGCGAGCAGCGCGACCGCCAACGGCATCAGATCGGTCGCAAATCCTGGAAACGGCAGCGTCGCGATATCGATTGCACGTAGTCGCTGCCCGGCGCGCGCCCAGAGCCCATTGGTGGTTGGCGCTACGAGCATGCCCATCTCGCCGAGCTTGCGCGCCATGACTTCAACGTGTTCGAGCTGCGCGCCGTCGATCTCGACTTCGCCACCGGCCATGGCGCAGGCCAGCAACAACGTGCCCGTTTCAATGCGATCGCCGATGAGTTCAATATCGGCAGCCTCGAGTTGTTCGACTCCGTAGATCGTGATCGTGGAGGTCCCGCCGCCTTCCACGTGCGCGCCCATGCGATTCAAAAACGCGCAGAGCTCGGTGATTTCAGGTTCGCGCGCCGCGTTATCAATAACGGTCGTGCCCTTCGCGACCACCGCCGCAGTCAACAAATTTTCGGTTGCTCCAACACTCGGAAAATCGAGAACGTGCCTGGCACCCAGCAACGCACCATCAGTCCACGCCACCAGGTAACCGTGTTGTTGTTCAACCTGCGCGCCCATCGCACGCAAACCGCTGACGTGCATATCAAGTTTGCGACTACCGATCGCGTCGCCACCCGGCAAGGCAACCTTGGCTTCACCACACCGAGCGATCAACGGCCCCAGCACGTTGATCGAAGCGCGCATTTTGGAAACCAATTCGTACGGCGCAACCGGATTCAGTTCACCACTCGCATCGACCGTCAAGCTCGTCGGAGACGTCCACGTCACTCGGGCACCGATCACCTCAAGCAACTCGATCATCACATCGAGATCATCGACCCTGGGAATATTGGTGATGTGGCATTCACCGTCGGCGAGCAACGCGGCCGCCATGACTTTGGTACCTTCGTTTTTCGTTGCTCCCGAGACGCGGACCTGGCCTAGGAGTGATCCACCGCCTTGCACAACGATCGTCGACATCTCGCTCATCGTAGAGGGAACGCCGCAACAATTTCGGTTCCCTCGGAGACCTCAGCCTCTATTGTCGTGAGCATGACTGAGAGTCGACGATCTGCGATCGCATCCGAACCGGCCCGCGACGCCAACGAACGCGAAATGTTGGAAGGCTTTTTGGATTTTTATCGGGCGATAATCGTCCGCAAACTCGATGGAGTCAACGAAGCCGAGGCGCGAACAATTCGCACGCCTTCAGGCATGTCGTTGTTGGGTTTGGTGCGCCATCTCGCGGGCGTTGAATTGTGGTGGTTCGTCGACGTGCTCGCGGATACTCGGCCGTCATATTTTTGGAGCGAAGCCGACGAAGCATCCGATCGAGATTGCGATTGGAAACCAACCCCGAGCGAGACCGTCGCATCCGTACTCGATATGTACGACGCCGCGTGCGTTGTCGCGCGGGCAAGTGCCGTGGAGTTCGCGCTCGACGACATCGTGCAGCGCCCGGATCGTCGCGAGTTGAATATCACATTGCGTTGGATTTACATCCACATGATCGAAGAACTCGCTCGCCACGCTGGCCATGCCGACATTTTCCGGGAAGCGATCGACGGGGCTCAAGGAGATTGAACCAGCGTGTTTACAATCGTCAACGCGGGATCGCGGCGTGCGCGGCGATCAGCCGTTCGCGCAATGGCGCATAAACTTCCGCGTTCTGGGGCGCGTAGCTCTGGCGGACAATCAACCGTTCTGGGATCGCATCAAAGCTCATGTGCCCCAGGAGTGCGTGCGCGAGCAACGCCGCACCCCGAGCATTGGCGTGCGCAGGATCAGCAAGTTGATGCACAACGACGTTGCACGCGTCCGCCAAAATCTGTGACCAAAGATCACTGCGCGCACCTCCTCCACCGAACGTGATCTCCGCATAATTGCATTGGGCAAACGCGCTGAATGGAGCGAGAAGCCACGCAGCGTTAAGCGCAACCCCTTCGTATACGGCGCGGGCAAGCTGCGCGCGATTTGTATCGGCACCGATTCCGAGGAAACCGCCGCGAATGTCGTCATCGGGAGCTGGTGCGATCGACCCAACAAGCCACGGCAAGAACTGCACCCCATTTGCGCCCGCCGCGACGCTCGCAGCAGCGCGCTCCGCCCGATCGAACGCATCGGCCGGCGCGGCACCCAACGCAAGCGCATCATTGGGATAGGCCATCTGATTCACGAACATATCGAGGGCTTTTCCACCCATGCCGTTTTCGGCCATCACGAAATATTGATTCGGAATCGGGCTCGGAATGGTGGTCATTCCTAGCCCGAGATCGCCGCGCTTTTCGCCAACGTGAGTCGCCATCACAGCCGTTGTGCCCACCACGAACGCGGCCCGTTGCGCGGCCACCGCACCGCAGCCGATAGCCGAGGTCACCGAATCAATCGTTGCGGGCATCACAATCGTGGATCTCGAAACTCCCAGATGATCAGCGGCTTCGGCTGTCACTTCACCAAGCGGTAGTTCAACCGCTACCAGCGGCGCGAGTTGATCTCTCGTGAGCTGCGCGAGTGCGAGATGCTCATCGTTGTAATCAACATTCGCCCAATCGCGATTGTCGGTGCACATCAGCGGAAACGCGGTACTCGGCGTTGCACAGACGCGGCCCACAAGACGCGACGCAATCGCGTCGGCCGGCTCAACGTAGGCGGTCATCGCATCGGCGTGTGATGGGTGGCGCGATCGCAAGACTGCGATGTGACCGACATCGTCGTTGGGGAGCGGAATCAACCCGTGGATATCGAGCCATTGCTCCCATAGGTCGTAACGCTCATTCAGCGGATGGACTGATTCGCCGCGTCGATCCGTCCACATGATCACCGGCGAAGTCGGGCGACCGATCGCGTCGATGGCAACCACCGACATGTATTGGGCGGTCACTGCAATTACCGAAACCGCAGCGCCGGCATTCGCTCTCGACTGGTCGATCATTTGGGCGATCGCCTGGCGAGAACAACGGCCGATGCTCTGCCACCAGAGCTCGGCGTCCTGTTCCACGCCACCGTCGAGTGTCGACGTCGAAACGTGCTGTTCGCTTGCGCTCGCGATCACCACACCAAGTGGATCAACGACTGCGACTTTCACAGCCGTAGTGCCAAGGTCGATTGCGAGCACGTAGGGTGCGTCCGTATCCATATCCCGACTCTAGGCACGCCCGATCGCGCTCGCCCTCCCGACAGGATCAACGATGAGTTTTTACCCCTACGCCGATGAATACCCAGTCGTTCGCGGTTTGCCCGAAACGGGTCGGCCACGCGAAGAAATTCTCGCCGAATTGCACTCGATGGCCGAACGCGAAGACGCGTCTTGGGAAAACGGCAAGGTCTCTGGCTCGATGTATTGCGGCGACAAAGAGCACTACGCGTACCTCGATGAAGCATTCTCACTGTTCGGTCACATGAACGCGTTGCAGCGCGACGTCTGCCCTTCGAGTACTCGATTCGAAGGTGAGATGATCGCGATGGGCCTCGATCTCATGCACGCGGATGCGGTTACCGAAACGACGCCCGCCGGCCTCGTAACCAGTGGTGGAAGTGGCTCGATCCTGCACGCGATGTTGTCGTACCGCGAAGCTGGCACCGCTCGTGGCATCACGGGCTGGAACGTCGTGAAGCCCGAAACCGCACATCCGGCATTCGACAAAGCGTGTCATTTGCTCGGCATTGAACTACGCATCGCAGCGATTGATCCCACGACTGCGACTGCTGACGTTGATTCGATCGCGAGCTTGATCGACGACAAAACCGTTGCAATCATTGGTTCAGCGTGCAACTACGGCTACGGAACGATCGACCCAATCGCGGAACTCGCCGCACTCGCCATGTCGCGCGGCGTTGGCATGCACGTTGATGGATGCCTCGGCGGTTTCATTCTGCCGTTCGGAGAGATGCTCGGATTTCCAATCCCGGTGTTCGATTTCCGTATTCCTGGAGTCACCACCATCTCTGCCGACACCCACAAGTTTGGTTACGGCCTCAAAGGCACATCGTTGCTGTTGTTTCGCGATCAGGCATTGCGCAACGGTCAATACTTTTTCCAGACCGCGTGGACTGGCGGAAAATACTGTTCGCCCGGAATCGACGGTTCGCGTTCGAGCGGGTTGCTTGCCGCGAGCTGGGCGTCGATGGTGCATCTCGGCAAAGAGGGTTACCTCAAGTACGCCAAGGCCATTTTCGATACGGCCTACGCGATGCAAGACGACATCCGCTCCCACGCGGATCTGCGCATCATCGGTACTCCAAGTTTTTGTTTCTCATTTACCAGCGAAGCATTCGACATTTATCACGTCAACGATGCACTCCGACCCCTCGGCTGGCGTATGAATGGGCAGCAGTATCCGAACTCGATTCACATGTGCGTCACGCGCCCCCAAACGCAACCCGGCGTGCGCGAATCCTGGACCGCCGATCTCGCAACTGCGGTCGCACACGCGAAGGCCAACGCAGGACAACCGGCGAAAAGTGGCTCAATCTATGGCGGGATTTCGGGCGGCCTCACCGACGAAGCCGACCAATTCATCCGCGCGGTCATGGGTGACATGATGGACAAACACCAAGCGTTGCCTCCACTCGGATAGTTGCGGTCGAGGCGCGATCCGTTTTCGATTCCGGGGCCTTCGCTTCTTTCTCCATTGCACCGCTGCTGCACTTCCGTTTGAACGAATGGGCCAGCGGCACGCGCATCTTGGATATCGACGATGACCGACCCATCGCGATGTGGGTTGATCTTGTCGGGCCACGATTCGCGATGCTGCTCACCGCAGCGCGTACCGAACCGTAGGGACCTACTTTTACAACGAGGCAACCCACTGCGCCGCGAACTCGGCTACGGGGATGAGGGCTTCGTCGGTTGTGAGGCCGGTAACTTTTTTTAGTGGGCGAAAGCCGTGGTCGGCGGTGTCGATCCAATGAAACCGCACCGCCCCGGAGATCGAACGTGCGTGCAATTGCAACTCGTCGGGCGTTCCAAACGCATCGCGCGTTCCCGATACAAACAACACGGGCGAACGCAGCGAACCAAAATGCGCGACGCGCAAAACATCAGGTTTTCCGGGCGGATGCAACGGATACCCCAGCAGCAGACAGCCCATCGCGCCATCAGCCGCCGCGACCATCGAAGCGATCCGACCGCCCATCGAGCGCCCCCCGACCACGATGCGATCCGACGGAAGCTTCGTCCGTCGCATCAACTCGGCGGCTGCGGCGCGGACTTCAATTTCGAGTACGGGCGCCTTGGGCGGCGCACCCCGACCGGAGGCACGGTACGCGAAATTGAAACGCAACGACGGCACACCGATTACCGCCAACGCATCCGCAAATACAGTCAACGTGTTCGCGTTCATGTCGGCGCCCGCGCCGTGCGCCAATAACACCGCGCGATCGGCGCCGCGCTTCGGCCCTTGGAATTCACAATCCACAATTCAGCTGCCTTTCCCAATGCCGAACACAACTCGATCAAGGAACGCTTCGGTGCGTGCATATTCATCGAGCACATTGCTGAGTTTTCGGAACCCATGGCCTTCGCCGTCGTAGATCTGGTACTCAACGTCGGCTCCTGCAGCACGCATCGCGGCAACCATCTGATCCGATTGCGCGAGTGGCACCACTTTGTCGTCACGGCCTTGCAACATCAGCATTGGCACGGTCACTTTGTTCGCGTGGGCGATCGGAGAACGATCGCGGTATCGGTCGGCATACAACGGCAACTCACCGACGAGACCGTCGAGGTATTTCGATTCGAAACGGTGCGTGGTTGCGGCCAAATCCGCAAGGTCTCCAACTCCAAACAAGCTCACACCCGCGCAGACCAAATTCGAATGCAACGCGCAGACCAACAATGCTGTGAATCCTCCCGCGCTGCCACCGGTCACCACCACACGATCGGGATCGCACCAACCCGAAGCACCTGCATGACGGATTCCTGAAGCAACGTCGTCCACATCAGCTATCCCCCATTCACCTTCCAATGCCGATCGATACGCGCGCCCGTAGCCAGTCGAGCCGCGGTAATTCACTTGCAAGACGGCCCAGCCTCGCGACACCCAATATGCCACTCGAGGATTCCACTCCGCGACAGCTTGATCAGTAGGACCACCGTGCACAAACACCATCAATGGCGGCAGCGTTTGCGACTCTTCAGACTTTGCAGCAACGGGCCGGCGCAACAACCCGTACGCGGTCACCCCATCGCGATCCCCATCGCGAGACCCATCGCGAGATCCATCGGCAGCGGCATCCCACGACACCATCTCCGGCTCCACGAGCGCGCAGGCCTCGAAACCAGCGACTGCGCCACGCGCCAACGTGCGGCGAGTATCGGACGAATACCCGTTCGAAAAATCGTACGTGACTATCTGTTGTGGAGTCTTGGCGCCGCTGCGGGTGGCCAAGAGCATTGAACCCCGCCAGTCCAGACCGCTATGAAAGGCTTTACCAACATCAGCGGTCTGCGTTCCGTCGAGCGACGCAACGACCAACCGGCCATATCCATTTTCGTTGCGCTCAAACGCGATCGACTCGCTATCGGGAGACCACGAGAATGTGCGTTGCCCCGGGCCCCAGGACGGCGCTGCGTGATCGTTCGCCTCGATCCGCAACGGCCGAGCACCCGAACCATCCACTCCAGAGACCCACACGTTCCACCAGCCTCCACGATCGCTCACCCAGGCCAACGACACGCCGTCTGGCGAGAAACGCGGCTGGCCCACAGCGACACGACTCGAACCGCCGCTCTCACCGACTGCGGCACCGTCGATAACCACAACCGGCCCAAGACCAGAAGCGGGTGCGTACGCAATTCGCGACGATTGCCACGACATTTCGGCGAGATCCCATTCGTGCCACACCACGGTCGCACCATCGGGGGACCAGGCAGGATCCCATGCATAGTCCGCGCTCGACAAACAGATCGCCGATCCCGAGCCGTCCGCCGCCATGACCATCACATCACAGGCGTCGTCTTGTTCCCAACAAAATGCGACTCGCGAACCGTCGGCGCACGCAACCGGCGCAAAGGTCGATCCGCCGGTGCTCAACACCGACACGACACCACCACCGTCGGCGCGAAGAACCGCCAGCCGGCCGTCAGCACCGGCTACCACGACCAAATCTTCGGTCAGCCAGCACCAACCTCCGCCGCCATACGCACCGGCGGACGTCACCGGGAAGTCCGCAGTTACCACGGTTGGTGGTTGCGTTGCGTCGCGAGGCGTGAGCAGCAGGTCGGTGCGTGAGTCCCAGGAATCGAGCCAACCGACCCAGTTTCCGCTCGGCGACCATCGCGGTTCACCGACGGAATGGGATCGAGCAATCATCGCAGCAGAGATCGTTGGCATGGCTTCGAGGGTAGCGGCGCGGCGAATTACACAGACGTTGTTTGGCTACGGCTTGCTATTGGGGGGTCCGGGGCGGTTTCCTGGTTACTTCATGCCTATTGCAAATTCGTCCTTCGCGCGCCCCGGCGATCCGTTGCGCATCGCCTTTCTCGTCTACCGAGGCAGCCCGCACGTCGGCGGTCAAGGTGTGTATACGCGGCACCTCACCCGCGAACTCGCGCTCCTCGGGCACCATGTTGAGGTGTTCAGCGGCCCGCCGTATTCGGTTGTCGATGAACCGGTCGTGCTGAATGAAGTCCACAGCATGCACCTCTATCCGCGCAACAATCCGTTCCGCACACCGTGGCCATTTGAATTTAAGAGCCGCACCGATGTTGAAGAATGGCTCCGCATGTGCGCCGCGGGCTTCCCGGAACCCTGGGCGTTTTCGGAACGCGTGCGCCGCGAACTCAATGCGCGTCGCAACGAGTTCGACATCATCCACGACAACCAATGTCTCGGCGCCGGCATCCGCGGACTCCTCGACGACGGCTGGCCCATCGTCCACACATTGCATCACCCGATCACCGTCGATCGAGATCTCGATTTGATGCACCCCCATCACCAAAAGCCCTGGAAACAGGTCACTTTGCGCCGCTGGTACGGCTTTTTACAAATGCAAATGAAGGTAGCGCGGGCGTTGCCGCGCCACGTAACGGTGTCGGATAATTCCAAGCGCGACATCATTGCGCAGATGGGTGTAGATCCGGAACGCCTGCACGTCGTGGCGGTCGGCGTCGACCAACGGCAGTTCCGTCGGATCCCTGGGATCAAACGGGTCAAGGGTCGCATGATGACGACCGCGTCATCGGATGTGCCGTTGAAGGGTCTGACGTATCTGTTAGATGCGCTCGCGAAAGTACGGGTGGAACGCCCTGATGCACATCTCGTCATCATTGGCCAACCCCGTCACCGCAGCGCAATTCCAAAACAAATCGAAGCGCTCGGCCTCACGAATGCGATTGAATTCGTTACCGGCGTCACCGACGAACGCATTGTCGAGCTCTACAACGAAGCTGAAATTGCAGTAATTCCGTCATTGTATGAGGGGTTTTCGCTTCCAGCGATCGAAGCGATGTGCGCGGGCACCCCGTTAGTGGCAACAACCGGCGGTGCGATTCCTGAAGTTGCGGGCAAGTCCGGCGAAACCGCATTGCTCTGCAAACCTGCCGATGCTGATGCGCTCGCAGCATCCATTCTCACGATGCTCGGCGACGAAGCAATGCGTGACCGCATCGGCGAAGCCGGCCGTTTGCGAGTTCTCAATCGTTTCACCTGGAAGGCCTGCGCGGAAGGCACGCTCGAGCACTACTACCTAGAGCTCGAAGATCACGCGGCGCGCGATGGCGGCGCTGTGAAAGTTGGTCGGTAGATGCTTACCGTTGATTTTGAACGGTTGGGCCTATTGCCCGGCGAACGGCTCCTCGATCTCGGCGCCGGGGGCGGACGTCACGCATTTCAGGCAATGAAACTGGGCGCGATTACCACCGCCCTCGATTACTCCGCGGCAGATCTTAAAGACATGATGGCCACCACCGGCGGCATGCTGGCGCTCAATGAGATCACCGAAGATGAATACGGCGGTTGCGTAAACGGCAACGCGCTCGACCTCCCCTTCGCAGATGACACCTTCGATCGGGTCATCACCAGTGAAGTCCTCGAACACATTTGGGATTGCGAACAAGCGATCACCGAAATCGTGCGCGTCGTGCGGCCGGGCGGTCGCATCGCGGTCACCGTTCCTACCTATTGGCCCGAGCGAGTCAACTGGGCATTGAACTGGCGCTACCACGATGTGCCCGGCGGACATGTTCGAATTTTCAAACAGCGCGAACTCGAATCCATGTTGGAACGCGCCGGCGTCTATCTGCGCGGTTCGCATCACGCACACGCGTATCACTCACCGTACTGGTGGCTCAAGAACGTCTACGGCCTCAACAACACCGAACCCGCGCCCGTCCGGAAATACCACGATTTCTTGGTGTATTGCATCGAAAATTTCCAAGGTCCCGTTGCCAAAGCTGAGCGGTACCTGAATCCGGTGTTGGGAAAAAGCCTCGTCGTCTACGGCGAAAAAGTCACCCCCGATATGGCCAAGTACGGCAAGCGTGCACTCGACCCGCAGGGAATCAAACCAGTTGCGCCGCAACGCACGCCTATACCACAGGAATTACGCGCCTCGCCCGAAATCGATACCACGACCAAGGCTGGTCGCCCAACAAAAGCACCAACAAAAACACCAGCAAAGCCCTCAACGAAATCAACCCTTGCGAAGGCAACGGCCAAGAAACCCGCCCCACGAGTCGCCAAGCCGAAGGCCACCAACTAATGCCCAAGCTCGAGGTGCCTTCCGTTCCCGGCATCATTACCGCGGCCGAAGTGATGCAAACGATCGACGCGATTGCATCTGTGCAACGCCCCAACGGCGACATTCCGTGGAGCCCAGGGAATCACACCGATCCGTGGAACATGGTGGAAGCCGCGATGGCCCTCGATCTCGGTTCGCGATTCGAGGATTCCCGCCGGGCGTATGAATGGCTTGCCCAAATGCAGCGGCCCGACGGCGCCTGGCATGCGTATTATCTCGACGGCGTAATCAAAGAGCGGTGGCTCGATACCAACGTGACCGCGTACGTCGCTACGGGCATCTGGCATCACTACTTGTGCAGCGGCGATACCGGATTCTTAGAACACAATTTCGAAATGATGGAACGCGCGATCGATTTCGTGCTGGATCATCAAATGGCCAACGGCGCGATCGCTTGGGACGCCGATCCTGAACGCACCGAAGGGCACGGAGCGCTCCTCACCGGTAGCAGTTCGATCTACAAATCGGTGCGCTGCGCGATCGCGTGCGCGAATCGTCTGGGTCGCGAACGTCCCGATTGGGAGCTCTCTGTTGGATCACTCGCGATCGCGGTCGCGCATCGTCCCGAGGTCTTTTTAGACAAAGAGCGTTGGGCGATGGATTGGTATTATCCAATCCTCGGCGGCGTAATGCGGGGCGAGGCTGCCCATGCTCGTATCGCGTCGCGTTGGGACCGTTTCGTGGTGCCGAAGCGCGGCGTTCGTTGCGTAGAAGATCAACCATGGGTGACGGCGGCCGAAACCTGTGAAGCAGTCATGGCACTCGATGCCATCGGGGCGCACGACCGAGCCCACGAACTTTTCGAGTGGGTGCAGTTCTTACGCGCCGACGACGGCTCGTACTGGACGGGCGCGAATTTCGAAGGCGAACACTGGGATCTCAATGGTGAGCTCTATCCCGTTGAGCAACCGACCTGGAACAGCGCGGCCGTCGTGCTCGCAGCGAATGCGCTCGGCGGCAACGGACCAACGAGCGGCCTGTTTCGCGGCGAAGGGCTCCCCGCTGGCTTGACCGCCGATGAGCTCATCGAAGCCGGGATCAACATCGAGGCCGAACGTTCCCGCAACGCGAAATAGTTCAGATTCAAACGCGTTTCCAGACCCAGGGCCCCAGAAACATGAATGCCTGAACTATCGCTGTCCGTGCTACCGACACCAGAACTACCGCTGTCGTGCTACCGGCACCAGAACTACCGCTGTCGTGCTACCGGCGCCTGAACTATCGCTGTCCGTGCTACCGGGCGCCAGAACTACCGGCGCAGGGTTCGGAGGCTTCCGACTGCCGCGATCGGTTCGTAGCCATCGGCCACCGCGCGCTGCCAAACTTTGAAGGGCGCTTGGCCACCATCGGCCTCGTGCTCAAAGACGTCGTGGATCGCCAACGTGCCTCCCGCTTTCACGTTCTTGGCCCAGTGCTCATAATCGGCCATCGCCACATCGAGCGCGTGGCCGCCGTCGATGAAGAGAAACGAAACCGGAGTGGCCCACGCGCGGGCGACCGGGAGCGAATACCCAACAATCGCGACCACTGCGTCTTCGAGATCAGCCGCCTCGATCGTGCTTCGGAAAAACGGCAGTGTGTCCATACGGTTGGTACGAGGATCGACGACTTCAAGGTCATGGTGCTCCCAGCCGCTCTGATTTTCTTCAGAACCCCGGTGATGATCGACAGTAAACAACACAGTCGACGCGGCGCGTGCCGCTGCACCGAGGTACACCCCCGACTTGCCGCAGTACGTGCCGATCTCAAGCATCGGGCCACCAACTACCAACGAAGCCGCGAGCGCCGCCTCATGCAGCGCGAGGCCTTCATCATCGGGCATAAAGCCTTTTGCGGCCCGAGCTATCGCTAACAGTTGGTCATCCATCACAGCAGCATTCTCGCCGCCGACAATGCCCCAAACAGAACCCGCCGCCAAGCTCGCCCCGACCCGACTCCCCCACTGTTCGTTGTACGGATAAGCACGTTTGTCGTGCTTATCCGTACAACGAACGGGTGGGGGGGGCGAGCAGAAATATTAAAGTCCCATTCGTTGGGTTACTCCGTGGTCGCGGCCAGCAAGGTAACCGCCGTCGACTGGCAGCGCTACGCCACTCACAAACGACGCGTCGGAGCTCAACAAGAATTTGGCAGCCGCAGCGATTTCTGACGGTCGACCGAAGCGGCGCAACTTGTGTTCTTGTTCGATATCGAGACGCACTTCATCCATGCCGTCTGAATCAAAAACACCCTGAAACATTGGGGTATCGATGAATCCAGGGCAGATACAGTTCGCACGAATTCCTGAACGGCCGTAGTCGATCGCGAGGTTCTTCGTGAGCACGACCACGCCACCTTTCGACGCGTTATACGCAGAACCGCCCGCGGTTCCTTCGAGCCCTTCGACTGAAGCGATGGTCACGATCGAGCCTCGAACGCCGTCGCGAGGCTCCTGCGCGAGCATCGCCGCGATGACGTGTTTGACCGTAAAAAAAGTTCCCTTGAGGTTGATATCGATCACGTGATCCCAGCTGGCTTCGTCGACCCAATGCACGGGCCCGCCACCGGCCACACCCGCCGCAGTCACTACCCCATCGATCCGGCCGTACTCGCCGATCACCGAGGCGACCAAGGCTTCAGTCGCCGCTTCATCACGCACATCGAGGACGGCGAAGGCCGCGGGCCCGACGCCCGCAGGCAGGTCCAGCTCTCGGCGTGGCTCCGCGATATCGCAGCCCACGACCGCCGCACCTTCGAGCAAAAACCGCTCGACGCAGGCCTCGCCGATGCCCGATGCGGCGCCGGTCACCATCATTACTTGTCCATCAAATGCTCCCATGACCGCCAACCGTATCTCCACCGATAAAATCTCGCAGTTCCTCAGAAGCTCCACCGCCCAGGAAGCAGAATCATGCAGATCGAAACGAACCCCGACCGCAACCTCGCCATGGAGCTCGTCCGTGTCACCGAAGCTGCGGCCTTGGCTGCGGGCCGGTGGATGGGCCGGGGTGACAAGAACCGTGTCGACGGCGCGGCAGTAGATGCGATGCGCATCGTGTTGAACTCAATGGCCATCGACGGCATTGTGGTCATCGGCGAAGGCGAAAAAGACGAAGCCCCGATGCTCTACAACGGCGAGATCATCGGCGGAGCCGGTGGGGTTCCCGTTGATATCGCGGTCGACCCCGTCGACGGGACCACATTGTGTTCACTCGGTCGCGACAACGCGATTGCCGTCATCGCGATGAGCCAACGCGACACGATGTACAACCCCGGGCCATGCGTGTACATGGACAAAATTGCTGTGGGTCCCGCGTGCAAAGACGTCGTGGATATCGACGCTCCCGTGAAGGCAAACCTTCACGCGGTTGCCAAGGCGCTCGGAGAAAAGGTCCACGATGTCACCGCCGTAGTGCTTGATCGCCCCCGGCACGAAAAACTCATTCAAGAGATCCGTGAAGCGGGCGCTCGTATCAAATTGATCCCTGACGGTGATATCGCGGGAGCGATTGCCGTTGCGACTCCAGGTACCGGTTGCGACATCCTCTTTGGCATCGGCGGGACGCCTGAAGGCGTTACTGCGGCCTGCGCGATGAAATGCTTGGGTGGCGAGATCTACGGCCGGCTGTGGCCCCGCAACGAAGAAGAACGCACCGCGGCGCTCGACGCGGGCTACGACCTCAATGCCATACTCACGACCAGCGATTTAGTCCGCAGCGACGACGTCTTTTTCGCGGCAACCGGCGTCACGAATGGCGATTTCCTCAAGGGCGTCCAGTACCTCCCTGACGGCGCAATCACCGAGTCACTCGTGATGCGTTCCAAGAGCGGCACCATTCGCAAAATCGAAGCCACCCATCGCTGGTCGAAACTCGTTGATTACTCCGCGGTCCGCTGGGGTGAATAACCGCACCGTCGTGCGGGTCGGGCCGTCCTGGTTGCAGGTCACGCTCATGATCGTTGCTGCCGCGTTTTTCGGAGTCGCGGTCACCTATTACGCGGACCATCGCACTACCGATCCAAATGCCGCCGACATCGGATTCGTCAACGACATGACGTTGCATCACAGCCAGGCACGAACAATGTCGTTTCTGTACAACCGCAACGGAACCGCGACCACGTTGCAATCGACCGCAGTCGAAATCGTCCAGGCTCAATCAGGCGACATTCGGCTTATGCAGCTGATGAGTAACGACTGGCCGACTCCGAGCGGCGATAGCGACACCGTCATGGCATGGATGGACATGAAGCGCCCGGTGCAACAAATGCCCGGATTCGCAAACGACGCATCACTCAGACAACTCGACACGCTGCGGGGGCGTCCACTCGATGATCTCTTCACAACGCTGATGATTCACCATCATTTCGGCGGCATCGATATGGCCAACGAGTACCGTAAACGCGGCGATATCGATCAGCTCAAGGATCTCGCCGGAGCGATGATCAAACAACAAACCAAAGAAGTCGCCGAACTGAACCAGTGGCGAGCCAGCGCCGGATTATCGACGCTAACCACGCTCTAGCCGTCGAAATGTTTCCAACAGATACTTGGAACTTATTGGAAACCAATAGCGACTAAGCCTCGTGAGAACTCGGACCGCGTGGGCACCACGTTCACCATCCCGACGAATGGCTGTAATCGGCCGCAGCGGAGCGGTCCTGGCCCTCACATTCCTCTCGCTGTTGGCCAACGCTACCGCCGCGTCAGCCCACGCGGTATTGGAATCGTCGGTGCCCGACGCAAATGCCGTCGTGGCGGTTTCGCCGCCGACAATTTCGTTGACGTTCAGTTCTCCAGTTGCTTTCACCGCTCAGTTGCCGCAGTTGTTCGACCCGCATCAACAGAAGGTTTCGATCCCGAAGCCGACGTTGCAAGCTGGCGGTACCCGCATCGAAATTCAACCTCCGCACCTGGGTCGAGGCACGTATACCGTCACGTACCGGGTTGAGTCGACTGACGGGCATTCAATCCGAGGAGTTCGGATCTTCAGCGTTGGAGCACCAAGCGGCGGAGATCATTCTCACCTCCTCGACCACGGCTCCACGTCGCGAGCGGTCGGCATCTACGTCGGTGTGCTGCGAGCAGTCGCGTTCGGGGCGTTCACGATCGCGGTGGGATCGGTTTTGTTCGTCGCGATCTGCGGAGCCTGGCTCGCCGGGAGCAGACGTGCGCAGATGCTCAGCGGCGTTGCGCTGTTCGTGTTGGGCGTTGCTGCGATCGCGCAATGCTTTGCCATCCACGCGTTCACGTCGGGTGGGTCCTTCGGAGATATAACCAGCTTCGCTCACTTCCGCTCAGCGCTGCATACCGATCACGGCAAAGAGCTCACGATCCGTTTCGGATTGTGTCTGGTGGGGATTCTCGTGTTCGCCCGCCATCGTCTGCGTACGCACCGGGCCGCTGGTCTCACGATGGTGTGGGCATGGGCAATCGCGCTCGCTGCGACATTTTCGTTGAACGGCCATCCCCGCAGCGGCCGCTGGCAAAACCTCGCGATGGGTCTCGATACTGCACACATCATCGCGGCCTCGGCGTGGATCGGTGGTCTGGTCGCGTTGGTGTTTGTGGCGTTGACGAACACCGAAGTCGAACATCACGGCGGCGCAGCCAAGCGGTTCTCCAAGGTTGCGTTCATCGCGGTTGTCGTGGTTGCGAGCACCGGATCGCTGCAAGCCGTTCGCCAACTCGCGGCGATCTCAGACCTCTGGTCCAGTACCTATGGTCGATTGCTCATCGCGAAAGTTGTTGTGATTGCGATGATTTTGGCGTTCGCGAATCACAGTCGCAAGCTCACGCTCGCGGAGAATGTTGACGGCAAGAAGCTGCGTTCCATGGTCGCCGTCGAAACCATCGGAGCAGCAATCGTTATCTCGCTCACTGCGCTCCTCGTGAACGCGCCGCCACCCCAAGATCTCAAAGCGGCTGCAACAACTCCAGCGACGCGATCCTTCGACACGACAATCGTTTCGCACGGATACACATTCGCGATTCAACTAAACCCCGCTTCGTCGGGTTCCACGATGTTGATGATTCAGGTCTTGGACGATCACCACTCACCGGCGAAGCTCGACAAACTCGAAGTGACCATGCGCCCCACATCCGGAGCGATCGATCCTTTGACTATCGACTTCACGCAAAAAGGTTCGATGTACATGTCGAAATCTTTGGTGATTCCATCGCCTGGCGCTTGGACCATCGCGATACGCGCGTTGCCCGATCCATTCTCCTCGTTCACGTTTTCCACCACCGCGATGTTGCAATAGACGCAACGCCAGTATTCACCAAAGGACAATCATGAAACGCCCAATCGCTGCAATCACCATCTCTCTTGCGACATTGGTTGCCACAACAGTGCCGGCCTTCGCCCACGCGGAGTTTCAACCAGCATCGGCGAACGCCGGCGCGACAGTGAAATTCAATTTGTTCGTCGAAGACGAAAGCAAGACCGCGGGTACGACGAAGCTTGACGTGCGTTTCTCCGAGCCGCTCACAGTGATTGCAGCGCCGGCGCCCACCGGGTGGACCGTCGTTGCGGTCAGCGGAAATATCGGTTCGCAAGCGTCCGGCCTCACGTACTCCGGTCCGCAGCTCGCGGACAGCGCAAACTTGGCGATCACCCTCGGACCCCTTCCGAGCACCGCGGGCCGCCTCCAGTTCAAGGTTGTACAGACCTACAGCGACGGTGCTACTACCAACTGGGTCGACGACAATCCCGTCGGCGGCCCTGAACCCGCTAGCCCCGGCCCGGTCATCGACATTCTCGCTAAAGGCACAAGCGGATCGACCACAACCGCAGGCGATGGGGCCCATGATCATCAAGGCGGATCCCACGACGCGACAACGACGAGTGGAATGGACCACAGCGGCGGATCCCACGACATGACGACGACCACAACAAAGGCACCGGCCAAAAAGAGTGACGGCGGCAATACCGCAGCGATCGTTGGAATCGTCGTGGCTGCGATCGTTCTCGGCGGCGGGTTGATGTTCGCAATGAAGAGCCGCGCCAAGCCGTAGGAGACCTACGCCGAGGGAGTCGAACGTGGTGGTTGCCAAACAACTGTTGGCCACCGCACCGCAACTCGCAGCCTCCCGATCGAGCACCTTGCAGTGCCGTGCGGTTACGGCAACGGACTCCGCGCAGTTCAGCGGGCTCTGCTGGGAGAATCCGTTGCGTTCGCGAAATTACGCGGACGCAACTTCAAGACGGGTAGTTGCTCGGGCGAGCGCGGCTTTCGCATCGCGATCGTCGGCGTTCGCAGAAAGTGCTGATTCTGCTGCGGTTTTCGCCACCTGGGCACGTACGACATCAATATCGGCGGCAAGTTCGGCAACGTCGCTGAGGATTACGATTTTCGCGGCATCGACCTGGACGAAGCCACCGTGACAGGCGATCTTTAGCTCCGAGCCATCGGTACCCAACACGCGAACGGGCCACGTCTGCAGCGCAGCTAAGAACGGGGCGTGGCCCGGTTCGAAGCCGATATCACCGCCACCCAACGTGCGCGCCGAAACGTACTTCGCATCGCCTTCGTACAACACCTTCTCCGGCGAGACAAGCTGTACGGCAAAGCTCATCTAGTCCCCCGCTCGCCGGCTCGCGCCCCAAGGGGCTTTCGGTGATGCCTCATGCGTTGTCCTGGAGGCTCTTCGCTTTTGCGAGCACGGATTCCACCCCACCGACGTTGAAGAACGCCTGCTCAGGAATGTGATCGAGTTCACCGTTGCACACTGCTTCGAATGATTCGACGGTTTCTTCAATCGGAACGAAGATGCCCTTCAAACCAGTGAAGACCTCACCGACGAAAAACGGCTGGCTCAAAAACTTCTGAATCTTGCGGGCCCGGCCGACAGTGTTCTTGTCCTCTTCGGACAATTCGTCAATACCAAGAATCGCGATGATGTCTTGGAGTTCTTTATAGCGCTGCAAAATCTGCTGCGTACGGTTCGCGACCGCGTAATGGCGATCGCCCACAACCTCCGGCGCAAGAATTGTCGACGTTGATGCCAACGGGTCCACGGCCGGGTAGATACCCAATGAAGCGATCTGACGGGAAAGTTCCGTCGTTGCGTCGAGGTGGGTGAAGGTCGTAAACGGTGCCGGGTCGGTGTAGTCATCGGCGGGCACATACACAGCCTGCAGCGAGGTAATCGAGCGCCCCTTCGTCGAAGTAATGCGTTCCTGGAGCTCGCCCATCTCGTCGGCGAGTGTCGGCTGATAGCCCACGGCCGACGGCATACGGCCGAGCAGTGTCGAAACTTCGGAGCCTGCCTGAACGAAGCGGAAAATGTTGTCGACGAACAACAACACGTCTTGGCCCTTCACATCACGGAAGTATTCCGCAACGGTGAGCGCGGCCAAGGCGACACGCATACGCACGCCTGGCGGTTCATCCATCTGGCCGTAGACCAGCGCGGCTTTTTCGATAACGCCGGACTCTTGCATCTCGAGCCAGAGGTCGGTGCCTTCACGCGTGCGTTCGCCCACGCCGGCGAATACCGACACACCACCGTGTTGCGTGGCGACCCGGTTAATCATCTCTTGGATCAGCACCGTCTTGCCGACGCCCGCACCACCGAACAAACCGATCTTGCCACCCTCCAGATACGGAGTAAGCAAATCGATGACCTTGATGCCGGTAATGAACATCTTGCGGCTCGGTTCGAGGTCTTCGAACTTCGGCGCGCTGCGGTGAATTTCCCAGTGATCTTCGATACCTTCTGGCATAACGCCGTTGGTGTCGAGTGGTTCGCCGATCACGTTCCACACGTGGCCGAGCGTTCCAGCGCCGACCGGCATCTGGATGCCGTGACCGAGATTGCGTACCGCGGCGCCACGCTTCAGACCATCGGTTGGCTTCATGCAGACAATGCGCACACGACCGTGCCCAATCTGCTGCGCAACTTCGGCAGTCACGACCGTCTTTTCGCCATTGACCTCGATGTCGAGTTCGAGGGCGGTATTGATCTCAGGCAGGGAGTCGGGCGGAAATTCGCAGTCGACAACCGGCCCAGCGATGGCGACAACGCGGCCATCCTTCAAAATTGGTGCGGTGGCAGTCATGACAGATTGCTCCAGAAGCTCAGTTAGCGGGCAAGAGGTCTTCGTCGGCTTTCGTGGCGCCATCAGCCATAGCTGCGGCACCACCGACAATTTCCATGATTTCGGTAGTAATGGAATCTTGACGAGCGCGGTTCATCACGCGGCTCAACGTCTGCACGAGGTCATCGGCGTTGTCCGTCGCGGCTTTCATGGCCCGCTGACGAAACGCGTGCTCAGACGCAGCCGCGTTCAACAATGCGGCATAAATCTTGGCTTCGGCATATCGCGGCAGCAACGCATCCAGAATCGTGTCCGGGTTCGGCTCAAACTCATAATCAGCCTGCGGTTGACCGGTTGATTCCGCGTTCACAATGTCACTGCTATCCAGCGGCATGAGTTGTTCGACGACAACCTCTTGGCGGCCAGCGGAGATGAATTTGGTGTAGATCAGCTGGACTTTGTCGATTTCGCCGTCGAGGAAACGTTGCGAAATCGTCGCGGCGATATTCCGAGCGTCTTCATAGCTCGGAGCATCGGAAAAACCCGCAAACGAGGCATCAATCGGCACTTCACGGAAACGGAAGTGCGCCTCGGGTTTACGCCCCGAAGTGATCAACGCATTGCGCTGGCCAGCCTTCGCAGCATCGCGCATCTCGTGTTCTGCCGTGCGCACGATGGTCGAGTTGTAGCCGCCGCACAAACCTCTGTCCGCGGCGATCGCTATGTGAGCAACGGTCGCTACCGTTTCACGAGCAACGAGCAACGGGCTGGAAGCTCCAGCTCCGGCCGCAGAAAGGTCGCGCACGACGCCGGTGATGCCGTCAGCGTAGGGCTGCGCCGCGTGCACGCGAGCCTGCGCTTTAACGATCCGGCTCGCCGCAATAAGTTCCATGGCGCGCGTGATCTTCTTCGTTGATTGCACCGACTTAATCCGTCGGCGAAGAATACGCTCCTGACCACCAGCCATGACTAGCCGTTCACACCATCAAAAGCGTCGTGGGCCGCAGCCTGGATCGCTTCGCCATCAAGGTGTTTCAGCTCATCTTCGCCTTTGCCGTCGCCAGCAACGAAACGAGCTTTGAAATCAGTAACGGCCGCGGTCACTGCTGCTTCGTCCATCGCGCCAGAAGTGCGGATTGAGCTGAGAACTTCCGATCGTTGTGAGCGCATGAACTCAAGGAGCTCAGCTTCGAAACGGCGGACGTCGGTGACATTCACATCATCGAGGTAACCCTTGGTGCCTGCGAAGATTGAGATGACTTGCTCCTCCATCGACATCGGGCTGTTGAGGTTCTGCTTCAACAATTCCACGAGGCGGTAGCCGCGCTCGAGCTGGCTCTTTGAAACTGCGTCGAGCTCGGAACCAAAGGTCGCGAACGCTTCGAGCTCACGGAACTGCGCGAGATCGAGTTTCAAGGTACCGGCGACGGCTTTCATCGCTTTGGTCTGGGCAGCACCACCGACCCGGCTCACCGAAATACCCACGTCGACCGCAGGACGAACACCCGACTTGAACAAGTCGTCTTGGAGGTAGATCTGGCCATCGGTGATCGAGATGACGTTTGTCGGGATATACGCGGAAACGTCGCCAGCCTTGGTTTCGATGACGGGCAGCGCAGTCAATGAGCCCGCACCCAATTCGTCGCTGAGCTTCGCGGCGCGTTCCAACAAACGCGAGTGGAGGTAAAAGACGTCGCCAGGGTACGCCTCACGGCCCGGCGGGCGACGCAGGAGCAACGCCATCTGGCGGTAGGCCTCGGCTTGTTTGGAAAGGTCGTCGTAGACCACCAACGCGGCCTCGCCGTTTTCCATCCAGTGCATGCCCATCGCGCAACCGGCGTAAGGGGCGAGATATTTGAAGACAGCTTCGACGCCGGCCGGAGCATTCACCACAACGGTGTATTCCATCGCGCCGTGCTTTTCGAGGGTCGCAACCGTCGTAGCAACTGTCGATGCTTTCTGGCCAATCGCCACGTAGATGCACTTCACGCCCTGACCCTTTTGGTTCAAGATCGTGTCGATGGCGACGGTGGTTTTGCCCGTCTTACGGTCACCGATGATGAGCTGGCGCTGGCCGCGGCCAACCGGGGTCATCGCGTCGATGGCTTTAATACCACTTTGAAGGGGCTCGTGCACTGGCTTACGCCCAACAATGCCCGGCGCCTGAATTTCCATGCGGCGATCGATAGAGCCAACGATGGCACCCTTGCCGTCGATGGGGTTACCGAGGCCGTCGACTACACGCCCAAGCATTGCGTCGCCAACCGGTACTGACAGAATGCGGCCGGTTGCTTTGACCGAGTCGCCTTCTTCAATACTGTCTGCGGCACCCAGTACAACTGCGCCGATGGCGTCTTCGTCGAGGTTCAATGCCAACCCGAGTTTGCCGCCTTCGAACTCGAGCAGTTCGTTGACCGCGGCGTTCGGAAGGCCTTGTACTCGAGCCACACCGTCGGCGACCTCGAGCACACGCCCGACCTGTTCTTTAGCAGTAACGGGCGAAAAGCTGTTGACGTGCTTTTGTAGCGCGGCAGCAATTTCACTTGCGTCGATGGTGAGTTCAGCCATCAGATGGAATCCTTTAGTTGATCCAAACGGTGCCGGACTGTGCCGTCAATGACGGTGTCGCCCACGCGAGCCACGAGGCCCCCGAGCACACTTTCATCAACAATCACTTTGACCTCCACGCGTTTGCCCGTCGCTTGCGAAAGCGACGCTGCAAGTTGCGTGGTCTGCGCGTCCGTGAGCGCGACTGCGGAACGAACTTCTGCCACTTCGTGACTTCGGGTCGCGGCCGCAAGTTCTACAAACCGATCGACGATTGCGGGCAGATCGTTTGCGCGGCCGATGCTGACGATGAATCCAACCACCGCGGTGGTCACCGACAGCGCCTTCGCGCCGAGCAAATCGTCGGCGAGCGCCAAGCGACGTTCCGCAGGAACCGACGTGTCGGTCAATGCGGAGCGCAGCGAATCGCTGCCCTCAAACGTACGAGCGAAACGAAAGAGCTCATCTTCGACCTCGGCGCTGAAACCTTCGGCTGCAACGATCTCGCTGATCGCCCGTGCGTATGCGTCAATCAGGCTGGTACTAGACATGCTTATCGCTCCCGCTCTCTGGGAGGCTACGCCGTGCGGAGCTAACGCTAGGGGAGAACGACATGCGCCTAGTTGCTTCCGACGCTGTTGATATAGCTGTCGATGAGCTGTTGCTGGGTCGCTTGATCGAGGTTCTTTTCCACGATCTTGCCCGCGAGGTCTACCGACATCGATGCAACTTGTTGACGCAGATCGGCCATCGCACGCTCGCTCGCGATCCGTACTTCATCGTTCGCACGAGTGCGAATTTCTGCGGCTTCAGTCTCGGCACGAGCGATGAGATCCTTGCGAACACCCTCGGCTGATTGACGAGCCTCATCGATGATGCGGTTCGCTTCGCTTTGCGCATCGGCAAGCTTGGCTCGGTAGTCCGCGAGTTCGGCATTGGCCGAGTTCTTCGCCGCTTCAGCGGCATCAAGGTCGCCCTTGATCTTTTCGGTGCGAGCAGCCATGGTCTTTTGCATCATCGGCACTGCGGCCTTGACAACGACAACCATTACCAACAGCCAGGCGATGCCGCCCCAGATCAGTTCGCTGGTCTTGGGTAGAATCGGGCTCGCTGCGGAATAGCAGTCCTCAACCTTTTTCATGGCGTCGGCGTTTTTGCCTTCGGCGCTGAGCGTCACGATCTCTTGAACTTCCGCGCCTTTACACTCGCCGATCTCGGCGGGTACTGGCAACGCAGCGGTTTCTGCCGACGCTGCCGCGGCGGGCACCATCACCATTGGGATCGCCAGCGCAAAGCCAGCAATAATTTTGTGTCGGAGACGCATGATGCGCTCGTTCCCTTCCTTGCGACGTCGGATCAGATGAACTTGACGACGAAGCCGATAAGCGCAAGCGCTTCGGCAAACGCGATACCCAAGAACATGGTGGTACGGACTTGGCCGGCCATCTCAGGTTGGCGGGCCATCGCCTGCACGGACTGGCCGACGAGGGTACCGATACCGATGCCAGGTCCAATAGCGGCGAGGCCATAACCGACGGCCGACAGACCGTCTTTGAGTTCGCCTTTGTCGGTGACTGCAAGCAGCGCTTGTGAAATCACTGGTGGTTCTCCTTGTTAGAAAGGTGTTGCTCTGCGGTGGTTAGAAGTGTTGCGATTGCGGGTGTTGCGATTTAGTGCTCTTCGCTGGCCGATTCACCAATGAATACGGCAGTCAGTGTGGTGAAGATATATGCCTGCAGTACAGCCACGAGCAGCTCGAAGACGGTCATGAAGATGAGCATCAAAAACGGCAGCGGCGCGATGATCGACTGATACCAAACGTGTTTGGCGTTGTTCGCGGAAGTGAGGAGCTGGTCGCTCATCAGCGCGAATACGGCGATGAGGACGTGCCCCGCAACCATGTTGGCGAAGAGCCGCACCGTCAACGAAAACGGGCGAACCAAGAACTTCGATACCAACTCGATCGGAAACACCAACACGTACAGGGGTTTTGGAACGCCTGGCGGCAAGCAGGCCTTAAAGATGTACAACGGACCCTGGTGTTTGAACCCAACCGCGATGAAGATCACCCACGTGATGAGGGAGAGCAACATCGGAATTGCGATCCGTGCCGTTGCGGGGAATTGAATGAACGGAGCGGTACTCCAGATGTTCATGAAGAAAATGAAAAAGAACGTTCCGGTCAGAAACGGCGCCCATGATTTGCCGTAGCCGTGCGGGTGATCGCCAATGACGGGCACCGCGATTTGCTGTTCGATGGTTTCGTAGCCGAACTCGGCGAAGTTCTGAATCCCGGTCGGGACCAACGCCTTTTTCCGACTTCCGACGAAAAAGATATACATACAAATCACGGTCGAGACCATGGCCATAATGACCGTCTTGTTGATCTCGAAGATCGTGTCGTTTGCGATGAGACCCTTCCATTGGAAGAGCTCTGAGATTCCGTGGGGGAACAGCGCGGCGATGGTCACGCTTTCTCCTTTTCGGGCTTGAGGCCGGGATGCGCCAGCGTGAGGCTCACGTGGCGGAGTTCAAGAAACAGGAGTCCGAGATGTGCAGCAATCAGCACAATGCAGAACGTGGGAAAATGTACAGAGTGGAGTTGCTTCACGCCGATTCCAACGACAGTAATTATTCCGAGTCGCACAACAAAGCCACCGAGCGCGGTCGCGGTAAGCGCTCCCGTGGATACTCGTGCAGCCCATCCGAGCATCGCAGCCGAGATCAAAAAATTGCCAGCGATCACCACGAGCGCAATCAGTGCTCCGAGCGCGCCAGCACCGCGAGCGGCAACAAAACCGGCAACTATTGCCACAGGAGCCAGGTACACCGCGTGCTTCGCGAGATCGCGAGCGATCTCCATTTCAATACGCTGTTCCGCGTTGGCGACCGGCGAAAAGATCGCGCTCATGCCGAAGCCTCGGCCGTATTTATGTACGCATCAACATCGAGTGGGGCCTCAGCGATATCACGCTGTGACGCGCTCGCAAGGTTCGCGAACGTCGGCTGATTCCAGGGTTTCGGTGCGTCGAGCTGCATCATTCGGGCTTGGTAGCGGTAATACAACGTGGCCGATGAACCAAAGATCCCGAGCGCAATTCCAGCGAGCAGCAGCCAGGGTGAAGTACCCGCGACCGAATCAAGCCAACGGCCCAACAAGCCAAACATCACGGGGCCGCACGCAAACGTCATCGCTTGGCTGAATGCATCGCTTTCGCCCTGCACTCTGTCGCGACTTTTGCGCGCTCGCCGTTGCAACTTGCTCACGAACCAGTGGCCCTTCGTCTTGTCACTTCGCTTGGTCGCGCCTCGTTGCGCGGACCGCTTGTGAAAGTATTCCCAATCTATCTGAGCAGATGCTGAGGGCGCCAAACGAGCGCCAAGAAAATCCCGTCCCAAGATTTTGGTGGGCGCACACTTGCGGTTTCCGAACGAAAAGCTCCGGGAAAGGTGGGTTGGGTTGGTTAGCGGTCTTGGTTGGGGTGGCTGGGGTGGCTGGGGTGGAGCTTTTGTCCCCTTCGCGCCCGCACTGTGCGTACCCCGGGGTGAAACAAGATGTATAGCAAAAGCAACAAGGCACCTCCGGCGAATGGCAGCAGGGCCCGAAATCGGCGCGTGTACAGCGGCACGAGCGCGGCGCCGGACAACAACGCGGTCCACGCCCACAAAATGAATACCGCTCGCCGTGGCCCGTGCCCCATCTCCATCAGTCGGTGGTGCATGTGCTTGCGATCAGCCTGCGCGAATCCTCGGCCCGAAAGAATGCGTCGGCAAAATGAAAATACTGTGTCGGCGACGGGCACTCCAAGAATGAACAGTGGAATCAGCAGCGGAGCGAAAAAGAAATACGAGTTCCCAAAGAAATTCGCGTCCGGGCCGGTTCGTCCGCCAACAGTGATCGTCGGCACGGCCATGAGCAGTCCCAAAAACAGCGCACCGCTGTCACCCATGATGATGCGCGCCGGCGACCAGTTGTAGGGCAGGAAGCCAAGGCAAATCCCCACCGCGATGATCGCGACCAGCGGCCCAACGTTGGAGCCATCGAGGTAACCGTTCGAGTACAGCTGCCGGGCAAAGAGATAGAAGGCAACTCCGCCGATCATCACGATGCCCGCGGCCAGCCCGTCCAGGCCATCGATCAGGTTGATGGCGTTCGCCATTAACACGACCCAGAGCACGGTGACGAGCGGCGAAATGTCCGACGACAACACGATCAGATCGAGATGCCGGAAATGAAACGGCACGCGGAAGTAAAACATCTGCACGCCGAAGCGAGCCATGATGCTCGCAGCGAGCACCATGCCCGCGAGTTTCGCTGGTGGCGACACGTCGTTGATGTCATCGAGGAGCCCGACAAAGAACATCACTGCCGCGCCGATCACCACACCCAAAGGTTCAGAGCCGCTCGCGAACACGGCATGAAATTGATGCATCTGCGACGCAACGATCATCGCGGTCAAAAACCCAATAAATAAGGCCACTCCACCGATGTCGGGTAATGGTCGAGTGTGAACGTGCCGACTGTTTGCCGGGCCGGGCGCCTTCAAAATTCCAAAGCGCTTCGCAAACATCGTGACTAACGGAGTCGCAGTCGCCGTCGCTGCTAGAGCAACGAACAAAACGATCGCATAGTGCATTAGTTCGACTGAGAGTGAAGGTCAGAGTCCGGGATACGGGATGAACCGCGCGCAGAGCTCGTTCGCTTGTTTGCGAACTGCATCAATCACACCGTCGTCGTTGGGCGACCGTAACGCCGTCGCGATCATCTCGGCGATCTGCACCATTTCATCGGTACCCATTCCCGCGGTCGTCATCGACGCAGTTCCGAGCCGTAAACCACTAGTGACAAAAGGTTTTTCCGGATCGTTCGGTATCGCATTCTTGTTCGTCGTGATCCCAGCGCGGTCCAAGACTTCCTGACCAACCTTGCCGGTAATTTCGAAATTGCGAAGATCTACCAGCATCAAATGATTGTCGGTGCCGCCAGAAACAATTCGCAACCCGTGACCAGCGAGCGCCGCCGCGAGCGCCGCCGCATTCGCCACAACCTTCGCAGCGTAGACACGAAACGACGGTTGCGCAGCTTCATGAAAGGCCACAGCTTTCGCGGCGATCACGTGCATCAATGGTCCTCCCTGAAACCCCGGAAAGATTGCTTTATCGATCGCAGCGGCATATTCCGAACGGCTGAGAATGCAGCCGGCGCGGGGACCACGCAAGGTCTTGTGGGTTGTGAAGGTAACGATGTCTGCGTGCGGCACGGGCGACGCGTGCGCGCCACCAGCGATAAGACCTGCGATATGCGCCGCATCGACCATGAGCAGCGCGCCACAGTCGTCGGCGATCGATCGAAACGCAGCGAAATCAATCGCCCGCGGATATGCAGTTGCGCCAGCAATGATCATTTTCGGACGTTCGGCTTTTGCTTGGTCGCGAATTTGGTCGTAGTCGAGTTGTTCGGTTTGCTCGTTGACGCCGTACGACGCGAAGTCGTAACTCTTGCCGCTGAAGTTCACCGGAGACCCATGAGTCAGGTGCCCCCCTTGATCGAGGCGCATGCCCATCACTTTGTCGCCGGGCTCCAACATCGCAAAGAATACGGCGACATTCGCGTTCGCACCTGAGTGCGGTTGCACATTGGCGTGCTCCGCGCCAAAGAGTGAGCAAGCACGATCTCGAGCAAGATTCTCGGCCTCATCAACCACCAGGTTGCCGCCGTAATAGCGCTTCCCGGGATACCCCTCGCTGTACTTGTTCGTCAGCACCGTCCCCTGTGCCTCCATGACCGCGCGCGACGTGAAGTTCTCCGATGCAATCAGCTGAATCGTCGTGTTTTGCCGCACAACTTCGCGGCCAATCACCGCGAAGATTTCCGGATCGCTACTTTCGAGTGCAGTAGTCATTGCGCGCATTCCTCTTTTTCAATAGTGGCGATTTGCGCGAGCCGCGCTACGTGCCGATCGCCCTCGAACGGGGTGGACAGAAAAACTTCAACGATTTCGTAGGCCAGCCCATCGGCGACAATTCGGGCCCCCATCGACAGCACATTCGCGTCGTTGTGCTCGCGTGCCATACGGGCCGTGTACAAGTCGTTGCACAACGCCGCACGAACACCGTGCACCTTGTTCGCGGCGATTTGTTCACCTTGCCCCGATCCGCCGAGCACGATTCCCACATCGTGAGACCCACCAACCACCGAACGTGCAACTGTCGCGCATATCGGCGGGTAGTCGCAACGGTCGGTACCGAACGTTCCGACATCGGTTACCGCATGACCCGCGCGCTCCAAATGGGCAATGAGCAGCGTTTTGAGTTCGAAGCCAGCATGATCGGCGCCAATCGCGATTCGCACCCTGCGGAGTGTAGGCGGGGAACTCGCATCGGCACTTGGTACTGTCGGACTCGAAGGAGCAGGGCCATGATTTTCGCGGATCGCGCGCGCGCACAACACGGGCACAAACACGGGCACAATCACTGGCACAAACACGGGCACAATCACTGGCGTAATCACTGGCATGTCCTTGCCGCGACCGCGTTAGCGAGCGTCGTGATCGGTGGTTTCAGCCCGCCACTATCGGCCGCTCCGAACAACCCCACCGAAGCTCCAACCATCGTACAAATTCGCGATTACAACATTTCGCCCGATGCCATCACCATTTCGACAGGCACCAAGGTGCTCTTTCACAACGCTGGCAATACCAAACACCGGATCGTGGCTGACGATGGTTCGTTCGATTCACTCGATCTGGAACCAGGCGTTGATTTCACGACGATCGCCCCGGCGCAAGGGCAACTTCGGATTCATTGCTCAATTCACCCTTCCATGACGGCGACCCTCAATGTCGTCGCGGGATCAGTCGCCACGACCGCAGCCCCTGCGGCCACGACCGGAGCCCCACCGACTCACCTCGCCGCGACTGGTGCCGGCGACACATTGCTCATATCCGTGGGATTGAGTTGCATGGGCATGGGGCTCATCTCGTTGTTCAGCCACCGCCGGCGCCAACTCAGGTTCGCGGTACTCCCTGCGGAATCGGCATGGCTCGATGTCACTGTGGGCCAGCGGCACTACGATGACATCATCGCCGCGAAACTGCTCGATCCGATGCGCGCCAAGCGCACACGCGGTTGAAGCGGAGTTTTGTTCTGACGCGCCTGAGCCGATCGCAACTACCGTTTTTGTGCGCGGGCGGCGCGGCGGCTGCGGCACAAATCGCCAAGGTCGCATCCGCGAATACGCTCGCAAAACCCGGATTATTCGTAGACGACGCGTACTACTACTTCGGCATTGCGCGCAACGTCGTGGCAGGACGCGGCAGCACCTGGGACGGTATCCACACAACGAACGGCTACCACCCGTTATGGATGGTGATTGCCATCGGCGTCGCCGCGGTTTTTCGCAGTCCCTTTTCGCCCATGCCGGTCTTCAAAGGGATCGCCGGATTGCTGTGGATCGGCGCACTACGCGAGGTCGCGACCATCGCTCGAACTCTCGATGCATCGGTTGCGTTTGCAATTGGTGCCATTCCAATTGCGATATACGCCATCGCATTTCCAAGAAGCACGCCGTTTGCGGGAGTCGAGACCGGGCTCTTGCTGCCGTTGCTGCTCATCGCGATCCGTTGCGTAGTCACTTCCATCGACACCGCAACCGCCACGCGAACTTCGACTACACGTTTCGGCGCGCTCTTCGCGCTAATCGCGCTCACTCGCCTGGATTCTCTCATCACGGTGATCGCAGTCGCCGCCTACATCGCAATACGCACCAACGCCACGCTGCGAACTCGCCTGTGGAGCATCGCACGGCTCATCGCGGCTCCAGTTGCCGTTGTCGCGGCGATCGGAATCATTGATCGAGCGTGGCTAGGAAACGTTCTTACGGTGTCGAGCCGAGCCAAAGCACTCGGCGGCGGCAGCGACCAGCACTACGCGCTCGAGCAATATTTCACCAAACCGGGCACCTTGCCCATCATCGTCGGCATCGGCTTGGTATCTGGTTTGATAGTCGCCGTCGCATTCGTACTGACGAAATGGCCGCGCGGCCGCAAACACCCATCGCTCGGAACCAAAGCGCTTTCGGAACTCCTCGTGGTGTTGTGGCTCGCCGAGTTCGCCGCGACGACCTTGTTCGATTCGCAGTCCAGCTGGCCACAATGGCCGTGGTACTTCTACAACTCGTTCATTATTTTGTTGCTCGCTCCGGGGCTGATTCTGCACTCACTCTTTGCTCAGCGATTGCGAACGCCATCACGTCGCGTGGCGAGTTCCGGTCCGACAAAATCTATAGGTTCTTTGATCGTGATCGGGGCCGTCGTGTTCGGTGCAGTGCTCGGATATCTCACAGCGCCACAAGCAAACGGCAGCGAAAACTTCTATAGTCAAAACGCCCGCGCCGCGCTCACGCTGCGCAAACTCCTGCCTCACAACGCCGTTCTCGCGATGGGCGATCGAGCGGGAGCGTTTGGATACCTCATCGAGCGCCCGGTCGTGCAGCTCGAAGGCATCGTCAATTCCCACGAATTTTTGGACGCGCTCGAACGCAATCGAGTCGCAGATTTCCTCGCCCAGGCTCACGTTGGTTACTACGTCAAGTCGTCCCACCTTGTTGATCGATATCCATTGGAAAAAGGTGGCGGGCCCGATGTATCCACCCCTGAATGTGGCTTCCGCTTCGAGCCGTTTTTTGGAGCCGCCGACAAAATTATGTTCACCGTCTGCCGCTCCGACATCATCTACACCAGCCCGATCGCGAACGGTGAACAAATCACCGTCTGGCGAATGACTCAGCGTCCGCAAATGTTCCACATGCCGAAGCGGTAAGTGGTTGGTTACCGAAATCGCGGATTCAGAGTAGAGATCGGTAGACCGCCATCGTGGCGTCGGCGGTCTTGCGCCAAGTCAGCATGGCCGCCTCTTGCAATGCGTGGTCACGCCGGTGTTCGCGTAAGGCACCATCATTGAGAAGTCTCCGCAACGCCGCAGCCTGCGCATGGGGCGAACCCTGCGGCACAAACTCAATCCCCTCTCGCGCAATGTCGGGCAAGGCACCGACTCGAGTCGCCATGACGCATGCACCTGAAGCCATCGCTTCGACGGGCGGGAGCCCAAAACCTTCATAACGAGCCACGTATCCAACGACGGTCGCCGCTCCGTACAATGCAGCGAGGTCCTCGGCCGGGATGTATCCGAGGGTACGAACATTCGGGATCGCGGACCCGAAGATGATTGCGCCCCCTCCGACGACCAGCGGAATCGAAGCAAGCGAGCATGCTTGCGCGAGCGACGCAATATCTTTGCGCGGCTCGTGATTGCCGAGGTACAACACGAATTGATCCGGCAATGCGTATTTCATCCGGATCGCTCGAACCTCGGTGTCCTGCGCGGGGGCGAATTCGCGGCCCGCGGCTTCGTGGATCACCGAACACGTTCGCCCGAAACGAGCCCGAACTCGGTCCGCGGTGAACTGCGAGACTGCAATCAGTTCGTCGGCCGAGCGAATCGATGCTGCGACCAAGCGTCTTTTCGCGATAGCCCGGCCCGCGGCAAAGGCCCACGGCACATCGAACAATGCCAGATCGTGGACAGTACAGACGGTCGGACACCGCGAGTTCAGGGGTTGGTCAGTGTCGATTCCGTGGACAACATGGACATCAGGAAAGCGCATGCGCGTCGCAGCAATTTTACGGCTGAGTCCGCCGCGGACCCAAGAAGGAGCAACGAGGCACTCGATATGCCGACCGAGATCTGGAGCGTCCCGACCTACTTTTGCAATGAACCGCCAGTCGGCGCCGGCGCCAGCAAATCCACTCATGAGCTCGCGGCCATAGGTCTGGACACCGCTGCCTTGCTTCCGCAGCGAAAGCGCGCTCAGACCAACGCGGTAGATGTGCGCTCCGATGTTTTCGTCATCGAGACGACGACAGCCAGCATGAACCAGAGATACAAATCATTCGGAAATATCTCGAACCAAGTCGAAACCGTTCCTGCGACCATCGCGCCAAGAATGTACGCGGACAACGACATCGCCCACGCACGTTGCTCACCGTGCAGCCCTCGTTCGTGCTCACGCCCGGCGCGAAAAATCGATCCGAGCATCAACAGTAAGAACCAGACCCCAAAAACTCCAAGCTCATATAACGCCTTGTAATATTGGTTATCTGGTTCGTAGACGTTCACCACGTCTTTCGAAACTGCCGCAGCTTTGAATCCAGACGCCCCGGTGGTGCCGATACCGTTGCCGAACGGTTTTGCCACCGCCTTGTTGAGGTTCTGGGCCCAGCCTTGTTGTCGTTGCTGCAAGCTCCCCGACGCCAACGCCGAATTCGAAAAGTTTCCCGGCAGCACAAATAGGGCGATGACAATGAACGGCGCCGCGAGGAAAAACACTCGATACCGCCGGACTGCGAGGTACGCGCACCCGACCGCGAGTGCGAGCCATGCGCCGCGAACGAACGTAAATATCAATGCCGCAAGCACGACTGGCGAGCACAACATGAACAGCCAGTTTCGAGTGCGGCGCGGATCGTCCAAGCAGTGCGGCAGGATGAACAACAACGCGAAGGTTAGATAAAAGCCGAAGTTGAACGGATTGTCCATGGTTGAAAACGAACGCAGAAACGACCCCGTGAACCGAATGTTCGTGTTGTAGCTATATCCGAGGCCTTGTAGATACACGTGCCCAACGGCTTGTTGAGCAATGCCAATCACGGACGTGATCAACGCGTCGGCCATCAAGATCGAAACCAAACGATCGCGATCGCGTGTATTTAGGGGTGTCCGCCACAAGATGATCCCCAAGACCAACCAAAAGAAGTTGACCTTGACTCCGACGACCGCCTGGACAGAACGATTCACAACAACCCAGGCCACCCCCACCGACGCGTACAACAAAATAGGCTGCATCACCAACGGCAACGGTCGCCGAAGCCGCTGCTTTTTCGGGGTCTTTTGGAGACTCCACGCGAGCGTATAAAGCGCCAGCGCTTCCTTCCAGCCGTAGGCGAACGGTGGGCGCGATTTCACGATGATCAGGAGTCCGTAATAGGGCACGAGCGCAGCCAACAGCAACGCCCCGCGTTGTGGTCGATGAGCGATCGCTACCAGTATCGGGATGACGACCAGCGCCAGCACGATCAGCGGCATAGCCCCGACTACCCCACCGAACACTCGATTGGCGCCAGGGTCGGCTATCGCAAACCCGATGCAGAGCGCCATGCCGATCGTTACGGCAACGACCGCAGCGTTCGCAAGACCGTCGCGAGACGAAGTTCGCGACGTATGGCGGTCAACGGCTTGCACAGCCCGCGAGGGTAGCGGTGAATTTCGTGTCAACGTTGCACTGCGAGGGCCGTATCGGCACATACACTCCAACCTTCATGGATCTAGCTGACCACTTCCGCACCATCGCGGCCAACTGGTGGCGGATTCTGCTCATCGCCGCCATCGTTGGTGGCGGTGTCTACGGCTGGAGTCGGCATCAGCCGAATACGTACGTAGCGGCCTACCTCGTCAACGTTGCTCCAGAGGTCGACAAAGGTATTGGCATCGACCCCAATACCTTGGCCATCCGGGTCGCGAACGAAACGTTCACGCTGCAATCACAAGCCGTCGCGGTGCAGGCGGTCAAGACGGGGAAACTGCGGATCAATGCAGACGAATTACGGTCGCGCCTCGAGGTTGTCACCGTATCGTTCGCCGGCAACATCTTGATCAAGACGAGCGCGCATTCGACCACCGAGGCACTCGCTGAAGCTGATGCGTACGCCAAAGCGTTGCAACAATCGAGCATCGATACGGCCCAATCCGAAGTCGACGCGCTGATCCAGCAAATCAAAGATTCGATCACCGCGTACACCGCATACGCGAAGCAACCAGCAGTGAAGGGCACCCCGGCGGAACAAGAAATAAAAAATCGCATCGAAGAACAAACCAAAGCGCAATTCACGCTGGAACATCCGTTCTCCGTCAGTTTGGGAGTCATCCGATTGAAGGGCACCGCGACCCTCGACAACAACGGCGAACCCGTTGCGCCGTCGCCAATTCGTGATGGAGTCCTTGCGCTGTTGATCGCGTTCGTCGTAGCCAGCGAGGGCTTCGTGCTTGTGCATGCGTTCAGCGACCGAGTTTCGAAGGCAACCGATGTTGAAGCGATCACGGAACTGACTGGCCTCCCGGTACTCGCGTTAGTGCCGCGGGGTCGCGGCCCAGAAGTCGTCGAAGCATTCCGGACCCTGCGCACGAACCTCATGTTCTTAGAAGGTTCCGGCCGGCCGCGCACGATTGCGGTGCTCAGCCCGAACCCCGCCGCCGGCAAGTCCTTTTGCGCGATGCACTTGGCCGAATCAGCGGTCGCCGTCGACGCGCAAGTCGTACTGGTCGACGCCGATCTGCGGCGGCCCGTGCTGCACCTGCGCCTCCGGACTGATCGAGAACCAGGCCTCTCAGATGCGCTCCGCGGCATGCCGCTCGCCCAGACTCTGCACCGCGTCGACGGGCACTCGAATCTCCAGTTGATGCCCAGTGGCTCGCCGGTTGCGGACACCGTGGCGGCGCTCGGAGGTAGGGAGTTCCGACAGGTCCTTGATTCTCTCGATACTGCCGAACTCGTGATCGTCGATACTCCGCCTGGCGCGGGTTATGCGGATGCGCTCGCTGTGGCTGCGCAATGCGACGCGGCGTTGTTGGTCCTTGATTCTGAAACCACCCGGAAACGCACGACCAAACAATTCATCGAAGCGCTCGATCGGACGGGTGCATCGATCATTGGGGTTGTTCTCAACGGCGCAACGGTAAACAAGCGCGACACCTACGAACGGTAACCGAGCGCAATGCCCAGCTCCTTGCGAGTTGCGATCGTGCACGAGAAGTTCACGATCGACGCAGGATCGGAACGGGTAGTCCAGCAGCTCCATCTGCTCTGGCCCAACGCACCCGTCTATTGCGCCGTTGCCGATCGAACCACGATGAGCGGAGCGTTAGCCGACGCAGATATTCGCCCGGACCCACTGCTACAGCGCCTCTACCGAGGTGGCGATAACTACGCGCACCTCTTGCCGTTGCTTCCGTTCGCCGCGGCGCGTCGGCATCTCAATGACTACGACGTCGTGGTCACGAGCCATCACCAATTCGCTAATCGAGTTCGCAGCAACGCTCCCGTCGTTTCGTACACGCATACACCCGCGCGTTGGCTCTGGGATCCTTCAATGCGCTCCGATGAGATCGGTGGCCAGCTGGGGCGCGCCATGCTCGGAGCATTCGCCGCGACTCAACGCCGCGCGGACCGGCGTAGCGCACAACGTTTGCACCACATCGTTGCCAATAGCTCCGAAGTCGCGAGCCGAATAGAACGATGGTGGGGTCGAGCATCGACAATCATCGCTCCGCCAGTAAACACCGAGTTTTTTAGCCTCGACACGGCCATCGACCGTGAAGATTTCTACTTGCTGGCCGGACGCCTAGTGCCGTACAAGCATCCCGAAATCGCAATCGCGGCAGCGGTTCGCGCCGGAGTTGAACTCATCGTTGCCGGCGATGGACGAGCGATGCCTGCGTGCCGAACTGCTGCTGGCACGGCTCGAAACGTACGCTTCGTCGGAGCCACTGACAACGCAACCCTGCGCGATTACTACCGGAAATGCCGAGCGTTCCTCTATCCCGGTCGCGAAGATTTCGGCATCATGCCGGTCGAAGCACAGTCGTGTGGCGCTCCGGTGATCGCGTTGAGCGCGGGAGGCGCGCTCGATACCGTCGCGCCGCTCACGACGGGCGTGTTGTATCCCGAAAGCGACGATGCAATCTCGACTCTCGCAGAGGTGCTGCGCGATTTTGAGCCTCAACAATTCGATGCTCAGACGATTGCTCTCCACGCGCAGCAATTTCGACCTGAGGTGTTCCGATCCTCGATGCGCGCCGTCGTCGAAGAAGCGGCGGCAACTACATGACACCGTCGCGACATTGTGTGTTTGCAGTCCCCGACTATTTTCCTTCGACCGGAGGCACGACTCGCCAAACTCACAACCAAGCCCAGGCGCTGTTGGCGAAGGGGTACTCCGTTACCGTTCTCACCCAACGTCTCGATCGGAATTGGGCGGCCAGCGAGACACTCAATGGAATTCGCGTCGTTCGATTCGGCCCGGCTTCGCGCAACGGCTGGGCGATGAAGGCCTTCGTCGCCAGCGTTGGATGGTGGCTTCTGCGCCACCGCAGCCGCATTGATGCGCTGACCGCGATCATGTATCCCGATTTCGCGGTATCGGCCCTGCTTGGAGGGGTGAGTAATAAAACGGTGATGGTGTGGGCCGGCTACGGCGACGCCACCGACACGCTCGGCCCACAATCATTGGTGAAACGGCCCTGGGTCTTGCTCCGGCGAGTAGCTCTGCGACGCGGCAGAAGCGTCGCGCTTTCACACAAAATCGCCGATGAGCTCGCTGGGTGCGCGCCGGAGCTCGCCCAAACGATCATCCCAACGCCGATCAATCTCGGAGACTTCCCGCAACGAACCGAGCAGCAAAAGGCGACCGCCCGCGAGGATCTCGCGATTGATGGCGCCACAGTCCTGTTTGTATATTGCGGACACCTTCGAAGGTTGAAACGCGTGGACACGTTGCTTGATGCCTTGGCGTTATTGATTACGACTCACGCAAACGTGGCGACGCGGCTCTTGATTGTGGGAGGAAGCCGAGAAGATCTCGAGGATCAGACCGATGCGTTGGGTCAACAGGCGGTCACGCTCGGAATCCAAGACCGAGTCACGTTCGTCGGCAACGTCGGGGACGTACGCCCGTATTTACACGCCGCAGACGGATTCGTGTTGCCCTCCGACCGTGAAGGAATTTCGAATTCGTTACTTGAGGCGCTCGCGTGTGGAGTCCCCTGCATCGCGCCGATCAGCGCGGGAGGTGCCGAGGTACTGAACCAAGAATGCGGCATCGTTACCGAAACGAACGCCCCAGCTGATCTCTGCGCCGCGATGGTCACACTCTGCGATCCCGCTGAGCGACTTCGTTTGAGTCTCGGTACCGCGCAGACCATTGCTCAATACGAGATATCGGTAGTGACCGAAAAATACATTGCGCTGTACAACGCGTTCTGAGCCGTTAGCTACAACCGCGCGAACCGAGGCGGCGCCCAGGAGAATTCCGGACACACGCGCGGCGATGATGACCGCTCACCGGCGGAGTGGGTGCAGAAGTAACTGCACTACGAAACGCCGCGAACGCTGGCTTCGTTGAGAAGTCGCGGTGCACCATCCCCATGTTGTCCCAGACCGAGGTTGAACCCGCCAAGGTGTCGCGATAGCCGTACACGAAAAGCTTCGCCGCGAACGGCAGCTGTTTCCATGCCACCACCAACTCCTTCATCCGAACGGCCTGCATGGCTTCACTCAGCGACTGAGCATCCTGGCCGGTGCCGAATCCTGCCTCCGTGCCCCAAATCGGAAGTCCAGCATCGCCGAATGCCGTCATGATCAGGTGTGTATAGCCCAACATATAAAACGGATTCCATGTCGCGGGCGTGGTCGGCGAATACGGAAAACTATAGGGATGCATCGATATCGCGTTCACATGACCGCCGATACCCGCTGCATACATCTGGATCAGAAAATCGTTGGGCGCGATCGTTTGGCCCGCAACGTTGCCGGCTGGAGCAAGACCACCATTCATGACCACCGCCGATGGGTCGGCGCTATGAATTGCGTCCGCGCCCGCGATGAGGAGTTGCGCGTACGCCTGGGGATCCGGGTGCGGTTGGAAAAAAGCTGCGGTGTTGGGCTCATTCCATATCTGCCATGCGTGTACCCCGTTTGCGGCGTAGCGGGTAGCCGCGGCACGCACGAACGTCGCGAATTGCGCAGGATCGTTCGGAGCATGTTTGTCTGAGGTATTCGCGGGACGAGCCCAAACCGGCGTGTAGTCAGCGGTCGCCAAAACTTGGAGGCCGCGGCTTCGAGCTGCATTGATCAGTCGATCCGTTGGTTGCCAGTTCCAAGCATTGGGCCCACCAGCCTGAATCGAAGGCCAGTCAATATCGGCTCCAACCCATGAAGCACCGGCGGCGACCATCCCATCAAGGTCAGCCGCCTGCTGGGCGACAGACTCCCAGAGCAGGCCCGACCCTTGCGAAAATCCGAAGCCCACACCACTCAATCCGTTGGTCGCGAAAGGTTTAAGAGTCCCGGTAGCGCCAGCCACAGCGACCGCTGCCGCGGATGCCCGAAGGACGGGCCTCCGTCCCGGCGAGCCCAATGCCCCAGTTTCCGTTGTAGGAACCGCGACGGCTGAGAGCATCGCAGTTGCAATCAAGACTCTGGATATTCGCGCGTACCGTCGCATAGTTCGATCCCTTTGTCCCACTCTGAGTGGTGATTCCAAAAGATCGTCACGGCTCGCGGTCGACTTAAGCCAGGACTTGTACAACAAATCTGTAACAATTCTTGGAAAAGGATGCATCTGCACCTTGCATTGATGCCTGCGCGCGGAGAAGAATGAGCCCCCACCCTCAGTGATGGATGGTTCGGGGGACCGTGACAGTTCCAACTTCACCCTTTATGCGCGGAGAACGCCCGGGAGACCGGTCGATTCCTCGCGCGCTGCGAGTGGTCGGAACCAAACCGCGGCTTACGCCGGGCACGCTGCGGCGCCGACTTGCCCTCGCAGTAGCCGCCGTCGGAGTCGGCGACGCACTCGCCATCATGATCGCCGCGTTTGCCGTAAGGCCCAGTTCAGCCACCACAGCCGTCTTTGCTGGCTTGACCGCCTTGGGCCTCATAGCGATTGGCTCCTACCGCCTGCGATGCACCCTGAGCGCACTTGATGACGCTCCACGACTCGCAGCCGCCGTCGGCGTCGCCGCGCTGGCAGCAGCTCCGGTCAGTGGCCGCAATTCATCGGCGCTACTCGTTGCCGCGGTGTTTGTTCCTGTCGTAGTCATCATGAGGATGTTCAGTTACGCGGCCATTCGCAGCTGGCGCCGCCGCGGGCTCCGCGAACCCACGGTCATCGCCGGAAGTGGCCACGTTGGCATCGAGCTTGCCGAGGTCATCGAAATGCACCCTGAATTTGGGTTGGATTTCATTGGCTTCGTGGGCGCTCCGTTTCCGGATCTCCCGGGGCCGCTGCTTGGTGAAATCGCGCGGCTCCCCGACGTCGTTTCCGAACATCGCGCCCGGCGCGTCATTGTTGCGTTCGGACCCACGCGAGAAGCCGACCTCGTCACCGTGTTGCGCACCGCCATGTTGCGGGCAGTACAGGTGCACATTGTGCCGCGCTTCTTTGAGGTGGGTGTCGCACCGCGTGGTTCCGACGTCGATGATCTTTGGGGAATTCCCGTCTATCGGGTTCGCCAGGCTGCGCTCCAGCGATGGGCGTGGCGGTTCAAACGAGCGCTCGACATCGTAGTTGCGGGAAGCATGCTGCTGGTTTCCCTGCCGGTTATGGCGGCGACATCGCTCGCAGTCAAAATCGCGAGTCCTGGCCCAATCCTGTTCCGCCAACGTCGTATCGGACAACACGGCGAAGAAATTGAAGTCCTGAAGTTCCGCACGCTGCCCGTGGATCACGTCGATGACGCTTTCAACACCGCTGAAGGCAGCTATCACAACATCGGGTGGTTCCTTCGCCGGACCAGCATCGACGAACTCCCGCAACTCTGGAACGTCTTGCGCGGCGATATGAGCATCGTTGGGCCCCGGCCCGAGCGTGGCTATCTCGTCGAGCAATTCAACGACGAGGTGTACGGGTATCGAGATCGTCATCGGCTCCCCGTCGGGCTCACTGGCTGGGCACAAGTCCATGGGCTACGGGGCGAGACTTCGCTGAGAGAACGCGTTCGATTCGACAACCATTACATCGAGCACTGGTCCCTCTGGCACGACCTGGTCATTCTCATGCGCACGATCGCGGCAGTATTTCAGAGCCCAGCGCGAGGGTCTTCACCCGACGCCGGAATTCCTGAACGCCAGCATTTCGGCGTCGCGGCAACCCCCAACGACGAAATCAACGAACCGAACTAACACCGAACCCACTCGTTTGCGATGCGCTGCGCTGCCCTCGTAAATCACCGCAAATTTTCCGAAGCATCCGGTATTTTGATTGGTCGCAATAAACTTGCTTAGAGCGCGACGAAGCGGCGCCATTGGCGCCGCTTCAAGTTTGGAAGTTCTGAGCGAGTTGTAACTAGGCAGCTGCAGTGCGGCGGCGGTTGGCGCGAACCAACACAACGCCACCGGCAGCAAGACCTGCGCCGACCAGGGTGATTCCCATGGCGTCGCTACCCGTGTTGGGCAATCCGCCAGAGTTCGAACCCGGGTCGCCACCGTTATTGTTTGGGGCAACGGTTCCGTAGTCTGCGTGTGCCGCCGCGCTCGGAATGAGCGCTGCGCCGACAATCCCAGCAGCTGCCGCGAAACGAAGTGCTTTCTTTTTCATCCGTGAGTTCCTTCCAGGGAGAGACGAATTATCACGGAGTGTAACCGGTCACTATGGGCCGTGTCCAGTGGGAAGCCGTGAAACTTGGATCAGATCCAACAAATGTGACCCGCAGCGAGGTCGCGTCACCAAAGCGCCTCTACACGGCCGCCGAGCCACGGTTTATGCCTACCAATGCACGCGGTGACCTTTGGTGTCGTCCCAGCGTTCGGCTTGGTAGGTATACAGCGTCGCGGGTCGACCCAAGCTTGGCAACAAGACCCGGCTGGTTGGCAAAATCTCCATCGAATGAACGCCTCTGGGCAGGCTGAGTTTGGTCGTGATCGTGAGGGTCTCGCCCGCCTTGATGGATATCGAGGTTGACACCACTCGATGATCTGGTCCGTCACGTCCGCTTACCGCATACCCCTGTTCGCGGCCAGCAACCAACAACGCGTTGTTTCGTGAAAGCCTCGGGAGTTCGACTGTGAATTCGCCCTGGTATTTCCCTGCCTCACCAGTCGGGTTATAAACGTAGGGACCAATGACGTACGCAGGAAATTGCTGGATCGGCAACGGGATCGCGTTCTTCAAGACAGTCGTGATGACAATATCGGTGTTGCCATTTTTATTGTGCGTCGTCGCGACGGTTGCATCAGCAGTAAGAAACTGGTCGAGTTTGTTGCCCGCCCCATTTTGGATCGACATCATCATCGCGTCAGCCCGAAACACGCCGCCAACGTGCGCGCCGCGCCAACCTTTTTCCTCGACCGAATTTGGTGACCAACCCAGGATGTGTCGACCAACCGTGGCCGCCCGGAGCGCGTCGAACAGTTCAATCGTTTTCCAAGAACCTTTGTCTACTTGTTGGATCGCGGCTCGAGCGATCTTCGACAATTTGTCGCGGCGTTCAATCTGCGTCGTGTCGATTGTCGTGTTTTGCAACGCACGATATTGATCCACAAAGATTTCGCTCAACAAATTGTCGGCGGAGTACTGCACCCCATCGACAGTTACTGGCCCGGTTGCCCGCAACAGGTTTTGCAACGCAACGGGATCAAGCACCAAGACGCCATCGACCGGTGGGCCACCTCGAGAATTCCACATGTCGATCGCCAGTGGCGCAACAGCATCGAAACGAGCTGACTGGCTGAGTTCTCGGAAATCCTTGGTGGGGTTAAACACTCCGAACCGGGCGCCAAAATCAGCGTCGTACTTGGCTGGAGAAACGGTGACTTTCGGGACGATATTTGGATCATTGGCAGACCGCATGGTTCCCAATTTCAACGATCCATTGCGGACCACAAGCTCCCCGAGCGAAAGGTACGCACCAGAACCAACCCGCATTTCGCTGTTGTTCGCCGCGACCACAAGATAACGCCGGGGACCTTGGAAAAAATCCGCGAGGCCAGCTGATGCATCGACCATGTCGCCAACCGTTGTGCGGAGTTCATTCAGCTTCCCCGCAAATTTGTGCTGCGCTCGGCCGAGTGGGCCGATCAAAAATCGTTGCGGCCCAAGGCTCACGCCTTTGAGATCTCGGTGCGCCGCCGCTGCGACACCTCCCAGTTTGCGAATCAGCTCGACTCGAGCGGCGCCCTTGGGGTGCTCAGTTGCATCGATGATCGCACGAGCATCATGAAGCGACGTCGCGCCCACTTTCGTGATCGCGACCGCGCCGCCACTCAAAGAATCGACGGAACGGAACTGCGCGCCCAAAATCGGAATGAACTCCAGTGGTTTCACGAACCACTGGGATGCAGAATCGTGCGCTTTCACGAAATGTGCCTGCGCCTCACGCAAGACGGCTTCGCCTTTGCCGCGCAAGAGGTCCTTGGGCGTGAGCTCGGAACGGGCAGCTTCAAGCCGATCGAGCCCGGCTTGTGCCTCTTTGCGCGCCCCTAAAACCGTGATGCCTGCCGCGATGAGCCAAACGAACACGACGACCCCACCAAGTAACCAATACAGCTTCCGTCTTGCGCGCATTGCTTGAATCTACGGGCATTGCAACTACAAACGACGACACTGTCCGCGCGTACGCTGGCCGACGTGGAAGAACTTGCCGTCGTGAGCCCGTGGGATCTGCGCGACGATCCTGGGTGCGCGGAACGCCTTCGTCGACGATTGGCCGGCGATCAAGGTCGGTTCGTCGCCAATCCCCGCTTTCAAATCATGACTCGGTTGCGCGGCGATATCTCGCTCGCTCACAGCGAGCTGCGACGGCCTACTCCTAAAGATTTCCCGGACCCCGAAGATCTGTTCGAGGAGGAACGCGCCGTGTATCGCGCCGCTGCGAATGGGTACCTCGCCCTATTCGGTACTACGAACGCGCGAACGATTGATGTCGACCGTTTCAAAGACTTTCCCGAATTCGGAGTGCAGCTTCGAGCGAATCCGGGAATCGTCGTTGAACTCGCGGATCACTCGATTCAGGTTCGTTCGCTTCGTGCTGCGGCCCGGACTCCTACGGTTCGAATCAACGACGTTTACGCGCTCGCGCTCCTACTGCATGAACATTTTGCAGAAACCCCCATTGAACTGGTTGCTACCGATCTCTTGGCGCTGGAACTCGACTCGCAGAGGCTTGTACTGGACGACTTCATCGAACCCGCGATGGCCTGGCTCGCAAGCCGACTCGCGGTGATTCGAGCCGCAGCCCAGATCGGTGGCCTCCAAACTGGCGTTGAATGCAACGATTGTCCATTCGTTTGGAAATGCCCAGCGTTCGAATCGATTCGTCGCCGATGAACAAGCCCAGGAAACTCATTGCGGATCTCGTTGCGATCACGCCCACCTCGATCGAAACGTGGCATCGCTGCGAGCGCCGATATCTCTTGCGTCACGTGCTTGGCCTCCCCGGTAGCGACACTGGCTTATCCAATGATGAGGGGCTTCGCCTCCATGCGGTTCTGCGCTTCGTCCATGAACAACTCGGTTGCCAATCCGACGAATACGTTGCGACGGTCCTGAGCGATCACGACTGCGACACCGACACAATGCGTTCGATGATGCGGCGCCATAAGGAGCGCTGCCCGAGCGCAATCGTCGACCCTGTCGCCGAGGCGGTGCGGGGCCATCACGAAGTAGAACGCGCCCGCTACCACCACAAGCCAGTCCCGATGTTCCTCGCATCCGCCCGACTCGATGCGGTTTGGGTCCACGACGGCATCCTCGACATCCGCGATTACAAAAGCGGCGCGAAATCTGCGCTCGAACTCCACAACGACCCGCGGGCGTGGGTGCAGGTTTGGGTACTCGCGCCCCGAGCGGTTGCAGCAGAGGCGCGCCTGCGCCTGCGTTACGAATATCTCGCGGCCGAAGTCACCGACGATCCGGACCCATGGGAGCCCGACGCCGACGATCTCGAATTCGTTGAGCACCAGCTACGCGAGACGGTCATTGCGATCCGCGACTCCGAATTCATCGGCGTTTCGGACGTCGAGACGTGCGGTCGGTGCCCGTATCGATCGGTGTGTCGCGATAGTGCCGCAGTCGGCGTGCCGAGTTGGCCGTCGTTGGCCGTGGAACCGAACCCGTCCTAAGAACGCGCGCCGATAGGTGAGAGGTAATCCGATGCAAGAATCCAGTTTCGCGCTCTCGTCACTGCGCTCCGGGGCCGTTCGGGCCACGGACGGCGCCCCGCTTCGTCGAGATCAGCCAGAACCCGTCGCCTTTTGGCGCGCCATCTAAGAAGCTGCTTCTGAGCGAGAGCACCCGAGCGTTCGGCGCGGCTTCGCAGCGACTCGTAGCGTGACGCCGTGACAATCGATCCTCGAACCCC
>JANYBW010000060.1 GCA_025360585.1 Actinomycetes bacterium | reverse complement strand
AGCTATAGGAATTTGAAGCGGCTGAGTGGCCAGATGCGTACGAAGGCGCGGCCGACAATCGTTTTGCCGGCGATCGGTCCGAAGACGCGTGAATCTTGGGATTGGCAACGATTGTCGCCCATCACGAAGTAGTAACCCGGCTGAAGCGTGGTCTTCGTCAAGTTGTTCGCAACCTGATGCGAATCGACACACGTCTTGTTCACGTAAGGCTCATCGAGTTTCTGCGCTTCGCTTTGACCAACTCTGGTGATATAGATCGCGTCGTCGCGCGCTTCGATAGTTTCGCCGGGCAACGCGATAACTCGCTTCACGAGATCGTTAATGTTGGCGGTTTCTTTCGGCGGCTTGGTAAAGACGACAATGTCGCCGCGGTGTACGTCGTGGAATTTGTAGGCAAGTTTGTTAACCAAAATCCGGTCGTTGTGGCAGCCGCGGCAGCCGTGCAGCGTCGGTTCCATCGATTCTGATGGGATGTAAAACGCCTGAACCAAGGTGCCGCGAATTACCAGCGCGAGCACGATGGCGCCGACGATGAGGAGTCCCCACTCGATTGTCTGGCGGGTCGCGTTCGAGCGCTTGCGACGCCCCTTGGTTGCTTCATTCGGCAAGATCTCGCTGGAGTCAGCCGGGGCTGGAAAGTCCGTTGCGGGGAATTCCTCGAGGTTTTGAGAGTCCATCGTGTGGTTGCGCATTCCCGACATTCATCGGAGCCATACCGACAAAGCTTCGTGGTTCGTGGATTGGTGTGAGTGCTCGGTGTGAGTGCTCGGTGTGAGTGCTCGGCGTCGATTGAGTCGTTAACGCCCTCAGGCACCGTAGCGGGAAAGGACCCGCGCTGCGGACCATGCACCTGAGAATTCGCTGGCTCCGCTCAAACATTCGACCGTAACGCCAGCACCGAGGCGCAAAACGAGGCGTTCGAGAAAGGCCAACTCGCTCACCCTCAACACGATCCGTTGGTACCCAGCATCGAGGTCCTCGATTGCTTCCGTTGGGTAGTACTCCCCCACCCATCGGTGGGCAGGATCGACGGTGAGCGCAAACGTGGGGTCGGCGTCGCGCGGTTGGTAGAGGGCGTCGCGCAGTTCGTATTCGGCTGGCGCACGAAATCGGATTTCCGTGGTGTGCGCAGCGCGAATGCGATCGACGCGGAAAAGTCGATCATCGTTCGCGGCGTGGCAAAAGGCTTCGAGATACCACTGGCCCTCGGCGAAAAAGACTGTGGTCGGCTGCACTCGTCGAGTGGTCACTACGTCGCGACTCGCCGTCCAATAGTCGAGCTCGACTTCGTGTGCGGTTTCGACTGCGGCGCGAATCACGCTCAGGTATTCAGGTTCGCCGATGCTCACATCGACATCGGGATTTCCCAGCGCAGCGGAGAGCTTGAGGAGGGCAGTCGCCAACGGGCCATCGGTATCTGATCCCGGCACCGCAACCAAAGCGCGTCCAGCCGCGAGTACGGCAAGGCCTTCGGGCGCGGTGAGGCGCGGCGGCCGACGAAACGAATCAGCCATCCGCAACGTGATGGTGTCGCCGTCATCATCAACATCGATGTAATCGCCCGGCGTATACGGCGGCACGCCGACCATCAGCATCAACTCGAGATCGCGTTCCAATTGAGCTTCGGAAAGCTGGAAACGTTCACGAACTTCGGACTTTTGCACTCCGGGATGCGCCACGAGCCACGGAACGAGCGCCAGGATTCTTTGAATTTCTCGATCTGCGACTGGCCGTGGATTACTCATGGACGCGACTTGCCGTTTGGCTGCTTCGCTGCGAACGCAGCGAGCCAGGCAATGATGTCGGCGCGCAACTCGGGCGGCTCCAGCACCTCAGCGTGGTCGAGAAATCCTAATACGAACGAACGCACCGCCTCAATGCTCGTCGCGTTGAAACGCACAATGATCCGGCCGTCGGCGCTCGGCGTGGAAGTGGCGTCGTCGCCCAGGCGCTCAATCGCTCCGAGATGATGCGGAGGGTCGAATGCGATCACCGCTTCGAAGGTCGCGCCCGCGCCGAGGTCCCACGGCGAATCCGGGATCACGGCATCGAAATCCACATCCTCGGGCACCACAACCGTCCCGGGGTTGGTCACAACGGCCGTACCCGTGATGCGATCAGCTCGAAATGTTCGGCGTTCGCCGTGTGCGGTATCGCAAGCGATCAGGTACCAACGCCCGCGAGCCGATCGTAGGGCCCAAGGTTCGACCACTCTGTCGGTGCCTCGGTACTCGAAGAGCAATTGGGCCCGTTGACGAATCGCGTCAAAGATCACCGCGAGCGCGGGAACGCTAGGCAGCGCTGCGATCAGGGGCGTCTCGGTAGCGCTCGCCCCACTGAGCTTCAGGAGCGCGCCTGCGCCTGCATGCGCGTCGAGCGCTACGGCACTTACTGCAAGTTGCAATGCCGCAGATTCATCGTCGTCGAGGTGCAGATCTGCAAGGAAGTAGTCCTGCGTGCGCACTCGGTAGCCCACCTCAACCCCGTCGGCTTGCGTCTGCGTCAGGACGGGTACGCCCATCGCTCGCAACGTCTCCTTGTCGCGTTCGAACGCTCGCCGGCACGCGGCTTCGCCTTCGGGATACCCACTCACAGCCGCAGTGATTTCGTTGCGGCTCAAGAAGCGAGATGTATCTAACAAGATGGCCAGCACATTAAGTATGCGCTCCACCTTGCTCACCGTCTCGGCCATTGGGTGATCCTAGAGAAGCAGCGCTGCTGCGCACGTTCCGGCCGCGGCCGCGCACGCAAAAATCCATGGGTCTTCGCGAGCGGCCCGACCCATCGTAGAAACGTCGAGCTGCGCGGTGGCGAAAATCTCAATGATGTTCGGAATATCAACGAATACGAGTTGGTGACGCTCGTGCAGTTGTGCGGCCGCGACTTCAACCGCGATCGCACGGCCCTGGCTGCCCGAGGGCAACGCAATCGTGGCAGCCCGCTGAGCGCCAAGGTGCAGCGCGTGCACTGAATGGTGGGAAAGCCCACGGTGCCGTTCGCGTGCGTCAACGTCGCTCGCGCGCAACGCAACGATCGCTCGACCACCAAGGGCGCCAACCGCATCTGAATGGGTACCGGTTTCAACGGCGGTGGTGCCCAGTGCAGTATTCGTACCGACCACTCCTGGCCCGGGGGCGACAATTGCTAGATCGCAGCGAGCGACCTCGCGCGCTACTAACAGCGCGGACCAGATCGACACAGCCTCAAGGTCGCCTCCGAATGCTTGGCCGACGGTAATCGTAGTGTCGATCCAGCCCAGCCGTCGCAGATCAACAACAAGATCCGAGATGACGATTGGCAAGGTTGCGCTTTCGGTCATGATGTACGCGATACGAGCCTGCGGCGAATGCGTCCGCATCGCTGCCGCGATGCCCGCCACTTGGCTGTGAAGACCGGCGACGACAACCGGCATGTCATCGATGTTCGTCACGTGTTCGAGCAACGCTTGATGTTCTTCTTCTGCGGTGGCGACATTGTGCTGCACACTCGTATAACGCGCCTTCATAATGTGGCCGCCGCCATCGCTATGCCACGCCTCACGGCTGAGGTTCCAATGCACGATGTGCCAGCCTCCCGTGCCGAGATCAAGCTCCACCGCGGTCGTGTTGACGACGACGCGATCCCCTAAGGACACCGGACCAATGAGATCCGTCAGTACATAAGCACGCGCCGGAGTCTCGCCGCCTAGTTGCACTTGCACGCGTTGGAGACCGGGTCGCTCGTGCAGAACCTCCACGATCTCACCATTGCGAAACGACACCATGGCTTGCGAAGCTAGTGCTGTCCCCGCAGTAACTAGTGCTGGAGCCAGCGTTATGCGGCGGCTTACAAACTCGCTATGAGCCGCTCAACCCGTTCGTCGCGACTCTTGAATGGGTCTTTACACAAAACGGTTCGCTGCGCTTGATCGTTGAGCTTCAGGTGAACCCAATCAACTGTGTAATCGCGCTTGCGTTCTTTGGCCCGCGCAATGAACGCGCCCCGTAGACGAGCGCGGGTGGTCTGGGGCGGGGTGTCCATTGCTGTGGTGATTTCGGCATCAGTAACCATGCGTTCCACGAGGCCGCGGCGCTCCATCATCGAATACAACGAACGAGTCTTGGTGATGTCGTGATACGCGAGATCAACGAGGGCGACGCGCGGACTCGCCAACGCGAGATCGTGTTTCGCCTGATATTGCTCAATCAAGTGATACTTCATGACCCAATCAACTTCGGTCGTAAGTTTCAACGGATCCGTTTCGATTGCGGTCATCACGTGTTCCCACATGTCGAGCGCGAGCTGTTCTTGATCAGTCAGGCCATGGCGTTTTGCGAAACGTAAGGCGCGCACAAGGTATTCGGATTGGATTTCGAACGCGGAGAGTTCGCGGCCATTCGCCAATCGCACCTTGCGACGGCACGTAATGTCGTGGCTGATCTCGCGAATTGCCCGGATCGGGTTTTCGAGCGTGAGGTCGCGCCAAGGACCACTGTCTTCTTCGAGCATGCGCAGCACAATGGCCATGACTCCGCACTTCAAATACGTCGTGTATTCGCTCATGTTTGAATCGCCGACAATGACGTGCAATCGTCGGAAACGTTCTGCGTCGGCATGCGGTTCGTCGCGGGTATTGATGATGGGGCGCGAACGGGTTGTGGCTGAAGAGACGCCTTCCCAAATATGTTCGGCGCGTTGGGCAATGCAATACATCGCACCGCGTGCAGTCTGCAACACTTTGCCTGCGCCGGCATAAATTTGGCGGCTCACCAAAAATGGAATGAGCACATCAGTCGATTGGGCAAAGTCGGTTTCGCGCGAGACCAGGTAGTTCTCATGGCAGCCGTAACTATTGCCCGCCGAATCGGTGTTGTTCTTAAAGAGATAGACCTCGCCGCGGATGCCTTCTTCGCGCAGGCGTTGCTCGGCGCTCAGCACCAAGCTTTCCAGTATTCGCTCGCCAGCTTTGTCGTGAATCACGAGATCACGCAACGAATCGCATTCCGGAGTTGCGTACTCCGGGTGGCTGCCGACGTCGAGATAGAGCCGGGCGCCGTTTTCTAAAAAGACATTGCTGGATCGACCCCAGGAAACAACCCGCCGAAACAAATAGCGGGCGACCTCATCGGGGCTGAGGCGTCGTTGACCCCGCAATGTGCAGGTCACGCCGTACTCGTTTTCGAGTCCGAAGATGCGACGATCCACCAACCCTCCAAGCCGATCGTAGGTGCCGCAGTGTACGGCTGTGCCTCCATCTTTGATCGGCAGACTTTGCAGTTGGTGGATGCTTGTGGCCAGAATGGCACCATGTCCGAATCCGTGGCGCTGCCGCTGGTACATCTGACCACGGTTGTTGGTGGTTTCCACGCGGAGGTGCTGCGCGCCCGGCTCGTTGACGAAGGCTTCGACGTACGGCTGCGCCCGGTGATTGGAAACCCGTATTTGCTCACGGTAGGAGAGATGGCAGAAGTCGGCGTATTCGTTCCCGAAGACCAACTCCAAGACGCTAGTTACGTCTTGTTGGTCACCGCGGTCGATGATGTGCTCGACGAGACACCGGAGGAACACGCCCGGAAGCGTTACCCAGCGCGTTGGTACTTTCGTGTGACCGCTGCTGCATTGTTGTTCGTTGCGTTCGGGCCGCTAGTGCAAGTGTTGTGGCGTTAGTTCTGGTTCAGGTTCTGTTCTGGTTCAGGCATGTGCACAGACTCCGGAGCCGAGCGTTAGCTTAAGAACTGCACCAGCTCATCGCCTTTGATTCGCCGGAACGTCCGGCGGCCGCGATCACGATCGAGCACCGAAACCTCAAGACGCTCGAACGTTAACGCCGCTTCACCGTTACCTAACACATTCGCGCCGAGTTTGATCGCGGCTCCGAGTTCCAGGTTCTCGGTGTACTGCGCTTTGAGTAACTCGGTGATCGATTCGGCGTGCCCGCCAAGCACCGAGAAATTCTGTTCGTCGATAACCACGCCGTCGTAGAACACGTGATATAGCTCGTTGTTGCCATCAGGAGTCGCGCTGACCTCGGCGACCAATAACTCGACTTCATACGGCTTCATTTCATGGGTGAATACCGTCCCGAGGGTCTGCGCGTACGCGTACGCGAGTTCGCGCGCCGAGACGTCCTCGCGGGAATACGAATAACCCTTCATATCCGCGTGGCGGATTCCCGCAACTTTCAACATCTGAAATTCGTTGTACTTACCGACTGCTGCAAACGCGATCCGGTCGTAGATCTCGGAAATCTTCGACAGTGTGCGCGACGCGTTGTCCGCGACGATCACCACACCGATTGCACACTCCAGCGCAACGAGATCGCGACCACGAGCAATATTTTTACGCGCGTACTCCGCACGGTCTTTCATTACTTGTTCGGGCGAAACATAAAATGGCATGCTCATCGGGCACCTCCACCGATCGCGGCGCCCCGTTCGGGACCATTGAGTAATGCTTGAGCTCGTGATTCAATTGCCTGATCTTCAAGCGCCTGGTAGCCACTCGCATCGATCACCGCAACGGTCGGATAGATCCTGCGCACGAGATCGGGCCCTCCGGTTGCGGCATCTTCGTCGGCGGCTGCAAACAACGAACGGATGGCGAGATCGACGGCTTCATCGGCACTCATCGTTTCGCTCCACGCGCTCTTGATCCAGTTCCGAGCGTGAATCGAACCCGAACCGCTTGTCGCGTAGTCGAGCTCTTCGTAGCGTCCACCCGTCGCGTCGAACGTGAAGACCCGACCAACTTCGCGGCGAGTGTCGTAGCCCGCAAACAACGGCACCACCACAAAGCCCTGCATCGCCATCGCCAGATTGGCGCGCACCATCTGAGCGAGTTGATTCGCCTTGCCTTCCAAACTCAGCGTATTTCCTTGAACTTTTTCGTAGTGTTCCAACTGGGTTTGGAAGAGCCGAACCATCTCGACGGCTAGGCCCGCAGCGCCGGCGATCGCGACTCCACTCCACTCATCGGCGGGTGCAACCTTTTCCATTCGGCGCCCCGCGATCGCATGACCCGCAGTGGCCCGGCGGTCCCCCGCCATCACCACACCCGTCGCGCAACGAATCGCCACAATCGTGGTTGCGTGCGCGACATCGAACGGCAACGTATCGACTGCGGGCAGCGGAGTTGCGTCGGGACTCATCCGATGGAGTAGATCTAGAAACGAAGCACCAGGATCTTCAGTGCCGACGAACTGTGGGAGCGGGCTGATATGCATCGCCGCCGACAATAGTGGCTAGTGCGCCTGCAGTTCGATGATGTTCAGTGCGTACAGCTCGGCCAATTTCGGAGCCCATCCGGCATCGGCCTCACCACACACGATCTTGAGCTCCGTAAATCATTCAAACACTTGGGCGAACACCGTCGCGGTCTTGTTCCGGAAGCGGTGAAGGTTTGCGCGTTACAGGCTGTTGCCGTGCATCGTGTCGCAATCCTTATCAGTTCCGACCTTGGTGCTTCCCGCACCGATGCCTTCCAACGCCGCAAACGGACCACACGGGTTCTGGTATAGCCAGACGTGCACCATGATGTTTGGGTGAAAGAACACCAGGCCTTTGGCGCAGGTGTTCGCGGCAATCGTGAGCCCAACAACTTTTGGCGCCGGCGGCGGGGTGAAACAGAGGTTGTCGTGAATGTGGTACTGCATCAATGAGCCGCCCCAGGATGGGACATTGTCGAGGTTGTATTTCTCCGGAAGCATGTACATCGCGGCTTCGAGCGTCTTTTTCCCGGTGGCCCGATCGACCTTGAATACCAGTGCTTCGGGGAAATTCGGATCGAAGACCTTCTTGTCGTTAATCCAATCCCAGTGCATCAGGTGTTCGTCACCAGTGATGGAATCTCCAATCGATTCGAAACCGGCTTTGATATCTGCGTCGTAATTCTTCCACCGCGGCAAAACGTTCAGCGTCTTTTTCAGCAGCGCGGTCGCGTACGCCTGTTGTTCCGCGTTGGTTCCCTTGGCGCCCGAAAGGTCTACTTGTGCAGGATCAATCTTGCCGTTGGCCAATGTTGCCAGTGGCTTGCCAAGCTTCACCGACGGCATGTGCTGCATGTCGTGGCTGGCCCCGCCGTTGGTGGTTTTCGACGTGCCGCCGCTGTGGTCCATTTTGGGATCCATCGTGGTGGTAGTCGCGCCAGGGCCTGCGACTTTGGCGGTATTCGTGGAAGACCCACACGCCGCGGCCAATAATGCGCCAACCACGAACACTGAACCAACCCGGAATCGCAACATTTGGAGCTCCTCAACTGATTTACACGTCTCGTGCAAATATACACTGCCGCAGCACGCAAATCCTGGCAGTGGCGTTTAGGTTCCGGATACCCGTGAATCAGCGCCTATCAGCCATCACGCTGTCGCGGGAGTGGCCGACGGCCTCGCCGGTTAGGTCTCGAGGTACTCCGCGAGATTGCGATGTAAAGAGACGATCCGGCACTCCTCAGTTTCGGAGACATTCAGGTGAGCGAGGCCCGGCTGGTGGAGCCCTCGTTGGCTGCGCCCGAAGTTCTTGACGTCTTGGCCCAGGATCAGGCCCATGAGATCACCGTCGGCGGCCTGGAGCTCCACGTGCAACGGAGCTACCCGAGTTGTGGTGTCGGTTGCGACTGTGGTCGCGACCGAGCCGCCCCCGGCAACTGTGGGGATGGGAGCGAAGTTCCACATATCAATATACGAATGATCGGGGTCAGCACCAGGTCGAGCTCGCACAACATTGACCATGTCGGCAAACACCAGCACAGTGATGTTCGGGAAGATGTTGTATTGGTGCATATCGATCATCTCGGCGTCGCTGAAACGTTCGTAGTCGATGCCTTTAGCAGCTCCGTGTTCGCGGATGCGTTGCGCGATCGATGCCCGCAGCTCGAGTGTCGTGCCATGGTTCGGAACGATCCCTGCGGCCTCGATCGTGTCAGCGCCAGCTCGCGCACCCATCACTTCGACGAAAGCTTCCCAGATCTGTTGGTCATTCGGCCGTTCGTGTAGCCGAGGTGAGGCAAGCCCGTAGGACTGTTGCAATTTGCCGTGGCGTTGCCAAGTGGTCTGAGGACCGCGCACGTCGTCGCACATCGGCAACATCTCGCGGTGAATTCCTTGCACGTGATACGTCTCGCTAAATCCCTCAATCAGCGTCTTCCAGTTGCAGTCGACATGAATCGCCACCGCAGCGTTGCACGCGAACCGATCGATATCCGCCCAAAGAGCGTCGGCAGGAACTGGGTCTAAGAATTCGTACAACGGCTCGGCGTCGGGATCCAAGTTCACGAATACCAATGGTCCCCACGTATCGACGCGTGCCGGAATCAGGCCGAGTTCTTCGTTGCGAATTCCGAATTCCTTACGCGACGGAATCTCCGACAACGTGCCATCGAGGTTCCATGTCCAGCGATGAAACGGACACCGCAGCTCGGTCACTCCATGTTGATTGCCAGTACATAGCTCTGCGCCGCGATGTTGGCAGACGTTTTGAAATGCCCGCAGCTCGCCATCTTCGCCATGCACAATGATTAATGAATACGGGCCGATCGTGTGCTCATAGACATCGCCAGGATGAGCGACGTCATCGATGCTGCACGCGAACTGCCACACTCTCGGCCACAAACGCGCGAGTTCGAGAGCCGCAAAATCTGCGGAAATATAGCAATCGACAGGAATTCGAACCACGGTCACCGTCTGTTGTTATCACTCGCCAAGCTTGCCGCGCCAGCAAAACCAAGCTGACGCCAGGCCTCGTACACAACGATCGCGGTCGCGTTCGCAAGATTCAAACTGCGGTTGTTCGGGCGCATTGGAATGCGAATGGTGTGATCATCATCGAAGCGTTGCAACAACGCATCCGAGAGGCCATCCGATTCGCGCCCAAATACGAACACATCACCATCGGCAAACGCGACCTCATGCACCACCGCCGAAGCTCGGCCGGTTGTGGCGAACCAACGTTCGGGGTTGCCGATGGTTTCGAACGCATTTTCGAAGCTCGAATAGATCGTGGTATCCGCAAGGTCGTGATAATCGAGGCCGGCTCGACGCAACGCCGCCGATTCAAAATGGAAACCCAGCGGTTCGACCAAGTGGAGGTGTGCGCCGACATTCGCACATAAACGAATGATTGCTCCAGTATTGCCAGCGATCTCCGGTGCGACGAGCACAACGTGCAGCATCAGCCGGACTCCGACAAAAACGCCAAGAGATCCGGGAACGCGTTGCGATCTTGCGCAAAAAACGCGTGGCCGCCTTCGTACACTTTCAGCTGCGCCTGAGGAATTTGACGAACAATTGCTTCAGCATTGCTCAGTGGCGCGATCGCATCAAAGCGACCGGCAGTCACGAGGGTGGAAGCAGTGACGGTGGGGAGCCGTTCGTAGACATCGTGATGACGTCGCGCTTGGAGCTGTTCAAACTCACCGCGCAGCGTGGCCCCGGTCTTTTCACGAGAACCTTGTTTGGCCATGGACTCCACAAGGAATTGATCCGCGGGATGAACCGCCAGCCACTCCGGATCGAACCGGGTATCCATCAGCTGAATTGCCAACATCCCCCGCTCAGCTTCGGTGAGGTCCGCGAGCTCATGCAACGGATACGACGCTCCTCCCGCGCCGCCCGGCGATGTGCACGCCAACGCCAATCGAGTTACGCGCTGCGGATATTGCACCGCAAACTCCTGGGCCACCATCCCACCAAAACTGATACCCGCAATCGCGATCCGATCAATTCCGAGCGCGTCAAGCAGCGCCGCCGCATCGTGGGCATAGTCGGCCATGGAATACGGGCCATCGGGGATCTCGGTCGCACCGAGGCCGCGCTGGTCGTGGGCGAGCACCGAACACTGCTGCGCGAATACGTCGACCAAAAAGCCAGCCGTGGCGAGGGTCGCGCCCGAACCATTGAAGAACAAGACACTGGGCCCTGACCCCCGTTGTTCGTAGTAAATCGAAATTCCATTGGCCTGTACGTGCGGCATTGCGTCAGCCTATGAGCGAACACGCCCATGATCGGTAGGGTCGAGCGACAACATCGCGATGACGAGCAAGCATGACAAGACGCGACGGTGCGATTGCAGTGGTCACCGGCGCTGGCGACGGCATCCAGCGATCACGAACTACGGCGACGTCGCTCACTTGTTAAATGGCGTGCGACGCCGCGACTGTGACCCGCGATCACGAACTACGGCGACGTCGCTCACGCGGTACCGCGTCTTGGGCTGGGGCTTGGTTCGCGAGAGGACCGATGGCTACAACGATTGTTTCGATCGTCGGACGTTCGCCGGCAACGTGCGCGTCGAGATGCTTGCGCATCGACGCCAAGTGTTCCGGCGAAGTTCCACAGCATCCACCGACAATTTTCGCGCCCGCATTCGCCGCGAGTTCGGCGTACTCCCCCATCAACGCCGGCGTGCCCGAATACACGATTTCCGTGCCCGCGAACCGCGGAACTCCGCAGTTGCCCTTGGACACAAAATTGACGGGTGCATCGGCAGCGGTCATGGCGAGCAGCGATACCAAAATATCGGATGCGCCAACGCCACAGTTCGCACCAACCGCCGACGGTTGCACGCTCATCGACGCAAACACTCCAACCAAGGCTTCTGGAAGCATCCCCATCATCGTGCGGCCAGCCGTGTCAAACGAGCACGTCGCCACGTACGGCATATCGCAATTAATCGCAGCCTGTGCTGCCGCGCGTAGTTCCTCGGCCGCCGACATGGTCTCGATCCATGCAACGTCGGCGCCACCGGCCTTGAGACCTTGAATCTCTGTCTCGAACATAGCAACTGCCGCATCGTGCGTGAGCGCGCCGAGGGGTTCAAACAGTTCGCCCGTCGGGCCGACCGAACCGGCGACGACTACCCGGCGCGGCGCATTGGCGGCGACCTCGCCCGCAAGTTCGGCGGCACGTTTCGCGAGCTCGAAGCAACGATCTTGGGCATTGTGCAGTGCCAGTCGGCTTGGATTACAGCCAAAGGTGTTGGTCAAAATGATGTCCGCACCGGCGTCGACGAACTGCTGATGCAACGACTGGACGCGTTCGGGATACAAGTCGTTCCAAAATTCGGGCGGTTCGCCAGAAGTCAGCCCCATCTCAAAGTAGTTCGTCCCAGTCGCGCCGTCGGCCAGTAGCACATCGAGTTCGTCGAGTAATTCTTGGAGTGAAGTTCGCACCGAAACACCATCTTTGGTCAATACCGTTCAAGATGCCTCGACCGTAGTCGGCCCTAACCACGATTGCCGACGGTTTCGCCAACGGTTTCGCCAACGGTTTCGAGGGTGCCAGGCTCGTTCGATAACACTACGGGCCATGATCGCAACCGAAGCCGCCCAAACGATCGTCACCCTCGATTTAGAAGGCGTGCTCGTCCCCGAAATCTGGATCGCGTTTGCAGAAACCACCGGAATCGATGCCCTGCGCAGGACCACCCGAGACGAACCGAACTACGAGACGCTGATGGCTGGGAGGCTCGAGATCCTGAATGAACACGGCTTGACCATGGCCGACATTGCCGCAGTTATCGACACACTCTCGCCGCTCGCAGGCGCGTGCGAATTCTTAGACGAACTTCGGACTCGATCCCAAGTGATCATCTTGTCCGATACCTTTGAGCAGTTCGCGCAGCCGCTGATGCGTCAACTCGGCTGGCCGACGATCATGTGCCATCGCCTCATTGTTGATACCGACGATGTGATTGTCAACTACGAGCTTCGGCAACACGATCAAAAGCGGCTTGCCGTCGAAGCGTTTCGATCATTGAACTTTCGCGTCGTCGCGGCGGGCGATTCCTATAACGACACGGCCATGCTGGCCGCGGCCCATGCGGGATTCTTATTTCATTCGCCGGCAAACGTCCAGGCAGAATTTCCCCAGTTTCAGGCCATCGATACGTTCGAGGATCTGTTAGCGGCGATCACTGCGGCGCTTTAG
>JANYBW010000013.1 GCA_025360585.1 Actinomycetes bacterium | reverse complement strand
GTAATCGTCAATACCGCGTCGATCGCCGCGTTCGATGGCCAGATTGGTCAGGTCGCGTACGCCGCGACCAAAGGTGGGGTTGTCGGCATGACATTGCCGATGGCCCGCGATCTTGCAGTCAGCGGCATCCGGGTGATGACGATTGCCCCGGGATCATTCCAGACGCCAATCTTCGGATTCACCACCCAAGAGATGCAAGACGGGCTCGCTGCCATTGTGCCATTTCCGAGCCGCATGGGAATCCCAGATGAGTACGCCCAGCTCGTCCAGCAAATCGTTGAGAACCCGTATCTGAACGGCGAGACGATCCGCATCGACGGTGCCGTCCGCTTTCCCCCGAAATAGTCGCCAACCGTTCGGCTGGCCGTCTGCTGGTCGTTCGGCTGGCCGCTCGGCGCGACAGACGTACACCTAACCGCGTTACCCGTTGACGAGCGCGAGACCGTTTTCGCGCATGATCAATTTGATCTCGTCGGCCGAAAAACCTTCGAGATCATTGATGAATGCGCAAGGATCCGCGAGCCCTTCGGCGTGCGGGTAGTCGCTGCCGAACAGCATCCGATCGGCGCCGTGCACAGCCCGCAAGTTCTGAAGATCATCTTCGTAGTACGGCGAAATCCAGAGCTGGTTGTGGAGCTGCTCGACCGGATCGCCAACAAAGCTCGTCGGGCGTTGCGCGTAGGTCTTTTTGAAGTAGCGGTACAGATCAACGACCCAATCCGAACCCGCTTCGATCGTCGCGACGCGCAGTTTCGGGTTGCGCGCAAACACGCCATCGCAAATCAGCGCGCCAATCGTGTCGTGGATCGGACGGTGCCCGGTGATGAGGCCGATCAAGGGATTTACACGGAATGCTTCCATTTGCCCGCCGTTGCCGTAGTCCTCGGCGTAACGGTTGTAACCAGCATCGCCCGAGTGAAACGCGGCAACGATGCCGGCTTCGGCGATCCGCGCCCAAAAACTGTCGTACACCGAATCGCCCGGTGATCGAGCGAATCCCGGCCCGCGAACCGGACCCGGACGCATCACGATGACACGAGCACCGCGCTCTAAGACCCACTCGAGTTCTTGCATGGCCTTGGCTGGATCTTGGAGATTCAGGTACGGCGCTGGGTACAAACGGTCTTGGTAGTTGAACGTCCAGTCGTCGTGCATCCATTCGTTGAACGCGTGAAACGCAACGTGCGCGGCTTCGACATCATCGACCAACGCTTCTTCCATGCCAACGCCGAGCGTCGGAAACACAAACGCCGACTGAATATTTTGCGCATCGAGCATCGGGACCCGCGCCGCTGGATCGCGATAGCCGGGGTTGATGGCTTCGAGTTCACCAAAGGCGGCGCGAATGTCGTCGCCGGCACGTCTACCGCGAAAGTAATCGTCGAGCGCACCGGGGCGTGCTACTGGATCAAACAACGGATTCGGAATGAAACGGTTGACGCGACCCGCTACGAGCAGACGGCGTTTGCCGTTGAGCTCGGCCCACTGCATCGTGCGCTTCTCCCAACCTTTCGGTGTATAGCGCGTGAACGCGTCGGGAGCTTCGTAGTAGTGGTGATCGGCGTCGAATGCCTGAAAACCAACGTCGGTGTATTCGATAGCGGCCATGGGTCAAGGCTACAGCCGAGTGCCAAGGACTCAGCCTTTCGGGCGCTCAATGAGCTCGAGCACCTCGTGATCCGGCCCCCGGAAACACACGAAACGCAGTTCCGGTAAGCCCGGCCCCATCGCCAGCGCTGCCGGTTCGCTGACCCATACCGCTTCAGGCACGGCCGTTCGCACGGCGACACACGCCGCATCCAGATCATCAACGAGCAGCGCCACCCGCCACGGCCCAACCTCGATTGCTGGCCGCGCGGTTGCAGGCTGCACCATTGGCTCCCCGAAACCGCACAACAGAAGCGAAACGTCGCCGCCGCCGGGAGCTCCCAGCAGAATCTCTTCCATTTGCACAGGCCCGGCGATTCGTAGATGACTCCCATCATCACGCGACGCGTCTACGCGCAAGAGTTTACGGAACCCGAGCGATTCATAAAACGCCAGCGAACGTTTCAGATCGTGACACGTCATGCCCACGAACGCCATACGCGGCCCAATGCCCGCACTGATCAGTTCGACCGCAACACCGTCGGGGTCGCTCACGAAACACAGTCGCAGTGAACCTTCTCCTTCGGTTTCGAATGGTTCACTCCATGCAGTTCCGCCGTGGGCGATCGCTTGGGCGCGAGCGGCATCAATGTCGCGCACCATGAGCCCGATGCGTTGCCAACCGGCTTCGTTGAGTTTTCCAAGCGGAGCGCCGCAAGGCGACGGTATGTGCCATTCCAAAAGATCGACTGCACCACCGGCGAAACCTTGGTCGCCGATCAAGATCCACGCGTCCCAGAGCGCTTCGTCCAAACCGAACGCGGCGCCCGGCTGCGGTGAATCAGGAGTAGTGCGTGTGCCTTGTGTGAGCCCAAGACCTTCGCAATAGAACCGTCGCGATATTTCGAGATCCGAACAGTTCACATTCACATGAAACACAGTCGCGCCATCAAGCATGCCGAGATATTGACACACCTCGACTGCAACGTAAGGTGCAGGAGTCTCACTGCATCAACAAACTTTTGGAGCGATCATCATGGTGTTGGAACGTTTTCGGGTCGACGGCAAAGTTGCAATCGTTACTGGCGCGGGGCGCGGTATCGGTGCCGCGAGCGCACTCGCACTTGCCGAAGCTGGCGCGAATCTCGTTCTCGCGGCACGCACCAAGGAACAACTCGACGGCGTTGCTGACCAGGTGCGGGCCTATGGCGGCAAGGCGTTGGTCATTCCCACCGATGTCGATGTGGACGGTTCCCTCGAAGCACTGGTCAACGCGACGGTGGAAGAATTCGGTGGCATCGACATCGTTGTCAACAATGCCGGCGGCAGCGCGCCCCGACCGTTTATGCAAACGAGCAAGGGCTATATCGAACGGTCGTTCCACTTCAACGTGTTGACTGCCTTCGAGCTCAGCAAGGCCGCCGTACCGCACATGTTGGAACGCGGCAACGGTTCGATCGTCAATATTTCTTCGGCGATCGGCCGTTTGCGAGACCGAGGTTTCGTTGCGTACGGCACGGCCAAGGGCGCTCTCACCCACATGACCAGACTCATGGCCGCGGATCTTGCACCCAAGATTCGGGTGAACGGCATTGCCGTCGGATCAATTGCTACGAGCGCACTTGAAACTGTCCTCACCGACGATGGCCTTCGCAACGCGATGATCGAAGGCACGCCACTCAAACGCCTCGGTGAAGCCGACGACATCGCAATCGGTGTGTTGTACCTGGCATCAGACGCCGGATCGTTTATCACCGGCAAACTCATCGAAATCGACGGCGGGCTCGAAGAGGCCAACCTTGCGATGGGGCTCCCGGACCTGTAGACAGTCCTTATGCGTGGATTGAGCGTTCGGAATATTGCCGTCTTGGCCGCTGGAGCTATTGGGTTAACGGCATGTCTCAGCCCAACCCCGCCGGCCGGCTCAGCGCTGCAACATCTGCAGCTCGTGACGGGCACCACGAACCCCGACGGCTCGACGAACATCACGATCAAGGTCACGGGCGTTCCTTCGGCGACCGTTGCGCTGGCCATCGACAATCTCAACGCACCGAAAACCGACGCGACCGCTCCGTATACGTTCACGGTTCCGGCCGGAGCCCACCATCTTTATGCGAAAGCGGCGAACGGCTCAGGGGTCCTGGCCCTCGACGAATGGTCGTTTCCAATTGTCGCGTCACCGTGCGGTCGCAAGAATTACGCGTCGATGGCGGGCTACAACCACGTCGTCGTCGTGGTGATGGAAAATAAGACCTATTCGTCGGTCATCGGCGATCCCACAGCTCCGTATCTGACCGGGTTAGCCGCCCAATGCGGGACGGCCACAAACTGGTCCGCGGCTTCGGCGCCGTCGCGACCGAACTACATCGCCATGACCTCAGGTGCGACCCAAGGTTGCGAAGGGTCCAACGCAGACCCACCGAGCTGCCAGACCACCGCGAATAATATTTTTCGCCAGGTCATCGGATCGGGCGGAACCGCGAAGTCCTACATCGAAGGCATGACCTCGAACTGTCAGTACGCATCAAGCGGGGTGTACGCAACCAAGCACAACCCGTGGCCGTACTATGTCGGCCCCAACGATCAGCAGTATTGCCAACAGTTTGATATTCCACTGGGAACGGCGACCTCAGGCGCATTGATCAACGACATCAACGCGGGCGCGTTGCCGACGCTGTCGTACATCGTGCCCGATTTATGCAACGACACGCACGATTGTTCAGTCGCTACCGGCGACGCCTGGTTGCAAACCGTGGTGGGCAAGATTCTCAGTGGCCCGAACTACACCGCCGGCGATACTGCGGTCGTGGTGATGTACGACGAGTACACGCCGCTACCAAACGTTTGGATCGCGCCATCAGCGACGCCGGGAACAATCTTTTCCGGGGCAACGAGCCACTACGCATTCCTGCGCACCGTCGAAGAATGGTTGCGCCTTCCGCTGCTCGGTCAAGCCGCCACATCGCCCAGTATGCACACCATCTTCAACATCTAGTCGCAGCGCAAACGCATGCCTGAGTTGCCGGAGGTTGAGACGATTCGGCGCGCGCTGGCGCCGCGGATTGTAGGGCGCATGATCGTCGACGCCGGCGCGTTTGCCTCAGCCAAGTTCACCGACGCCGAACTCACACGCGGTGCGACATTCGAGGCCGTCGATCGGCGGGGCAAGTATCTGATCGCGAGGCTCGACACTGCGAAGGATCTCGTCGTGCACCTGGGTATGACCGGCGTGTTACGCACCGCAGACCAGCGCAGCACCAACGACAAGTTTCTGCGGGCTTGGTGGCACCTCGACGACGGCATGTTCTTGGAGTTCTCCGACGTTCGTCGGTTCGGACGTGTCGCCGTCGTGGCGAACGGTCATTACGAACAATTGCCAACGCTTCACGCTCTCGGGCCGGAGCCGTTGAGCAATGATTTTGACGCTTCCGTTTTTCACCGGGCGCTGAATGCGTCCAATCGAGCAATCAAGACGCAACTACTGTCGCAACGTCCGGTCGCGGGCGTCGGCAATATCTACGCGGACGAAGCCTGCTGGATCGCCCGAGTGCGGCCACAAGCTCGCACGATCACCAAACCCGGCGCTACACGGTTACACACGGCGATCCGTGAGGTCCTCGAAGATGGGATTCGGCGCAAGGGCACAACCCTGCGCGACTACCGGACGTTCGACGGCAATTATGGCGAGAACCAGCACCATCTGCGCTGCTATGGGCGGGCCGGCGAGCCCTGTGATCGTTGCGCAACAATCCTGCGCAAAACTGTCCTCGATGCCCGCACCACAACGTTTTGCCCAGTCTGCCAGCGATCCTGAAGGCCGGCAAGGCTGGCTCGGAATCCGCTGTCGGGAATTCTGGTGGGCGCAGAGTTGCGGATTCCGCACGAAAAGCTCCGGGAAAGGCCATCCAGGGTTGGGGGTGGCTCCGTATGCCCACGTACGAGCGACACTGCACAACTTCGCTAGGTTCAGCGATTCGAATTCTGTCCACGATTTACGAGGTTTTCATACGGTGCACGGCGGTGTTGGCCAACAAATGATCTGCGAGTTCTGGGGTGCTACCAACCTCGACAGCGTGGATGTCACTGAGCGAGCATTGCGGGAAGCTGTGCGCGTAAGCGGAGCAACACTCGTTGAAGTGTTCGTGCATCGCTTTTCGCCGTTTGGCATTTCGGGCATCGCGGTAATCGCCGAGAGTCATCTCGCGGTCCATACTTGGCCGGAGATGGGCTACTGCGCCGCGGATTTCTTCACGTGCGGAGATACCGTCGACATGGACGCCATCGTGCGGACACTAAAAGCCGCGTACGAAGCCGAAATCGCTGATGTGCGACTTCTTCCCCGAGGCATCCCACCTCAGGGCTACGAACTTCGTGAGTTGCAAGCCTCCGACGCTGCGACGGCCAGTTAAGCCCGGAGGCGTTCGGTCCTCGTCCGCCGGACGGCTCATCGGTGCTTCCGTCCGGCGATGATCGTTGAGCGTTACGGGGTGCAAACCCCCGCGTTGTGTACCGCACACGCGAATCCGCTACTACCGTTACCTCCCGCTCCTCCTCCAAGACCAGCGACGCCGTTGCCTCCGCCGAAGACCCCTCCGGTTGTGGAGATTGGTGCACCGCCGACTCCCGCAACGCCGCCATTACCGCCGGCACCGGGAGCGCTCGAAGCCGCATTGCCCGCGTGAACTGCGTTCGTCGCAGCACCAACGGATGCAGTGCCACTGCCACCATGCCATAGCGCCACGGATGGACCAGCCTGCCCGGCCCCGCCACCGGCACCGCCGCCGCCACCCGCTGCGCCACCTCCGGAACCGCCGTTGCCGCCTTTGCTTTGGGTGAGGCCATTACCGCCGGACCCACCCACTCCGCCAGATCCACCGGAGCCGCCAGATCCACCGGAGCCGCCAGCACCTGCGGTGAGCGACACACCCGAGTTCGCGATCGTGGTCACGGTTGCGTTGAACGCATAGATGGCAAACGAACCACCACCAGCGGTACCACCACCTCCACCGGTTCCACCGGTTCCACCGCTGCCACCCGCAGCACCGCGGCCGCCATCGGCTCCACCGGCGCAATAGGTACCGCCGCCACCGCCGCCGCCGCCACCACCGTATCCAGACGTACCAGATCCGCCGCTTCCGCCGCCTTGGCCGACCCAGGTGTTACCTGCGAGAGCGAATCCGCCCGCGCCACCACTTCCCGACGCACCGGGCGAACCAGGAGCTCCGCCGGAACCACCGCCACCATTACCAGGCGAAGGCGTGACGCAATAACCGCCGCCGCCCCCACCACCGGCCGGGGTCGAACCGCCACCGGCGCCACCAGCATTGCCATTCGAGCCTGAAGAAAAGAAACCACCAGCCGCGCCGCCGCCGCCGCCAGCACCCGAGGCCGCGACGCCCACGCCACCACACGAAGCGCTGTTGCCTTGTGTATTGCCCACGCCGTTTGCACCGTTGCAGCCGCCCACGCCACCGACACCGTTCGCGCCACTGGTTCCGTTGACGCCTGCATCAGCGATGATGACGGTATTGCGCACCGTGAGCGATGCTCCATTGATCACACGAACGCCGTACACCGATGCTCCGGCCACAAGTCCTGTGTTGCGACCCCGGACCCCGAGCCCATCGAGTGTTGCGACGACACCGTCGACGACGAACGCCTGCGGAGCACCAGAAACCACGCTCAACGAGCTATCCGTGGTTCCAGATCGCCCGGAAGTTCCTGGACGCGACCAGCCGCTGTATTGATCAAAGCCACCGAGGATCGAGACGTTGCTTGCTGCTAGGGCGCCGGTGCCAGTTTGATATGCGCCCGCGCCGATTGCGACTTGGGGTCGACTTTGCGCGGCAGCCGTCGATAGTGCGGCGCCGACAGTAAGTTTTGGCGCGTTGGCTGATCCAGAGTTGGTGTCCAACCCGGCTGGCCCAACGAACACCGCGTTGCGGACCTCAAAGGTGGTGGGCCCGGTGGTTGACACCGCTCCGGTCCAATCGGATTGGGCCGTGACCGCCGTATAGGTGCCGGATGGATACGGCGCTGCGGCGACCGCCGTGTACGTACCGTCAATCACGGCAGGATTCAGCACTTCCCGTGGAGTGCCCGTAGCAGTGGTGCCGTCGAAGACCGACACGGTGACCGTCGAGGTGTCACCGGCGTCGATCCCAGCGTCGCCTGCGAATGTTGTTGCAGTTTGTGCATCACGGTTCGCGCCGTCGATTGGAGTGCGGAGATTTACCTGTGGGGTGGATCCATCGTCGAGACCGACTGCCGAGGATTGATTCGATGCCGCGCTGGTGCCTCGAGCGTTCACGGCGCGTACTTCAAACATGCACGCGACACTCCGACCACAATTGGCGTCCGTGAAATTCGTAGCGGTTCCGGCCCCCGTCGACGTCCATGAAGTCCATGAGACTCCAGCATCTGTCGATCTGCGGAATTGATAGTCAGTAACGGGGCTGCCACCATCGGTGGAAGGTGCACTCCAAGCAAGGGCGACGCCGCCCAACGTTGTCGGCGCAGTCGTTGCCGCGGCGCCGGTGGGCGCGGTCGAAATCGACGTGTCGCCATTGTCAATGATCGTGAAAGTCGTATCGGGCGACGGAACCGTTGCGGGCCCAGTGACGTTTGCGAGATGCACAAGGAATGACTCGCTCGGTTCAGCCAGTACATCCGATGTGATCGGAATCGATACGGTACGAATGCGGCTACCGGGAAGGAACGTCAACTTTGTTCCGAGCTTGGGAACAAAGTCACTGGCTGTGGCCGAACCAACAATGGTGTAGAGCAGTACCGAAACGTTCACCGTCTTGGGTTGACTCAACATCACCGTCGCGGTCAAGTTTTGATTCCCGACCGAATCACCTTCGACGGTTGTCACGGCCGCGACCGAAACCTCGGCCCCGCCCGGCACGACCGCATCATCGTTTTGAATCGTAACGGTTCCGATAGAACGCTCAATCCGAGCCCCCGCGCTCGGATTGAAGAGCATGATGGAAAACGTCTCATCGCTTTCGACCAAAGAATCCGCAATGATTTTCAATGCGATTTCTTTTGGTTTCCCGCCAGCAAGCACATTGACCTTTTTGGGAGCAACTGCGATGAAGTCCGCCGGACTTGTTGCAGTGCCATCGATCGTTTTGTAATAAAAGGACGTCGTTGTGACCGAAGTGCGGTCGACCGTCAACGGCACCTTGACCGAATACGTGTTGCTGAGACCACCCGGATCACCCTCGCGCAACGTCACATCGCCGATCGAAAAAGTTTGCGGTTTTACGCTTGCTTCCACGATCGAAGCCGTCGCGGTTACTACCGGCGCGGTCCCCAGCTGACTCGTAAAACTAAACATGGTCGACGGTGCCGCATCCCATGCCGCGTTGTTCGTCGTAGGAACGACGACCGACTGGGTCAGCGTCGACCCTGGAGTAAACGTCAGTGCACCCGCGCGGCTCGCGTATTGCGCAGGCGCCGAAGCGGTGCCGTTCGCGGTGCTGTAGTTGACGACCACTGGTTGATGAATGTGATGCGTCAGCGTCACCGAACACACAATGTCGGTGCCTTCAGTCGCGCTCGAACACGTCGATGACAATCCTGAAGCATCATCATCGATAATTCGACCGTTGGATTCTGAACCGGTCGCTCCACCGCTCACGCTGGTCACGTGCAGCGCAAATTCCTCGGATGGTTCAACAATGTTGTCGTTGGCGAGCGCCACATTGACGATTTGGGTCACGGGGCCACCAACCGAAAACGTCGCGGTGCCCGATGCTGCAACAAAATCGGTGCCCGCCAGCGCAGAACCATCGACCGTCGAATACGAAACGACGACGGTACCTGAAACGGGCGGTTTCGAAATAGAGATCTCAAACGGCACAGTCGCGCCTGGGGCCTCAGTTGCGCTCCCACCATGGATGCGAACAACGGGCACGTTGACGACGGAATACGAAACGGTCTGCGACGAAGCGTTGCCCTTGCTATCGGTGGAAGAAACTGTGAACGATTTTGGACCGATCGATGATGTGTCGATCGTTGCTCCATTGGCGACAGTGCCCACGCACGTTGCGATACCGGAAGGATCGGTGCACGCGTAGTTCGCTGCTACTGCGCTGCCAACGGCGTAGCTCACACCGTTGTTCGGTGCGACAAACGAGATGGTCGGCCCTGTGGTATCGGGGGCAATGATTGTGGTCGAGTGCAGCAATGTCGGCGGGTTGCCGGGCGCGTAGCACTTAACCGCGACGTCGAGGGCGCCAATTGGCGAAGCGACGTTGACGGAAAAGTTGAATGATGGGTTGCTCGAATCGTTGTAGGTCGGAGCGCCACCAAGGCGATAGTCGATCGCTTGCCCCGCAATTGCGTTGGCGGTGATGTCGTAGGTAAGCGTAGGTGGAGTAATCATGGAGCCGCCGCTAAAGCTCGAAGAGTTCGTCAGGGTGGTAATGCCACCCGCGTGCGAGGAACTCCAACCCGCAGAACCGCCAACCGCAACGACCCCATTTACGATCACGTTCGAAGGATCGGGGATCTTGGTGGTGACGCCAGTCATCGAGTTCACGGTGTATCCACTACTTTGCGTGGGTACCGCCACAGGGTCGATCGAAGCCACTAGCGAAAAACGAGTGCCCGGTTCGACGGTATCGAGGGCCGAGGCGTGCCACACAAGATCAACCGCGGTTCCTGTCGGGCCCGCGAGCGAAGTGTTGGGGTAAGCCGTGCACGGCAGAGACACCGCGGTGGCGAGCGCATGAGCGTGCGCTACCGGTGAAACCCCCAGTAATGAACCAGCAATAACTGCGATGCCTGCCGCCGACGCAATCAACCTACGAGTCACGCGAATCTCCTCGACCTGTGTTCACGAAATCGCGTTCACGAAATCGTGCCTGCGACGATCACAACGACCATTGGGCGACATGACCGACACATGGCCCGAAACGTACACCGTGGCGTCGCCATTGTCATGCGACGCAGGAGCAAATCCCCACAAAACCCGAAAATGCGCCTCTACGAGTCGTTCGATACCGTCGTCACATACCGAGTTTGCCGTGATCCCAGCTGATCGTTTTGTTCACGTTGAGTTTCACCACGACGCGCTTATTCAACATGATCTCGACGAAGGGTTTCATTTCCTCGGAGTAGGCGCCTTGGTACCGTTCGAAGACACTGATTCCAAGCGGGAACATATTGTCCATGCCTTCGATGATTTCGGCGGTGCCGATGAGCGTGACGCCGCGAAGTTCCTCGTAGCCCAATCCGTCTTCGACAGCGATCGTAAGGTTCGGATTCCGTAACAAATTCTTGACCTTTTGGCTTTTCGTCTTGGTCTCAAAGGCAACGCACCCGTCGATGAAGCCGTACCACATCGCGACCGCGTGCACACTGCCATCGCCATTCACGGTGCACATGGTCGCGACCCGACGACCGTTCAGGAATTCTTCGATTTCTGCTTCGGTCATTTTGATTTGGTTGCGCTGATTCACGCCCGCGCCCATTGGTGCATCTGCCATAAAAGATCCTTCGTTAAGAGAGGTGCCAGCATTGCGCATCGAACGGCCTCGATGCAAAGCACGGCAGGCATTCTGTCTCGTAATGTCGGCCTATGACATTGATTTCGTACGCGGCAAAACTCAGCGGTCACGCAGCCACCAAACCGGATGCTTTGGCAGTCACCGACGGTACACGCACCGTGACTTGGAGCGAATTCGAGTCACTGGCAACCGCCACCGCCCGAGGGTTCCTGCGGCTCGGCATCAGCTCTGGCGATTACGTCACGGTCACTATGCGCAACTCGATCGAATACCTCACGACCATCGCCGCGTGTTGGAAAATTGGAGCTGTTCCGCAGCCCGTGTCGTTCATGGCACCGCCGCGTGAGGCCCAAGCGATCGTCGAGTTGGCCGGCTCGAAACTGGTCGTCGGCGCCGAGCCCGGTGCGTTCGGCGGAGTTCTTTGCTTAGCGGAGGGCTGGGCGCCCGATGCTGCAGACTACGAAGGCGACCCGTTGCCCGACGCGATGAGCGACCCGTGGAAAGCCATGACGAGCGGCGGCAGCACCGGACGGCCAAAACTGATTCTCGCGGGCGAACCGAGCCGCACCGCGACAGACGCGGTCCCACTGTTTTTGATGAACCCAGACGGCGCGCTGATGATGCCGGGACCGCTCTACCACAACGGCCCTTTCGTGTGGAGCTGCGCCGCGTTGCTCGCGGGTACGCACGTCGTGATGACGACGAAGTTCGATGCCGAAACCACGCTGCGACTCATCGAAGAACACGGCTGCGATGTGATGTACGTCGTGCCGACCATGATGCAACGCATCTGGCGGCTGCCCGAAGCCGTCCGTACAAGCTACGACGTATCGTCGCTGCGCGCGGTCTGGCATCTCGCGGCGCCGTGTCCGCCGTGGCTCAAACACGCGTGGATCGAATGGCTCGGGGCCTCTGCCATCTTTGAGTTATACGGAGGGACCGAAGGTCAAGCCGCGACCATCATCACCGGAAATGAATGGCTTGCCCATCGCGGGTCTGTGGGCCGACCCTCAACCGGAGAAATGAAAATCGTCGACGAATCCGGAACAACCCTGCCCGCGGGCGACATCGGCGAAGTGTTTATGCGCTTTGCCGATCCGGCCAAGCCGACCTACCGCTATATCGGTGCCGAAGCTCGCACGATCGAAGGTGGCTGGGAGTCGCTCGGCGACATGGGCTGGATGGATGCCGATGGCTACCTCTATCTCTCCGACCGCAAAACCGACATGTTGTTGGTCGGCGGCGCCAACGTGTACCCAGCGGAAATCGAGTCTGCGTTAGAAGAACACGAGGCCGTCCAATCAGCCGTGGTCATCGGGTTCCCCGACGAGGATCTGGGCTCGCGTCCTCACGCACTGGTCCACGCGGTCGCCAGTGTCACCGAGGATCAGCTTCGGGCATTTCTTGCCGATCGACTCGTTCGGTACAAAATTCCACGGAGCTTCGAATTCGTCGACGCGCCACTGCGCGACGATGCTGGAAAAGTACGCCGAAGCGCGTTGCGCGACGCACGGCTCCCGTAGTCCTCACCGGTGAGCGTGCCGCGAATCGGCGCGCCTCCTTTCAAACTCGCCCGTGGCGCGGCCGTCTACATTGCGAGCCATGCCTAAAGAATTTCGCGGACCACTATCGGGAGTCACGGTCATTGAGTTGGCGGGCTTAGGCGCGTTGCCGTTCGGAACGTTGAAACTTGCTGACATGGGCGCCGATGTGATCCGAGTAAATCGCGTCGCCGAGGTGCCCGCTTCACCTCCGACCGACCCACGGTTCAGTGAATTCGATCGCGGACGTCGATCAATCGCCGTTGATCTCAAAGCACCAGCTGGTATCGAGCTGGTGTTGTCGCTGGCCGAGCGCGCCGACGTGTTGTGTGAAGCATTTCGGCCGGGCGTAGCCGAACGTTTGGGTCTTGGCCCTGATGTTGCATTGGCCCGCAATCCCAAACTGGTGTACGGCCGATTAACCGGTTGGGGACAAACCGGTCCACTGTCACATACCGCGGCCCACTCGCTGAACTATGAAGCAATGACGGGCGCGATTGGTTCAATCGGTCCGGTGGGCGGACCACCAGTTCCGTTGTTACAGGTGCTCGGAGATTTCGCAGGCGGCGGACTGCATCTGGCCTACGGCATCGTGTGCGCGCTGTTCGAGGCGCAACATTCGGGTCATGGTCAAGTCATCGATGCTGCAATGATCGACGGTGTGGCATCGATTTTCACGGTCTTTTATTCGATGGCTCGGGCAGGTATGCACACCGAACACATCGGGACGAATTTGTTTGACGGCGGTGCGCCGTTCTATGGCGTCTACGAAACAAGCGACGCCAAGTACGTGACCGTCGCGCCGATAGAACCGCACTTCTACGCGCAGCTGTTGGAGCAATTGGGCATCGATGCGACGACGTTGCCTGCGCAATACGACCAAGCTTCCTGGCCAGCCGTGCGAGAACAGATCGCCGCCGTCATCCGTACGAAAACGCGCGACCAATGGCAAGCGCAACTCGAAGGCACCGACGTGTGTTTCGCTCCGGCGTTGTCCTTCAGCGAAGCACCGCTGCATCCGCACAACGTCGCGCGAGAAATGTTCCTGCCGACTCCCGACGGCGTCGAGGGTCGCTATCAAGTTGCACCCGCGCCGCGGCTCTCTCGTACTCCCGGAGAAGCCCGACCGTCGTATCAATACGAAGGGAGCGATACTGATTCGGTGCTGGCCGAATTCGGCTTCGATCCTGAAGCAATCGCGGCGCTGCGATCAGACGGTACCGTCGCATGAGCCCCGCAATCGATCCTCGTACGCCTGTCGTTGTGGGCATTGGCGTGGCGCACCAACGCAACGAAGATCCGGCCGCGGCCCGAGATGCGATCGCTCTGATGATCGACGCGACTTGGCGCGCCGGAATTGATTCGGGAGCGGCCGATTCCACCGCATTGCTACGCGCCGCCGAGCTGGTCTCGGTTCCGAAAGGCATGTGGCTCTACACCGACCCGGCGCGAAACGTCGCGCACGCCATCGGCGCGGCGAACGCTCGTACCGCGCTGGTTGACCTCGGGGTATTGCAGCCATCGCTGTTTCGTCACGCGTGTTCGGCCATACTCAACGGAGAAGTGGAGGTGGCCGTCGTCGTTGGTGGCGAAGCGAAGTATCGATCCTTGCGCGCCGCGATCGCTGGATTTGAACTCGTCGACACCGAATCCGACGGCCCAGGGCCTGATGAATTTATTCGCCCATCTGCCGACATTTTGCACCCGATAGAAATCGCCCGAGGCTTGCCAGTGCCGGCCCGCCAATACGCGATCATCGACAGCGCACTACGGCACGCGCAGGGTTTGACCATCGTGCAACACGCCGATGCGCTCGCCGATCTGTGGTCGTCGTTTTCGGCCGTCGCCCAGAACAATCCCGACGCTTGGAATCGCGAGTTCGCATCGCCAGAGACGTTGCACGGCACTGCCACCAACCCGATGTTCGCGTTTCCGTATACGAAGCTGCACTGCTCGCAGTGGAACGTCGACCAGGCCGCGGCGTTTGTAGTGTGCTCCTACGAACGAGCCGTGGCGCTCGGCTGCGACCAGACGAAGTTTGTGTTTCCGCGCGCGATTGTGGAATCAAATTTTATGGCGCCGGTTGTGGAACGCGCCGAGATACACCGCAGCCCCGCTGTCGGAATCGTCGGATCTACGTTGGCCGAAGCCATTGATCGACCGCTCGATTCGGTCGAATACCTCGATTTATATTCATGTTTTCCCGCGGCGGTCCGGGTCCAGATCGAAGAGTTCGGAATCACACCATCGGCCCATGAAGCCCTGACCGTTACTGGCGGCATGACCTTTGGCGGTGGCCCACTCAACAACTACACGTTTCAATCGCTAGCAAAATTGTGCGAGAGGCTGCGCCGCGCTCCCGATGCCATCGCGGTCGGGTCGGCCGTGAGTGGAATGCTCACGAAGTTTGGTGCATGGGCGTGGAGTTGTACGCCATCGGCTGATGGTGTTCGCTTTGCCGATGTGACGAGCGCAGTCGCCGCGGCCACCGCGCTGGTTGGCGTCGATCCGACGTACGTTGGCGACGCGCGAGTCGCGGGCTACACCATCGCCTACGACAAAGGCGTCGCACTCCAAACCATCGCCATAGTCGACACGCCGACTGGAGCGCGCTCGATCGCAAGCAGCACCGATCCAGCCATCCACGCCGAGTTCAGTGACAACGAATGGATCGGCCGTCTCGTGCGCGTCGATGGCGACGTTTTACGCCGAAGCGCGTGAGGCGTACTTGGTTGAGCGAGTGAGACTTACTTGGTTTAGCGAGTGAGGCTTACTTGGTTTAGCGAGTGACGACCAGCGTCGGTCCGCGGCCCGCGTCGAGTAGTGCCGTCGCCGCGCAGGTTCAAGAAATTACGCGGTGGCGCGGCTGGCCATTTCGCCGGCGGTCATGACCTTACGTTCAAAACGGCCTTGATCCATTGAGCGAATCGACACATCGTGGCCCGCAGCCTCGGCGCGCAGCGCCTTGACAGTCGACTGTTCCCGAGTGCGGTGCAGAAACGGATCGAAGTGGTACCAACGGGCGGCGTTTTCGAACGAGATCTTGTTGAGCTCATCATCAGGGACATCTTTTGCGACCGCGGCGAGTTCCTCGGGCGCGTTCGGCCAGCTCGAATCCGAGTGCGGATAATCGCATTCCCACGCCATGTTGTCCACGCCGATCATGTCGCGCAAACGAATGCCCACGGGATCCGAGATGAAACAGGTGAGGAAGTGTTTACGAAATACATCGCTCGGAAGCTGGTCGCCGAAATTTTGGCCCGTCCAGAGGTGATGCATGTCGTAGGTGCGGTCGAGTCGATCGAGGAAATACGGGATCCAACCGGTGCCGCCTTCAGATAACGCAATGCGAATATCGGGGAAATGCTTCGGGATTCGGGACCACAACAAATCGGCCGCGGCCTGACAAATGTTCATCGGTTGGAGCGTGATCATGACGTCCATCGGCGCGTCGGGCGCCGTCACCACGAGCCGACCCGAAGAACCAAGATGCACTGAGACCACAACATCGTTGTCGCAGCAGGCTTGCCACACCGGATCCCAGTGTGCGTCGTGAAAACTTGGGTAGCCCAGCGCGGCCGGATTCTCGGTAAACGTGATCGAATGACAACCCTTGGCCGCGACCCGACGAATTTCTTGGGCGCACAGTTCTGGATCCCAAATGATGGGTAACGCCATCGGGATGAAACGGCCCGGGTACGTACCGGCCCACTCGTCGATGTGCCAATCGTTGTAGGCCTGCGTCACCGCGAGTTTCAAATCAGCGTCGTCGCACACCGCGAACAACCGACCGGCGAAACCGGGAAACGAGGGGAAACACATCGAGCCCAGTACGCCACCCGCGTTCATGTCTTTGATGCGCTCATGAATGTCGTAACAGCCGGGGCGCATTTCTTCGAACGCCGTCGGCTCCGTGCCGTACTCGCTCTTGGGTCGCCCTGCCACCGCGTTCAACCCAATGTTCGGGATGATCGCGCCGTTGAAAGTCCACACATCGTTGCCTTGCGCGTCGCGCACAACTTTCGGCGCGCCGCCTTTGTACTTGGCGGGAAGGTGCGCATCGAACATTGTGGGCGGTTCGACGAGGTGATCGTCGACACTGATCAAGATGAGGTCATCGGCATGCATATTTAAGCGTCCCAGTATTCGGCCATGAGATCAACGATCCAAGGCGGTTCGTGTACGTCCGTTCGAGGACCCATTTCAATCACGTGCGGCTTCAAATCTATGACGGGAGAACCGTCGATCGCGTCCAGGCCGCGCACGTGCACATTGCGGCCCTCGACCCGCACAATCTCGCACGTACTCACGCCGATACGGTTTGGTCTCGCTTTGGCCCGCTGCGCAAAAATCCCAACTTTGGGCCAGTCGGTACGGCCCCGCGGATGACGCGCGCCGCTCGTGATTGGTTCATCGCCGAGCGCATGAAATACATATATCACATCGAGATGGCTGAACTCTTCGAGACCCGCCAGCGAATCGGGCTCGAACCGTTCCTCGATTTCGATGACGGCCTCAACCGCACCCCAATTGTCATCGAACGCTTCACTCCGGCCTCCGCGCACGTGGCCGACTGGTTCGACTTCAAATTTTTCTGCCGCCATCGTTGCTCCTGTGCTCGTAGTCGTCGGGCTATGAATCGAGTTGCCAGTTTGCCGGGCGCTTCTCGGCAAATGCCAGCGGACCCTCAGCTTGATCGGGGTGGCCCCACATGGAAACGAGGTGTTCGGCACCCGCCTTGCACGCGTCGGTGAGGCCCGCCTCCAGCGCACCCCACAACGCCTTTTTCGTCGCGGCCATCGCGGCGGGCGAATTCTTGGCGATCGTCTCCGCGATCGCCTGGGCCCGATCGTGCAGCTGGTCCGGTGGATCGACGATCTCGCTGATCATGCCCAGCTCAAACGCCCGGGCCGCACCCATGCGTTCGTAACGACCCATGAAGGCCATGCGCATGACGGCTTCCACGGGCATCTTTTTCATCAGCGCGATCGCTTCTATCGACACGACTTGGCCGACCGATACGTGCGGATCGAAAAACTGTGCATCGCTCGCGGCGATCACGATGTCGGCGTCGGCTACCCAATGGAAACCGCCGCCGCAACAGATCCCATTCACTGCGGTAATCACTGGCTTCCACACGTTTTGGTGCCAGCTCGTGAAGTGCAGATCCCAATTTTCCACCGAATCGCGGTACCGCTGCATACCTTGGCCATCGGAGGCGATCTCGGTGACATCTACGCCAGTCTGGAACGCGCGCCCTACTCCCGAATGCACGATCACGCGCACCTCGGGATCTTCGTTGAGTTCATCCCATGCCGTCGCGAATTCGTCGCGCATCAACGCGTTCATCGCGTTGAGTTGGTCGGGACGGTTATTGAGGATCCAACCAACCTGGCCGCGCCGCTCGACAATCAAATGTTCAAGTTTGGTGTACTGCACCCTTGTCCTCGTCGCTGGGTTAGGGCCGTTCGAATGCTGCCCATAATTGTTGTTTGATCGTACGCAACGTGGGTGGATCGTATTGCGCAATTGCTTCGCCGATTTGCTGCGCTCGTGCACGCAGCGCGGCCTCATCGTCCAGAATCTCCGAGATGATGCCCAGTTGGAGCGCTCGCGTAGCGGCAATGCGTTCGTGGGCACCCATCAGCGCCATTCGGCTGATCGCTTCCATCGGAGATCGCTTAATGAGGCCGATCGTTTCGAAAGCGCTGACTTGTCCGACTGAAACGTGCGGATCCAGAAATGTTGCGTTGCGAGTTGCGATCACAATGTCGGCATCGGCGATGAAGTGCAGTCCCCCACCGGCACAGACACCGTTCACGGCGACGATCACGGGTTTGGTGATCCGATTGTGCCAGCCGGTGAATTTGATTTCGAAACGTTTCGTGCGGCGTGATTGCTCTTTGAGTGCGGCGGGATCTTTGGCGAGCTGCACCACATCGAGCCCGGTTTGAAACGCTCTACCGTTACCCGTGTTGACGATCACCTTGACACTGTCGTCGGCATCGAGGTCGAGCCAGGCCGTTTCGAGTTCTCGCATCATGGTGGCATCCATAGCGTTGGCCACGTGGGGCCGGTTGAATACCAGCCAACCAACGGGGCCATCGTCGTACACCTCGAGCGCGGTATAACTCATGGGTAGCTCATCCGTAGCAGTTTGCGAAGCCGGGTGCCGCAAGTAAACATGCGGCCATGAATCCATATCCCCGAACCGAATCGATGCTCGCCGAACTCACGTTGCAAGAGAAAGCGACGCTGATGGCCGGCGCGAACATGTGGGCGACCGTAGCGGTCGAGCGGGTGGGATTGCCAAGTATCAAAGTGAGCGACGGTCCCGGCGGAGTGCGCGGTGGTTTTGCACCCGGTGAGAGCCCGTTCAGCGCGGTGAGTATCCCGTGCGGGTCCGCGTTGGGCGCCACGTGGAATCCTTCGTTGATCGCGGAGGTGGGCGCGATGCTGGGCGCAGAAGCCCGGACGAAAACCGCGCGCGTGCTGCTCGCCCCGACAGTGAACCTGCACCGTTCGCCGTTGGCCGGGCGCAACTTTGAGTGCTATTCCGAAGATCCGCTGCTGACGGGCGAAATCGCAGTTGCCTTCATCGAGGGCGTGCAGTCGCAAGGGGTGGCAACCACCATCAAGCATTTCGCAGCGAACGATCAGGAACATGAGCGGTACACAACCTCGAGCGAGGTCGATGAACGCACCTTGCGGGAGTTGTACCTCGTGCCGTTTGAGATGGCCGTGAAACGGGCTCACACGTTGGGGATCATGACGGGCTATAACCGCATCAACGGGATGTGGTGCAGCGAGAATTCGTGGCTCTTGGAGACGGTACTGCGCGGCGAGTGGGGCTACGACGGCTTTGTGATCAGCGACTGGTTCGCGATTGGCTCGACGGTTGCATCTGCGGTTGCGGGGCTGGATCTGGAGATGCCGGGGCCGGGCCGACACACACTCGGGATTGTTGACGCGGTGCTCTCTGGCGCCCTCGATGAGGCCGTCGTGACGGAACGGGTCCGCAAACAGTTGCAGGTTTGGGAACGGTTGGAAGCGCTCGAAGATCCGATCTCGCCGCTACCGGAATCCGCGGTTGATCTGCCCGAACATCGCGCGTTGACGCGGAGGTGCGCGGCCGAGGCGATCGTTTTGCTGACCAACCGAGACGGTGCGTTGCCGTTGGATCGCACCGCCGTGCAATCGATCGCGGTCGTTGGCCCGAATGCTCGTACACCGCAGATTGGTGGCGGCGGATCGGCTGAGTTGTTGGCGCACTATCGCAGCAATGTGGTCGACGCGTTGGGCGGGTTGCTGGGGGCGGATTGCTCGGTCACGCATGCCCAGGGTTGCGATATCAGCCGGACGGTGACACCGGTCGAGATGGCGTTGGAAGCTTCGTACCATGTCGGCAACGAATTCGACTTCACCGGCACGCCCGCACTGACCAAAACCCTAACATCTGCTGAGGTTTTCGCGTTCGGAGCTCTGCGTGGAGTTGGTGACGACTTTTCGATGGTCGCCGAAGGCGAGTACGTCGCGGAGCAATCAGGCCCCCACGTACTGCGTGCGGTGCAGGGTGGCCGGGCCCGAGTGTGGTTCGACGGCGAACTCGTCATCGACGGCGTCACCAATCCGCCGGGCGCGGGCGGCGAATTTTTTGGCTTGGTCTCCGACGAAATGCGCGTTGCCCGCGACCTGGTTGCCGGACGCAGCTATCGGGTTCGCGTCGAGTATTCGAGCGCGCATTCAACGTTGCTCCATATTTTCAAATTTGGGATTGCCTCTTCGGATCATGCCGCGCTCATCGAAGAAGCCGTGGCCGTCGCGGCGGCCGCCGAGGTTGCCGTTGTGGTGGTGGGTACAAATTCCCAATGGGAGACCGAGGGCCACGATCGCTCATCCATGGATCTGCCCGGCAACCAGCACGAACTGATTCGGCGCGTCTGCGCAGTCAACCCGCGCACGATCGTGGTGGTGAATACCGGTTCTCCCGTCACGATGGACTGGGCAGATCTTCCCGTCGCGGTCTTGCAATCGTGGTTCGGCGGACAAGAGATGGGCAACGCGATTGCCGACGTGCTCTTTGGCGTTTTGGAGCCGGGCGGGCGTTTGCCTACGACGATCCCGCTGCGAGTTGAGCACAATCCGTCGTATACAAACTTTGGTGGCGACAACCGACTTGTGCGGTACGGCGAGGGCGTATTCATTGGGTACCGCTGGTATGAAACACGCGTGTTGCCCGTGCGGTTCGCATTTGGCCATGGCTTGTCGTACACAACCTTCTCGTTGGGCTCGCCGTCGGTTGTGGTGGATGGCGCGACCGCGGTCGTTTCGATCGACGTAACGAACACGGGCACGCGCCAGGGTTCGCAGGTGGTGCAGTGCTACGTGGCACCATCGTCGCCGCGCTTGACTCGGCCCGTGCAGGAATTGAAAGCATTCGCGAAGGTGACTCTCCATCCGGGAGACACACAAACCATCACCTTGCACCTCGACGCGCGCTCGTTCGCCTATTGGGATTCGGCCGAACCGAACTGGGCTGCCATCCACGACAAGCTGCGCGCGACGAACCCAATGTCGCCGTTGGCCGACAACGTCCGCACCGAACCCGGCTGGTACGTCGACGCCGGCACCTACACATTGAATATCGGCACCGCCAGCAACAACATCGCACACGCAACGTCAATCACGATCGACAAATCACAAGCTCTACCGCGCTAGCTATATCGATCAGGCCACTCGACCCTGCGCGGGCTCCCTCAGTCTTCGTTTACCGGTCCCGGCATCGCGTGCCGCGAGCACCCAGCCACTTGAGTTGAGCCGGTGAGGTTTAGAGCAGAGCCAGCCGAGTCGAGCCTTCGCTGGTGTTACGCGAACTCGCAAGTGTCGCGGCACACAAAGGCGCCGTCGACATCGAGATGGTCGACGGAACGCTTGAGTGCCAGGTCATAGCGCGCCACCAGCTTCCCCACCCCCAATCTCGCTCGACCGTTGTACCAATAAGCCGGACTATCGTGCTCAGCCGTACAACGAACGGCAAGTCGGGCTCGGGCCGCATCTTTTTTGCAGCTCGTCGGTGGTGGGGATGACCGTCGTCGGCAGTTCGCATCGAGACACCCGATGAGCCTGCCCTGCGCGCGGGGTCGAGGCAACCGCCGAGCGGACACGACATTGCGACCACACGCCCGATGCCGGTCCGCCAGCAGTACTGTTGCCAGCATGAACGATGCAGAAACTCGTCGCCTACTCGAAGCATTCGGCGATGCTTGGAATGCTCACGATCTCGACGCAGCACTCGCCCTCACGACCGACGACATTGTCTTCGAAAGCACGGGCCCCGCACCCGATGGGGTGCGCTCCTCGGGACGCGCTGCAGTACGCGACGCATGGCAGCCGATCTTCGCCGACGTCGCCTCGCACTTCACCGTCGAGGAACTCCTGATTGCTGGCGATCGTGCGACGCAAACCTGGATCTACAGCTGGGCCGATGGCCACGTCCGGGGCATCGATTTCTTTCGGGTCCGAGACGGCAAAGTCGCAGAGAAGCTTTCCTACGTCAAGGGCTGAGTGTTCGAAACGCCCGTCCGTTGTACCAATAAGCATGACAAACGTGCTCAGGCGTACAACGAACGGAAACTGGTGGCTGGCGAGGGTTGGGTTGACCGCTCGAGAACTGCGAGACTGGCGAAATGAGCGAAACCCCACGCCCGGCATCGATCACCGACGAATCGATCGCGGCACTCCGCCGACGCATCGGGGTTGCCCAGCCTCACCCGCAACCGCCGCGTTACCTCGCCGCGAACGAAGACGCGTTCCGTCACGTTTCGCATGCCATCGGTGACGACAATCCGTTGTGGTGCGACCCGAGCTACGGCGCGTCGACTGTGTGGGGCGGGCCGATCGGTTCGCCGAATCTCAACGGCGGCGACACCCTCATTGGCGAAAACGACGTTGAACAGTTGAGCCCTGAAGATGCCGCGCTCCTGCGTGGCGATCCGTTGCGCGGCGCCCATGCCTTTTATTCGGGGAGTTTCCGCGAGTGGTGGTCGCCGTTGCGGCCCGGCATGCGAGTGAAGCGCCGCAACGCGCTGGTTGGCGTGCACGACAAAGCCTCTGAATTTGCGAAGCGTTCCGTGCACGAGTGGACGGGCGAGGTGTTCGCGGCAGTCGAACCAGCGCCGCAAGCGTTAAGCGCGCAGTATCGCCTGATGATTCGCACCGAACGCGACAAAGCAGGCGAATCCAAGAAGTACAACGAGACGATCATTGAGCCCTATACCGACGATGCTCTCGCCGAAATCGATGCCAGTTACGCGGGCGAACCGTCTCGGCGGCGCGGCGCGGAAGCGCGGTACTGGGAGGAAGTCAACGTCGGCGACGCGATCACGCCGATTGTGAAAGGCCCGATGCGCGTCACCGACATGGTGGTGTGGCATACCGGCATGGGTATGGGGCTGTACGGAGTTGCGGCACTGCGTCTCGGATATCAACAGCGCCAGAAAATGCCGAAGTTTTTCAAGCCCGACGAGCTCAATATCCCCGATGTGCAACAACGCGTCCATTGGGATCCGGCGTGGGCACGAGCGGTGGGCAACCCTGCGAGTTACGACTACGGCCGCATGCGCGAAACCTGGCTCGTTCATCTCTGCACCGACTGGATGGGCGACGATGCGTGGCTGTGGAAACTCGATTGCGAGTTTCGCAAATTCAACTATGTGGGCGATACCCACTGGATGAGCGGCACCGTCGTCAACAAGTACATCACCGATGAAGGCGCGTGCGCTGTCGATCTCGACATCTACGGCGAGAACCAACGCGGCGATATCACCACACCTGGCCACGCGACCATCTTGTTGCCGAGCCGCGAACACGGCGCCGTCCGCTTGCCCGAACCCCCCGGCGAAGCAAACGATTGCGCAGGAATTCTTGACGCGCTCGTCGATCGTTTCGAACAAGCTGAACATAAACAAGACCACAAACACGATCACCGAAAGGACCAGGCATGACGCTGGATTACACGCTCGACGGCCTTTCAATCGCGCCCGACGCCTGCGTCTTGCGCATCACCATCGACCGCGATCATCGCCGCAACTCACTGACCGATGGGATGGTTTCCGCGATGCTCGACGCAATCGAGACTGCAGAAACGACAGATTCTATAAGGGTTATTTCGATCGCATCCGCGAACGGCAATTTTTGTAGTGGGTTCGATTTGGGTGAACGGCGCAAGCCCGATTCGCCACGACGGTTCGGGGCGACTCAGCGCAGCTTACGGATCGATATTCACCGCTTCGCGCAGACCCTGCACGAATGCCAAACCCCAATCGTTACCGCCGTGCGAGGTTACGCGTACGGACTTGGCCTCGGGGTCGCCCTCGCGGCCGATGTTTGCGTGGCCGCGCACGACGCTCGATTCAAAACTCCGTTCGTCGGCAACGCCATGACTCCCGACTCCGGAACGTCGTGGATCTTGCCTCGACTTATCGGCGTAGCGCGAGCGAAACAGATGTTGTTGACCGGGCTCGAAGTGAGCGGCGCACAGGCGGCGGATTGGGGCATGATCGCACAGAGTGTGCCGACGACCGACGTCGACGAAGCGGCCGAGTTGGTGGTGCAACAGTTCGCGAATGCGGCCACGGTGGCTGTCGGTTTTGCCAAGGACCTGGTATATCGGGGGCTCACGAATGATCTGGGCGCACACCTCCGCGCTGAAGCCGCGGCGATGGAAATGATTTCACGTACCGACGATTTCAAAGAGCCCCGAAGAGCCAAGCGCGATGCCCGCCCCATCAAATTCGACGGCCGCTAAACGTCCGGCCCGGCAAGCCCGGCCCGGCAAGCCCGTTTCGGCAAGCCCGTTTCGGTGCGGCCTAGACGTTGCGGCGGTAGCGGCCACCAACATGGAAAAGACAGCGGGTGATTTCACCCAGGCTGCACACTCGCACGGCGTCCATCAGCACCCCGAAGACGTTGCCGCTGCTCAGCGCAGTGTCCGCGAGGCGCGCAAGCATTGCTTCTCGTTGATCGGAGTGTCGGGACTGAAACTCCATCAACCGGGCAAGCTGGCCTACTCGTTCGTCGTCGGTCCCCCGCATGATCGACGGCGGAAGTTGATTGGCAGCATCAGCATCGGTGCTGCGAAACGTATTCACCCCAATAATGGGCAAACTTCCGTCGTGCTTTTTGTGTTCGTAGAGCATGGAATCGTCTTGGATCTTGCCGCGCTGATAGCCCGTTTCCATTGCTCCAAGCACACCACCACGTTCGCTAATTCGCTCAAATTCTTGTAGCACTGCTTCTTCAACGAGATCGGTGAGTTCCTCGACTGCGAACGATCCTTGCAACGGATTTTCGTTGAACGCCAAGCCCCATTCGCGGTTGATCACCAGTTGTATCGCCATCGCGCGGCGTACGGATTCGTCGGTGGGAGTCGTAACCGCTTCGTCATAGGCGTTGGTGTGTAGCGAATTGCAGTTGTCGTAGATCGCGCACAACGCCTGGAGCGTCGTGCGAATGTCGTTGAACGACATCTCTTGCGCGTGCAGACTTCTGCCCGACGTTTGAATGTGATACTTCATCTTCTGGCTGCGTTCACTCGCACCAAAACGGTCTCGCATCGCGACGGCCCAAATTCGGCGCGCCACGCGCCCAAGCACCGTATATTCGGGGTCCATGCCGTTTGAAAAAAAGAAGCTGAGGTTCGGCGCGAAATCGTCGATGTGCATACCACGAGCGAGGTACGCCTCAACGTACGTGAAACCATTCGCCAACGTGAACGCGAGTTGGCTAATCGGATTCGCGCCAGCTTCGGCGATGTGATAGCCGCTGATAGATACGCTGTAGAAGTTGCGAACCTGTTGAGCGACGAACCATTCCTGCATATCGGTCATGCAGCGCAATGCAAATTCGGTACTGAAAATGCAGGTATTTTGGCCCTGATCCTCTTTGAGAATGTCGGCTTGGACTGTGCCGCGAACCGTCTGCAACGTTGTGGCGTGGATCGTGGCCAACTCGTCGTCGGTGGGTGAACGGCCTTCACGGGCTACGAACGCGTCGGCTTGCTGATCGATTGCTGTGTTGAGAAACATCGCCAGGATCGCGGGCGCTGGGCCGTTGATCGTCATCGAAACCGACGTGGTTGAATCACACAGATCAAACCCGCCGTAGAGCAGCTTCATGTCGTCGAGCGTGCAGATCGACACACCACTCGTGCCGACCTTGCCGTATACATCCGGGCTGAGTTCGGGGTCGAAACCGTAGAGCGTGACGGAATCAAACGCGGTGCTGAGGCGGGTCGCGGGCATGCCGTCGGCCAGAAGGTGAAAGCGTTTGTTCGTGCGAGCCGCATCACCCTCCCCTGCGAACATGCGGGTGGGATCTTCATTCTCGCGTTTGAACGGAAATACCCCAGCCACAAAGGGAAATTCGCCGGGCAGGTTCTCGCTGCGTAAGAAGCGGACGACTTCGCCGTCGTCGACAAAACGTGGCAACGCCACTTTGCGAACCTTGGTTCCACTCAACGACTCTCGGGTCAGCGCGGTCCGCAACTCTCGGTTTCGAACGGTCGTCACCAGTTCATCGCCGGCGTAGGAAGCTTTCCGTTGCCGCCAACGCTCCAGCAGTTGTTTCGTGTCGGAGTCGAGTGCACCGCCGGCCGTGGCGATCAGCGTATCGATATCGGCGGTGTCTCGACCGGCTTCTTTGAGCGCGGCCCTCGCGCCCTGCAGCTGTGCGAGATGTCGTGCAGCTGTCGCGAGGCGTTCGGTATTGGCGTGATACTCGCGTAGCTGTTGCGAGATCTCGGCGAGGTAGCGGGCGCGTCCCGGCGGAATAATCGCGGTTGCGGCGCTCGACGAGGCGCGCACCGTCACCGCGGGCAGTACCCCAACATCGAGGATCAGAGCAGTCCGTTCCCCGATCACCAACTTCAGGTGTTGGTACAGTGCAGTCGCGCCGTCGTCGTTAAAACGCGACGCGATTGTCCCGAAGACCGGCATCAGCTCGAGGTCGCCAAACTGTTCGCGGTTACGCGCCATCTGGCGCCGCACATCGCGCAGAGCGTCGTCGCCACCGCGCCGCTCGAATTTGTTGATGGCGACGGCTTCGGCAAAATCGAGCATGTCGATCTTTTCGAGCTGCGATGCCGCGCCGAATTCGGGCGTCATTACGTAGACCGGAATATCAACGTGCTCGACGATGCCAGCGTCGCCTTGACCGATCCCGGGCGTCTCCACGATCACGAGATCGAAGCCTGCGGCCCGACACGCGGCGATCAAATCATCAATATTTTTGGGGACTTCTCCCGTACCGCGCCGCGTTGCAAACGACCGGTAATAGATGTTGTCGCCGTCGATCGCGTTCATGCGGATGCGATCTCCGAGGAGCGCTCCCCCGCCCCGACGGCGGGTCGGGTCTACGGCGAGCACAGCAATCTTGAGCTTGTCTTGTTGATCGATACGGAATCGACGAATGATCTCATCGGTCAACGACGACTTACCACTGCCACCCGTTCCGGTCATGCCAATAACGGCCGCCGACTTCGCTGCTGCAGTAGCGCGCACAGCGTTCAGGGTCCCTGGCTCCGCGCGCTGTTCTTCGATCTCGGTGAGGAGCCGCGCCAAATTGCGATGATCACCATGCAACACATCGTCGAGATTTGATGGAGTCGCCGCGAGGTCGTAGTCGCACGCTTCGATGAGCGTGTTGATCATTGCGGCGAGGCCGAGTCTTTGGCCGTCTTGGGGCGTGAAAATCTTGGTCACGCCGTGCGCTTCAAGCTCGGCGATCTCGCTTGGGATGATGACACCGCCGCCGCCACCGAAAATCTTGATGTGAGCGGCACCGAGCCGCTTGAGCTCATCCACAAGGAACTTGAAATATTCGAGATGCCCGCCCTGATACGACGACACCGCGATGCCGTGCACATCCTCTTGGATTGCCGCTGCAACGACTTCCGCGACGCTGCGGTTATGCCCGAGGTGAATCACTTCGGCGCCTTGGCTTTGCAGGATACGGCGCATGATGTTGATCGCGGCATCGTGGCCGTCGAACAACGTCGCTGCGGTAACAAACCGCACCGGGCGTTGGGGCGTATACAAATCGGTCACAGACTTCAGCCTACGGGCCGCGACACCGGCGTTTTCACGAAACTCATGGCTCGGCGCACGAGTTTCGTGAAATCCCACCGTCGCTCCCACGCGTTTTCACGAAACTCATGGCTCCTCGCACGAGTTTCGTGAAAACGGTCCAAGGTGGTGGGCGACGCCGTTGTCGTCCGCCACCCTGTCGAGACAAATCTTACGCGGCGCGCATTACTCGGTGTTCGCCGAGGGTTTCGTCGCTGGCGGCCTTGTCGTGAGTGAGGTAACCAAACATCGCGCGCCACGGAACGGTCATGCCCGAGACCATCATGCCGGTCATCCAGATTCCGGTTGCGTGATTGCGCACGGTGATGCCGAAGCTGTCGAAGAGCGAATAGTCGAGCAGCAAGACGGCACCGATGCCGAGCACAAACGTGAGCAATGACTTCATGTTTTTGATCGCAGGGACGGCGTCGGTGAGAAAGTCGACGAGCTTCACTGTGGCTAATGCAAGCAGGGCGACGATGGCAAATGCGTACATGGAACCCACCTCCTGGTGGTCATTAATATCCAGCGTTACTTGCGCTGGTACCCACATACGACATGCACTTGAACCAATAGTTACAGGGCTTTTTATGTAACGAACGAGGTGTGACGAGCGTCGCACGCATTGCCAGTCATCCGTTCGGCAGGCGCCGCGCGGCGGGGTGTCAGTGGCGCAGCTCAGGAAATTCGAAGACTTCGCTGCGGCCGGTACGTTTGAGCGATTGATAGTTGCGTTTCGCGAACCACCAGCGGCCATCGAGCTTCACGTATTCGTCTTGGTACAGGCCAAACGCTTGGCTCTCGGCCCCGTTCGATACCTCAACCCGCAGCTCACACATGAACACTCGGGCCCACGCTCGATCGTTGTCGCCATCAACGCCGACCACAGTGTGTGCGTTCAAGATCACGAATTCGAAAAACTCGAACATCTCAATCGCACCGCCGATGAAATCGCCGAGCGGTCCGGGCCCGTCGAATTCGAACGGCGGACGGGTGACAGTATCGACCGTGATGTGCGCGTCGGGCCGAAACAGCTCCCCTAGTTCAGACCACGCCCGCCGGTTTACAACGTCGGCGTACGCCGATTGCAGGCGCGATATCGCAATGAAATCAATTGTTTCTTGCAAGGCGACCTCATCGAGCTTCATCGCGCTACAACCGATGTCGGCAAGACGGCGAAGCCGCGTACATTGCCGGAATGGACCCGTTGCGAACCCGCCATATCGAGCTCATAGGAGCGGACGCGTTTCACTAGCTCCTCCAATGCAACCCGCGCCTCCAGGCGCGCGAGTGAAGCCCCTAAACAAAAGTGCCGCCCGAAGCCGAAGCTCACGGTTTCGGTGGTTCGGCGATCGAGATCGAAGGTGTCAGCGTGATCGAAAACGTCCGCGTCGCGGTTGGCCGAACCTATGAGCATCACCACCCGCTCCCCTGGCTCGATCACGCCGTCGTACAACGAAATGGTTTCGGTCGCGACGCGTGCCAACATGTGGGTTGAGGTGTCGTAGCGCAACGTTTCTTCGACCCAATCGTGCACTCGCGCAGGTTCAGCAAACGGCTTCGCGACCTCATCGGGATTCTTCCAACCCCAATACATCGCGTTTCCGAGCAGCTTTGTGGTGGTTTCATTCCCCGCAACGATCATGAGCAAGATGAAACCGAAGAGTTCTTCATCGGTGAGGTGCTCGCCGTCGGTTTCGAGTTCTATGAGTGCCGACACGAGATCGGATTGCGGGGAGCGACGACGCTCGGCGATGAGATCCATATAGTATTGCGCGAGTTCGAACGCGGCTTCAATACCGGCGGGTGGAACATCGCGCATGTTGGGTTCGCGGTGCACCAGGAGATCACTCCATCGCCGTAACGCAACGCGATCTTCAACGGGTACTCCCATCAGCTCGCAGATCACATCCATCGGCAATCGCCCGGAGAAATCCTTAATGAAATCAAAGGTTTCTCCCCCAATTGCAGCGTCGAGATACCCCGACGCGATCTCGCGAATCCGAGGTTCGAGTTCCGCGACCCGTCGCGGGGTAAAGCCACGAGAGACCAGGCCACGCATGCGGCCGTGGCGGGGTGGATCCATTGCAAGAAACGACTGCGAACGATGAGCGTCCTTGCCGCTCGCACTCTTATCGAGTACCACACCTTCGGCCGAGGAATACTTTTGCGCATCCTTGAAGGTGTTCACTACATCGCGGTGGCGCGAGACCGCCCAGAATTTCAGTTCATTGTTCCAATACAACGGCGCTTCGCGGCGCAGACGGTCGTACACCGGAAACGGATCTTCTTGAATCGAATATAGATACGGGTCGTAGACCAAATCATCGGGTTGCGACGCAGCGCGCTCCCGACCGCCCGCCGCTCCACTGCCCCCTGAGTCTCTGACTGAACTACTCACCGAACGGGCCCTTACCCATCTGTTCGCGGATCGTCACTACGGGTGGGTTGGTCATCGAACGGCGCTGCCAATTTGCACCGTCAACAACGAGCGTGTGGCCCGAAATAAACCGCGCGTAGGGCGAAGCCAAGAACGTCGCCGCCCATCCGAGTTCGCGCAAACGGCCCACTCGCAACGCAGGCTGGCACGCGTCCTTATCACTGGTGCGCACGAGATTGCTCTGGATGTCGGCAGTCATATCGTCGTGGGGGAAGAGCCCAGGGACCAGACCATTCACCTGGATGCCGTATGGTCCCCATTCAACCGCCAATGTTTCCACCATGTTTTTCACACCGGCCTTCGCCGCGGCGGAGTGCGCGAACCCTGGACCGCCCGTCCACGCGTAGGACGCGCCGACATTGATGATCGATCCTGGCGTACCCGCGGTTAAGTGACGTCGGCCAAATTCGCGCGCACAAAAGTACGTGCCATTGAGCGTGATGTCGACAACTGTTCGCCAGGCGTTCGGCGACATGTCTTCAGCCGGAACCGGAAAGTTCGCGGCCGCGTTATTCACCAAGACACTCGGCAAGCCAAACGAATCCACCGAGGCCTGAAACGCCGAGGCGATCGAATCGGGTTCGCGAATGTCACAGCCGACAGTGAGGACCGGCGCGCCAATTTCGCGGATCGCAGCCTCACCCTGTTCGAGATGTTCCGGCTTGCGACTCGCTATCACGATCGAGGCACCCAAGCGCGCAAATTCAGATGCAATTGCACGACCTAACCCGGTGCCGCCGCCCGTAATGAAAACACATTGCCCGTCGAACGTTCCCGCGGGTAGCGCCATCGATCCAATGGCGGGCGGTTCCGAAAGACCCAATAATTCCGTCATGTTTTAGTTCAGCTTCCGTGGTAGTTGGGTTCGCGACCTTCCGCGCGTGCGGTGCGAAATTCGGCGTAGTCGTCGGATTTATTGATGAACGTTTGGTAGATGACTTCGTCGTTCATGGAACGAATGATCTCAGGTTCGGCGAGATGCCGGATGACCTTGCGGGCCATCTTCACTGTGACCTTCGGCGACGCCGCAATCTTTTCGGCCATCTCACGCGCCGTCGCGTCGAGATCGGCAGCGGGAACCACGCGCGACACCACCCCGTATTGCAATGCTTCCGCGGCGCTCAGCCGGCGTCCCGTGAGCACCATGTCGCTCACCAAACCATGGCCGCACATTTGAAACAGTCGGCCGACTCCGCCAGTATCGGGAATCACGCCGTGGCCGACTTCGGGCAACATGAACCGCGCATCGTCGGCCGCGATTCGAATATCGCAAAGCAACGCCCGCTGGAATGATCCACCGATCGCCCAGCCTTGAATCGCGACGATGATCGGCGCATCGATTTCGAACATGCGTTGAATGCCGCGATGGCCACGGCTCATCAACTCGTGATGTGTGAGCGCTTGATCGCCGTTGCCGATCGTGCCTACATCGCGCCCCGACGACCAGCTTTTGCCCTCGCCGCGCCAAATCACCGCCCGAATATCGGGGCGCTGTTGTAGCTCGCCGAGAATATCGAACAACGCCAGATCCATGGGATCATCAAAGGCGTTGTGTTTCTCAACGTGTTTGTTGGTGATGGTCGCGATTGGGCCATCGATCGTCAATTGAACTCGGGGATCACGCACGCCACAGACCCTACGCGTTCACGAATCCCGCGGTCATCCCGGCAGTCGTTGCGGGCCGCGCCTGCGACCCGTCGACCTGTCGATTCGCCTCCCGTCGACCCGTCGACCTGTCGACCTGTCTTGCCTCAACGCTTCGCTACCCGCCACGACAGTAGGGTTCCGTGCATGTTTGATCTCACAGGACGAGTGGCAGTCGTGACTGGTGCGGGCCAAGGCATGGGCGCCGGGATTGCTCGTGATCTCGCGGCCCAAGGTGCGGCCGTGGCCGTCAACGATTTGTACGCAGAACGCGCACAAGCGACCGTCGACACGATCACGGCCGCGGGCGGACGGGCGATGGTGAGCGTCTTTGATGTCACCAGCTACAACGCCGTGGTTACTGCATTTGCCGATATCGAGGCTGCCTACAGCCCGATTGATGTGTTGGTGAACAACGCGGGAGTGCCGATTGGTATGGGCTTGCAATTGTTTCGCGAAAGTGAGCCCGAAGATTGGCGTAAATACATCGAGGTCAATACGTACGGCATCATGAACTGTTCGCGTGCCGTCATCAACGGGATGGTTGATCGCGGTTTTGGCCGAGTCATTACGATCGCCTCGGGTGCAGGCACCCACGGCCTCGGGCTCGGCGTTTCTGGCTACGGCGCAGGCAAGGGTGGCGGCATCGCGTTCATGCGTCACCTCGCGCTCGAGCACGCAAAGTTTGGCGTGACAGCAAACTCGATCGCGCTCGGGTTGATGGGTGGCGGTAGTGGCGAACCCGACGCGACGGCCAGTATCGCCCGCACGATTCCGGTCCGCCGGCTCGGCTCGGCCGCCGATGTGGGCGCGCTCTGCACCTACCTCGCGAGCGACGAAGCGGCCTGGATGACCGGCCAAACCCTGCACCTCAACGGCGGCAGCCAAACGTCGTAACGGCCAGACGCCCGACGACCAGCGGGCGGCCGCGCTTCATCGGCGGCGGGCGCCTGCGCCAAGACCTAGAAACTGATCGGCACGCTGGCCGGACCACGCACCGTGTTGGTTGCGACCCACTCGACCGCGCTGCGATCGACCGACCAGGTTGGGAACCGGGCCAAGGTCTCTTCGAGCGCAACTCGGCCTTCTAGACGGGCCAGTGCGGCACCCAAACAGAAGTGCGCGCCGTACCCGAAGCTCACGTGGCGGGCGGCGTTACGCCGCACGATGTACTGATCGGCATCGGCGTATTGACGTTCGTCGCGGCCCGCCGACCCGGTGAGTAATGCAACGGTCGAACCCTGCGGAATGATCTCACCGTGCAGTTCGATGTCGCGGGTTGCGTAGCGACCTTGGATCGGCGACGGCGATTCAAACCGCAAAAGTTCTTCAACCGCAACTGGGATCAACGAGGGATCTCGCACCAACAGTTCGCGCTCGTCGGCGAAGTTGCACAGCACCAGCGAGGCCCATCCCAACATGCGCGCCACGGTTTCGTTGCCCGCGTTACTGATCAAGCCGATCATGCCGAGAATTTCCATATCATCGAGCTTGCGAATTGTCCCGTCGAGATCGGTGAGTTCGGCTTCGGCGAGCGCAGTAATGAAATCATCTTGAGGATCGGCGCGGCGCTTTTGTAAAATCGAGAGGTAATACATCGAGGTTTGCGTGAGCAGCTCGAGCACTTCGGGCGACATTCCTTCGCGGCCTTCTTCGCGGTGCAACATCATGTCGCTCCACTCGCGGAGTTGATCGTGATCTTCTTCGGGAAAACCCAGCAGCGTTGAGATCACCATCACGGGAAGCCGGGAGCCGAACTGCTCGACGTAATCGAAGCCGCCACTGCCCACGAACGGATCGAGGTAGTCGCCACACAGTTCCCGCATTCGATCTTCGAGCTCCGCGACTCGCCGCGGGGTGTACACCCGATTCACAACTTTGCGCAACACATCGTGTTGCGGCGGATCTTGCATAATCATCATGGGGATTGGTGCTTCCATCGGAATACCGTCGAGGGTGATGCCCTTCGCCGAGCTAAAGCGTTCGGTATCGAGCGAAGCGTTCAAGACATCCTCGAAACGGCTCAGTGCATAAAAGCCGTATTTTTCGTTGTGATATACGGGCGCTTCATCGCGCAGTTGTTGCCAAGCTGCATACGGCGACTGCTGAAACTGCGGCAGGTAGGGATCCCAAAACGGTGCGTTCGACATCCCTGCACCTTAGGCAATCGCTACGGGCCAAGAAATCTGGCAACATAGGGGCCATGACCATGCCTTCAGTGACCGAAGCCGTTCAGGCCATCCATTCTGGTGAGCGATCCTCACGTGAGCTCGTGGAGCAGTGCCTCGCAGCAATCGAAGCACACAATCCGCAACTCAACGCGTTCGTACATCTCGACGCGCCGCGCGCCCGAAGCCGGGCCGACGCGGTTGATGCCGCCCGAGCCAAGGGCGCGATACTCGGGCCGCTGGCTGGCGTGCCGTTTGGAGTCAAAGATCTCGAAGATTGCGAAGGAATGCCCACCACCAAAGGATCCAACTGGTTCAAAGGGCAACCGGCCAAGACGACCAGCGATATTCATGTTGAACGGTTGCTCGCCGCAGGTGCGATTCCTATCGGCAAGACCGCGACGCCGGAGTTCGGAACCTGGGGTTACACCGCGAGCCCGGCATTGGGCGTCACGCGCAGCCCGTGGAATTTGGAGCGCACACCGGGTGGGTCGAGCGGCGGTTCGACAAGTGCGGTGAGCGCGGGGCTCGTACCGTTTTGCACGGCGAGCGATGGCGGCGGTTCGATTCGCACACCGGCGGGTTTCACCGGGCTCGTCGGGTTGAAGACCACTTACGGACGTATTCCTGGTTTCAATGAAACACGCCTTTCACAAAACGCGGTCGTGGGTTCAGTCACCACAACAGTCGCGGATACTTCCTTGTTGCTCGACATCATGGCCGGGCCCGATCGCCGCGACCGCGTTTGCCTACCGGGCTCAGGAATCAACTATTCCAATGCAATCGAAACACTGGATGTCCGCGGTCTGCGCTGTGCGTTCACTTCCGATTTCGGTTTCGCGATTGTCGATCCCGAAGTTGCCGCGAAAGCACGCGATGCCGCGCAAGCAATCGCGGCCGCGGCCGGGCTCACTTGGGTTCATCCCGTGATCGAGTTCGACGATTGGGTCCCGACCTATGGCCGCATCGAAGCGGTCGACATGTTCATCAATAACGACCGTTCGCTGTGGGAACAACGCCTCGATGAGCTTGACCCGCGGGTGGCACCCGGATGGGCGTCCGCTTCGCGCACAACCTTGCCGCGCTTCGCGGCCGTCTACAACAAACGGTTTGCGATCGAACAGCTTGTCGCCGCGCTCTTCGACGAGATCGATGTTTTGTTTTCGCCCATGGCTTCGATCACCGCGTTCAACGCCGAAGGCCCAATGCCGACCGTGGTGTGCGGCAAAGAAACCCACGGGGGGATGGCCGTCCCCCACGCCATGCTCGCGAACCTGACCAACTTGCCCGCGATCAGTGTGCCCGCGGGTGTGCATTCCGACGGCCTGCCCGTGGGATTACAAATCATCGGCGACCGGTACCGCGACGAAGTCTGCTTGCGGCTGGCTCGAATCGCGGAACAAACCATCGCCTGGCCCCGCCACGCACCCGGCTACTAACCCAGGTGCGTCACACTTCACTGCGCTATCTCGTCTCGTACATTGAACCAATGGAAAGGACGGCACTATGACCAAACGAATCATCGTGATCGGCGGCGGCTGGGCCGGACTCACCGCTGCCGCAACCGCGGCGACGGCGGGCGCGGAGGTGGTGCTCTTGGAGGCTCGCAGCGAACTCGGCGGCCGGGCGCGCACCGAAACCAACAACGGCTTCTTGTTCAATCAAGGCGCTCACGCGCTGTTGAACTGGACCGATACCCCTATTTGATCGCCGTTGGGGCTACCGGACCGCCGACCGCGTGCGTAAATGGGATTGGCGTGGCGGTGAGCAAAAACTCGTACTGACCGTCGTTGGCACAGTCGGCTGCGAGGTCATCGAGCGCCCAGTTTTGGCCCTGCGCCAAACCGATATCGCGAATGTGAATCATGTGCACCGCAAGATGCGCCTGCGGATCGTCAACCGGATAGTTCTCAAAGACGAGCGTGTCGGTAGCAACACCGGCAACGTCGTGGTCGCGGATCCACTCGATCGACTGGGTCGACGGCCCCGGCGTTGGGTAGGAGTAGTGCATCTTCTCACCAATGCGTAACCAGTGCATCCAACCGGTGCGAATACAAATCACATCGCCGGGCAGGACACTGACGTTCGCGAGCTTCACAGCTGCATCGAGATCGTTGCCGGTAATTGCGTAGCCGTCGTCGAGCCGTTCGGCACCCAGCGCCCGCGCGACATCGAGCAGGATTCCGCGCGTCGCGATCGGCCCGTAATTGTCGATCCCGAGTTCGACGCTGCCGGCTTCGGTGACGGTAGAGCTGGGCACACCGTTGTACAACAGCCCGTCGTAGCTCACGTGGGCAAGTGCGTCCCAGTGGGTCGCCGCTTGCACTCCCATCGACACTGCGTCGTCGCTCGTGGTGAAATCACTTTTGTCGTCGGTCATCGATTCGTCGATTTGAATCATTGTGCGTATTGGGTTGACACGGCCCGCGATGAAACCGAGTTGCGGGCCGTCTTCGTTGAACGGCATCGCCAGCGAAAACACTTTGCCCTGCTTCGCCGCGGCCAGCCCGCGTTGAACGGCCGCCGCGTCGATGAGATTGAGCGTCCCCCGACGATCATCGAGGCCCCAACGGCCCCAGTTCGAAACGCGTTTTCCTAGTTCAATGAGATCGTGAGGCAAAGCCATCGCAGAACCCTTTCAAAGTGGAGACGACGTTCGCGCAACGTACACGATCGAGCTGTGCAACACTTGCGTTGTTTGCCTTGCCGCGGAGGCCCGATGAATACGACCCGTTCGATCACGAACCGTTCCACCCTAACGAACGAGGCGTATCGCACCTCAGCACGTTTGCAACAGCGCATCAGCCTCTACGACCATCAGGTCGAACCACTCGACCTTCCGTCGTGGGTCGTTGACCAAATCGTCATCGAACCGAACGTGGGACCACGAAGCGGGGCCGTCCCCCTGTGGTCTAACAAATCGCCGACATAACGGCCGTCTGTAGGACCACGAATCCGCGCCCATGCCATCGTGGACTGCCGGACCGGCGCATGGGCGTTACTTGGTCACCGCGACTTGGCCCGTAGCCTGGGCCAATGGAAGAGCCCGAAATTGAAACTGCAGTGTCGGGCTTTGCCAGCCTCGGATTGATCGACGAGCTGGTGCGCTCCCTCACCGAACTCGGCTACGAGGAACCCACCCCCATCCAGGCCGAATCGATTCGATACCTCCTCGACGGCCGCGACCTGCTCGGACAAGCCGCGACGGGCACGGGAAAGACGGCCGCGTTTGCATTGCCGATGTTGCAGCGACTCGCCATGAAGAGCGACGGCGCTGATCGCATCGCGCCCGGCGCGCTTATTCTCGTTCCGACGCGCGAGCTCGCAATGCAGGTCTCTGAGGCTGTCCACCGTTACGGCCGCTACCTCGGCACACGCGTTATTCCCGTCTTTGGGGGCCAGCCGATCAGCCGTCAACTTCATGCGTTGAAACGCGGCGTGGACGTCGTGGTTGCCACGCCGGGTCGAGCAATTGATCACATCAACCGCGGCACATTGGTCCTCGACGAGATCACCATGGTCGTGCTCGACGAAGCCGACGAAATGTTCGACATGGGTTTCGCTGAAGATATCGAAACCATTCTCGAAAACGTCCCGAGCACTCGTCAGACGGTCCTGTTTTCGGCGACGATGCCGTCGCGGATTAACAACGTAGCGAAGCGTCATCTTGATAAGCCGATGAAGATCGAGATCGAAAAGCAGTCGAGCGATGAAGCCGGCGTGCCGCTCGTTGAGCAACGTGCGTACATCATCCCTCGGGCGCACAAAGCGGCGGCACTCGTACGCATTCTCGATATCGAATCACCCGCCGCCACGTTGGTTTTTTGCCGAACTCGCATCGAGGTCGATGAGCTCACCCAGACCTTGAACGGACGCGGCTATCGCGCGGAAGCGCTGCACGGAGGCATGAATCAGGATCAACGCGATCGCGTGATGAGCCGTCTTCGCAACGCGACTGCGGAGCTCTTGGTTGCAACCGATGTCGCGGCTCGTGGGCTCGACGTTGATCAGCTCACGCACGTGATCAACTACGACGTCCCTTCCGCACCCGAGTCGTATGTGCACCGCATCGGTCGCGTTGGGCGCGCCGGTCGCGAAGGTATTGCCATCACGTTGGCCGAACCCCGCGAACATCGAATGTTGAAAAACATTGAACGGCTCACGAAACAACGCATCACTTTTGAAAAAGTTCCTACCGTCGCTGACCTTCGGACACTGCGCATGGCAATGACCCAAGCAACGTTGCGCGAGATGCTGGTCGAAGGTGAACTCGATCGGTTCCGCGCAATTGTTGAAGCGTTGAGCGATGAGTTCGATGTGATGGAAGTTGCGCTGGCTGCCGTCAAACTCGCGCACGAAAGCGGAGGCGCCGAAGCCGACCAGGACGACATCCCCGATTTCGATCCCCGCGATGACCGTGATCGCCGTCCGAACAAAGCGAACAAGAGTCAGGGCAAGGGCAAGTCGCGCAGCAACGACGACTGGCGCTCGAACACGAGCGAGGCCGGCACGCCACGCAAAGCTAAAGGTGATGCTCACTTCCCTAGCCGCGACGATCGCGGTGGTGATCGCGATCGGGGCGGCGAGCGAGGTGATCGCGGTTCCCGTGGATTCGACCGCGAAGCGCCCAACGATCGTGGCCGGGAGCGCAAGCCCCGTCCGTCTTCTGAAGGAATGGTTCGCTTGTTCATCGGCGCTGGGCGCATCAACGGCGTGCGACCAAAGGATCTGGTTGGCGCGATCGCAAATGAATCCGGATTGTCTGGTCGGGAGATTGGCGCGATCGAGATCGCCGATCGATTCTCATTGGTCGAGGTGCCCGAACGGTCCGCGAACGACGTCGTGGAAGCGCTCAAGAAAACGCGGATCAAAGGCGACAAAGCCACGATCCGACTCGAACGCGAGGACAACAACCGCCGCTGAGCCGCTCGCTTTGGTACGACATGTCGCCTCTGCCTCGGCGAGGCAGTACCAAGGCTCGCCTGAGCGGGCTACGGTTGAGCCCCATGAGCGACAAAGAGATCGTCGAACGGTTTATTCCTGCCCCCGCGGAAGCGATTTTTGCGTTAATCGCGAATCCGTCGCGGCATCACGAAATCGATGGTTCCGGCACGGTCTTGACCGCAAAAGACTTGCCCGAAACGATCCAGCTCGGCAGCAAGTTCGGCATGAATATGAAGGTCGGAATCAAATACTCGATGGTCAGCACAGTTGTGGAGTTCGAGCCCAACCGCGTGATTGCGTGGCAGAGCGCGCCTTCGGGCATCGCCGGCAAGTTCGGCGGCGGCCGCATCTGGCGTTACGAACTCGAACCGACCGAGGGTGGCACCATCGTGCGCGAAAGCTGGGACATCAGCCAAGAAAAGATCAAGGCCATCGTCAAGCCAGCACGCAAGCGCACCGTCGAAGCGATGACGAAAACCCTCGAACGTATTGAGGAAATCGTCACCGCTTGAGTTCAACGTTGCCAGCCCGTTTGCAACAACGGTCGCCACCTCACGTCGCGGTCAACTCCGTACCGAAGCTGTCGCGCGATTAGGCGCGGATCCGTTCGGCGGTGGGGTCGTACAACGGCTCTCTCGTGATGGTGCCATTCACCCACGTGCCGAAAATATCGATAGCGACCGCAGTTCCCAAAGGCTGCGTGGGCTGATGGCAGGTAGCAATACGCGATCGATGCGCTCGTTCGGAATCCACCAAGCTCCGCAACAACCTGGGCCCGACCGCCCCAAATCGGCACACGCAGTATTAGATCATCGACATCAACACGATCATTCCTCACCCGATTGAGAAACGCTAACGGTCGATCGTGTCGTTGCCCTGCTCAGTGTCATTTGCCATGAACTCCCCTTCGCATCCAAATCTCGGTGTGTCATCGAGGCACCTGGTACGACAGTCACTCCCGGCGCCGCGGTGAACGCAGTACCAAGCGCAATGGTGCGACAGTCGCTCCCGGCGTCGCGGCCAACGCAGTACCAAGCGCAATGGTGCGACAGTCGCTCCCCAGTCCGCGGTGAACGCAGTACCAAGCGCAATGGTACGACAGTCGCTCCCGGCGTCGCGGCGAACGCAGTACCAACGAACTGCAATGGTACGACAGTCGCTCCCCACGCCGCCGCGAACGCAGTACCAAGCGCGAGTTGCTAGAGGCTGCGGATCGGGTCGGTGCCGTCCCATTCGGCCGAAGCGTCCCGCACGTGTCGCATCATCCAACCCGTCGCGTCGTTGAGCTCCATGACCTCGATGCACGTGCTCGACCCGTAGGGGTTGTCGAAGTAGGCAAACCGAGCGATTCCGCCGGCTTCACCGCCGTAGATCGCCGACCATCCAGCCGCCGAAGCCGCAGCGGTGAACCCATCGAAATCGTCAGCCCACCAAGCGAGGTGATGAAATCCGGTCAGCCCCGCGTCGAGAAACTCGCGGTAGATGCTCGGGCCGCTGTCGAGTTGTTGAATGAGTTCGATCTGCAGATCGCCAGAATTTGCAAATGCGGTGAGCAGCTCAGGATGCACGATCGCACCGCGGTAGGTCGTGGCGTACGGCACGACGGGAAGTTTGATCCACGGCCCAATTCCAAGCGCCAACCAGCCGTCGATCGCGGCTTCAAGATCCGGCACAACGTACGCGTTCTGGCGAATCGCCCCTGGTAACGGTGACGCGTTTGCTGAATTCACTGGATTCTCCTTAGGGTGCCGACGTGGCTGACATTACTTATAACTTCACGGGCGCGCGAGTGCTTGTAACCGGCGGGTCTAACGGCATCGGATACGGCATCGCGTCGGCGTTCGCGGCCGCCGGCGCCGAGGTTTCAATCACGGGAACCAAAGCCCAGGCGAGCGATTACGGCAATAATCTCAGCGCCTTTTCGTATCATCAGTGCATCTTGCAAGCGGCGGACGCAATCGACGACCTCGCCGCAAATTTCAGCGAGCTCGATATTCTGGTGAACAACGCGGGGCAGAATCTTCCTGGCGGAAAGAGTGAATGGGATCCGGGAGTGTTCGAAACAACGCTCGCGATCAATCTCATCGCGCCGTTTCGATTGGCCCAGGCGTGCAAACCGATGCTGTCGGCATCAACGATCGACGGCGGTGGCAGCGTGATCAACATGGGTTCGATGACGAGCTTTTTCGGCCTCGAGATTGTGCCTGGGTACGGAGCCGCCAAGGGCGGAGTCGTACAGATGACCAAGACCCTCGCGGTGAGTTGGGCCCGCGACAACATTCGCGTCAACGCAATCGCTCCGGGCCTCATCGAATCCAACATGACTGCGCCGATGCTGAGTTACGAACCGATGACCAAGCCAATGATGGACCGCACACCGGCGCAACGCTTCGGAACGCCCAGCGATATCGCACCTGCCGCAATGTTCCTTGCGTCTCCCGGAGCGCGTTATATCACCGGCCACACGCTCGTCGTCGACGGCGGCTTTTCCGCGCAAGGGTAAGGAGGCGTACCGATGCCCGAGCCAATTCGTATCCCTGATCTTTGCAATCCCGTCCTCACTCCCGGCCAGCAAATGGGCATCGATTTCGGCGAGAAGGTCCATACCGAGCTTTCGGTACAAGCAGTGCTCGATGCCGCGACAGCGAGAGCCAACAGCGACAACTTTGGTCCGCAAGACTTTCGGGAACGCTTAGCACTGTGGCTCGACGAGGTCGATCACGATGATCAACGCACTGGCCTTGGCCGAATGTTGGTCTTCAACGACTGCGTACGCAACGCGACGGCACGCGTTCGTATCAATGATTTCGTCGCCGCACATCCCGAAGTGCACGATCAGCAAATCGTCGCGCCCATCATCGTGGTCGGGCTCCCGCGCTCCGGCACTACCCATCTCGTGAATCTGATTGCAGCCGATACGCGCCTGCGATCCATGCCGCTGTGGGAAGGCCAAGAACCGATTCCGATCGCTGGTGAACCTGCCGACGCGGACGGCCACGAGCCGCGGTGGCATCGCTGCAACGCAACCTGGCTAGCAATGCTCGATAACGCGCCCATGATTGCGGCGATGCATCCCATGGCTCCCGATCACATCCACGAAGAACTCGAGCTCCAACTCCCTGATTTCACGAGCTATAACCAAGAGTGGGTGACCCGAGCGCCGCGTTGGCGCGACTATTACCTTGCGCACGATCAGAAACCGCATTACCAATACCTACGAACAATGTTGAAGATTTTGCAGTTCCAACGCCCACGAGAGCGATGGATTCTCAAATCACCACAACATTTAGAACAGCTCGGCCCGCTGCTGGACACGTTTCCGGATGCAACGATCGTGATGACGCACCGCGATCCAGTTTCGGTAATTCAAAGCGCGATCACGATGCTCACCTATGGCGCGCGGATGAGCTATCGCACCCCCGATCCACAGTGGTATCTCGAGTACTGGACGGACCGTGTTCATCGGCTCCTCACTGCATCGATACGCGACCGTTCGATACTTCCGGCAGACCGCACCATCGACGTGCTGTTCCACGAATTCATGGCCGATGACCTTGCCATGGTCGATCGGATCTATGAAGTAGCCCGGCTCCCAATGACCGCACGAGCGCGAGCCGAAATCGCGGCATACCTCGAAGCCCACTCGCGAGGCAAAGACGGCCAAGTGATGTACGACCTCCGCAACGATTTCGACGTAGCACCTCACGACGTACGTGCCGCATTCGATTTCTATCTCAATCGATTTCCCGTGAAAGTTGAAGTGCAATGAGCATCCAAGAACAAGTCGATCTCCTCATCGACACCCGCGGCGGCAAAGAACTTCTTGCGCACAATTACGACAATGTCGCCATTGAGATCGAGCCCGGTTTCATATTTCAATCCAATGGAGCAACTGCGGCGTACATGATCGTGACTGCGGCAGGCCGCGTGATCGTCAACACTGGGATGGGCTACGAAGCGCTGCACCACAAGCGGCTTTTCGACATGGCGTGTCCTGGCCCGACCCCATACATCATCACGACGCAGGCCCATGTCGACCACGTCGGGGGCGTCCATCTTTTTCGCGGCCCCGAAACGAAATACGTTGCGCAAGCCAACAACCAGGCCTGCCAGGCCGACGACGCGCGGATCCAAGCGCTGCGAATGAGCACCGCACAAATTTGGTTCGACATCAGTGGCACCGTCATTCGCCGGTTCATCAAAGAAAACCCAGGTGTTGCAGTAATCCAAGATCGACCCGTCCCGGATCTCAGCTTCAACGATCGCATGGCATTACGGGTCGGTGAACTCGACATCGAGCTGCTCGCAACCACCGGCGAAACCATCGATTCACTGACGGTTTGGTTGCCGCAGCACCGCACCGCGCTCGTGAGCAATTTGTTTGGTCCGCTGTTCCCCCATTTCCCGAACCTCAATACATTGCGCGGTGACCGTTACCGTTTTGTTGAGCCCTATCTAGCTTCGGTGCGGCGGGTTCGTGAGCTCCAACTCGAAACCCTCATCGTCGGAAGAAGTACACCAATTCGCGGCAAGGCGCTGATCGATGCAGCACTTGCCCGATTGCACGACGCAGTCGAGTACGTGCACTACGAAACTCTCGAACGCATCAACAAGGGCATCGACATCGACACGATCGTGCACGAGGTGACCTTGCCCGCAAACCTTCGGGTTGGCCAGGGATACGCGAAGGTTGCGTGGGGCGTCCGCACGATCTGGGAGAGCTACGTCGGTTGGTTCCGGTTGCAATCCAGCACCGAGATGTATCCCGTGGATCCGCGCACAACGTTGTCCGCTCTGGTTGCCAACATTGGGGCGCCTACCGCATTGCAACTCGCGCGTACGCAACTCGCAGACGGCCAAACTGTCCAGGCGTTGCACCTCGCCGAAGCGGTGTTGGCTAATAGCGCTAATGACGTTGAGGCCGCGGCAGTCGCGGTGCAGGCGCACGACATGCTCATCGAGCATGGCGATGAAAGCTTCTGGGAAAGTGGCTACCTTCGTCACCAACGCGGCCGGTATCAGCACATCATCGATTCGCAAACTAGCTGACCAAATCTACGCAGCGACCGCGCAGCCGCAAAACGAGCCCACGGGCAGTGGGCCCAGCCACCCAACAACCAGCCACCCAACAACCGAATCGGTTACCGCGTGATGCCCGTGTGACCGATCGAATATCGCCCCGGTTGCGGCCACACGCTCAATCCGTGCGGGCCTCGCCCGACTGGGATGCGGGCCAATAGGTGGCCATCGGTGGTGGAGATTGCGTAGACCTCCGCGTTGTATCGACCCGATAGCCAAAGGACTTTTCCATCGACGGATACCCCTCCCATATCGGGAGATCCGCCCGGCACTCGCCACGTCGTAACAATCGCGCCCGTCGCGAAACTCATCACGCTGATCGTGCCACTACCGCGATTCGAGATGTACAGATTCTTCGCGTCGCGTGATGGATACAGGCCATGGGTTCCAGCACCAGTGGGCATGAACGTGTTGATCGCGAATGTTTGCGCGTTGATCTCCCACACACCGTTGTTGGCCATATCGGCGACGTAGAAAGTCGCGCCGTCCGGTGAGAGCTTGACGTCTTGCGGTTTCGATCCAGGCTTGGGAAGATCGATCGTTTTCACAATGCCTTGATGTACCAAATCAACGATCAACATCTGCCCCGAGAACTCGCAACTCGCGAGGGCTGTCGTGCCATCCGCGGTGTAATCCATGTGGTCAACACCACGGCACGGCACGGGTACCGCTTTGACGACCTTCAAGGTCTGCGCGTCGCGAAAATCCAATCGGTGTTGGGCTTCGGCGACAACGATCGCGAATTTACCGTCGGGAGTGAAGTACAGGTTGTAGGGATCGGTTACAGGAATCGGTGTGCCGGGTTTCCCCGTACGCGGATTGATCGGTGTCAGTGAATTGCCTTGATCATTGTCGACATAAAGCGTCTTGAAATCCCACGACGGTGTGATGTGCTGTGGCAAACCGCCGACCGCGAAATGGTCGATCACTTTGAACGTCGCCGGGTCAATCACATCGACGGTGTTCGAATCGCTGTTCGGAACATAAATGCGAGCGACGGCCGAACGGGCTTCGCCAGTCAACATTCCTGCGCCGGCGTGTTCGTAGACATTCGATGCCGTCTGATGCACGATGGTGCGCGCCGCAACAAGTTCGGTGATCGTCGTAACGGCACCCGCAGCCGATTTGCCTCCGACGATCACGATCTTGCCGTTCGCAACGACAATTCCTGTGTCGCTACGCGCCGTGCTCAACGAGCCTGCACGACGAATCCGCTTGGTGGCCAGCTGAATTGCAACCACTGCGCTCTGCGGTGCCTTAGCGCCGTTGAACCCACCGAGAACAACAACTTCGTCGCCTGAGGCAATCGCCGAGGCGTGCGTGATGGGGTTCGGCAACGACCCAATGATGCTGATCGCTTTCGTGGTTGGCGCAAAACTGTAGATCGCGCTCGTAGCGCGTACAGTTGGCGTCGTTCCTCCGGCGATGACGATGGCGCCGTTGAATGCGGCAACTGCTGGATATCGCAGCGCGATTGGCATATGGGCAACAACCCGAGGCGCGGCACCGGGTGTAAAGGCAACGATTGTGTCAAGCCACTTCACGCCGTCGTAGCCGCCAACGACGTAGGCGGTGCTCCCGATGGTCGCAGCAATCGAATCCGACGACCGGCTCGGCAACGTCGCGACTTTCGTAGTAGTGCCATCGGCCGCGATCCGAAACACGGTGTCGAGCTGTTGGGTGGCCGTGCCCCCACCAAAGAGGTATACCGCTCCATTCAATCCGGCCGATGCCGCATCGTGCATCGCTGTGGGCAGGGTCCCGAGCGAGCTGACGGTCGCTCCGCTGAGTGCGCCGATGCGCCCGGTCGAAGTGCTCGACGCATCGAGGCCACCCGCAAACACCACCTGATTTCCGATGACACCGACTCCGGGATCAGCAAGCGCGTGACCCAATGTTGCGATCGACGTTTCGTGAAAGGCCGCAAGTGTGGTGGTCTGCTTTGGAACGGTCGCAGCCGTCGACGACGAGCCACCAACACCGTTGTTATTCACCGTCGATGTGGTGGTGCCGCTTGCCACTTTTGGTGACGAGGATTCCGTTTTCCAGATCACCGCGACGGTGGCGACGACAGCTAATGCTGTCGTCGCCGCGACCGCTCGACGCCGCCGAAAAGGTGCGGTATCGGCCCGAGTTTGTGGCGCCATCTAGATCTCCCGTAACACGCTGAGTTGAGGGCGGCGCGCTTCTCGCACCGCAACGAGTGACGCAATCACGACCGCGCTCAGCCCGACCAAGGTTGCGAGGCCAAGGTAGGACCAAGGTACCGCGAGGTACGAAGGCGGAGGGTCAAACACACCTTTGAGAATCTTGACCAGACCTTGACTCATCAGTGTTCCGCCGACCGTGCCGATCGCGAGGCCAAGGGCTACTACGAAGCCAGCTTCGCTCCACACGAACGCCCCGAGTTGGCGAGGTCGAGCGCCGAGCGCATGAGCGATCGCAAACGTACGGCGGCGTTCCATGAACCCAAGCCATAGCACCAATCCGGTTGCCGCAGCAGTCAGGGCGAGTGCGAAACCAAGCTCGACTTTGGTGAGGCCAGCAAGATCCACGGCCGTCAGACTCGACGCAATCACTTTGCGGCTATGGGTCAAATCAGTGACCAACACATCGCCGGCAACCTGCTTGCGCAACGTACCCGCGATCGCTGCCTGCGAGGTTCCTGCCGTATCAATCAGGAACGTTCCGACTGCGTTGCTGTGGGTTTGTTGAGCGATGTAGTCGCGATTCGCTAACAGAAAGCTGTCGCGGGGTGCCGTAGGAAATTCAGCACCGATGGCGACGTAGTGAAACGGAATCGTTTTGTACTGCTTCGTTGCCGCGTCTTGCAATCGCAGATTGATCAAATCGCCGGGGTGCAGTTGAAAGTCGCGAACTGTCTCTGCGCTCACCACGAGATTGTCTGGGTGCTGCGCCAGTTTCTGCATGATCAGACGGGCTGAGCCACCTTGGAAATACGCATCTTGGAGCTTGGTAGCGTTGACAATCGTTGCCGGGTTGATTCCGTAGAGGTCCTGAAGATCAGCGCCAACGTAGGCGTAACGGTGTTGCACTGGCTCCACACTTCGCACGCCGTGCACGCTGCGAATCAACGATGCGAACTCGGGCCCGACGGTGGCAGCTTGCGGTTGGACAACCGTGACGTCGGCACCGTTCGTCAAGAGCGCATCAACAAGCGCTTGCTGTTTGTACGTTGCGTTGAAGATCGCGGTCGATGCTGCGAACGTAGCGGTGAGGGCAACCAGTGCCACACCCCGCGCCAACAACCTCCGTTGCCGGATCATGCTGGCGGCAACCGTTGGAGCGAGCGTTCCTGCTAACGGTCGAGTCGTGATGCAAAGCAATCCCCGCCCCCTTCGAGCCGTAAACTCCGCGATGCGCCACGCAATCATCCCGCCACCGATCCACATCAACGCGGGGCCAAAAAAGGCCCAATAGTTGACCGAAATCGATGGAACCCCTTCGGGAGCGAGCACCAGCTTGTAACCACCGCGGCTGGTGAGCCAGAACGTGAACGCGCCGAGCGCAAAGACAATGATGTCGAGCCCGTACTTCGCCCACCGCGGTTGACCCACTCGGTCTTGGCGTCGGCGAGACGCACTTACTGTCATCCCTCGAGCGTCGATCCACGCCGGAAGTGCTATCGCTGCTGCGGCAATAACGAGCCCACCGAGGACTGAGGCTGCGCCCCACATCACTGCCGAGCCGGTTGTCGCACCGAACTGCGCGCTACCGAATACCGTGCTGCCGATCACCGAAGCGACGCCGAGCCCGACGGCAGATCCAACTACCGTCACTAGTGCCGTTTCGCTCATCGCGAGTCGGACCAACTGAGGAACTGTTGCTCCGCGGGTACGCAAGACTGCGTGTTCACGGCGGCCGCGATCACGACCAACCGATGCAACCGTGGCGGTGAGTAGGCCGGCAAGCACGGCGCCGGGTACTCCCAAAAACACAAAGAGCACTTGCGCATACAGCGCATCGGATCGAGCCGAAGCGAGCGTTGCCGCGATGTTGCTACCGACTCGACCGGAACCGGCCAACGCAACCTCGAGGTTGTTCGCTTGCCCCAATACGTTCGAATAGGCCGCGCTTGGGTCGCTCGGCAGCGAGTGATCGATCCGGGTGTGAATTTGTGTCTTGACGAGATCCGCACGCGCTTGTGCAAGCGGATCGAACAAGGTGTGCCATTGCGCAGTCGGCAAGAGGATCACATTGTCCGGCGGGGCCGCGGCGGTAGCCCCTGGCGGCGCGCCCACCACCTGGAACAGTTCATCGGCCGAAACCAGATCAACAACGCTACCGATCTTCACTTGCACCGGGCTCAAACCGGTGCGCCCAATAGTCACCGTGTCGCCGGGTGCGACATGCAAGTTCGCGGCCGTCTGTTGAGCGATCATGACCCCGGATTGCGGGCCGGTCAGGGTACGGATCATCGATGGAAATGTCGATCGGTAGCCGTCGGGAATTCCGAGGACGAAACCGGCTCCCGTCGTTTGCTGCGATCCACCCGTTGTGGCCGTCAAACCTGATGTTTTTGCGAATGAAACGGGCAAGGCCGCACGTACGCTCTTGTGATGCGAAACGGTGTCGAGCAGCTGCGCCGCCGAAACGCCGGGTGCTGACTCAACTTGCCAATCAACCGGGACGTTTTCGATAGAACGTCGGGTCATGGTTGCCTTGCTGTGCGCGAGAAATGACCCAAGCGATGCGAGCAGGGCAACCGCGACCGCTACGCCAAGCGCGGTCGTAGCGGTACGCCCCGGCCTCCGTAGTATTAGTCCACGTATCCAGGTGACGACGATCATGATGTCAGCTCCTGAAAGTTTGCGTGGAGGCGCCCATCCGCGACCTGCCACTGGGTCGCGCAGCGCTGCGCCACCTCAATATCGTGAGTGGAAATAATCAACGCGGCGTTCGAAAATTCCGCCGTGGCTAACAATGCATCCACAACGAGCCGCGCGGTTTCGTGATCGAGTTGCCCGGTCGGTTCATCGGCGAGCAACAACTGAGGGCGCCCGGCGAGGACGCGGGCAATGGAAACGCGTTGGGCTTGGCCACCAGACAACTCATCGGGCAACTTGTTGGCGATGCCCCGAAGCCCGAGCGTTTCCAGCGCATTCAGTGCGGCAGCATTCGCATCGTCGTTGCGGCTTCCTATGAGCACCAACGGCAAGGCGACGTTCTCCAACACATTGAGTGCAGGTAACAAACTTGGAGCTTGAAACACGACACCGACCGGGCCGGGGCGAAGCGATGCGCGGCCAAACGCAGGCCAGGCGATCGTCCCCGAGGTCGGTTGATCGAGCCCAGCAAGTATGTGCAGCAACGTTGATTTCCCCGACCCCGACGGCCCAACCAACGCGATCTGATCGCCGGCGGCGACGGAACACGCGGCATCATGCACCGCAACAACTGCGCTACGACCGCGCCCAAACGTGCGCGAAACCCCTTTACATTCAATGAGATTTTGCGACATCATGATGCAATCCTTCCGTCTCGCAGCCGAAGCATGCGGTCGGCTGTCGCGGCAACTACGTCCGAATGCGTGACGATGATGACGGCGTGGCCATCATCGGCGTACGTTCGAAGCGTTTTCATCACGGACGCCGCAGTCACCATGTCGAGCTCACCAGTCGGCTCGTCGGCGAGCAGCAGCGAAGGCTGATTTGCGAGTGCTGTCGCCAAGCCCGCGCGCGCCGATTCACCACCAGACAGCGTGATCGGCCAGGCTCCAGCGCGATCCGCAAGCCCGAATTGGTCAAGCAGTTCGTCCGCATCTCGATTCGGTTCTCCACGCTCGGCACCGCGAGAACGCTTCGCTCCGAGCCGTTTGGACAACCGTTGCGCGAGCAGGACATTGTCGCGGACACACAGATGATCGAGCAGGTTGCCCGCCTGCCACAACACGCCGACGTGCTCAGAACGAATCGCGGCACGCGCAACTTCGGGTTGGCGCGACATCAAATGTCCCGCGATCGTGACCATCCCGCCATCGGGATCATCAAGACCCGCTAAACACGCCAACAACGTCGACTTGCCTGATCCCGACGGCCCAGTAACAGCCACAACTTCACCGCGGTCGACGGCGATCGAAACATCAGCGAGTGCAACAGTTTCTTCATCGCCGGCATGGAAGAATCGAAATAGTCCTTGGGCATCAATGAGTGCCATCGCCTTCACTTCCATCCGAACGATTTGGTGACGACCGACCACGGATCCACATTGTCGGATCCCTTCGAAGCAGACAATGTGATCGTGACCAGCTTGCCGGCAGCAAAGAATTCGTAACGATCCACATCGAGCACAATCGTCTTACCCGTCACTGCATCGACACCGCTCACCGTGCTGTACGCCGTGTGCACCACGTTGCCAGCGGGGCGAGTGATCGCCTCGACCTTGACCAGTTTGAAATTCTTCAACGTTGCTTGCAGTCTTGGGGCATCTGTCGCCTGCACCGAAGCGACGGTCGGGGCGATGGCTGCGGCCGTTTCGGAAACTTGCATCGTATTGAACTTGTCCGTGAACGTCGCGGTCTGGCCATCGACCCGTTGTGCCCAACCTTCTGGATATTTCACGCTGAAGTGATTCGAGGCCGGCGCATACGCTACGAACACCTGCGTGTCGGGGATATCACCGGGCGGCACGATCTCTTTGGCGTTTGGGTCTGGGCTTCCGGCCAGCGTGGTCGAGGTTGCGCCGATCCCGCCGTGTGTTGTGGTGACACTCCCCAGCTTCGAACTCCCTGGGTTCGAGGTCACCGATGTCGAGCCCGAAGATGAACTACACGCGGCGCTCATCGCTACCAGCGACAAGATTGCCGTGCGCAGCATGATCGTGGACAGTTTGGGTGCTTGCATTGTTCCTCCTTGTTTACAGTGCGGTCCGATTCGCTGAGGACGATACGAATCCGTGCGCCAAAGCCAAGGTGGCATTGAGTAAAACCAAGGCAAAACAATGCCGATCGTGTCGGGAATCGGTTTTGGGCTTCTCGGAATCCGCATACGCTGGATACATGCCCAGCTCGCAGTACGTGTTGATCGTGGAGGACGATCCTGGCATCGGCGCGAACTTGCGTCGCGCCCTCGCAACCGATTCGATCGCGGTGCAATGGGCTGCGACGTGTGCCGACGCGTTGAAGTTCGCACACGAACAAACCATTGATCTTGCGCTGATCGATCTCGGGCTCCCCGATGGCGACGGCATCAACTTGTGCCAGCAATTGTTGCGGCGCCAGCCCGCGCTTCCCATCATCATCGTGACCGCGCGAGATACCGAACTCGACGTGATTGTTGGCCTCGATAGTGGAGCGGTTGATTACGTCACGAAACCGTTTCGCCTCGCAGAGCTTCATGCCCGCGTCCGTGCCCATCTGCGGCGTGTCGCAGTAGATGATTCGCAGCTCTCGGTGGGTTCCCTTCGAATCGAATGCGCCGCGCGAGTCGTTACCGTTGGCGATCGAGTCGTTGAGCTACGGGCGAAAGAATTCGATCTCTTGACGTGCCTTGCGGCGGCGGCTGGCACCGTGTTGCGTCGCGAAGACCTCATGACCGAAGTGTGGGATGAACACTGGTTCGGCTCGACCAAAACCCTCGATGTCACCGTCGCCTCGCTACGAAAGAAACTTGATGACGTCGTTGCCGGTGCGGTGGCGATAACGACAGTCCGCGGGGTTGGGTATCGGCTCGAACGGTCATGAGACGGCGAATCCTCATGGCGATTTTGTCGACGGCAATAGTCGCAATCGCGGCGCTCGTTTTGCCCCTAGCCGTGCGTTTGGAACGCGACGCAAGATCCGAAGCAACCGGACGATTGGAAAAGGCAGCCGCGGCGGAGGTCACGAGACTCCCACCGTCGCTGCAAGCACCGTCGCTGCCAATCGTGATTCCCGATATTCCGTACGACGGTGATTTGACGATCTACAACAGCAATGGTGAACGGGTGGGTGGCGAAGGCTCGGACACGATCGATCCGTTGGCGCGCGCCGCGTTGGCCGGCCGCACCGCGCAGGGCAGAACCGGCGACCGACTCGCGGTCGCGATACCCGTAGTGCGGGGTCTCAAAGTGGTGGCGGCGATCGAAGCGGCCGAACCCATCAGCGTTTCGGATCGTTCGGTGCGGCGCCAACGCATCAACATCGCCGCATTCGCGGGACTCGCAATGTTGGCCTCGCTAATCGTTGGCCTGACTGTTTCGAGCGCCATCGCAAAACCGCTGCGGCGTTTAGGTCAAGACGCAACCCGAATTGGCAACGGCGATTTCACCGCGCGCGCGCATCGCAGTGGGATTCGCGAGGTTGATGAAGTTGCGACCGCGCTCGACGATACTGCCGTTCGCCTGGGAACTATTTTGGAACGAGAACGCGCATTCAGCGCGAACGCGTCGCATCAATTGCGCACTCCGCTCACATCCCTGAGGCTTGCGATCGAAACGGAGCTCGCGGCGCCCCGACCAGATCAATCCACGCTCCTGGCTGAGCTGCTTGATGAAACAGATCGCCTCGAAACCACGATCAGTGAACTCCTCAGCCTTGCCCGCGAACCCAACGAGCCGACGATCATCGACATCGCGGGAGTGATGCGCGAGGTCGAGGCCCGTTGGCATGGTCGTTTCGCGGCCGCTGGGCGGCCACTGCGCACCGCAATTGAACCCAATATCGCACCCGTGCATTCGTCGGCATCCGCGATCGGTCAGATTGTGGACGTGCTCTGCGACAATGCGCTATGCCATGGGCAAGGAGTCGTGACCGTCAGCGCGCGCAATGGTCGTGGTGGTGGCTGTGTATTAACGGTGAGTGATGAAGGCAACGGTATGGATCACGATCCATTCGCAGCCGCTGCGATTGCGACCAACTTCAACTCCGGCTCAAGCAATGGTCACGGCCTCGGCTTAGGCATTGCCCACGCGTTGAGCACCGCACACCACGCGCACGTACGGCTCACAAACACTGGCCCGTATCCCAAGTTCGAACTCATCTTGCAATAACCGACGATACCCACTGCCTTGGCGGGATCGACCGGTTCGAGAGGATTAGCGCTCCAGACTCGCTTTCATGGCGTCCAGTGTCTTTTGCATTCCTTTGACCATGCCCACGTGGCGCCGTAGCAACGTGGTGTATAGGAATTTTTCCCACGCCTTTTTGGTTTCGAACGCGAACGATTCAGTGACGAGCGATCCACCATCAACCGCTTCAATTTCATAACGCCACGTGGTGTATTCCTCCGCGAGGAACTCGAACACTTTGCCGGGTTCGTACGCCGTCACTGCCGAGGTCGTCGTCCATTTTTTGAGCGTGACTCCAGCGATTTTCAGCGCGTTGTCGCCTTCAAATTTCGCGCCAATGCCAGGCACCGTCGCCTCACCGATCCACCGCCCACCGGTACATTCGGGGCTCCACTCCCCGGTGCGCGTGATGTCGGAAATCAACGCGAAGACTTCCTCAGGGGCCTTGTTGATCACGGCTGTCGCGGAACCTTGCATGGCATACCTCGTTCGTTGTTGACCGCGTCCACAAACGCGCGATGCAGCCCACAGTAGCGGCGCCGCACTCCGGCAGCGTCGCCGGTGCAAAACTCACTCTTTGCGTCGACCACGCCTGAGGACTCACATATTGGCCTTAGGTCCCGCCGTCAGCTTCCCGACAAAGTCGTTGCTTGGCGCCGACGCGAAAACGCTATTCATCGTCTGTGGGTTCACGTGTTTTGATGGCATCGAGGTAACGGCGCAAGTTGGCCAGATTCTGGCGCGATCGCCTGCGGCCAACTTGGCGACGGTCGAGACAAATCCGGCACCAATGACCTATGCCCTTGAAGCCATTCGGTCGGTGCTGGGGTCGGACTTAGCCCGCAACAGCGCGTCAAGCAAGCATGCCGCAAGAAGGAGGAGGCCAACGCGTACCAACACCGCCCCTGATAATGCATGACGTACCATCTCGTACGCCGATCCCAGCCAGCCTTCGAAGATGAGCCCTAGCGAGCCGACGGTGGTGAGCACTCCGACCGTCAACAGGCGTCGGTCTGGCCGGGCCCTGCGAACGGTGCTCGTGATCCCGAGGCTGAGGACCGCCAGTACCCAAAGCGCCCAATCTGCCCATGGCGAGCTGCGGCTACCCCAGAAGAAAATTCGGTCCAGCGGGTCTGGCAGCGGATCCACGGGCGCGCCGTAGTAGCTGGTGGGATTCGTGGCCGAGCGCAAGAGGTAGGGCGCCGCGTCGCCGAAGTCGCCGAAGACCTTAAGCGGGTGAGTTACGGTATAGCGGAGCACGAGGGTTTGAGCATCCTTGTCGAGCCACCGGAGCCAGTCCGGGCGATCGCGCATCCTGGCGTAGTACGCGACCCACCCTGTGTAGTCGCTCTTATCCGGCGAGGACGGCGCTTCTGGTTCACCCAGGCCGACACTTGACGGCATTCCCCGACGTGTGAACCACGCCGCCGCCGCCGGATCGGGGAGGTATCGATGGTAGAAGTTCTGACCGAAAGCCTCGGCGAAGTACGACACGCCGTAGCCGTCGCGGTGCCGGTAGCTCTCCGCGACCCGCGCCGAACTTGCGATCGACCATGCTGCGACCATGAGCAGCGCAACGGCAGCCGTTGTCTTCATGGCCCGCTTTTCGCCGCGCCACGCCCATAGCAAGCACGTTCCCGCGAGGGCGACAGCGATCGGGTATTGGAAGGGCCGGGTAAGCACCCATAGCCCGCTAAAACCGACGGCACCGAGCGCAGCAGCCCACGACGGCCGCGTGGCGAAGCGCAGCCAACAGGCCAACGCGGCGACCGACAACGATATGCTGAAGGACTCGGCAAGCAGTGTGAGGTCCCAGAACGCAACGTGCGGGCTCCACGCGAGGAGCAGGACTGCGATGAACGCGCCGTTCTTCAGCCAGCGGTGGTGGACCACGGAAGCGGCTGAGGTGGCCAGTGCGATCCAGGCGCCGATCGAAGCCACAGCCTGGCCCCGTACGCGCAGCTCGTCGCTCCCGAGCAGTCTGTAAAAAAACGGCACGACCCAACTTCGGGGGGCGTTGCCCATGAAGCTCACCAGTGGGTAGGAAAGTCCACCTGGCGGCGGGCGGTACGTGGCGCTGTCTGGATAGACAAGCGGCGACCGGCCCCATATTGCCACCAACCGCACCGCGGCGAACGCCACGGCGATCACCACGAACGGAAGGAACTCCCTGTACCGGCGCCACGGCGCGACGAACATGTCGTCGCCTGGATGGGCAGCGTCGACATACGAGAGGTTGTCGTCAGGACCATCAATCAACCGGCTTTCGACACGGCCGAAAAGGGGTGTCTCGCTACTGGAGCTGGGGCTTGCCACTGCGCCAGTTTCGGCAGAGCTTTCGCCGTTCCGGTGATTCTCCAGAGTAGCTCCCCGTATCTTGGCTGCTGGTCTTGCCATTGGCCGCGACCCAAGCACATCTGCCGGAATTTCGGTTGTGCCGCCGGGATCATAGCGTGTGGACCACTGAACGGGACCACAACTTCGACACAACAATGAACACCCCCAGTCGAGCTTCACTCGCTTCGGTGCCGCGTTCTGCGAGGAGTTCTTCAACATCGCAGTATGACAATCCGTAGCGCAGGTACCGACGGACCGCCGATGCGATTATCTCTGGCGGGAATCCATAGCCCGTAAACGCCGTCGTTGCAGAGTTTCGAGAACGAACGGCGACGAACAGTCCGCATTTTCGCAGCCGACGAGCCACGTGCGTCGCGCCCATACAGCAGTGCCGTTTCGAAACTTGCTCGCATCGAGCAAAAGGAGTAGACAAAACGCGTGCCCATGATCGACCTTGACGGAATCGACATCGCCTACGAACTCATCGGCGAAGGCCAACCCTGGGTGCTCACTCCAGGTGGACGATTTAGCAAAGACGATGTTGGCGTTACGGCAATGGCGCAGGCGCTCGCCGACGAAGGCCGTCGCGTGCTCACTTGGGACCGACCGAACTGTGGTGCTTCTTCAGTTGTGTTTCGCGGACCGTCAGAGTCCGAGGTGCAAGCCGATGCGCTCGCACTGCTGATCGATCGCCTCGACCTCGGGCCAACCGTCATTGCCGGCGGATCCGGCGGCGCGCGCGTTTCTCTCCTCACAGCAGCCCGCCATCCGCAGGTCGCGGCAGGGTTAGCGATGTGGTGGATCAGCGGTGGCGTTCCCGGTCTGTTGCAGTTGGCGAACTATTACGCGTTCCCGTCGGCCGACGCCGCGTGGCATGGCGGAATCGATGCCGTTCTCGAGCTCGGCCAGTGGCAAGAAGTACTCGCCCGCAACCCAGCGAACCGCGAACGATTTCAACAAATGGACCGCGCTGAGTTCCTCAGGGTCATGGACCAATGGATGCTTGCCTACTGCCCACGCGACGACACGCTCGTTCCTGGGCTTACCGACGACGACATCGCGCACCTCGACGTACCAATCCTGGTATTTCGCAGCGGTATCTCCGACATGTCGCACACTCGCGCTACCTCCGAAACGATAGCGGCAGGCCTTCCGAACGCTGAACTCGTCGAGCCGCCGTGGGGCGATGCGGAGTGGAACGAGCGGCGCGCCGAGGTGGCAGAGACCGGGTCGCTCTTCGTGCGATGGCCGCTGCTTGTACCCCAGCTTGTCGCGTGGGCCAACCGTACGATTCCGTCGAAAGCACTATGAGTTCGGAGCCAATCATGACCACAATCACTCACGAACCGTTGCGGGACAACCTCGGTATGGGCGCTCGAGTGCGCGGTGTCACCCAAGCATCGCTGCAAGACGATGCTGTCCGCGCGCAGCTCAACGAGTTGTTCGAACTGCGCGGACTCCTCATCTTCGAAGACGTCGAACCGTCGCCGGCGATGCAGGTTGCAATCAGCACAGTCTTCGGTCCGCTCAAAGATCACCCAAGCAAAGCAACACCTCGCGTTGGCGGCGACGACATGCTCGGTGTCATCGAGATTCGTCACCGACCAAACTCAGGTGGGCGGGTTCGAATCGGCGACCAAGTGATGTCGCAATGGCTCCCATGGCATTTCGACCACTGTTACAACGACGCGCTCAATCGCGCCGGCGTGCTGAGGTCGGTCGAAATTCCGCCCGAAGGTGGAATGACCGGCTTCGTCGACGGCATCGCGTTGTACGAAGCGATCTCCTCCGACGTCCGCGAACAGATCGCCGACAAAACGATCATGTATGCGATGGACGTCATTCTCGGCGACCTTCGCTATGGGAGACCCGTTGATTTTGCAGAAGTTGAAGCATCGCCGGAGTCGAAAGCCGTCATGGAAGAATTCGCCGACCGGCCACGTGCACTTCACCCAGCCGTGTGGACGCGGCGCAGTGGCGAGAAGGTCTTGCACGTTTCGCCCTGGATGGCCAAAGGAATCGACGGTCTCGACGACAACGAAGGCGACGCGCTCCTCAAGATCGTCTGCGACGAGATCGTCGACGCAGCTCGTGACCTCAGTTACTTCCATCAGTGGAAGCCAACCGATATGTTGATCTGGGACAATTGGCGTTGCTTGCATTCGGTTTCAGGAATGCCCGCCGAATACGGACGCTGCATGCACCGCACCACCATCGCAGGCGACTACGGACTCGGCCGTTTTGAAACCGTTACCACTTAAACGTATTCGCACCAATTATCCTCAACACCGTTGAGGAGCCTGGTTCTTGCGAACGGGATTCTCCAACCCCCGCCTTCGTAGGGCATGGAGAAAACCCTGTAGGTGCGGGCTGTAGCGCGCAGCGGGAACGGATCCAGCGTTTTGGGGAACGCGGAACTGAGCGGCGACACGCGTGTTTCGGGACACACATGGCAAGGACACGCGACACTTCTGCCTCTTCCTGTAACACAAACAAATGTTCGTGCCATCGGATGTCGACGCTTTCCTCTTCACGAACACGTCAAGTCGTAGAGCGACACTTGGGTGCGCGCGCTCGTTGCGCTCTACGCGGAAAGCCAAGCAACTAGTGGCCCACGGTGCCCCGGCGTCATCAGGCAGTCCCGAGCCATCGGGATCAACCTGGCCTCTACGGCGCCAGTTGCATAACGGAGGCACTACGAGCATGGAACGCAAAGACCAAAAGCCAGCGAAACGACAACGCGGTTCTGCGTCATCGGCATCGATTGCCAGCGCGGGGCGCGAACGTGAAGCAATCGTGTTACGTCGTGGTGGCGCAAGCTACGCAGACATCGCGGATCGTTTCGGGTTTGCGGACCGTCGCGGCGCGAAGAAAGCCGTGGAGCGCGACCGATGCGTTACGGATCTTGCGCGGCGACCCGCAAATCATGGCCGCGATCGACGCGCACATCACACCGATACTCGAATCTGGAGACACTTCCGATGACAACCGATAGAACGCGATACCAACAGACACAGAACGCGGCGCTCGAGACACTCATGATCGCTGGTTGTTCACTCATCCCAACTGCCGCGCAAGTGCCGTTCCTGCTCGACGTGTCCAACGAAGCCCTCTACGGAGGTGCAGCCGGAACCGGCATGAGTGTCATACTCACCTTGATGTAGCCGATGGGATGAGACCCACTGCAGTGAGCCTCTGATATGTCACGAGCTTGGGTGCGCGTCGATTGCGATCGTTGAGCCGATCCAATCGTCGAGTTTGGCGATCACTATTGCTGCGTTGCCCATTGGGGTGGCGCGCGACCGCGTTGATCATCGTGGCCCTGTGTGTCAGGGTGGGCGTCTGTTTCGAGTTAACGCGACGACGGCAGATGGGTGGATTCTCGCATGGGGTCCTGCCTTCATGCAGAATCTGCGGCGATACCATTACGAACTTGGTGTCGCCGCAAGGAATCGTCATCTGCGAATTGCGCGGCATTTGACGAACTTGCAGACAAGATCTAACCGAACGAGAAGCAGACAGCATTCACACGCGTTTCGCGATCAGTTAATGCAACAGTGCCGTTTCAGGATCTTTGTGCACTCGGCGTGATGGGCCATTCGATGGCCTCGATTGGGTATTGCGCTGCAAGTGCTGCACCGTTGTCATCGTGAAGGCCCGCGATCAGTTCGGCGGTCAATGCGCGAATCTTTCGGTCGGCATTGTCGGGAAACGCCGCTGCGAGTTCCCCGAATCTTCTCCATATCGTTGGATGCGCCGCGGGTGCGCACAGCGCGTAGATGACGTGATCGGCTTCGCCCGAGTGGACGAGAAGATGCGCGAGCGCGAGGTTGCGCATCGGTTGGTTGAGACTCCCGCGGACCAGGCAACCACCTGCGTCGCCAGCACCGCACGGTTCCACGGTTTGGAGAAGATTCAGATATTTGTCGTAACGCCGGCGGCCGGTACCGTGGTTCGCGAGTTGGAAACACGCGTCGGGTTGCCCTCCGAACAACCCCGGCGAGCGACAGACATCACGTCGTGGGTTCGCAGGATTTCCGTAGGCGCTGCAATGCCCGAAGTCTGTCTCGGTGAATTTCACTTCGATTAACGCGATAACGCGCTGCCCGTTCACCGTGGTACCACGCAACACGACATCAACTTGGGTGCGATGCGAACTTTTTGGTCGTGCCTCACCAAGACGGTCATTCGGGTCGCTGTACTCGAACTCGGCCGGATCAGTTTCGGTGACGTCAAAGCCGAAGAGCGCGAAGACGCTACGCACGCCAGCCGGATGGAGTGGCGCGAAGAGGTTGAGCGCGAAGGCTTGCGATGAACGGTGGTGCATGACCCAACGATGATCGAGACCGCGCGCAACGAGATCAACAAGTGCGGTCCGTGCTTCGGGGAGTAACGCAGTATCAGGTCCTGAATGAACCGGTAGACGGCTCACGGCAGCTCCGCTGCGAGATCATTGCCGACGTGCGCGGCCCAGCGCGGGCCTTGCACAGCTTGCGCGACGAACGGCCCAACTGGCGGAACCGCACGCGGTGTCGGCACCGTCATTTCTGGCGTGTCTGCGAATGGGTCGGTGACGATCGAGACCCGCCACGGAACATCGCCCGCGAGCGCTTCGAGCTGTCCGGCGAGATACGGCCCGACTGCGGGTCCGTGGCCTTTCGGTGCGAGTACAAAATCGAGCGCGACGGTCTCCGGCCCGGGGCGAGACGCGCTCGGCCAACCAACATCAGCACGGATCTTTTCGGCGTTCGCCTGCACCCAAATCGCGTAGTCAAGCGTCTGCAGCACTCCTTTGACGTCAGAGGTACCCACCTTCGTCTCGACCACATGCAGCACGTTACGGCGGTCGAGGGCCAGAAAGTCAATGAAACCTGGTCGTTTATCGCCTCGCCACGCTGGATACTCCCTGCGCGGATGTTGTGTGATTCCGAGCCCGGCAAGATTCGTCGCCGCGAGCGCGGCTTGCATCCGGTGTTCGACATGGCCCAGATCGTGGCCGGCGAGACGTTTCCATACCGCGTCAGCTACGCGCCGTTCGGCCTCGGCGATCTGTACTGGCGTGAGTTCTTGCACGACAGGCATGACGAGTGCCGGTTCTTCGCCTTGAGGTGGCTTCTTGTAGTTGACGCCGGCAACAATTGACGCGCCACTCCCGGTACGTGAGATACAAATGACTTGGCGGCCGAGGCAATGCCATGCGAGATACGACTGGCGGTGTGCGGCGACGAGCGCCCAATGATCGTCGAGATGTGCCACCAGCGATTGCACGAATCCGTGCGCGTTTCCGAGGTTGTGTTCGACGCCCGGATGCAAGGGACGTTGCGCGGCGCGATCGAGGACCTCGGGTCGCGTCGGGATCACCTCTGGTTTAAGCGTCAAGTCGGCCGTGTAGGTGAATACACGCACCGGCGTGTCGATCCACGGCAACCGTTCCAATGTCAAACCAAGCCGTGTGTCCGGCAACACAAGTACGAGATCCCGGTCGCGTTGCCATGCGAGCGCGTAGGCGAGGATGTCGTCAGTCACATCGGGTAGCTCGTGCGCGCCAACCACGACCACGAGCAGTTCATCGTTGGGGTCATGAAACCATCGTGCCATTGCACTCAACGCAGGGCCGGTTACGAACGGTACGAGATCGGCAGCGACCAGCGCCGCGAGTTGTGTCGCGGTCGGCGCGAACGCGGCTCGTGTCGCCGCGGCCTTCGCGATCGCCGCGCGTTTAGCAGCGAGCCCGCGTGCCTTAACCGTTACGTCTTCATTGTCTGTTGCAGTCATAGTTCCGTTCGTCTGTTGACGTCACCGGGTGTTGGGTTGCGCCAGGTCGTGTCTCGGCGTGCCATCGCGAAGATCGCTGAGACCGTTGCAGCGTCGAGCATCACAGGCCGTTTCGCGAGCCAACCATTGATCTTGCGCCGCGCAACAACATGGACATCAGATGGCAGCTCCTTGATCGTTAATTCTGCCGCGAGTACAACAATGACTGGTTCGACGATCACTGCAAATCCGCATACCGCGGTGAGGAACTTCGATGCTCGTGTCGCTTCGTGGCGCGAGTTCCTCAGATAGTCGGTCTTATGACCGTTCACGAGCAACGACCGCTGAGCGACCCAGACCTTCGAGCCAGAATGATTCTTCGTGTTCAACGTGAAGACACCAGCAGGTCCGATCACAACATGATCGATGTCGCTGCCGCGATCTCCCACCGGCACCGCATGGATTACCCGCCACGCATCGCTGAGTTTCTCCAACCGTCGCCCTACTGCTTCTTCACCATCGGCGCCCACCCGCCAGGCACGTTCACTATTTTTCACGCCGAGAACGCGACCCACGAAGCTCCGCACCGGTGCCGCCTGTTGGAGCGCGGTCGCCTGTCGGCGCGCAGACTCGCCAGGACGATTCTCACTCAAATCCCATACACGGTCATTTCCGATATTCACCCCATAAGGGTATCGACATCACGACCCTTGCGAAAGGTGCGCGACACCGTTGTGAGAGCGGTCACTCACCGTTTGCGCTTCTCGCTAATTCGTCCTCGGCTCGCACGCCAGGCCTCGCTCGCGAGTCGTGTACTTGACATCGCGTCGTACGTCCCGACGGCGAGTTCGTCCACGTGAGCTACGAGGAGTTCGGCTTCGGCCATCGCCCTCGGAGACGCAAGATCGTGAAGTACCGCGACCCTCGCCGTAAGAATGGGCCGCGCCATGGATATCGCCGATGTCAGCCCGCGAACGCGCCTCGCGTCGAGCCTTGCCAGCGAGCATTCGAGTTAGCGCACGCGCAATCCGCGCTCACGCATGGGGATGAAGCCGCCGGATGGGGCGCGGCGATCTACCACGGCATGATCCACGCCGCCATCCGTGGCGGATCAGCACTCGAAGCGTTGCCGTCGTTGCTTGAACGTCTACCTCTACCGCACGCAGATCGTTATCGAGCGATACTGATGAGCGACGTCGAACTGCCTGACGGACTAGGCAACGGCACAGTATGGATCTGCCTCGCGCAAGCAGTCCGAGTATTGCGGTGAATCCGTAGTGCGCGACACCATCGCAGAGATCAACGCGTTCATCGATGCCGGTATCGCGGTCGTGGTGCACTGTCACGCTGGCGAAAGCCGCACCGCGCTGATAATGAGCGCCTCGCTCATGCAACACGAACAGCTCACAGCCGCCGAAGCCAATCAACAACTCGAAGCTGTATGGCCCTTCGTCAAACACCACAACACCGCCTTCGAGCATCTCCTCACAAACCTCTAACGCACACGAATCCGTTTCGAAAGATTGATCCAACTGTTCTTACCGGTCCGGATTCGTTTGCGATAGGTCCAAGACATCCTCACTTCTTTCGTTGCAATGCTTCACGGCAGACGAGCGCAGGCAGGTAGCGCCATGAT
>JANYBW010000010.1 GCA_025360585.1 Actinomycetes bacterium | reverse complement strand
CCGATGCCGACGATCGCGACTGCGGTAAGGATTCCGACGACGACGATGGCGATAAGGAGCTCGATCAGGGTGAAACCCTGTTCATTTTTACGTTGTTGCATTGTGTGCCTCCTGGTTGATCCCACTTCGGGGATTGTTTGGTTTGGTGATGCACCCCGAAGCGGGGCCCTGACTGATGCAGGTTGGTTGGGCTGGAGAATTCAGTGCTTGCCGCCGATTTGCGAGTACACGCTGTACATGGCGGCCACCTGAGCGACCGCGACGAAGCCAACGGTTCCGCCAACGAAGAGGATGACGACCGGCTCAAAAAGATCGGTGACCTTTTTCAAGCGATACTCGAGTTCGCGGCCGTAAAACTTGGCGGCGTTTTCGAGCTGGGCGTCGAGGGAGCCGGTGCTTTCGCCGACGCGAATCATCTGGCGCGCCGCGGCCGGAAAAATCCCGGCGGCAGCAATCGGGCGGGCGAGGCCTTCGCCGCGCATCATCGCTTCGCGCACTTCGGCGAGTTTGGCCTGAAACACACGTTGGTTCGTGCTGTCGGCTGATACCTGCACCGCGTCGGGAAGAGGCACGCCACTTTTCACCAACGCGGCAAACACTCGACAGAAGCGTTCAATCGCCACCAAGCGCAACAGCGGGCCAACTGCAGGAAGCTTCAGCAACATTGCATCGCGTCGGGTCTTGCCGCCTTTCCGCCCGCCGTAAATCGCGACGCCCGTCAATACGATGGTGGCGAACACGCCGATGATGTAGTACCAGTAACTCCCGACGAAATCGGTGAACCCAATCAGCATCCGTGTTGGCAACGGCAGCTTGGCGCCGAGAGAACTGTAGAAGCCCTTGAATTTCGGCAAGACCCACGTACCCATGATGATCACGGCGAAGATGGCCAGCACCATGACGCAGGTTGGGTAGGTGAGCGAGCTTTTGATCTGGCGTTTGGTGGCCACATCGCGCGAGAGATCGTCTGCGAGTTGATCGAAGGCGTCGTCGAGTTGTCCGGTGAGTTCTGCGGCTCGGATCACGGCGATGAAATAACCGGGGAAAATCTTGGGGTGATTCGCGATTGCGTCCGCGAAGCTGGAACCGGCGCGCAACCGAACCTGTAGATCGGCGAGCACCTCGTTCATCTTTTTCGATGCGCCCTCTTCACCGATGATGGCGAGGGAGTCGAGAATTGGCACGCCGGCACGCATGAATGACGATGCTTGGCGCGAGAAGTTCATGACTTCTTCGGCCTTGACTGCCATACCGATGTAGAACTCGAGTTGATACCACGGCTTCTTGGCGTTCACGCCGCGTTCGTGGGTTGCGTCGATGCGCGGGGGTGCGAGGGTAGGCGCAATGGCTTCGGGAGCTGGCGCTTCGGGGCGCGGCATCGTGATGTCGGTCATTCCATGGCCTCCGAAACAAAGACGTGGCGGATCACTTCATCGATCGTCGTGAGATCTTGGGCAACGAGCTGCATCGCTTCGGCTTGCAAACTGCTCAGCCCTTGTTCGATCGCGATCTCCCGCGTGGCTTTCGGCGTGTTGCCGTCGATCACCGATTGCCGCACCTCTTCGGAGAGCGTGAGCACTTCGTACACGCCAATGCGGTCGAAGAAGCCGGTACCCGAACAGAACGTGCAGCCTTCGCCCTTCCACCACACATCTTTTTCGCCGCCACCCAATTTACGAAACAACGCGATTTGCGTCATCGGCGGTTCGTAGGTAACCGCACAGTTCTTGCAGATACGGCGCACCAACCGTTGGGCGACGACGCCAATGACTGCCGACGTGATGAGAAACGTCTCCACGCCCATGTCGAGCAAGCGGTACAGCGCTGAGATGGAGTCGATCGCGTGCACCGAACTCAACACCAAGTGGCCGGTCATCGCAGACTGCACCGCGATGCGAGCAGTTTCCACGTCGCGGACCTCACCAACGAGGATCACATCGGGGTCTTGGCGCAGAATCGATTTCAGTCCACTCGCGAAGGTCAAGCCGGCCTGTTCGGAAATCTGAATCTGATTCACCATCGGAAACACATATTCCACTGGGTCTTCGATGGTCATGACGTTCATATCGGGGCGGTTGATCTCTGACAGCGTGGCGTAGAGGGTTGTGGTTTTGCCTGAACCAGTAGGGCCGCTCACGATCACCATGCCGAACGGTGAACGCACAATTTTCGAGTAGTTTTCGTGCAGGCGCTCGGGCATGCCGAGATCGCCGAGCCGAAACAATGAACGCGAACGGTCGAGAAGCCGCATGACCGTCTTTTCGCCCCAAATCGTTGACGTTGTTGAGACGCGCACATCGAGACCGCGGCCGTCGACGTTCATTTCGAACTGACCGTCTTGAGGGCGGCGCCGCTCGACGATATTCATCTCGGCCATGATCTTGATGCGACTCACGATCGCGGGGCCCATCTCGCTCGGCAGTGATAAGACCTCGTTAAGCCGACCATCAATGCGATAGCGCACGCGCACCCGAACATCGGTGGGTTCGATATGTACGTCCGAGGCGCGGTCGCGCAACGCTTGCGTAAGAATCTTCGTGACGACAGCAACGACCGGTGCATCGTCGTCGACGGATACGTTGATCGTGTCGACCAGTTCCGCCGCGTTGGCGACGTCGCTGATCGCGAACGCATCTACATCTATATCGACTGCGGAAAGGGCGCGATACGACTGGTTGAGGCGTGCTCGCAAGAACGACGGTGCCGCAACGCTGATGCGAACTTCGCCGACGGGAATCGCGCGCAGAAGATCGTAGAGATCAACGCGCAACGGATCGCCCAGCGCAACCTGCAAGACGCCGTTGTCGAACGACATCGGCAAGGCATCGAGACGGTGGGCGTCGCCTTCGTCGAGATAGGTGAGCGCGTCAGCCTGCGGTTCGGCGACTTTCAGATCAATGAACGGAACCCGAAGTTGTTGAGCAACCGTTCGAGCAAGCGCGGTTTCATCGATCAGGCCATCATCGAGCAGGATCGTGCCGAGCCGGGAACCGGTACTCCGACCAATCGCCGCTTCCACAACTTCACGCGCGACCAGTCGTTCTTCAACCAGCAGATCGCCCAAACGCACCCGATCGGTGAATCCCTGGGGATCTGGAACCAGGGACGCTTTCGGGGCTTCGACAACGGGCGCGCCCCGGCGGAGCTTCACCATGGGCGCGCAGGGCTGCTGGATAGCGAGCATTGAAATGAAATTGTCAGAATTGGTCGACTCTCTGACATTCGAGGTACTCCGCCCACGTAGTATGAAAAGGTGTAAAGCAAAGATACAGCGCATTTCCTTGTAAAGCAATTAAAGGTGCTGGAACAGTGACAATGACTGCTTAATCGTCCTGTGGGGTAACTGATCGCCCGCCGAGCACTCGGCGGGCCTTCATCGTTTTGGTCCGGCGTGCGGGGTGCGTAGGTGCCGTGATGGTTACGCCGAGACAGGGGGTGTCGGCACAGCTCCGAACCCTGGCGGTGTGGTTATTTCGTGGGGGACAAACGAACACGCCAACGCGGTTTCCCAAGAAATCACGCCGATCGTTGCCAGATGGTTGAGTGACATTTCGAGCGTCTGGTTGCCTTGCGCAATCCCCATCTGCATCGCGTTGCGCAACTGACGAGTTTTTCCTTCACGAATCAAGTTGCTCACCGCGCTGGTGGCGATCAACGTTTCGTAGGAAGCAACGAGGCCACTGCCAATCCGCGGAACAAGGCGTTGGGCCACCACTGCGCTCAACACGCTTGCGAGTTGCAATCGAATTTGGGTTTGGCGATCGGCTGGAAAAACGTCGACAATGCGGTCGAGGGCCTGCGGCGCGTCGTTGGTGTGCAGCGATGAGATGACGAGGTGGCCGGTCTCCGCGAGCGTCAGCGTGATCGCGATACTTTCGAGATCGCGCATCTCGCCAACAAGCACGACATCGGGGTCTTCACGCAAGGCCGATTTCAACGCCCGCTCGAAGGACTGCGCGTCCACGCCGATTTCGCGTTGATGCACTACCGCAGTTTTGCTCGAATGGAGATATTCGATTGGGTCTTCGATCGTGATGATGTGACACGGACGCGTGGCGTTGATGTTGTCGATCAACGTCGCCATGCTCGTTGATTTGCCCGAGCCGGTTGGGCCGGTGAACAAGATCAATCCTTGTTTCACTTGGGCGAGATCACGAATCGCGTGGGGCAGACCGATCTCATCGAACGTTGGGATGTTGCCATGCATCAAACGCAACGCAATCGCAGGTTTGTCGCGCTGATAAAACGCGTTGCCGCGGAAGCGTGCTTCGCCAAAACTGAACGAGAAATCGATATCGCGATCGAGTCCGAACGCTCGACGTTGCTCGTTGTCGAGCAATTGTGCCAGGACAATTTCCATGGTCGATTCGTCGATCACGGGAAGCATCCCATCAGCGGGCCGCAACGATCCATCGAGACGCACGAGTGGCTGCATGCCGATGGTGAGCATGAGATCAGTGCCGTGCACATCGATGACGGTTTGCAAAAATCGATCAACGAGCGACGACTGCGTAGAACCGGTCGCTCCCATCAGTATTTCGTCTCGTTTACGACACAACGCCGGAGCGACCGCGTTGCATTTACCGTGGTGGGCAAGGTGGTGATCATCGAACGAACGGTCCGAAATCGGTCACGGTCGTCGTGTTGCCAGCGGTATCGGTGCGGGTCGCAGTCGCGTAGTAGGTGCCGCCGCCAATGTTGCCACTGGAGTACGTCCATGTCCCGGCGGACACCGTTACGGTTGCCGTATCGGTGGCGTTGGCGCTTCCGCAACTCGTGACGTGGCAGAGATAGACGGTCACCGTTCCATCATTGGCGCCTGAGCTTCCTGTCCCGTTTACGGTGACCTTGCTACTTCCACCGCCACTGGCAAGGCCCGTAATCGCGAGCGTCGGAGCGGACGTGTCGTAGGTGAATGTTGAAGCCGCGGTCGTCGATTGTGTATTGCCGAGCCGGTCAACAACGCTCGTGACGGTGACGGTGTAGCTGATGCCGTTGGTCAGTGCACTTGCCGCCAAGGCCTGCGACCATGTTGTCGACGACGGGAGCGCCGCGCTCAACGTCGAAGAAGCGCCCCAAGCCGAGCCAGACCAGAACAGATTGTCGCTCAAACGCTTGATCGTGAGATTCACCGTCGCGACTCCCGAGCCGGCATCGCTATCGGCGCCGCACACGCTGGCGCTACATCCGGCTGCCCAGGCTGCTGCGTTGTAACTCGCACCGTTTGCTGGGAAGGTGATCGTCGGCGCTGTTGGAGCCGTCGTGTCGTTGATGAACGTGAAGACGGTGGTTGTGGTGTTGCCGACCGCATCAGTCGCGACGAAGGTTGTCGGCCCCGAAGCCGGCGTAGCTGCTCCGGATATCCAGGAGTAGGTCGTTGAACTGAATGGTCCACCCGTGGGGGTGGAGACAGTCTGTGCGTTGTGGGTCCAGCTGGCGGTGGCCACTGCCGGGTATGCCGTTGAAACAACGCCCGCGCCAGCATCCGATGCGGTGTTGACCAACACGAACGATCCGCTGGCGTTGTTCTTGAAGTACAGCGTGGTGCCGATGATCGTTGCCCCAGTGGGGGCGCTGAGTGAGTACGAGCTCGTTGGCCCAGTTGAATCGGCAGTGATCGTGACGGTGAGCGCTGCGGTATTGCCCGCAATGTCGGTTCCCGTGAACCCGCTGAGATTCAACGATGCCGATGCGGCACCCAACGTGTAGGTCGAGGGGTTGGTTCCGCTCTTGGTCCAGCCACTCGGCGCGTTGGGGAAGGCGGTGGTCCCGAAACCGGAACCGGTGTCGCTTGTGGTGACTGAGAACGACCCTGTGCCACCCGGCTTGTAAAAGACGGTCGTGCCCGTCGTGATCACGTTGGCGCCCGTGACCGAGATCGCAAACGTCGGCGTCGTTGTGTCGTTGGTGATGGTGAGCGATGCGCTGGTGGTGGAGGTGTTGCCGGCGGTGTCGGTGGATTTGGCGGTGATGGTGTGGCTGCCGTCGGTGAGGGTGCTGACGGTGATGCTGTAGTTGCCGCCGGTTGCGGTGCCTGTGCCGATGAGGGTGGCACCGTCGTAGATGGTGACGGTGGATCCGGCCTCAGCAGTGCCGGTAAACGTTGGCGTATTCACGCTCGTGTTGTTGTCGGTGTTCGACGTGCCGGAGTCGGTAGCTGCGGTGAGATCCGGCGCGGATGGAGCCGATGGCGTTGCGGTATCGATGGTGACGGTGAGCGACGAGCTCGGCGCTGAGACGTTCGTTGCCACATCGGTGGATTTTGCGGTGATCGTGTGGCTGCCGTCGGTGAGTGTGCTGACGGTGATGCTGTAGTTGCCGCCGGTTGCGGTGCCGGTGCCGATGAGGGTGACACCATCGTAGATCGTGACGGTGGATCCGGCCTCAGCAGTGCCCGTAAACGTTGGCGTATTCACGCTCGTGTTGTTGTCGGTGTTCGACGATCCGGTATCTGTAGCTGCGGTGAGGTCCGGCGTCGACGGTGCGTTTGGTGCAACCGTGTCGATCGTGACGTGGCTCGTTGCGGACGTGCCGATGTTGCCGGCGAGATCGGTTTGGCGGGCCACGAAGCTGTAGGCGCCGTCGGCAAGCCCGGCAACTGAAGTCGTCCAGGTGGCGGCCGTGCACGAGGTTGTGACCGTGGTTGTGGTTGCGCTCGTGAGTACCAAACTCACCGCGCCGTCACCCGCGGTGCATGCCCCTGCGAAGCTCGGGGCCGATGAGTTGGTGTACGAGAAGTCCGTCGGGGCGGTGGTGGTGACGACGGGTGCGATCGTGTCGATCACAACGGTGAGCGTCGTGCTGAAGCTGGACACATTCCCGGCGGCATCGGTGGCGCGGACCTTGATCGTGTGGCTGCCGTTGGTCAGCGTTGAGCTTGTCAGCGAATAGCTACCGGCAGTTGCGATGCCACTGCCGACGAGGGTGGCGCCGTCGTAGAGAGTGACGGTGGATCCGGCTTCGGCGGTGCCGGTAAACGTTGGCGTATTCACATTGGTGACATTGTCCGTATTCGATGCGCCGCTATCGGTCGCGGCAGTCAGATCCGGGGCCGACGGGGTAGCGATGGCGGTATCGATTGTCACGATGAGTGCCGGGCTTGGTGGCGAGACGTTGTTCGCCGAGTCGGTTGATTTAGCCGTGATGGAATGAGCACCGTCGCTCAACGCGCTGACCGTGATGCTGTAGTTGCCACCAGTTGCGATGCCGGTGCCGATGAGGACGGCGCCGTCGTACAGCTTGACTGTGGATGCCGCCTCGGCCGTACCGGTGAAGAGCGGAGTCGTCACGCTCGTGATGTCGTCGGTACTCGAAGATCCGCTATCTGAAGCCGTCGCGAGATCGGGCGTGGATGGAGCTGGCGGCGCGACGGTGTCGATCGTGACGTGACTCGTTGCGGAGGTGCCGGTGTTGCCGGCGAGGTCGGTTTGACGGGCGAAGAAGCCGTAGGTCGCGTCGGCCAGGCCGCTCGCGCCTGTGGACCATGCGGCAGCGGTGCACGCGGTGGTGAAATTCGTCGTGGATCCGTTGACGAGGCTGAGGGTCACGACCCCATCGCCGGTTGCGCAGGTTCCGGTGAACGTCGGCGTCGCCGAGTTGGTGTATGAGCCGTCGGTCGGTGCGGTTGTGGTGACGATGGGCGCGATCGTGTCGATGACGATCGTGCTGGTGCCACTGTACGCCGAGACGTTGCCTGCGACATCGACAGCTCGCACCTTCATCGTGTGGCTGCCTTCGCTCAGCGTTCCGGCAGTGATCGTGTAGTTGCCCGCAGCCGCCGTGCTGGTGCCCGAAAGTGTGGCACCGTCGTAGATGGTGACCGTCGAGCCCGATTCGGCGGTACCCGCGAATGAGGGCGTCACGATTTTGGTGACATTGTCGCTACTCGACGTGCCGCTGTCGGTGGCCGCGGTGAGGTCGGGTTGTGACGGCGTCGTAATGACAGTATCGATCGTGACGCTGAGCGCTGGGCTTGGTGGCGAAACGTTGCTCGCCGAGTCGAACGATTTCGCGGTGATCGAGTGCGTGCCGTCGCCGAGTGCAGTAACCGTGATGCTGTAGCTGCCGCCGGTTGCAGTGCCGCTACCGATTGCGGTCGTGCCGTCGTAGATCACGACAGTGGTGCCAGATTCGGCGGTGCCGTTAAAGGTTGGGGTATTGATGTTCGTGATGTTGTCGGTCGACGAAGTGCCGGAGTCATTGGCCGCGATGAGATCGGGGGTCGAAGGAGCGGTCGGCGCAACGGTGTCGATGGTGACGTAGTTCGTTGCGGAAATCCCGGTGTTGCCGGCGAGGTCGGTTTGCTGCGCATTGAAGCCATACGTGGCATCGTTGAGGCCGAAGACGGATGTCGCCCATGCAGATGCGGTGCAAGAGGTTGTGACCGTCGTTGTTGTGGTATTCGTAATGTTCAGCGTGACGACGCCGTCGCCGGTGGTGCACGTTCCTGCAAAAGCCGGCGCTGATGCGTTGGTGTACGAGCCGTCCGTCGGTGTGGTCGTTGTCACGACCGGCGCGATCGTGTCGATGACGACGGAGCGGGTCGCGCTATAGGCCGAGACGTTGCCGGCAGTATCGGTGGCGCGTACTTTGAAGGCGTGGGTGCCATCGGTGAGCGTTGTACTCACGAGCGAATAGGTGCCCGAGGAAGCAACACCAGAACTCAACGCGGTGCTGGAGTCGTACAACGCGACGGTGGAGCCGGCCTCGGCCGAACCCGTAAATGCCGGTGCCGAGTCGTTGGTGATGTCGTCGGTGTTCGATGAACCGGAGTCCGTGGCGGCGGTGAGGTCTGGAGTTGAAGGAGTCGCGATGACGGTATCGATCGTTACGCTCAAGGAGCCGCTCAGCGGTGAGACATTGCCGCCGGTATCAACGGATTGCGCCGTGATCGCGGCGGTGCCGTCGCCGAGCGATGACGCAACGATCGAGTAGCTGCCACCGGTCGCGAAGCCAGTGCCGATCAACGTGGTCCCGTTGTAGATCGTGACCGTGGATCCGATTTCCGCAGTGCCGACAAACGTTGGTGTGTCGACGTTGGTGATGTTGTCGCTTGATGATGCACCCGAATCTGAGGCTGCAAGCAAATCAGGAGTCGACGGTGCAATATTCGACGTGTCGATCGTGATGGTTAAGCCAGAACTCTGCACGGAAGTGTTGCTGGCCGTGTCGGTTGCCGTTGCCGAGATCGTGTGCGTTCCATCGCCAAGGATCGGCGACGTGATGGAGTACGTGCCCGCGGTTGCGACGACCGTCCCGAGAAGGGTTGCGCCGTCGTAGAGCCTCACAGTCGCGTTCGCGTCCGCAGTACCCGTGAACGTGGGTGTGTTGTCGCTGGTGATGTCGTCGGTTGAGGAGCTGCCGAGGTCGCTGGCTGCATCGAGGTCAGGGGTCGACGGTGTCGAAGGTGCTGTCGTGTCGAGTGTGAACGCGACGCTGGCTGAGGACAAACTCGGTGATGGCTGGGTGGCCGTTGCGGTGTAGGTGTCGTCGGCATCGACAACGTGGACGCTCCATATGCCTGTCGATGTGCAGCTAGCTGTATACGGAGAATTCGCGGTTACTGGGGAGAGCGCAATGCTCACATCTCCGGAACCGATCGTGCAGTCGCCGGAGATATCGCGGTCGTTCGTGAGCGCGTTGTTGGAAGGCGTGATGATGTCGAGCGCGGACCCGAGCCCAGAAGCAGATGCACTCACTACGCTCGAAGCGCCGGTTCCATCGAAGTAGGTGACGCGAACATTGCAAGTTGTGTTGGCGCTGCAAGCGAAAGAAAATGGTCCACCGACGACGGGCGACGGAATGCTGAGCCCGGTGTTGACCCAATGCGCGTCGCTGGAACAGGTCGCCGAACATGTTGCCACGGTGTAGTGCTTGTTGCCGGTGCCTGCGTTGCCGGTTTCGCTCGGACCCGCAAACGTCACGCTCACTTCGCCAAGACCAGGCCCTGGGACGAGCGCGATCGAAAATGGCGACCAGGGGCTGACCGAATTGACGCGCCAAGGCCCGATCGACACAGAGCTATTGACGACCCGGACTGCGCGTACGCGGTAGTAACACGTCGCGGCGTTTGGCCCGCAAGCATCGTTGATCGTTGCATTGGTTGTAGAAGTAGACGCGCTCCACGTGGTACTCGTAGAAGCACAACCAGTCAGAAATCCGGTGGCGATTGAGCACCGTTGCCATTGAAACAGCGAAGACGGCGAGCCGGCGAGCGGCGCCGTCCAGGTGACATGCGTTACTGCCACCCCGGTGCCGCGGTCATTGGACGCAACCGCGATCGATACGGGGCCAGGGGCATTTGGTGTCGACCGCAAGGCCGCGGCTGCCGTCGCCGCGCCAGTGAACACGAGACTGGGCGCATCCGATGGGGTGAAGATGGCGTTGACTTTGTACGCGCACGATGACAAGCCAGTGCAGGCAACCGACGCTGAGGTCGCGCTCGTAGTCGTGACCAACGTCCATGTCGTCGCCGCATCGAATTTGGACCACACCTGATATTGCAGTGCCGCGCCGAATCCGCCATTGTTGATCGGAGCTAACCAAGTTACTAACGCAGAGGTTTCACTGGTGAAGGCGGCCGAAACGCTTGTGGGCGCAGCAGGACTGTTCCACACCAGAACCGCACTACTTGCAGCGCTCGCGCCGATGGAATTCCGCGCGCTCACGCGGTAACGGCAACCTGTCGAACCCGGCGTTGCGGTGCTGCACGCCAAAGGTGAAGAACCGCTGATCGCTGCGGAAAGTGTGGTGCTGGCGAACCAAGTAATGGGCGACCAAGCGGTTGATCCAACTTGAAGCACCGCGGCGCCGTAATCGGTGACTGCCGATGTGCCGCTGGAGGCGGGAGCAACCCATTGCAAAGCCGCTTGACCGATCGCTGGTCCGGCGGCCACGGTCAGGGATCGGGGCGCGCTCGGCGCGCCGACGATGGCTCCGGCCGCACCCGGGACGAGGCCAGATAATGCGAGTGTGCAGACAACTGCGCCGCGAGCAAGCCATACGGAACGGTCGTGTCGCGTAGCGCTGAATGCTGTCATGAATTGCCCGCCTGTCGAACGTTATGCCGCAATTGCTTGATGGCAGTTGCGCCCACTATAGGCATAAAGCCGAAAAAATACCAAATAGCCGAATAACAACCTGTCAAATGTGAAATCAATGCCAATGGTCGAAATGGCCGGGTCTGTGTTCGGTGTGCATTTTTGCCGCGGCCGCGCCTATTCTCTGGCGCTTGTAGGGTGGCGACTGCCGCCCGGACGTTTCCATAACCTGGGAGATCGGGTGAGTAAACACCTCTTTACTTCGGAGTCGGTCACAGAAGGCCACCCCGACAAAATGGCCGACGCCATCAGCGATTCCGTGCTCGACGCCTGTTTGGCGGAAGATCCAATGAGCCGTGTGGCCTGTGAGACAATGGTCACGACTGGGCTTTGCGTGATCGCTGGAGAGATCTCCACGAACGCTCGTCCCAACATCGCTCGAGTTGCACGTGAAGCGATCAAGCGCATCGGTTACACCGACGCGGCCTACGGCATCGATGGCGATACGTGTGCAGTCATGGTGTCGCTCGACGAACAATCGCCCGACATCGCTATGGGCGTCGACAAGGCGGCGGAGCAACGCGCCGGAACTGGCGACCCGTACGACGAAGTTGGCGCCGGCGACCAAGGCATGATGTTTGGTTACGCCTGCGATGAAACCGAAGACCTCATGCCGATGCCGATCTGGCTCGCGCACAAGATGGCCGCGAAATTGGCCGAAGTACGCCGCTCCGGCGCCGTCAATTTTTTGCGTCCCGATGCCAAAACGCAGGTCACGTTCGAATACGAAAATGGCGTGCCGGTTCGCCTCGACACCGTGCTGATCTCAACGCAGCATCACCCGAACGTCAGCATCGAAGCCGACATTCGCCCCGCATTGATTGAACACGTAATCATGCCGTGTTTGCCCGAAGCATTTCGCGACGACAAGTTCGAAATCTTCGTAAACCCGACGGGCGCATTCGTGCTCGGCGGTCCGCACGCCGACTGCGGTCTCACCGGTCGCAAAATCATCGTTGATACCTACGGTGGAATGGCCCGCCACGGTGGCGGAGCGTTCTCCGGCAAAGACCCGACCAAGGTCGACCGTTCGGCGGCGTACGCAGTTCGCCAAATCGCCAAGACGGTTGTGGCTGCGGGCATCGCGAAGCGCTGCGAGGCTCAAGTTGCGTACGCAATCGGCGTGGCGCGTCCGATGTCGATTTACGTCGACACGTTCGGTACTTCACAAATTGCGCCCGAAAAGGTTGAACAATTGGTGAAAGAAACCTTTGATATGCGCCCCGCGGCGTTGATCAACCGTCTTGATCTGCGACGTCCAATCTTCCACCGCACTTCGGCCTACGGGCACTTTGGTCGCAAAGACACTGCGGCCGAATCAGCGATCCCTGGCTTTACGTGGGAAAACACCGAACCCTACGCAACCCAAATGCGCAAGTCCGCCGAGGCTCTCGCATAGCAACGGGCTCGCGTGTGCTCGCGATCCAAACGGTGCGGGAACGAAGCCATCCCAGGAGCGACGAAGGAGCGAAATGGGTGGCGAGGTCCTCGCTGCGCCGGACGAAGTAGGCGCAAGGATATGTAGGGTTCTGCCCGACGTAACTGCGGTCGAACGAGCTTTCGACTACCTAGTTCCTGATGCCCTTGGCCCCGACGTTTCAGTCGGGGCCATCGTGCGTGTGGTGTTGAACGGTCGGCGGGTTCGAGGCTGGGTGCTAGCTGATGATGTTGACTCTGATGTTGAAGTTTCAAAATTGCGGCCATTGCTGAGCGTGTCTTCGATGGGGCCGCCGGCACAAGTGATTGAACTCTGCGAACTCGTCGCCCATCGCTATTGCGGCCCGGTCGCGCCGTTGTTGCGTAGCGCTTCACCGCTGAACAACGTTCCCCCGGGCTCGGTGCGCCGGGTCGCCGACCCGCTCGGGGTTGGGCTTGCCGGGCCCAGTGGTCTTGCCAGTGGTCTTGCTAGTGGTCTCACTGGTGGTCTTGCTAGCGGTCTTGCTGGTGGTCTTGCTGGTGCGGCGAACGATATCGATCGGGCGGCCGACGCGCTCATGGAACAAGTTGTTGATCGTGATTTCGCGGTGCTGCGTTGGCCGCCGCGATTCGATCGTCGCCGGTTGGTTGGGCAGCTGTTGGCGCGCTCGGGCTCTTCGATTGTTCTGACTGCTGATGGTGCGCGTGCGGCGGCGTTCGCAGCCTGGTTACGCAGTCACGGTGTGCGGGTCGCGCTATTGCACTCCGACTCGTCGCGCGCAGCCCTTACCGACGCGTGGCGGATCGCTGCGGCAGGTAGTTGTGTCGTGGTCGGTGGCCGGATGGCGACGTTCGCGCCCGTGCCTGATCTGCAATGCGCGATCGTGCTTGATGATGCAGATGAAGCGTTGCAAGAAGAGCGCGCGCCTACGTGGCATGCCCGCGACGTTGTGTTGGAGCGGGCCGAATCCTGCGGCGCGCGCCGGTATGTGATTTCGCCGGCTCCGAGTGTGGCGGTTGCTGCTCGGGTGCCCGAGGTCGTGGCGTTGCCGCTAAGTAGCGAAGCGAGCGGATGGCCTCGGGTTGAAGTGATTGATCTTCGCGAATCAGATCCCACCTCCGGGATCTTGAGTGACCAGTTGGTGGATTCGGTGCGGCGCGCCGTTGATGCGCGCGAGCTCGCGGTGCTGATCCTGAATCGGCGCGGTGGCGTTCGGCTTTTGAAGTGCGCGAGTTGCAACGCGCTGAACCGATGGGATGCGCACGGACGGCCGTTGTGGGAACACGATGCGCCCGCCGATATCGAAGTGAAGCCTTCGTTTTGTGGGCAATGTGGTGGCACGAAACTGCGATTGTTGAGCGCCGGCATCACCAAAGTCGCGGAACAACTCTCATTGCGCTTGGGCGGAGTTGCAACATCGGTGGTGGATGCCGCTATCGCTGAAGCACCCGACGTTCCGGTGCTCGTCGGGACTGAAGCATTGTTGCATCGGCGCGAGGTTCGGCACCGTCGGCCATCGTTAGTTGCCTTCATTGATTTCGATGCCGAACTGTTCGCGGCGCGGTACGGTGCGAATGAACAGGCGTTGTGGTTGGTGGTGCGCGCGTCGCACGTCTTGAGTGGGCGCGAACGCGGCGACGGGCGAGTGCTGCTGCAAACCCATGATCCTCGGCACGAGGTCGTGGTGGCCTGCCGAGATGGCAATCCGGGATTACTCACCGAGACCGAACTCGCACGACGCCAACTCTACGAACTCCCGCCGTTCGCGGCGATCGCGCAGATCACTGGCGATGCTCCTGCGATCAGTGAATGCGCGTTGCAGCTTGCCGCGATCATGGTGACGGAACCGGCGTTACGTGTGGATCGTTCCGATAATCAACTTTTGGTGCACGCTCCCGATGGCGTGTTCCTGGCAGGCGCGCTTGCGATTGCAACCGCGGCTGCTCGCGCCGTCGGCAAAATCCGCGTGGCTATCGATCCTCCCCGAATCTGAGCGCGAACCAGTACCGGCACCCCAACCCCAAAACCCTGTGTCACACCAGTATTCCGCCTGTGGAACATTGGTGGGACACAAGGGGTTGGGGGTGGGGCGGGTAGAATCGGTGGTCCATGGCTTCCTATCCCATACGCGTCTTTGGCGATCCCGTCTTGAAGCGTGAGACTGCTGAGGTCACTGAGGTCAACGGCAAATTCGTCAAAGTGCTCGACATGATGTTCGACACGATGTACGACGCCCCCGGAATCGGCCTTGCCGCGCCCCAAGTCGGTATCGAGCAACGGTTTTTTGTCTACGACATCGGCGATGGTGATGGCCCCAACGTGCTCATTAACCCGCGCGTCGTCGAAAGCGAAGGGGAATGGGCCTACGAAGAAGGTTGCCTTTCGATCCCTGGTCTTGCGTTTGAGATCGTGCGGCCCAAGATCGTTACCGTGCAAGCCAACGACCTCGATGGCAATGAAATCGTGATTGAAGGCGACGAGCTTTTGGGTCGATGCTTCCAACACGAAATCGATCACCTCGATGGCGTGTTGATGTTTGACCGCATGGAACGGTTAGATCGCAAAGCCGCTTTGAAACAGTGGCGCGAGCGGGCCACGACCATTTCCGATTCACTTCACGCGCTGTAGCGCGTTCTCACGTGCTCGACCGCCCGCGATGAAAAAGGCTCTATGAGAATTGTGTATTTCGGGACGCCGTTCGATGCCGTCCCGCCCTTAAAAGCACTGATCGCCGCGGGCCATGACATTGCCTTAGTCGTGACCCAACCAGATCGTCGCCGGGGCCGTCGTGGCAACGAACTGGTTGCGAGCCCGGTAAAACAGGCTGCCCTCGAATTGGGTCTCGAAATCGCGACGCCGGAAAAGTCGCGCGAGATCGTGGAACAAGTCGCCGCGCTCGAAGCTGAACTCGGTGTTGTGGTCGCGTTCGGACAGTTGCTGCCTCCGGCGTTGTTGGCCGCGACCCGCAGCGGTTTCGTGAATTTGCATTTTTCGCTGCTGCCTCGTTGGCGTGGCGCCGCGCCCGTTGAACGAGCGATGTTGGCCGGTGATGCCGAGACCGGGGTTGCCGTCATGGAAATGGAAGCTGGTCTCGACACCGGTGGAATTTTTGCCGAAGTGCGCGTGCCGATTCTGGAAACGATGACGGCAGGAACCTTGCGCTCAGAGCTTGTACGTGTCGGCACCGAACTTCTGGTTGCTGAAATTGATGCAGTGCCCGGCGCGATGCCGGTGCCGCAAGTTGGCGAACCGACATACGCGCACAAACTGACGGTGGAGGAGTTTCGTATCGATCCCGCGCTCAGCGCTGCGGCACTGTCATGCATCGTGCGCGCCGCGAATCCAAAACCGGGAGCCTGGGCGATGATCGATGGCAAGCGCATCAAAGTATTGGCGGCGCACGTTGGCGATGCGGCGGTAGATCTTGGTGGGACGGACGATGAAGGCGCCAGTGGTCAAGTTGGCGCGCCATCGAACATCGGAACGGTTACGTCTGATGGTGCGTTGATTTGCGGAAGCGGTGTGTTGATGCTCGACGAAGTGCAACCCGACGGCAAAAAAGCAATGGCGTGCGCATCGTGGCTGGCCGGTGTTCGCGGTGAAGTAGTGCTTGATGCCTGAATCGGATACGCCACGCAGTCGTCCCGCGAGCGGCTCGACTGGGCAGCCGGCCAAGCCATCATCGGGTGGTGCGACAAGCGGGTTCGGGAAAGGCTCTGCTAGTGGACTGCCTGGTAGCTCGGCTGGAGGCTCGGCACGTCGCTCGGCGGGTGGTACATCCAGCGATCGCAAGCCAAAACGTACGAAATTTGCTGGACAATCACGACGCGAGGATTCTTTCAAAAGTGGCGCGGTGACCGACGGCAATCTGCCTCGACGCCGGATGAACTCTCGCTCGATCGCTATCGACGCGTTGGTGCGCGCTGATAGCGGCAGTTTTGCCAATCTCGATCTCCCGGCGCGCTTACGAAAATCGCGACTCGAGCAACGCGACAAAGATTGGGTCACCGACGCGGTCTACGGCACACTGCGGCGTCAGCGGTATCTCGACAACCTGCTGAAACCGCATTCAAAACGGCCTCTTTCTGAGTTGGACCCGCCGGTGCGGGCAGCATTGCGGGTCGGTGCGTATCAATTCGTGAACGGCACGCCACCCCATGCCGCGGTTATGGAAACGGTTTCAGCCACGCAACCGAGCGCGCAAAAGTACGTGAATGGCGTGTTGCGTTCCCTCGGCCGAAGTGGCCCGCCGTGGCCAGAATCAGATGATGCCGGAACGGAACTGTCCTATCCCGATTGGATCGTTGAAGAACTCACGCGCAACTTCGGTGAACAAGACGCACGCGCCGCGTTGAACGCGATGAATGAACCGGCCGCAGTCACGCTCCGCGTGAATCCGATGCGCGGTGATGCGGCGGCAGTGATCCGCGAACTCGAAACTCGGGGCGGTTCGATCGAACGCGGTACGTTGCTCGAAGAGTCATTGATTATTAAGGGTTTCGGCGACATCGGTGCGTTGCGAACGGTTCGCGATGGTCGCGCTAGCCCGCAAGATCAGGGTAGTCAAGCCATCGTCGACTTGCTTGCGCCGCAACCCGGTGAACGCATTCTCGATATCGCTTCAGCGCCCGGCGGTAAATCGTGTGGCGCCGCAGAACGCATGGGTGACGATGGTTTAGTAGTCGCCGCTGATGTGCATCCGAACCGTCTCCGCCTCGTGCGCGAAGCAGCGGGCAGACTGCAACTCGATTCGATTCACGCAGTTGCCGCTTCCGGTTTGGCGATGGCATTCTTGCCCGACACATTCGATCGAGTCTTGCTCGATGCTCCGTGTAGCGGCCTCGGCGTATTGCGGCGCCGACCAGAAGCGCGCTGGCGTGTGCAGCCGGCTCAGGTTGAGAGTTTGGCCGAATTACAACGATCGTTGCTGGCGGCCGCCGCCGACGTGGTCAAAATCGGTGGTCGTCTCGTGTACAGCGTGTGCACGATGAGCCGCGATGAGACTCTCGGCGTGGATGAATGGGCTGCGTCGGAGCTTCCGCAACTGGTCGCGATCGAACCGCCCGGCCTGCCGTGGCGACCGTTTGGGCGCGGCGCGATCATCTTGCCGCACGATGCCGCGACTGATGGCATGTTCGTGTTGGTGTTCGAACGGCGCGAATAGCCCAGTGTTCGTTGCGAATATCGTGGGTTGGCGGCGCACTCGCTCCGGACCGCGTGCAGGATTCGCTCGGGCCGTAGCCGTTCGCGTTTTCTCGGTAACCTGAAACTGATGAAAATTGCACCTTCGATCTTGGCCGCAGATTTCGCGCGGCTCGCTGCTCACATTGCATCGGTTGGGCCCGAAGCGGACTTGCTACACGTAGACGCCATGGATGGCCACTACGTACCGAACATTTCGCTGGGTTCGCCCGTTGTTGCATCGCTGCGGGCCGCGACCGAAAAGTATCTCGACTGTCACCTCATGGTCTCGAACCCGGGTTCATTGTTGGAGTCGTTCGCAGCAGCGGGTGCAAACGGAATCACGGTGCATGTCGAAGTGGGCGACACCGATGCGTTGTTGGGCCGCATCGGTGATCTTGGTTGCGATGTTGGTTTAACCCTCGAACCCGCCACCCCGTTCGACGCGGTCGAACCGTATTTGGCCCGCCTGCAAACGCTGTTGATTATGAGCGTGAAGACGGGCTTCGGCGGGCAGTCGTTCATCTCCGGAGTGCTCGACAAAGTACGCATGGCCGTGAAAATTCGGGCTGAACGCGGACTCTCGTTCGAAATCGAAATCGATGGTGGGATTAACGCGGAGACCGGCGCGCTCGCGGCCGCGGCGGGCGTCGACATTCTGGTTGCCGGGACGGCGGTCTTTGGCCAGCCCGATCCGCAAGCCGCGGCGCGATCAATTCGCGATGCCGCGATGGCGGCTTCGGCGGCGTGCGCGTGAGCAGCCAAGCTTTGTTTGCGAAAGTCTTGACAGTTTCCGATGGCGTTATCGCAGGTACGCGCGAAAACAAAAGTGGGGTTGCGCTCGCTGATCGGTTGACCGCCGCAGGTTATGAGGTTGTCGAGTCGTGTGTGGTGGCCGACGGAATCGAGTCGGTTCGGGATCAGCTGATCACGATGGCCAAAGGTTTTTCCGGTCTCATCATGACAACGGGCGGCACTGGCTTTGGGCCGCGTGATCTCACACCCGAAGGCACGCGGCTCGCGGTAGAACGGCTTGCGCCGGGGTTGGCCGAAGCGATCCGCGGAGCCTCCAACACCGGTGGCCGGAACTTCGGCATGTTGTCGCGGGCCGTCGCCGGAACCCTGGGCGCATGTTTGATCGTGAACTCGCCCGGAAGTAGTGGGGGAGCCGTGGAGGCTTTTGAAGCGATTGAAGCCGTTGTGCCCCACGCCCTCGATCTGGCCGCCGGCGGCCGTCCCCACTAAACCCAGCCGGGTACGGTCGGGCGTTCGTAGTCCGGCGTTTGGCCGTGGTGCAGAATTCTGGTGGGCGCGGAATTGCGATATCCGCACGAAAAGCTCCGGGAAACGCGGTTTGGGGTGGAAAATAGAACGTGTTGCATTTTTGTTCGACTCGGTGTTACGATGTGGGCACATAATTGAGACCCTCGGGATACAAAGCAAACAGCTTGGGTGTAAGTCCCGACCGGCGGTGATGCAGTGGCGACACTGACAAGTCCGCGAAGCAAGTCGGCCGTTGTTCGAAACGGCTGGTGCGCCCGATCCGGTTTGATCCCGGAGCCGACGGTGAAAGTCCGGATGGGAGAGGGCTCGATGCAGACAATGAACCGGTCCGCCGTGGCGCGACTGTGCCCATTGGGTTGCACGACCGTGCACAATATGGTGCGCGGTGTGCGCAACGTGGTGCGCACGCGTCGATCGCGATGGCGGGCTCGGCGCAGCCCTGTGCATCGAGACTGACCCCGTTGCTGAAGCGTTGCGTTGTGAACGAGCCAACCGACGGAGCATTCGAATGGACCACGTTGCCGCGATGGCAGTTGCGCTGAGCGCCGCTGATCGTTCGCGGCGTAAGGCTCCACCCTGGCCGCACGTGGGCTGCGCGATCGTTAACGACGGCGAGATCGTTGGAGTCGGGGCCACGGATGCCTATCACCATGGCCAACACGCGGAGGTGAACGCATTGCGCGCCGCGGGCGACCGTGCTGTCGGCGCCACCGTCTACACGACCTTGGAGCCGTGCTCGCACCAAGGTAACCAACCGCCTTGCACTGATGCGATCATCGCATCGGGCGCTGTTCGGGTGGTCAGTGCGCTGGAGGATCCGGATACGAATGTTGCGGGGAGTGGATTCCGCGCGTTACAGACGGCGGGTATTGAGGTTGTCGTGGGCATCGGCAGCGTCGAATCGGCTCGACAATTGAGCGCGTACCTGCATCACCGGCGCACTGGTCGCGCTGCGTGTGTCGTCAAAACTGCAAACTCCATCGATGGTTACGTGGCGGCCGCGGACGGTTCGTCGCAGTGGATTACCAGCGCAGAGGCGCGCGCCGATGTGCACGCGCTCCGAGCCGATTCGCAAGCGATAGTTGTGGGAGCGGGAACTGCGCTTGCGGATTTGCCGTCGCTGACGGTACGAAACCTTCCCGCTGATGACGATGTGACACTCGGCCCTGCTCCGTTGCGCGTGTTGCTCGATGCGCACGGCCGCGTTCCTGCTATGGGCCCGTTGTTCGATGCCGCACTCGCGCCGACCTTGGTGATCTCCACTGAACGCGCGGAACTCGAGCGGATCAACGAGTGGAAAGCCGCGGGCGCCGATGTTGCGTTCGTCGATTTCGCGAGTGCGGCAACGGGACGAGGGGTTGATCTCATCGCGACGTTGGAACTGCTCGGCTCTCGCGGGATTTTACAAGCCATGGTCGAGGGCGGAGCGGCGTTGCACGGCGCATTGCTCGTGGACGATCTGGTTGACCAGCTCACTGTGTACATCGGCAATACGTTGCTCGGCTCACACGGGCTCCCAACGCTGGCCCACGATGGGCCGCCGTCGATCGGCGAAGCTCGGCGCTGGAGTCTCGATTGTGTGCGCCGAGTCGGCGACGATGTGCGCCTCGATTATCGAAGGGATCGGAACTGATGTTTACCGGCATCGTCGAAGAGCTCGCAACGGTCGTGTCGATCACCGGCAACGAAGGTGGGGCACGTCTCGTAGTCCGTGCCACGACCGTTCTTGATGACGTCACTATGGGCGCATCGATTGCAGTTAATGGCTGTTGCCTGACCGTCGTTGAATTTGACACTGCCGCGCATTGGTGGGCCGCGGACGCAGTCGCAGAAACGTTGCAACGCACGAACATCGGTGATCTCATGGCCGGCGATCGGGTCAACCTTGAACGCCCGGTGCGGCTCAGCGATCGTTTGGGCGGGCATCTCGTTCAGGGCCACGTTGACGCGACGGGAACTATCTCAGAAAAGTCAATGAATGCTGATGGTTCGATGACTCTCCGAGTCGACGCTCCGCGTGAAGTTCTGCGGTACATCGTGGAGAAGGGCTCGATCACGGTGGACGGTGTGAGCCTTACCGTCGTTGATGCACTAGCTCACCAATTCAGTATTGCGGTGATCCCGCACACGCAACTCGTTACCACGCTCGGACCGAAACCAATCGGTGCACGCGTGAATCTCGAAATTGATGTCGTCGCGAAATACGTCGAGCGACTCCTTGCCGAAAGAGGCTGATTCCTATGCCGTTTGCGCCAATTGAAGAAGCGATTACTGCCGTTGCTCGCGGAGAAATCGTGGTAGTCGTCGACGATGAAGATCGCGAGAACGAAGGCGATCTGATTTGTGCGGCCGAGAAGCTCACGCCCGAAAAAATGGCGTTCATGATTCGCTATACGAGCGGCGTGATCTGCTTGCCGATGGAAGGTGCGCGGCTCGACGAACTCAACGTTCCGTTGATGGTTGAAAAAGATGAAAACACCGAAGTGCAACGCACCGCATTCACGGTGAGCATCGACTATCGCCACGGCACCACGACTGGCATCAGCGCCGCAGACCGTTGCGCGACGGTGCTCGGCATGCTCGATCCGGAGGCGCGCGGCGGCGACTTTGCCCGGCCGGGCCACATCTTTCCGTTGCGCTACCGCGACGGTGGAGTCTTGCGCCGCGCGGGCCATACCGAAGCAGGTGTGGATCTGCCGCGACTCGCGGGGTTGTATCCCGCGGGCGTGTTGGCCGAAGTCGTGAACGACGACGGCACGATGGCGCGTTTGCCCGAGCTTGAAAGATTTGCTTCGCAACACAAGCTTGTGCTGATCTCGATCGCGGATCTTGTGCGGTACCGCCGCCGTAGCGAGAAGCTGATCCGTCGAGTATCTGAAGCGCGGATACCCACTGAATTTGCTGACTTTACGGCGCACGTGTTCGAATCGATCATCGACGACGTGGAACACGTCGCGTTCGTGATGGGCGACGTTGAAGGTAAAGAAGACGTGCTTGTTCGCGTGCACAGTGAGTGTCTGACTGGTGATGTTTTCGGTTCATTGCGTTGTGACTGTGGGCCGCAACTTCAGCTCGCGATGTCGCGTATCGCCGCGGAGGGCCAAGGCGTCTTGGTGTATCTGCGGGGTCACGAAGGTCGAGGGATTGGCCTGGGTCACAAACTGCGCGCGTACGCGTTGCAAGAACAAGGCCGTGACACCGTGGAAGCGAATCTCGATCTTGGTTTGCCGGTCGATTCACGTGAATACGGAATTGGCGCGCAGATCCTGGTTGATCTCGGCGTGACGACTATGCGGTTGATGACCAACAACATGGATAAATACGGAGGGCTTGAAGGCTACGGCCTCGAGATCACCGAACGGGTTGCGTTGCTCCCGAAGGTCACTGAGGAAAACATCGCGTATTTACGTACGAAACAAGACAAGATGGGTCACCTCCTCGATATGGATGCCGTCGGTGACGGCGGTGCCGAAAGAGGGCTCTGATGGGTTCGTACGTTGCCTACGAAGGCGCGCTCGATGCGTCGGGATTGCGGTTCGGCATCGTTGTTGCGCGCTTTAACCGCGAAATCACCCAAGGTTTGCTCGACGGCGCGTTGGTTGCGCTTGAACGCGCCGGAGCGGCCGATGACACGGTGAGCGTGTGGTGGGTGCCGGGCGCGTTCGAACTTCCGGTGGTTGCCAAACGCCTTGCCGATAGCGGCAAGGTGGACGCGGTGATTTGTTTGGGCGCAGTGGTGCGCGGCGACACCGCGCACTTTGATTTCGTTGCCGGTGGCGCGACGCAAGGCCTGGTGCAGGCGGCCGTGGCGACGGGCGTGCCGGTGATCTTCGGTGTGCTGACTGTCGACACCCAAGAACAAGCGCGGGATCGTATCGGCGGCAAAGAAGGCCACAAAGGCGAAGAAGCCGCCGACACTGCAATCGAAACCGCCCGACTATTGCAACAGATTTAGTCGTTCGGCGGCTGACCCCCGGACCGGCGCCCGTGGCCAGACATCGGTCCGTTATTCCGGCCGTTTGCGGGACCACGGCGCCGTAATGTTGGCCTCGTGGCTGATTATCAGAATATTGGCGTCGGGTATCAAGCACAGCGTCGTGCTGATCCGCGTATTGCGCTCCAGATTCGTCACGCGATCGGCGACGCGAACAAAGTCCTGAACATTGGCGCGGGTACTGGCAACTATGAGCCATCCGATTGTGATGTTGTCGCGATTGAACCGTCGTGGGTGATGATCGGCCAGCGAGCCAAGCAAGCAGGGCCAGCGGTTCGGGGCGTGGCCGAGTCGTTGCCGTTTCGCGACGGCACGTTCGATGTTGCCATGGCCACGTTGACCTTGCATCACTGGCGGAACCTGGAAGCGGGCATCGCTGAGATGCAACGGGTCAGTGCACGTCAGGTGATCATGTTGTTTGACGCGTGTATGTACCTTACGTGGATGACGATGGAGTACTACCCCGAAATCGCTCAGCTCCAAAGTGAACGGGACGCGCCGTCGGCTGAAGAAGTTCTCTCACTTCTGCGGCGCGGCCGATCGGAAATCGTCGAGGTGCCGCGTGATTGCACCGATGGATTCGGCGGAGCGTTTTGGGCGCGCCCCGAGGCCTACCTCGATCCGGTTGTGCAGGCGGGTATGTCGTCGTTCGCTCAACTGACCCCACACGATTTGGAATTGGGCAACGATCGTTTGCGGAATGCGTTGGAATCTGGCGAATGGGACCATCGATTTGGCGAACTCAGGACCATGGAATCCAATGATCTCGGATACCGCTTGATCGTCACGTAGCCGGCGAGTCGTCACATGAAGTTACGATCTGCGCGGTGCTGGACTCGTTGGGTCCACTCGTGGTGGTGCGTTTGGCCGCTGTGGCGGCCAGATGGGGGACCACGTGACGGGCCGCTGCACAAGTGCGGCGTTGATCCGGAGGGTGCTGGCGGACGGGCGGGAATCGACCCGAGCCGGGCTGCGCTCGGCCGGTACGGTTGCGGGCCATGTTGCGGTTGGTATTGCCCAAAGGTTCGCTCGAAAAAGCGACGATGCAGTTATTCGCCGACGCGGATTTGGCGATCACGAGAGCCTCAGACGTTGACTACAAGGCCTCCATCGACGACCCGAACGTGAACGAAGTTCGGATTCTGCGTCCCCAAGAAATCGGCCGATACGTCGCTGATGGGATGTTCGATATCGGAATCACCGCGCGTGATTGGATCGAGGAGACCGCTTCGGATGTCGTCACACTGGGCCAGCTGAATTACTCCAAGGCCACGCCGCAACCCACGAATATTGTTGTTGCTGTCGCCGCGGATTCTCCCTGGACATCGGTGCGTGATCTTCCCGACGGCGTACGGGTCCAGACTGAATACGTTGGGCTCACTCGTCGGTTTTTTGAAGCCAACGGTGTCAACGCCGACATTTCACTCTCGTACGGCGCGACCGAAGCCAAGATTCCCGAGATCGCCGATGCGGTGGTTGAGCTCACCGAAACCGGCCGGGCGCTGCGTGCCGCAGGGCTCAAAGTGATCGACACGATCCTGGTTTCATACACCGAGCTCATCGCGAATCCGACTGCGTATGCTGATCCCGCGAAACGCAAGTCCATGGAACAGCTGCACGTGCTGCTTTCTGGCGCGTTAGAAGCGCGCGGCCGGGTGCTGGTAAAGCTCAACGTTGAAGAAGCGAATCTCCAGGCCGTCATTGCGTTGCTGCCCGCGTTGAAATCGCCCACGGTGAGCAAGCTGTACGGCGAAGACGGCTTCGCGGTTGAGACCGTCATCTCGAAGTCGGGGATTAACACGTTGATTCCCGCGCTGAAGGATGCCGGCGCCACCGGAATTATTGAACTGCCGATCAGCAAGATCGTTGCGTAGGTCCGGCAGCTAGCGATGCAGGGCGTGGTGAGCGAGTTCGACTGTCATGTCGGGCTCGGAGTTGTGCGTTCCTCCGGCGACGCGCGCTCGTACCGTTTTCATTGCACCCAGATTGCTGATGGCACGCGTTCGGTTGCTGTGGGCGCAGTCGTGGAGTTCGATGTCATTCCGGGCGTGCTCGGGGATTGGGAAGCCGCCAACGTCACGAAAGCCGGGCCTTGACGCCCACAAAGCATGAAAACGGTTTGGTGTGGGGTGGCGCCGCGCTTCGTCGAGATCAGCCAGAATCCGTCGCCTTTTGGCGCGCCCTCTAAGCCACCAAACGGGCTGGCGCGAGTTAATGGCAGCGGAGATCGTAGTTGCCGAAGTTGTCGAGGGTTGCTGTCATGGTTGGGGGTACCACGATAACAGTGAACGGTTCTTCGATAAGCCCGGGGCCGAGAATCGTCGCGCCGGGGCCCAGCAACGTGCCGTTGTACGTTGGGGTGTTCACGAACCCACCGTCGAAGTATGCGTCGCGCGCACCGGTGACGGCCTCGGTTGCATTCACGACGGTTCCGAGCTGCGCGAATCGTTGCGGCTTCGGCGTATCGCCCTTGGCCACGATTCTCACGCCGCGTAGCAACGGTTGTTGCGCGGTGAAACTGAAGCCGCGATCACGTTCGTGTTGCGAATGGAAGCGCGCGGAGAGATCCAACAGCGTGGATTCCGTAAGCGCGGTGCCTTCGGGAAGCGGCACGCTCATGTCGAAGTTTTGGCCGGGATAACACATTTGCGCGAACAAATCGAGATGCACTGATTCGGCCGGAAGCCCAGCAGGATCAAGCTCTTTTGCCGCTTCATCGAGTAACTCGCTGAGCAACGAACGAACATGATCAACGTCGACCTGCGACAACGGCGATACGTATGCACGCACCACATCGACGACGTAATCGGCAACGAGTACACCGAGCGCGCTGAAGGCGGGCGCCGCTTTCGGCACGAGAATCCTCGCGATATCGAGTTCTGGCGCGATGGCCCACGCATGGACTGGACCATTGCCGCCGTACGCGATGAGCGCGAGTTCGCGCGGATCGGCGCCGTGGCCCGCGAGCACCTTGCGGGTTGCATTCGCCATGTTGGCGTTAACAATCCGTTCGATGCCCCAAGCCGCGTCGATCACGTCGACTCCGAGTGGATCTGCAACGTCGCGTTTGATTGCAGCCTTCGCGGCCTCGACGTCGAGCTGCATGCGGCCGCCGGCGAAACCGGTTGGCGGCAAATAGCCCAATACCACATCGGCATCCGTCACCGTCGGGCGATCGCCGCCGCGGCCGTAACACGAGGGGCCTGGAATCGAACCCGCCGATTCGGGCCCGACCAACAACGCGCCCTGCCGTACCCGAGCGATCGAACCACCGCCTGCGCCGACCGATTGGACGTCGACCATCGGCATTCCGATGTAATAGCGATAGCGCCAGTTCCAATCGGTTTTGATTTCGGGTTTGCCGTCGCGGACTAAACACAAGTCATAACTCGTGCCGCCCATATCGACGGCGACAAAATCATCGATTCCGGCCAACGCGGCAGTGACGGTGGCGCCCATCACACCACCCGTTGGCCCACTGGCGAGTACCGATACGGCACGCCGTTCGACGTAGGACGGTGGCATGACTCCACCCGTCGATTGCATGATGAGCAATGGCCCGCCAAAACCGGCACCGCGCAACTTGTCTTGCAGATTGCCGATATAGCGCGACAGTTTCGGAGCGAGGTACGCATTCACCAACGTCGTGGATACGCGTTCAAACTCAGGACCCCGCGGCATGACCTCATGGCTGAGGGTCACGCTCTCAACGTCGGGAAATTCTTCGAGAATGATCTCGTGCGTCCGCAGCTCGTGACTGGGATTCACAAACGAAAATAAGTACATAACGGCGATGGAAGTCGCGCCGAGTTTCTTGAGCCGTTGCACTCCCGCTCGCACCGCAGCTTCGTCGAGCGCGAGGAGTTCTTCGCCTTCGTAACTATGGCGTTGTGGAATCGCGATGCGATTGCGGCGACGAGCAATGAGCTCCGGGCCGCGTGCGGAAGGATCCCAGATTTCTTCTTTATGGCAGCGGCGCATCTCGATTTCGTCGCGATGGCCCTCGGTGACTAGGAGCCCTGTCGGCGCGCCATTCATTTCAATCATCGTGTTATCGCCGGTAGTCGTACCGTGCACCAAGATCTCAAGTTGCGCACAAAACTCCTGCAACGACAGACCAAATCGCGTCGCGAGCTGAGCGATTCCGTTCATGACCCCAGTGGATTGATCCTCGAGCGTGGATGGCGTTTTGTCGAGCACAACCTCACCGTCAGGAGTGACGCAAATCAAATCGGTGAACGTGCCACCAACATCTACCCCAATTCTGTAGCTCATGAGTTTGTCGATTCTGAACGTAGGGCGGTTGTGGCGGGCTCGTCGATGGCGAGGGTGAGATCGGCGAGCGAACCGGTGAGCACAACGCCGTAGTCGCGGCGCGCGCCTTCGATGGATACAAACTCATCGAGCACATCGTCCAGAACCGCTTGCGGATCACGGTCAAAAGGATTGCCCCAACCGCCGCCGCCGCCGTAGTTGAACATCACGCGTTCACCCGCAGCCATCGGTACGTTGTTTGCGGTGTGCGCAACGCTGTGCGGATCAGCGCTGCCGTAGCGCAGGATCATTTCGTTCGGGGAGCCGTTGCCGCCCCCACAAATACCGGGCATCGGATATTTCATCCCGACGACGTACGTGTAGACCGTCGACGGAACCCGCACTTCTTTTTCGTAGTGCGAACCGCAAATGCCACGCCACTGGCCAGGCCCGCCGCTATCAGTGCGATAGTCGCGCGACCACTGCACGTGCGGAAACAAACTTTCGTTGATTTCTGCGGTGGCTTTCCACAGGTTGCCGAAACTTGCCGAGAGTGCGCCCCACGCGTCCATGCCTTCAGCAGCGTTGCACCAACCCGCGTACACCTCGGCGGAATGATCAACGAAGTCGCGGCCGCTGCGCGGATCGACGCCGCGAATGACCGTCGGAATCCCGGTTTTGTAGGTCTGCGGGACGGCGCGGCCGGGCAATACGTGTTGCATCGCGACAGCGATGACTTCGCCAACGTCGGCGCCCGGGTGGTGGGTACCTGCGCTGACGGGTTTGCCGGCTGGTGGATTCAGAACCGAACCCGACGGCACGATGAGTTTGATTGACTCGAAAAACCCTTCATTCTTAGGGATTTCTGGATCCATCATTGCGGCGATCTGGCCTACCGTGTATCCACGGGTATTGCCGAACGTCGACCATGCTTGCAGCTCGGGGCGCGCGTCGCTGCCGGTGAAATCAATGGTGAGGGCATCGCCAGCCACGGTGATCTTCACGTGAAGGTGTACATCGGGGTTGCCGAGCGGATCGTGATCGACGTAGGCGTCGGCCTCATACGAACCATCGGGCCACGCGGAGACTTCTTCGCGGAACCGCCGTTCGGCGTAATCGATCATGAGATCGACGGCTTCTTCAACCCTCGTCGCGGTATGCCGTTCGATGATTTCTTGGAGTCGGCGGACGCCGAGCTGTGCGGAACCAATTTGCGCACGGATATCGCCAATGAAATCGGGGGTGCGGTTGTTCGCTTGCAGTGCGTACAAAACATCGTTGCGGGCAACACCTTGATCCATCACTTTGATGACCGGCCAACGCACACCTTCACCCCAGATGTCGTTCGCGGTCACGTTGTAACCACCGGGCACCGCGCCACCAGTATCGCCGTGATGACACTGAATCGAAGCGATCAACACCATGCGCCGCGAACCCGTGATCGGGTCGTCGGCGAAGACCGGCGCGAACACGTTGTAGTCGGGGAGGTGGCCGCCTCCGTGATACGGATCGTTGGCTACAAACACGTCGCCTTCGCGGAACTCGCTGATGCCTAAAAAGTCGAGCGCGAATCGAACTGGCAACGTGGACGTGAGCATGAACTGTGGGATGCCGACCGATAGGGCCGCAAGGCGCCCCTGCGCATCGAGGACGGTCGCGTTGCGTTCGTTACTCTGGTTCAGAATCGGTGTGGTCGCAGTACGCGAAACGTACGTTGCCATCTCGAAGCAAACCGTTTCCATGCCTCCGCGAATTACTTCGGCGGTCACGAGATCGATACTGCGATCTTCGTGCAGGCGGCCACGGCTTCGAGCCAACCGAACTACATCAGCGCTACTCATACGGTTGAGTCTACGCCGTTAGTGTTTCGGCGCGTCTTTACTCAATATCCGCCCAAAACTCCCGTAAATGTTGCGCGACTTCGAGCGGGCGGAGAACCGGCCAGAAGTGCCCGCAATGCAACTCGACGAAACGCCCGCCGATTCGCGGCCCGAACGCCGTCCCAAACCCGATAGGTCTCGGGAACCCCGTGGAGAAACACAACAATCATGCGCGGAAATCTAGGAGATCGCGTTTGCGGCGCGCGCCGTGAACGCTGAATCTCAGAGGTTGCGCCAATGATCGAAGTGTGCGTCGAGCAGTTGGTCGGATGCGTACGGCCCCCAGGTGCCAGCCGTATACGGGTGGACGGGGAGTGCTCCGCGTTGGGTTGCTTCGATGATCGGCTGGACGATCTGCCACGCCACATCGACTTCGTCTTCACGGATGAACAACGTCGCATCGCCGACGAGTGCGTCCAGGAGCAAGCGCTCATACGCTTCCGGGGCGACCTCAGCAAACCCGTCTCGAAACGAAAAGTCGAGCCCTACGGTTCGAACCGCGAAGCCCGGGCCGGGAATCTTGGCTCCGAATTCGAGACGCACGCCTTCGTCGGGCTGAATACGCAATACGAGCGTGTTCGGTTCCATCGAATCGACTGCAGTCGTCGGCAACGCGAGGTGCGGTACCGATTTGAATCGCAACGCAACTTCGGTGACGCGCTTCGACAAGCGCTTTCCGGCACGCAAATAAAACGGCACGCCGGCCCAACGCCAATTGTCGATCGCGAGCCGCATCGCGATGAAGGTCTCGGTGGTGCTCGTAGGGGAAACGCCTTCTTCATCTAGATAGCCTTTGACCGTTTCGCCATCGACCGTGCCAGGCGTGTACTGGCCGCGAGCCACCGACATGCCAACATCGAAGACGTTCATGTGCTCGATCGCTCGCAATGCTTTGACTTTTTCGTCGCGTACCGCGTCGGCTTCAAAACTTGCGGGTGGCTCCATCGCAACGAGGGACAACACCTGTAACGCGTGGTTCTGCACAATGTCGCGCAATGTCCCTGCTTGTTCGTAAAACATTCCCCGGTGCTCGACACCAATTGATTCGGCGACGGTGATCTGCACGTTATCGATATAGCGGCGATCCCAAATCGGTTCGAAGATTGCATTTGCGAAGCGCAAGGCCAAGACGTTTTGGACTGTTTCTTTGCCGAGGTAGTGATCGATGCGAAAGATTTGCCGTTCGTTGAGGTGCGCGTGCACAAACTCGTTGAGGGCACGACCGGAATCGAGATCGTGCCCAAACGGCTTTTCGATGACGACACGCGTAAAGCCCCCTTCAGGATCTTCTGTGAGACCTGCGCCATGTAAGCCGGTGATGACGGCTTCGAAAAATTGCGGCAACGTCGACAGGTAAAACATGCGGTTACCGCCCGCTCCGTGGTCACGATCACAGATCCCCAGTACCTCCGCGAGGTCGGACCACAGCGACGGATCGTCGAACGTGCCGGTGACGTACTTCATCGCGGGACGTAAAGCTTGAAACGCGCTGAGCGCATCCGAGTTGTGTTCACCAATCGCATTGCACACGTCTGAGGCGAAGCCGTCGTCGGTCATCTCGGTTCGAGCTACCCCGACCAACGAAAAATGAGTGGGGAGTTGGCCGCGCAGCGCCAACGATGCAATCGCGGGATAAAGCTTTCGAGAGGCGAGGTCGCCCGTCGCCCCGAGCACAACGATGACGGCACCTTCGAGTTTGCGATTGTCGCTGGTCACGGATCTGATAGTAGGGAGCATGACCTCAGAAGCAGCGGATACCGGCGAGTGGAGCGGTGACACACTCCCGGACTTTCTCGCGCCTGATTTAACAATGCTGCTCGTCGGCTTGAATCCGTCGATCTATTCGGTTTCGCTCGGTGTTCCGTTTGCGCGGCCCGGGAATCGTTTTTGGCCTGCGGCGATCCAGGCTGGAATCGTTTCGGTAGATCGTGATCCGGAGCACGCGTTGCGAGCTCATCGGGTTGGTTTTACCGATCTCGTGAAACGTCCGACGGTGCGTGCTGATGAGCTCTCGGTTCAGGAATACTGCGACGGCGCAGCGCGACTCACCGCAATCGTCAAGCAGTACCAGCCTTTGATCACGGTGTTCGTTGGGCTTTCGGGGTATCGCGCCGCGGTTGATCGGAACGCAAAAGTCGGGTTGCAGTCGCTGGTGTTCGGCGGACGCAACGCCTACGTGATGCCCAACCCGAGTGGGCTGAACGCGCACACGAACGTGACTGACTTAGCGCAGCACTTTCAGAGCGTGGCGCGTTTGGCTTCCAAGGTTGCGAGTACATCTCGGTAGCTCTTGGCGAAACTGGCGACGCCATCGCGTTCGAGCGTGGTGGTCACGTCGTCGAAGTCCACTCCCGCTGCGCTCAAACCTGCGATTGCCTTGTGTGCATCGGCGAGGCCTTCGCTCACTGAATTGGCTCGTAAACCTGGATGGTTTTGCAGCGCGTCGACCGACGCTTGCGCGAGCGTGTTGACGGTGTTGGGGCCAATGAGCTCATCGACGTAGAGCGTGGGCGAGTAGTCCGCGTTCTTCGTGGAAGTCGATGCCCACAACGGCCGCTGGGGGCCAGCACCCTGCTTCGCGAGCGCTTGCCACCGTTCGCTTGCGCAATGAGATTCGAAGAGTTCGTACGCCAGCTTCGCATTCGCGACGGCCGCTTTGCCGCGCAACGGATGACCGTCGGGAAGCCTCGGGTCGGTTTCGGTATCGACTCGACTCACAAAAAACGAGGCTACGGAATGAACGCGATCGATCCGTTCGCCAAAAGCCAGCAACTGTTCGAGCCCCGCACTGTGTGCCTCGATTACCGCTTGATGGCGTTCGAGCGAGAAGATCAGCGTGACGTTGACGTTGATCCCCGAAGCGATGACCGCGGTGATCGCCGGAAGACCTTCGATGGTCGCTGGGATCTTGATCATCAAATTCGGTCGATTAATTCGCGCCCACAATTCGCGCGCCTGGGTGATCGTGGCCTGCGTGTCGCGCGCGAGTTCCGGTGAGACCTCGACCGATACATAGCCATCAACCCCGTTGGTGGTGTCGTACACCTTGCGCAAAATGTCGCAGCAACCGGTGATGTCGTCGACGACCATCGTCCAGTAGGCGTCTTCGATGCTGACATCTTTGAGCGTGCGCAGTTGATCGTCGTAATCAGAGCCCGAACCCATCGCCTTTTCGAAGATGGTGGGATTCGAGGTAACGCCACGAATGCCGTCGTGGTCGAGCAACGTTTGTAGGCCGCCGAGCGCAAGCGCTCTGGTCAGGTTGTCGTACCAAGGGCTCTGACCGAAATCGTTGAGCCGAGCGACATCAGATTGGCTGCTCATCACACACCTTGATTGATTGAACTAGAGCTGATCGAGCGCGAGCAAGGCCCGCGCTCGTTGAACGACACCATGAGTGGAGTATCCGAACTCCGTCATGAGCTTGCCGCCAGGTGCTGAAGCACCGAAACGATCAATGGCCACGACATCGTCGGCGTACTTCGACCAGCCGAAGCTCACCCCAGCTTCAACGGCGAGCGTCGGAACTCCTGGCGGCAATACTTCGGCACGATATTCAGCGGGCTGAAGCTCAAACGCATCCCAGGAAGGCATCGATACCACGCGCACGGAATGCCCAGCGCTGCTCAGTACCGCGGCGGCGCCGACGCAATGCGCAACTTCAGAACCGGTGCCGATGAGTACGAGATCGATGTGGTCGCGGTTCGTTTCATCGACGAGCACGTACGCACCGTTCGCCACTCCCGTCGCGCCGCGGTCCGCGGTGCCATCGAGCACGGGCGTATTTTGCCGAGTGAGTAACAGCGCGGTTGGGCCGGTGCCGTTGATGTGACACTTCCATGCGTGCGCGGTTTCGTTCGCGTCGGCTGGACGAATCACCTTGAGCCCCGGCAACGCCCGGAGCGAGGCGAGCTGTTCGACTGGTTGGTGCGTGGGCCCGTCTTCTCCGACCCCTACCGAATCGTGGGTCCAAACGAACGCGACTTTGTGGTGCGAAAGCGCGGCGATGCGTGCGGGTGGGCGCATGTAATCGGAGAAGACAAAGAACGTTCCGACGAACGGCAACGTCGCGGAAACCGACATGCCATTCGCTATGGAACCCATGCCGTGTTCGCGAATACCGAAGTGCACGATGCGCCCTGAAGCATCGGAATCAGTGACGGTTCCGCCACTTTTGATCAACGTGCCGGTGTTACCGGTGAGGTCTGCGCCTCCGCCAACGAGGCCAGGAACAACATCGAAGACCGCGGCGAGAACATCTTTGCTCGCGTTACGAGTTGCGACGGATTCGCCTACCGCCCATGTGGGCAGTTTGGCTTCCCAGCCGTCGAGCCCGCGCTGGCCGATGCACGCATCGAGTTCGGCTGCGCGTTCAGGATTGGTGGTCGCCCAACTGGCGCGCTGTTGTTCGCGCTCGTTGCGTTTCGCCGCGCCGCGTGAACCTGCGGTTCGGTAGAAGTCCACTACTTCAGTCGGCGCGTAAAACGATTCGTCGATCGGAAGGCCCATGATGGCTTTGGTGATCGCGATTTCTTCGGCACCCAACGGGTTACCGTGAGCTTCGGAGGTATCGGTGACCTTCGGCGATGGGTAGCCAATGTGGCTGCGTAAAATCAGCAAGGTTGGACGATCGGATTCTGCGATCCCGGCCCGTAAACCGGCTTCGAGCGCGTCGAGATCTTCGGCGACTTCGCCGAGTTCGATCACATGCCAGCCGTACCCTTCGAAGCGCAGCCGCACGTTGTCGCTGTAGGCGAGTTCGGTGGGGCCATCGATCGTGATGTGATTGTCGTCGTATACGTACACCAACTTGCCGAGTTTCAGATGGCCTGCGAGCGACGCGGCTTCGTGGGTGACGCCTTCCATGAGATCGCCGTCGCCACAGATCGCGAACACACTGTGATCACAGACTTGCGCGCCGAAACGTTCGCGCAAATGCTTTTCGGCAAGCGCGAGGCCGACCCCGTTCGCGAAACCCTGGCCGAGTGGTCCTGTAGTGACCTCTACGCCCGCGGTGTGACCGTACTCGGGGTGCCCGGGAGTCGCGGATCCCCACTGCCGAAACGCTTTGAGATCATCGAGCGTCAGGCCAAAACCGGTGAGGTACAGGGTTGAGTACAACAGCATCGACGCGTGGCCGGCAGAAAGCACAAAGCGATCCCGATCGAACCATTGCGGGTCGCTCGCGTCGTAGTTCATCACCCGCGTATAGAGCACATGCGCAAGGGGCGCGAGCGCCATCGGAGTACCTGGGTGGCCTGAATTCGCGGCTTGTACCGCATCCATTGAAAGGCCACGAATGACGTTGACTGCGAGAGTTTCGAGTTCGGCGTTCGACACGATGTTGGACCCCTTCCGCTAGGGGTCGACACTAGATGGTGTTGCCCTCTAGAGCAGGTTTCAAATATCGACTTCGTCCAACACAAATTCGTCGCCGAAAAGCGCCATGCTCGCAGTGAAACCGTGCAGAAAGGTCCGTCCGCCAACCGGACCGATTTCGCCACCACAGAACATGCCGGTGAGCGCGAGGTTGTCGTCGCCCAGTTCCTGGAGGAGCTCGGCATCGTGATTTGGAGTTCCGAAGAGATGCCGGCCACGTCCGTTGCAGGTGAAGAGCAACGCCGCTTGGGCACTGCGATTTCCACGGACAGCCTTGCCGCCGACCACTCGCAAATCCTCGTCGGCCGAAGCCGCGTCGCGAACGTGGAACTGCACGGTTTGTCCGACTTCGAGAAACTCGCCGACCGCAACGGATCCTTGCGCAGGATCGGCGCCGAGCACGTTGCGGACCAGAAAATCGCCACGGCTGAAATCAATTTTGTGTTCATCGACAACGACCCCGACGTGGAGGCCGTTGCGAAGGAGCTCGCGCTCTTCTTCGGGCATGGCCGCCGCGACTTCTTGGAGCCGGGTGAATGCGGGTTGACCGGCGAGCTCCTGAATGACGTTGCGTTGGGCTTTCGTGATTGTCATCGGTTGGCCGATCGGACGGCAACCTTGGGAGACCGCCGCCCACGTGGGGACGCGTGCATCAAGCAGCACTGCGACCGCTCCGTTGGTGACTTCTCGGTCGTTGATCAAGAGTCGATTGCCGCCGGGGCCCCGCGCCGCGCTGGCGAGCCCACCCACAATCGTGAGATCGCCAAGATTCGCGTTCGCCATCGCGAGAAAATCAGGAGTTGGGAAACTGAAAGGATCGGTGAGCATCAGCAACGTTCCGCGAGCTTCAAGATCCTCAGGCCAGCCAACGATGCGGGTGTTGTCGCCATCTTGTTCGGTCGCAAGGTGCATTGCGGTCGTGCGACCACCGCCCCAGTGCGCCGCCCACATACTGAGCGCGGGGCCGTCTTCGACCTCAACTCCGCCGCCGGCGACTGCCGCTGCTGTGCAACCGATGAGTGATTCTGGTTCCAGCAGTTTTTGAATCGCATCGTTGATATCGGCCATCGCCCCGACGTAATGCTCGCTGGCAAAGACCACGACGAGGTCGGGCTTTAACGTACCGAACCGTTCAAGAAGTTCGCCGACACATTCGCCGACGGCTTCGACCGGAATTGGGTGCTGGGAGAGTGACGCTGCGTAACGAGTCATGCTGCGAATAGCTTCGACGGTCACGCAGAGTGACTAAAGGGGCAAACCGGACAGCTACTGGAGGACGGTCAGTGGTGTCGTGACGGCGGACCCAGTTTCGGTGATCACGCACCGTGCTTCGATCGTGCCTGGTTCGTCGAACGTGAGCTCTGGACGCACAAGTTGGTAGAAGAATTTGCCGGGGGCTTGAATCATGACCGGCGAGCTGTGCCGTCCGACTTCGTCGTCGGTGCCTTCTTTGCAGAAGGTCACAACGAGTGTTCCGGCTCTTGCCGCTTCATCTTCGGCGCGTAACAGTACAAGGAGGTGCGGTGTGAGATGCGCGGGAAACGCGCCGCTGACTGCCGTTGAAAAGTAGGCGCCGGTGATGTCGATCTTGGTGGGGCCGCCGTCGTATTCGCGCCGGAAGTCGACGTTGTCCATAAAGAGAGCCGAAACAATCTGCATCCGTCCAACCTACCCCGGCCCCCTGTGCCCTGGCCCCCTGTGCCCTGGCCCCCTGTGTCCCGACCCCCTGTGTCCCGACCCCCTGTGTCCCGACCCCCTGTGTCCCGGCCCCCTGTGTCCCACGAATCTTCCACCGGTGGAACATTCATGGGACACAGGGGAGGCCTTGGACGAGGACTTGTTGGATGGTGAGGTTGCCGTCTTGGGTCTTGAGCGTCACGAGATCGGCACGGGCGCCGGGGGTGAGTCGCCCTCGATCAGCTACCTCAATCGCGTCGCACGGATACGTGGCTGCCATCTTGGCTACTCGTTCGATGGAAAGCCCAAGCGTCACGCAATTGTTGAACGCGTCGATCATGTGGATCACCGCGCCGGCCAGCGTGCCGTCTTGCAGAAACACCACTCCGCCGCGCTGCTCGATCTTCATACTGCCCGACTCGCCGGCGCCCGGCGCAACGGCATCGGTGATCAGCGCGAGTCGTGCTTTTGCCGCGAACGCCACTCGCAGCGCAGGCGCACTGACGTGGTGGAGATCCGCGATGATCGACGGTGTGATTCGGTCGTCGAGTAGGGCTGCCGTCGCGAGGCCGGGGTTGCGGTGATGTAAGCCACTCATGCCGTTGTAGAGGTGCGTCGCGATGGTCGCGCCGGCATCAACGGCGGCGATTGCCGTTTCATAGCTGCAATCGCTGTGCCCGAGCGCGACAAATACCCCGTATTCACGGCACAATTTGATGCCTTCGAATCCAGGGTCGGCTTCGGGCGCAAGTGTGATGAGCTTGATCAAGTCCGCGTGGCGGTCGAGTGTCGTTCGTAGCCAATCGAGTTCGACGTTTCGGATGAGGTGCTGCGGATGTGCGCCGGGGGCACCACCGAGAAACGGCCCTTCGAGATGCACGCCGAGAATTGAACACCGAGTCGCGGCATCGTCGAGTTCGCGTGCACGCCGTACACGGTCGAGCATCGCGTCGTACTGATCGAGTTTCGCGCTGACGACGGTTGGCAAACAGGAGGTCGTACCATGCGCCGTCATGCGATCGAGCGCGTCAGCTATCGCGTGTTCGTCGCGCGCTATGCCGAAATCGATTTCGTCGATGCCGTTGACTTGAATATCGACAAAGCCCGGAACCACGTATTGGTCGCAGTTGATATCGCCGGATTCGACAGCCGTGATCGTGTGTTGCTCGTAGCGCACGGTTGCGTTGCGGCCGATGATCGTAGGCATCTCGCGGACGCTACGCCGTGCGTTGGCGCGCGGAGTGGTCCCGCAGCGCGAACCACAGTCTTGCGAGCCCAGTCAGAGTGCGAGGGACCCGCCGCAAAATTGATGTGCGCGCCGGGCGCCGTTCCTCAACGGTCACCGCGATCTCATCGGTGGGCAGGCCCGCACGTTCGACGCGCAAAATCAGCTCCGTATCAAACAAATCGCGCCCCAAATGGCACTGTTTCGCATAGGGCGCGACGGCAGCACGGCGCATTGCTTTCATGCCGTGGGTATCTGAGACCTTGAGCCCATAGCCGACGTGCAGAATCGTTGAAAAGACCATGGTGACCAAACGGCGGGGCCAGGCGCGTTGATCATCCGATCCATCGCCGCGTTTCGAACCGACAACGATCGCTGGCCCAGATTCTTTCGCGACCATTGCGATCGCTTGATCTAAGAACCCGAGGTCGTAATAATCGCAATCAAAATTCACCACGGTAGAACCTTGTGCGATCAGTAATCCATGACGTAACGCCGCGCCGTAATCCGCGGTCCCGAGGGTTTCGACGATGAGTTCCGGATGGTCGGCGGCAAGCGATTTTGCTAACTCGAGCGTCCCATCGCGGGAACCGTTTTCAACGACGATAATTTCGAAGTCGATCGAGCGTTCGCGGAGCCCCTGCGCAACTTCGGCAACCGACGTTTGCAGTATTGTGGCTTCGTTGAACGCAGGCATAACAACACTTAACGTGACGGTCATTGTTCGCTTGCTCGATCCGCGGCCGCGCACGCGATCCGGCACAACGCATCGATCGCGTTGCAGTCCTCGAGGATTCCTTCACGAGCGCGAAATGTCGGTTGGCCACTGTGATGCATCACGATGGCAGGGTAGAGCGCGAATCGTGGTCCGAACACAACGTGCTCGCTGCGTCGCGCTTGCGCCCAATGAAAACTCAGCGCGAACATTGCGCCCATAATCGCCAGGACGTCGGGTTCCGGGTTGGATTCGTCGCAAAGGTCGAGCACGTTCAGCGCCGCGATCCCTGCCCGACACTCGACCGCGATGCGTTGCGCCCACGGAGCGATTTCGGTTGCAAAACCGGTGGCCGCGACGAGCGACTTTTTGGCCGCAGTTTTCGAAAAAAGCAACGTTCCTCTGATGTTATCGCGGACCCGGATCGCCCGTTCGTTGTCACGAGCGTCGGTTGCGGTACCGGTTGCGGTTATCAACGCGCCGATGGCCTGAGCGAGTGGGAGGGTGCTTGGAGGATTGCAGGGACCGTCGAAACACGCCCGCGCGATTACGGCAGTCTGGTCGTCGGGGCATGCGTTGATAAATGCCGCGTCGGCGTCGTAGGCCGCGGGGTCTGCGAGATATGCGGCCGCGGTCGCGAGCGGAATTTGCGATGCAGCCGGTTGATTCATTGGGTTCAACAAAATACCGTCGACGACGGTTGCGAGGTCGTGTGATCGGCCGCGGTACGGCCCGAGATGCATACGGCTCGCCATCGCGCCATCGTTGACGGGATAGTTGTCCCAGATGATCAGATCGTGGTTCGGAAATGCTGAACGCCAAGACGCAGCGTCTTCGGTCGAGATCGTTGGCGAACATACCGTCGGCCCCGTCCACATCAGCGCAATGTCGCGAGGGAGGGTGGCCACCAGATCTTTGGTGTAGCGCGACGCTGTGGTTCCTAGGTATTCCGTCGGGCATACCATGAGCGAAGTTTGCGGGTTGTGGTCGCGCAGGGCCGAGAGAAGCCACTTCGCAAGCGCTGCTTGGCGCGGTGCGAGGCCGTCGGCCATGGGAATGTCGTCGAGGGCAAGCAGGAACCAAACGACCCCTGCCGTTTGCACGGACACGCATTTTGCGAGCAGCACGGTACGGTCGTCGTTCGATTCGTAGTCAATATCGAGGCCGGGCGAGATCGCAAAACCGAAGCGAACACCGTGCTGCGAGCCGTGACGCGCAAGTTCGCCGAACTGTTCGATTTGTTCGGCCGCATAGGGCGTGCGCCAGTGCTCTCGGTGCAACAGATCGTCTTTTGGCGCGTACATATACGCGTTCATTTGGTGGCGTCCGAGGAACTCGATCATGTTGATACGCTGCGCGTGAGTCCAGGGTGTTCCGTAAAAACCCTCCACTACTCCCCGCACGGCGAACGACATCCTGCCTAAGGTAATCGGCTATGAGCCCAACTCCCGACGTGTTAGCGATTCATGCCCAAACCACGCCCGACGCGGTAGCCGTCGTCGTCGATTCGAGTGGTGGCGGTGTGGCTTCGACGACCACCTTCACCGCGTTGAACGCCATGGTGAATCAGTGCGCAAATGGCCTGCTTGCTCGGGGTGCGGTTCCGGGTGAACGGTTGGTGTGGTGCGGCCCGAACTCACTCGAAGTCCTGGTCATCATCCACGCGGCGCGCAAGCTCGGGCTGGTCGCGGTGCCGTTGTCCTATCGGTTCAACGGTGAAGAAATGGCCTACGTCATCGACAATTCCGAGGCCGCGATCGTCATCATCGATGGGGAGTTTGCGGCGACCGCGGTTGGCGTTCGCGATGCGATTCCGAACGTGCGCACGATGGTTTCGTTTGGAGGCGACACGCCGAAGGACTGCATCGGATGGTCCGAACTCCTCGATGGCCAAGCGGCCGATGAACCAGTCGTTTCGAGGGGCGGCACTGCGGGCGCGCAAATGATCTACACGAGCGGTACCACAGGAAAACCGAAAGGCGCGTTGCGAACGCGGACCGATCCGGCGTTGGTCGGTGCGTTGTTGGGGGAGTTGCGACTCGGCCAACCCGACGATGTGCACCTCACGACCGGTCCGCTTTATCACTCAGGGCCACTAGCGTTCGCTTCGTTGAGCCATACGATGGGCCGTCCGATCGTGGTGTTGCGCAAGTTTGATCCGATCGCATGGATCCGGTTAGTCGCGCAACATCGAGTGACAAACACATTCAGCGCTCCGACTCAATTGAAACGGATCGTTTCGGTATCCGATGCTGAATTGGCGAAAGCCGATATGTCGACGATGCGGTGCCTGATCGCGAACGCCGCACCGGTGCCGTACGCGTTGAAATGCGAGCTCATTGAGAAGCTTGGCGGCGGGTTTTTGTTTGAGGTGTACGGCTCGACTGAGCTCGGGGTTGATACCGTCTTGTCGCCGGAAGACCAACTGCGCAAGCCCGGCTCGTGTGGAAAACCCTATGGAAACATTGAGATCCGCATCGTTCGCGAAGACGGTGTTGTGGCAGGAGTCGGTGAGGCCGGCGAACTATTTGTGCGCACTGGGCTAGCCATGGATGGCTACCACCGTTCGTCGGAACAGTTGACCCAACTCGACGATGAGACGTCGTGGAAATCGGTCGGCGATGTTGCGTACGTCGACGACGAAGGGTACGTGCACATCTGCGATCGCAAAAAGGACATGATTATTTCCGGCGGTGTGAACATCTATCCCGCGGAGATCGAAGCCGTCTTGTATGCGCATGCTGGCGTATTGGATGCGGCAGTCTTCGGAGTGCCCGACGATGAGTGGGGCGAGGCCGTGCACGCTGTGGTGCAAGCGAAGGTTGGGGTGGTGCTGGATCTCGAGGAGCTCGCTTCGTTTGCGGCGGAACGGCTCGCAAAGTACAAACGGCCGCGTTCGTGGGAAACCCGTGAGGAGCTGCCGCGAACCGACAGCGGCAAGTTGCTGAAACGGATACTGCGGGACGAACATTGGCAAGGCCGCAACTCCCGCGTGTAGCCATGGTCCCTGCGAAACGCTGTGGAGGGCTCGCGGGGTGACCAGCGCGATTGTGGTCCCTGCGAAACGCTGCGGAGGGCTCGCGGGGGTGACCAGCGCGATTAGGTGAGGCGGGCCTCTAGCCGCACCTTGATTGCGGGCCATTCGCTGGGCACGATTGAGTAGATCGCGGAGTCTCGTAGCTTGGTTTCTTCGCCCGGAATGTACGAAGGTTGCCAGGCCCGAAGAATGCCGTCGAACGACGCGCCAATCCGTTCGATCGCCGCCCGGCTGCGTGCGTTTCGCGCATCAGTTTTCAAATCGACTCGCTGCACGTGCCAGGTCTCGAACGCGTGCGTCAGCATTAAAAGCTTGGCTTCGGTGTTGACGCTCGTTCGTTGGGCCGTCGCTGTAATCCACGTGCCGCCGATTTCGACGGCGTCGGGGATTCCACGGCCGTAAAACGAACGGATGGTGAGGTAGCGGGTCGCGCCAATAATCGAGTCGTCGGCAAGGCGCCGGGTGGCGAACGGTATTGCGTGTCCGTTGGCTCGCTGCAACAAGAGGTCTGTGATGTACGGCACCATCGCTTCGAGCGTGCCGGGAACCTCCGTAAAACCATAGGTAGCGCGGTCATGGTTCGCAGCGGCGAGCAGCGGATCTGCGTGCTCTGGGGCGAGGGGTTCTAGCCGAACGAAGCGGCCCGTCAACATTAATTCGGTCACGGCGCCAGACTCTAGATGTCCCAACGATATTCCGAACGTGCAATATCGGCCGGACCTTCAGTTTTGAGGCCTGCTAGGTATCGCATTGCCATGGAAGGCATTGAGTTTCATGTGCAAGCTGCTCCTCGCGATGGAGCGTCGGGATGCGCTTGTGGTTGCGAATGAGATCGCCACCCTCGACATCGTTTCCGACGGTCGGTCGGTCTTTGGAATCGGAGCCGGGCACACGCCTTCGGTATGGACGATGCGCGGCGTGGCGTACCCGACTCTGGGAGGTCGGGTCGATCGGCTCGCGGAACTGGTTGAGATAGTGCCACGCCTACTGCGAGGTGAAACAGTGACGTGTGCGGGCGATCACATTCGCTGTGACGCCGCGGTCCTGGATGGCGAAGTTGCCGCGGCGCAATCAAACATTCCGATGCTGATCGGTGGCAACGGGACGCGAGTCCTCGAACGTGCGCGTGCCCATGCTGATGTTGTTGGTTTTACCGGAGCTGGAGCGGCGCTGGCCGATGGACACAATATAACGGCGCTGGTTGGTGATGGCCGGTACTGTTGCGCCCCGATGCCTACGCTTTCTGAAGCCGAATCCAAACGCCTGCTCGCGCAGCACGGCGTTCCGTTACTCGATGAGCGAATCGTCGCCGATCCAGCTGCCGCAGTCGCCGCCGCTACCGAAATGGGTTTTCCCGTGGTAGCGAAGCTCAACGGCCACAAGATTGCCCACAAAACTGAGCGGGGTCTCGTCAAGCTCAATCTTCGCGACGCTGGCGCAGTCGAGGAAGCCGCACAGCAATTGCTTGCGGCGGCAGTGCCCGAAGACGGCGATGTCCAGGTGCTCATAGCCCCGATGCTGAAGGGCAATCGCGAACTGATTGCTGGCCTGATGTACGACGACCAATTCGGCCCGACGATCATGCTCGGCATCGGTGGCATACTCGCCGAAGCAATCCAAGACGTCGTGTTTCGGCTTGTGCCGATCACCGAAATCGATGCTCAAGAAATGATCGAAGAGCTCAAGACTCAGCGGCTTCTCGATGAGTTCCGAGGAGAGCCCGCCGTCGATCGCGACGCGCTTACGCAGGTGTTGCTCGGTTTGTCGAAGCTTGCCGACTCGAATCCGCTCATTCGCAGTGTCGATGTGAATCCGCTCATTGTTTCGCCGGTGGACGGCCGTCCGCTTGCTGTTGATGCATTGGTGGAGGTTTCAGCATGAGTTCAACCAATTCAGGTCAGTTCGATATGGCCGTATTCGATGCGCTGTTCAATCCGAAGGGCGTTGTGGTTGCAGGCGCAAGTAGCCACCCCGGCAAGTTTGGTTTCGTCGCGTTACACAACATTCTTGCCTGCGGATACCAAGGCGCCGTCGCGGCAACGAACCGCGATGGTGGGGAAGTGCTCGGCATCCAAACGGCCAAAGACATCGCCGAACTTGATGCCGACACATACGACCTCGTGTTCGTATGCACCCCGGCGAGTGCGAACATTGATCTGCTGAAAGCCTGCGCGAAAAAAGGTATTAAAGCTGCGTTTTTGACGAGCGCGGGCTACGGCGAAGCGGGCGAGGCTGGCATCCAAGCGCAACAGGAACTGGTTGCGCTTGCCGCCGAACTAGGAATCTTGGTTGTTGGTCCGAATGGCCAAGGCGTAGTGAGTACGCCATCGAATCTGTGTGCGCAGATCGTGGCGCCGTACCCACCCGCGGGCAAGATCGGTATCGCCAGCCAAAGCGGTAATTTCGTGAGTTCGTTCATGAATCTCGCGATGCAAAGTGGCGTGGGAGTGAGCCGATCGGTGAGCGCGGGAAATGCTGCCGCAGTTGGCGTCGCAGATTTCCTTGAGTACTACGCGAATGATCCGCATACGGCTGTGAGCTTGGCGTATCTCGAAGGGGTCACCGATGGTCGGGCACTGTTTGAGCGCCTTCGCAAGATCGCGGCCGTAAAGCCGCTCGTGTTGCTCAAAGGCGGTGCCACCAGCGGTGGCCAACGCGCCGCGGCGAGTCATACGGGAAGTTTGGCGAGCGATGACCGGGTCTTCGACGGTATGTGCAAACAGGCTGGCATCACTCGCGCCGCGAACGTCGAAGAAGCATTCGAAGCAGCCGCGAGTTTTGCGACCCAGCCGCAGTTGAAGGGCCCGCGCACGATCGTGATTACAGCAGCCGGTGGTTGGGGAGTTGTGACCGCCGACGCGATCACGCGTAGCGAACTCGAGCTTGCAGTGCTGCCCGATGATCTCAAAGCCGCGATCGATGAAAAACTGCCGCCGCGCTGGAGCCGCAATAACCCGATCGATCTCGCGGGCGGCGAAACCCGCGACACGATCCCGGAGGTCATGCAGCTCGTGGCCGAGCACTCCGAGGTCGACGCGATCGTGTACTTGGGCTTGGGCATTCAGTCCAATACTGCGCAGCTCTTGCGCAAAGGTCCGTTTTATCCCGATCACGGCATCGAAAGAATCGTTGCTTACCACGAACGCCAAGACGCTCGGTTCGCCCAAGCAGCTGCGGAAATTAGTGCCGCGACTGGCAAACCAATTATGACTGCGACTGAGCTTGGCGTCGCCGATCCGTCCAATGCTGGGCCCGCAATGGTGCGCGAAACCGGACGGGTTTGCTACGCGACAGCGAACCGTGCCGTTACCGCGTTAGAACACATGTGGTGCGACGCCCGATACCGTCAGCGCCGAGCCTGAAAAACCAAGTAGCTTCTCGACAATGGCCGCCAAAACGCCGCAGGAACAAATCCAAGAACTCAAAACCCTGGTTGTCGACTACGCCAAACAGGAAACGATCGACCCGATCAAAAGCATCGGTCGCTACATCGGCTGGGCGCTGGGCGGTGCGCTCGCGTTCGGAATCGGCGCGGTATTTCTCGGAATCGGTGCGCTGCGGTTCTTCCAAACCTCGCTGCCGGAAGCCCTCGATGGCCGGGGTAAATCGTCGTGGTTTCCCTACATGGCGACGATCTTGTTACTCGCGGCTGCGACGGGTTTCGTCGCGCTGAAGCTCACCAAAGAACCGAAGACGGCTACCAAGGACAACACATGAGCCCCGCTGAAAGCACGAAACGCATTTCTATTGCGGACATCGAAGCGAAGCTGCGCGACATGTCTGGCCCGGTCGAACAGGGCGTAGAAAAGGCCAAGAGCGTGGCGTTGGCCGCGGGGGCCGCCGTCGGTGCCGTGCTCGTGATCGGTGCGTATCTCATGGGCCGCCGCAAAGGCAAAAAGCGTATGCCGGTTATCGAAATTCGCCGGATCTAGCCGCGGCCAAAACTGATGGAATCGATTGTCAACCGCCTCTTCAAAGCCGGAGCACGCCGTGGCTTCGGTGGCTCGCAACCGTGGATGATCGTCGCGATTGTCACCGGGACAATCCGCGTGATTCGCAAGCTCGCGAACCCAAAACCTGAAACCGTGTGGCGCCAGGCGTTGCAGCCCGGCGACCGTTTCGAAGTGACCGTCCGAGGCACCACGAAGCGATGAAGGTGCTGTTGCGTAACCCGCGGCGCGAAATTGAAGTTGCGGGTATTTCGAGTGTGGCGAAGTTGCTCAAGCATCTCGACATCGTCTCTGAGTCGGTATTGGTAATTTGCAACGATGAGCTCGTGACCCGCGATGCGCAGTTGCGCGAGACCGACTCAATTGAGATTCGGCCCGTCGTTTCGGGTGGGGCCTAGATGCATCGGCAGCCGGTTTCGCGGCCGGCCAAGTTTGGGCGCGCAACGCCTATGCCCGTAACGCCTATGCCCGTAACGTCGGGGCCGGTCGAGTTTCGGCCCGCGCTATGAAATGCCGCCGATGCAAAGGCGCTGCTGTCATCGACGTGCGCCGTCATAATGCAGCGTTTTGTAAAGACTGTTTCAATCATCACTGTGTTGAACAAGTCCGTCGCGCGATCCACGACTTCGACATGCTCCAACCCACTGATCGGGTATTGGTCGCGGTTTCGGGTGGCAAGGATTCGCTTGCGGTCTGGGATTTGTTGATTCAGCTCGGCTACCAAGCCGACGGTTTGTATATTGGCCTCGGCATCGGTGAATACTCCAATGAATCCGGACGATTCGTTCGTGATTTTGCCGTTGAACGCGAATTGAAACTCATCGAAGTCGATCTTCCCAACGACTACGGATTTGATATCCCGAAGGGTTCCGAAGCTGCCCGACGAGCCCCCTGTAGCGCTTGCGGCCTCTCGAAGCGTCACCTGTTCAATCAGGCGGCAATGGATGGTGGCTATGACGTCGTGGTCACCGGCCACAATCTCGACGATGAAGCCGCCGTGCTGATGGGCAACGTACTGCGGTGGGAAGCTGGCTACCTCGCTCGGCAATTTCCGGTGCTGCAAGCGAGCGTGGGCTTTGCGAAAAAAGTTAAACCACTCGTGAAACTGGGGGAACGGGAGATGGCGGCCTACTGCGTCCTCAACGGCATCGACTACATCATTGAAGAATGTCCGATGGCCGCGGGCAACCGCCATCTTGGCTATAAAGAAATATTGAACCAGCTCGAAGAACAGTCTCCTGGCGCGAAAACTGCTTTTCTGGCTGGCTTTTTCGACAAGGCCCACAAACGTTTCGCGGAAGTCGCAGTGCAGGAGCGTGAAACCTTGCAGCCGTGTGCGCAGTGCAGCGCGCCGACGACCAATGAGGTCTGCGCTTTTTGCCGTCTGCAAGTTCGCGCGACAGGAATCACGATTGGAACCACACGATGAGTCGCGATCTGCATGCCGGCGAGCGAGTACTTGTTGTCGATAACAAGAAACGCCGTCATTTGGTGACCCTTGTGGACGGCGGAGAGTTCCACACGCACGCGGGCGCGATGAAACACGACGATCTCATCGGCAAGCCCGAAGGCATCACGGTGCGTACCACTCGCGGTCAACGCCTCTTGGTGCTGCGACCGACGCTCGGTGAGTACATTCTTGAAATGCCGCGGGGCGCGCAGGTGATTTATCCCAAAGACATTGGGCCGATCATGATTCTTGCCGACATATTCCCTGGTGCGAGGGTGCTCGAATCCGGGATCGGTTCGGGGGCGCTCACGATGGGAATTCTGCGCGCAATCGGCTCCGAAGGCAAACTCTTTGGCTACGAGCTGCGCGATGATTTCGCGAAACGCGCCCAGGAAAACGTGTTTGCGTATATGGGCGAAGACGTCCCGCTCGAAGTTGAAGTGCGCGATGTCTACGAAGGGATCGATCACACCGATCTCGATCGGATTCTGCTCGACTTACCGGAGCCGTGGCAGGTCGTGAAACACGCTGAAACCGCGTTGCGGCCCGGCGGAATTTTGTTGAGCTATCTCCCAACGATTTTGCAAGTAGCGCACCTGCGCGAAACGCTGGAGAACTCCGCGTTTGGGAACTGTGAGACGGTTGAAATCTTGCAGCGCGGTTGGCATATCGAGGGCCAGTCCGTGCGGCCTGATCATCGCATGGTCGCCCACACCGGCTTTTTGACCACTGCCCGATTGCTCGTTGCCGAGGAACCAGTTTTTCCATCGTGAAATCGATCGACGCCCTGGTGATTGCCGGGGCGTTCGTGGTGGTCGGCGTGGCAATGGGGCGTCGCCGGCGGCCGTCGCGTCGGGTCACGGCGCTCACATGTCTGCTCGCACTAGCGGTGAGCGTTCCTTCGGCGTTTCGTTTGGTACGTCGTGCACTCGATATTTCGTCTGCGAATTCGATCGACCATGCAACGTTGGGCGCACTCGGTTCGCGCCAGTTAGCGGGCGCAGTGCCGAAGATGGTTCCGTTATCAAAGGTTGTGGTCGCGCGAGTGCGCCAATCGATCGTGAAGATCGTCGGTGATGCTTGTGGTCAACGGCTCAGTGGAACCGGTTGGGTGATCGAGCAACACCTCGTCGCAACGAACGCGCACGTGATAGCGGGCGTATCGCGTCCAGAAGTTGTCGACCGTCGCGGGAAACACCATTTCGCGACGGTCGTTGCGTTCGATGCCGATCTCGACGTTGCCATGCTGCGCGTAAACGACCTTGGAGCGCCTTCGTTGCCGTTGGTCGAGGATCGCTCGAGTCGTGAATTTGCTGTGTTCGGACATCCGCACGGGCGGCCGTTGCGGGTAGCTCCGGCCGCACTCGAACCGGAGCCGCGCATCGATGGTGTCGGTGCCGACATCTACGGACACGGAAATCATCACCGTCCAGTAGTGGTGTTGGCCGTTCGTTTAGCGCCAGGCGATTCTGGTTCGCCGGTCGTGAATACGCGCGGAGAAGCGATCGCTATGGCATTCGCGATCGATCCTCACAACGAACCAATCGGCTACGCCCTCGACGCTTCCGCTATTCGGGATGCTGCATCTTCAGTTACCGGGCATCCATTCTCAACGTCGAAGTGTTTGTCTTAAGAACGCGCGCCGAGGTGCATTCATGGTTCTGCGTGATCGTCGCGTTCCAAGAGGGCGCGCCAAAAGGCGACGGATTCGGCTGATCTCGACGAAGCGTGGCGCCGCCCGTGGCCCGAGCGGCCCCGGAGCGCAGCGACGAGAGCGGGAAACAGGATTCTTGCATCGGATTACCTTTCACCTATCGGCGCGCGCTCCAAGTCGAGTGAATGCGCACAGTTGCTGCTCGTGTGCGACATCAGGCCGAGGCCGTGCGCCAGCACCGTCGCTCGAACAAAATCGGCAAGCGGTGGCCACGGAAATCCCGGCTTCGATATAAGCAACGATGTGATGCCGTGCGCCGATGCCCACAATGCGCACGCGATCTCGTAGACGTCGCCGTCGGGAAAGTACCCCGCATCTTTACAACGCTGGACCGCTCCCAGCTGATCATCGAACGCCGATATTGAGCGCACCCGCGCGATGTCTTGGGTTGCGGGAACGTCGTTGGGGCCGTGCATGAACAGCAGCCGGTACGGCTCAGGATGCGCTAAGCCAAAATGTACGTACGCCTCGCCGCGGTGTGCGAGCGCTTCGAGAGGATCGTCGGCGGCCGCTCCTGCGGCATCGAGGGTTGCCCCGAAGAGTGCGTAATAACGCTCGCATACTTCGATGAGTAACGTGCGGCGATCGGGGAAATGCAGGTAGATCGACGGGGCAGTGCAACCGACTGCTTTTGCGATCGCGTCGATCGAAACGTTGGACTCTTGGCCCGTTTCGCGCAGCAGGCGATCGGCGGCTACAAGGATCTCCTCACGCAGCCGTGCCCCATCGCCGCGGCGCGCCCGAGTGCGCTTCGAGGGCAATAACGCTTCGGCTGGTTCCATTGACGTCACAATACCACTTGACAGAACCACATTAACTTAGTTATACTAAGTTATGACGGAATCACGGGAGCTCTCCCGCAAACAGTTCCTCGTCGGCGGTGCGGTGCTCAGCGCGGGCCTCACGGCCAGCGTCACGGTCAGCGCCTCCGCCAGCCTCGCCGGTTGCTCCGGCTCGGACTCCAGCTCCGGGGCTAGGTCCGGCGGCGCGGGCCAAGCGTCGACGAAACGCGCTCGGGTTACCGCTGCGAAGCCGCCATCTCCCACAGTTCCGCGGGATTCGCCGAACCCGTATCTGCGTGGAAATTTCGCCCCCGTTCATAGCGAGTTGAACACTCCCAACCTGCTTGTCCGAGGCACGATACCGAAGGAGCTGCGCGGCCGGCTTTTGCGCAACGGACCGAATCCGATCGTTGCGCCGAACCCGGCGAAGTATCACTGGTTCCTTGGCGACGGCATGGTGCACGGCATCGAGCTGGGCGAGGGCAAGGCTTCGTACCGAAACCGTTGGGTCCGTACCGACCAAGCGCTCAAGAGCCTGCACGAACCCGCACGATTGGGGCAGCCCGCTGAGGTCTCGCCCGCGGGCAGCGCGGCCAACACCAGCCTTGTCGCGCACGCAGGAAAGATTCTGGCGCTGTACGAAGTGGCGTTGCCGACTGAAATTTCAACCGATCTCGAAACGCTCGGCCGCTACGACATGCACGGCGCGCTCAAAACAGTCATGACCGCACACCCCAAAATCGATCCCGTTTCGGGAGAGATGCTGTGCTTCGGCGCGAACTTCCTCGCACCCCCGTACGTCGCGTTTCATACGATTGATCGACACGGCAAACTCACGCGCACCGTCGACATCGATATTCCCCGGCCTGTGATGATGCACGACTTTGCGGTGACGCAGCACCACGTTGTGTTCATGGATCTTCCGGTCGTGTACGACCTTAACTTGTTCACAGACCATCCCTTCCCAGCGACATGGAAGCCGAGTGCCGGCGCTCGGCTCGGGGTGCTGGCGCGCTCCGGCAGCGAAAAGGTCCGTTGGATCGATATTCCACCGTGTTACGTGTTTCATGTGGCCAACGCGTTTGAACGCGGCAACACGATTGTGATGGACGTCGTTCGGTATTCGAAGATGTTCGATCGTGATCGGTATGGGGTTGCTGAGGGGCTTGGAAGTTTGCATCGCTGGACGATCGATCTCGATCGCGGTTCCGTGGCCGATGAAATACTCGACGACCGGGGCCAGGAGTTTCCGCGCATCGACCCACGGCGCGCCGGTTTAGAACACCGGTTTAGCTATGCCGTCGCGACCAGCGAATCGTCGCGTGGGGAAATTGGCTTTGGCGGGGTGATCAAACACGATCACCAGACCAAAAGCACCACAATGCATCAGCTCGCAGCATCGCAAAGTGCCGGAGAAGCGGTGTTCGTTCCGGCGAATGCCACCGCGGGGCAAGACGAAGGCTGGGTGCTAACTGTCGTATACGACGCCGCGACCGATGGCAGCGAGTTGTTGATCCTGGACGCCGCGGATATCGCGAAGGCTCCCGTAGCAACGGTTCGGCTTCCGCAAAGGGTCCCGTTTGGTTTCCACGGTATCTGGGTGCCGGAGGCGTAACGAGGCACAAACGCAACGGCGGCACCCATGCGGGTGCCGCCGAACGTTCGTTTTGGCTGCGCTTGACGGCGTCAAAGCCGACCGCGCGAGCGTGCTATTCAGCTTCGATGAAGATGCATTCGCCGGGGCATTCCTCGGCGGATTCGATCACCGCGTCGAGTTGGCCATCGGGAATATTTGCAAGGCCTTCGGCGCCGCCGGGCTTATCGAAAACCTTGGCGCCTTCTTTGACGTAGGCAAGGCCGTCGTCCAACAGGGTGAACACATCAGGTGCGATCTCCTCGCACAGTCCGTCTCCGGTGCATAGATCCTGATCGATCCAGACCTTCATGCTGCGTTCCTCGCTTTAACTCATTCGAGATATCGGTGGTGGGCATTAGTGGGACAATCGTGTTGCGAATACTGAAAACCTTCATCGGCTGGCCGATCAAGCTTTACAGACATCTATCTAGCAGGCTCGTGAAGCTACCCGAGACACCGGGGAACTTGGCGACGCTGTCCAACGTATCGGATGCCACGAGTTGGTTCTGAACCGGAGATAGGGTCCGAAAACCAAGATGGAGGTTCCGATGGCGCCGCAAGACTTCCCGAATGATGCAACAGGACTCACCGCGGATGAGCGGGCAGAGATTGCTGCCTTAGAGGAAGAAGTGCTCGTTTTGCGCCGCCGCCTCCAAGATGCCCCGAAACGGGTGCGAACGCTCGAAGAACGGCTGCTGGAAACCAAGGGCCAGCTCCAACAGGCGATGTCGCAAAACGAGAAGCTCTCGGCCACGTTGCGAGAAGCTCGGGATCACATCGCGGCGCTGCGTGAAGAAGTCGACAAGCTCACGATGCCGCCCAATGCGTACGGCACATTCCTCAACACGAACGACGACGGTACTGTCGATGTGTTTTCCGCCGGCCGCAAAATGCGTGTCTCGCTGCACCCCGAAATCGCGGGCGACGAGATTGTGCGCGGCGACGAAGTTGTACTGAATGAATCGCTTAACGTGGTGCTCGTGCGCGGTGGCGAACGCCACGGTGAAGTCGTTACGTTCAAAGAGCTCCTCGAAGACGGTAACCGCGCGCTGGTGACTGGCCGTGCGGATGAAGAACGCGTGGCAGAACTCGCGGAATCGTTGATCGGGGTTTACATTCGCCCAGGCGATCACCTTCTGATGGATGCGCGTTCCGGTTTGCTCGTGGAAAAAGTTCCGCGGCCCGAAGTTGAAGAGCTCGTGCTCGAAGAAGTTCCCGACGTGAGCTACGACGATGTCGGTGGTCTCGATGATCAAATCGAGATGATCAAAGACGCGATCGAATTGCCTTACCTGTACGGGGATCTCTTTCACGAGCACGAACTGCAGCCCCCCAAAGGCATTTTGTTGTACGGCCCGCCAGGCTGCGGCAAGACGCTGATCGCCAAAGCAGTTGCGAACTCGCTCGCGAAACGTATTGCTGAAAAGACGGGCAACACCAAGGCTCGTTCGTACTTCATCAATGTGAAGGGCCCGGAGCTGCTGAATAAGTACGTAGGTGAAACCGAACGCCAAATTCGTTTGATCTTCGAACGAGCTCGGGAAAAGAGTGAAGAAGGCAATCCGGTCATCGTGTTCTTCGATGAGATGGATTCATTGTTCCGTACGCGCGGAACGGGAATTTCTTCAGATATCGAATCCACGATCGTGCCGCAGCTGCTCGCAGAAATCGATGGGGTTGAAGCGCTGCGCAATGTGATCGTGATTGGTGCGTCGAACCGTGAAGATTTGATTGATCCCGCAATTTTGCGGCCGGGTCGGCTGGACGTGAAGATCAAAATCGAACGCCCGGATGCCGATTCCGCGAAACAGATCTTCCATCAGTATCTCACTGCCGGTTTGCCCATCGCGGAAGATGAATTGAAAAAGACGCGAGGGAATGCCCAAAAGGCGGTCACATCGATGATCGCCGACGCCGTCGAAGCGATGTACGAAACCGGCGACGAAAACAAGTTCCTCGAAGTCACCTACCAAAACGGCGACAAAGAAATCCTGTTTTTCAAAGACTTTTCTTCGGGTGCCATGATTGAAAATATTGTGCGCCGGGCCAAGAAGCTCTCCATCAAACGCAAGATCGCGGGCGGCTCGCTCGGGATCTGCACCCAAGATTTGCTTGATTCGATCAAGCAGGAATTTCGCGAACACGAAGATTTGCCGAACACCACCAACCCTGACGACTGGGCGAAAATCTCAGGGAAAAAGGGTGAGCGGATCGTCTATGTGCGCACGATCATTTCCAAAGACGATGAGCACCGCGGTGGCCGCCAAATCGAAAAAGTCACGACGGGCCAGTACCTCTAATCGTTGGTAACGTCGGCGCTCTATGGGGAGCTATCCGCAAACTGACGTGATACTCGACACCGATACCGCTGCCGACGATGATGGCCCGCGCTCATTTCGGCGGTGATATGACGCCCGGCCGCTGCCGAGGAGCCGCTGCCGAGGAGCTGTAGCCGATGAGGTAGCGATCGAGGTGGCGTAAACGAACGCGGCTATCACCGCAATCGGGATCTCTTGAGCTCGTTCGTTCGCCTGCGTATCGCCTCAACGTTGCGGGGTCACGGCTTCATCGGCAACGGGCACGTAGCCTCCGGGATGTGGCCCTTCCCAAGATCATTGGTATCGAAACCGAATACGGCGTCGTACTGCGCGGCACCGCGGACCTCAACCACGTTTTGGCATCGAGCCTGCTCATCAACGCGTTTGTGGATCAGAAAAAGATCGGCTGGGATTTCGACGACGAACATCCGGGCAGCGATGCGCGAGGTTTTGCTCGCGACGGCGCGCAGCCCCCGGAGATCGAAACCCATCTCGTGAATGCGGTGCTCACCAACGGTGCCCGCTATTACGTTGATCACGCGCATCCTGAGTATTCGGCACCGGAATGCAGCGACGCGTTGCAGTGCACTTTGTACGACAAAGCCGGCGAGCGCATCCTTGCGCGCTCGATGATCGCGGCACGCAACCTGATTCCACAGGGCCAAGAGGTCGTTACCTACAAAAACAATTCCGATGGCAAAGGCAATAGCTACGGCACCCACGAGAACTATCTCGTGGATCGCAACATCTCGTTCGGGTCGATCGTGCGCAACATCACGCCATGGTTTGTGACTCGGCAAATCTTTTGTGGTGCCGGCAAAGTCGGTTCCGAAAACGGTGCGGAAAAGTGTGGTTTCCAAATTTCGCAACGTGCTGATTTCTTCGAAGAAGAAGTTGGATTAGAAACCACGTTGAAGCGGCCGATCGTGAACACTCGCGATGAACCGCATTGCGATCCGCTGAAGTACCGGCGTCTACACGTGATCGTCGGCGACGCGAATCTCTGCGAAATCAGTACGTTTCTGAAGGTTGGTACCACCGCGATCGTGCTCAACATGATCGAAGACGATTTCATTGATCGTGATTTTCGGTTGTCGTCACCGGTTCCGTATATGCGGACCGTCTCGCATGATCCTTCGTTGAAGGCCGTACTTGGCCTTGCCGACGGAACGTCGGCAACTGCGTTGGAACTGCAATGGGAGTTCTACCGGCTTGCTCGCAAATATGCGGATGAACGCGGCCATGAATCGCACGGCGGCGAAGAAGTTGGCGAGCAAGTACTCACGCAATGGGAACGAGTCCTCAGCGCGTTGGAAACCGATCCGATGCAACTCGACGGCGTGCTTGATTGGGTTACGAAGTATCGGCTGTTGCAGGGTTATCGCGAACGAGACAATTTGCCATGGACCGATGCCAAACTGGCGCTGCTGGATTTGCAGTATCACGACGTTCGGCCCGAAAAGTCGATCTACGAAAAACTCGTGCGCAGCGGCAAGATCGAACGGCTGCTCGACGAAGACGATGTGGTGGCCGCAATGGTCGAGCCGCCCCCTACGACCAGGGCGTACTTCCGTGGTCGGCTGTTGGAGCTTTGGCCCGATTCGGTCGTTGCGGCCAACTGGGACAGCGTGATTCTCGACGTTGGCTCCGACCCATTGCGACGAATCCCGATGATGGAGCCGCTGCGGGGTACAAAAATTCACACCGAAGCGCTCTTTAACGAGTGTTCGACCCCACGACAACTGGTAGAACGGCTGCAGTCCTAGGGTGATCTGCCGATAGGAACGGAACGACTCTCGACGACGGAGGAGGTCAGCGATGCCCGAACGTGAACGCAAACAGAAACCAGCGCCTCAAGCGCGCGAAGAGACCGTCGACGAAGTGACGGCCCCAACCAAACAGGGCGAAAAGATCAAAGAAGAACTCGACGATTTGCTCGACGAGATCGATTCGGTGCTGGAAAGCAACGCCGAAGAGTTCGTGCGCAGCTACGTCCAAAAAGGCGGCCAGTAGTCCTCAGAGCTTTAGAGGATGATGGCGAGTTGCGTGGCGTCGAGGAGGGAACCTTCGAGAAATCGGGGTCCCGTGCAGTCGCCGACTCGATGAAGTTCGAACGGCAGCGCCGTTGTTTGGTTTCTCGTGTCGAATGCTGCCGCGATGCCTGGGTTTGCCTCGACGGTTGGCACTGTGATGACAACGTTCGCAGGGGCTTCATGATCGCCTTCAGCGTCGGAGTAGCGCACTGACGTCGGTGTGATTTCGGTTGCGCGGGCACCGCGTTTCAACGCAACTCCAGATTCGAGGAGTTCGTGAACGTGGCGCCAACGGCCGGGCATACCGAACTGTGGCGCGAAAACTTGCGATTCCTCCATGACAGTCACGCGGTGGCCTTGGGTGCGCGCCAAATGCGCAAATCCACAGCCCGCGCGTCCACCACCGATGATCACGATGTTGGCCGAGACTTCGGATGTCAGCGGTTCGCCATCAATCGTCCAGCCGCGCAAGCTCGCGAGATCGCGGACGTGGTCAAGCTGAGCCCCGCCGATATTCGGCTTACGCCAGATTCCACCGGTGGCATCGATAACAACGTCCGGCGAGAGTGATTCGATGAGCGCCGCGGACGCGACGGTGCTGAGCCGAACGTCGATATCAAGTTGCGTGATTTGGCGCGTGAGCCAGGCCAGCATGTCGGCGTTGGGGGCATAGGTCGCGGCGGCAAACGCAAGGCGCCCGCCGAGATATTCGTGGGCTTCGATGAGCGTTACGCGGTGGCCGCGCAGCGCAGATATGCGAGCCGTTTCCATGCCTGCGGGCCCGCCACCAATGATCGCGATGCGTTTCGACACAACAGCCGCATCCATGCGCATTTCCGATTCGCGACCAACGAAAGGGTTCGACGCGCAACGGACGCCTTCGCGGGTGAAGATATTGCCAATGCAGCGATAGTGATACATGCACGGCCGAACATCCGACGCGCTATCCAGCGCCGTTTCTGCTGCAAGTTTGTTGGGGAGCTCAGGGTCGGCAAGGAGTTTGCGGCCCATTGCGATGAAATCGACTGCGCCCTCGCTCATCAATGCATCGCCGACTGCGGGTTCAATCCGACCCACCGCAATGATGGGAATGCCGACGACGGCTTTGATCTGGCGTGCAAAATCGACGAGCTTGCCAGGCTCGTGCGCAGTGTGAGATTCGGTGAAGCCAATCGCAATGTTCGAATCAGCGTACGCCGAGACGTGGATCGCGTCGAGCCCCGCGGCTTCGAGCAGCGGTGCAAGCTCGAGCGCGTCATCGAACGTATTCGCGCCTTGCGTGAAGTATTCGAGCGCGTTGATCCTCGCCCACAACGGATAGTCGTCTCCGACCCGTTCGCGAATCGCGGCAATCACTTCAAGTAACAACCGCGCGCGGCCGCGGATATCGCCACCATATTCATCGTTGCGGCGGTTGCTCGCGCCGGAGAGAAATTCATCGAGGATGTAGCCGTGCCCGGCATGCAACTCGATGCCATCGACTCCCCAATCTCGAGCGTTTTCGACCGCGTCGGCAAACCAACCGATCAACGTAAGAATGTCCGCGTGGGTCATTTCGTGAAACGATGCCTTCGCGTTCGGGCCCATCATTTCTTCGGTCGATTTTTGCATTTCATCGGCGGTCATCATCATGAGTAACGAATCGAAACCGCTCGCCGACGGCTTCGATGGGACCCACATCGGCCGTCCGTCGATGATGTCGTTGCGCGCTACTTTGCCCATGTGGGAAACCTGCAACGCGAGTTTTGCTCCGTGGCGATGCGCAGCATCGGCGAGCGCACGTATTCCGGGCTCAAACTCTGGAAGGTTCAGGCCGTTTTGTCGTTTGTTTGCTGTGCCCGATGGCCACGCCACTGCTACCGACCCGAGGGTCACCAGCGCCGCGCCGCCACGCGCTCGCGCCTCGAGGTACGAAATCTGCGCGGGGCCTGACGTTCCGTCGAGCTCCGCGAGTTCTTCGCCCATCGGCGCCATCAAAATCCGATTGCGTAATTCCATGGTGCCGATGCGGCCCGGCGATAACAGATGCGAATACGAATTCATTGTGCGCCCATGGTGAGCAGAACTTTGCCTCCGTTGCGATCCGTCATCGCCGTCATTGCGCTGGAAAATTCGGAGAGGTCGTAGCGGTGCGTGACCATCGGCGAAAGATCACGGCGTTGCAATAACTCGACGGTCGAAGCGAAATCAGCCGGATACTCCATCGAACCTCTGATCGTGAGTTCTTTGAACAACACAACCAAAAAACTCACGGGCGTCGATTCGTGATGCAGCGCTACGACCGAAAGGCGAGCGTGCGCTTTGGCGCGGTTGATGATGTCGGGAATCACTGTGGGTGCGCCGGAAGCCTCGATAAACGCATCCGTGGCCGCCATCGGCATTCCGAGGGCGGGCGCAGTTCCGTGCGCTTCACTGAGTGCCTTCCACACGTTGGTCTCGCTCGCGTTGATCGTGAGCGCCGCACCAAGCTCAGCCGCGATTGCTAGGCGAGCGGGTGAAAGATCAATGACGGCAATGTCCGTAAGCCCTCGATCGAGCGCGGCAGCAAGGGCGCTTAAACCAATTGGTCCGGCGCCGAAAATCGCGAGCTTGTCAGTCGCCGCAACGTTGGCTTGCTCGACCCCATGCATGCCCACTCCGAGCGGCTCAGCGAGCGCGGCAATGTCGAGCGCCAGCGAATCGGGGATCGGAAAAATACGACCGCCGTCGGCCGCGTTGCGAACAAGGAGCTCATCGGCGAGGCCACCTTCGGGCGCACCGTTACCAATCCCAAAGCTGCCGCCGCCGGGATGCACCACAACGCGCATGCCAACATCGATGCCGCGGACTTCGGCACCCACGAACAGCACGATCCCCGAAATCTCGTGACCAATCGGCATCGGATCCTTGGTTGGGCCCATCATTCCGCCGTGTTTTGCGTAGGTGACATCGGTGCCGCAGATCCCGCAGGCCGCGACCTTCACCACGACATCGCGCGGCCCCGGCTCGGGTGGCGCAACCTCATCAATCCGCACATCTTCAGGACCATGAATTCGAACTTGACGCATGGTTCAGACGATACGCCATCGCCGACGGCTACGTTTCCGGCCCATGACTTCACAACGCTTTACCGGCAAGGTTGCGCTCATCACCGGAGCCGGTTCCGGCATCGGACGCGCGACTGCATTGCGACTGCAATCCGAAGGCGCGCGGGTATACGGAATCGACGCGAACCCGGCCGGTATCGAAGAAACCGTGACCTTGAGCAACGGTGCCGTCGTTGGTGTCGTCGCAGACGTGACTGATCAGTCCGCTTGCAAACGCGCGGTCGCGGACTGCGTGGAGCGCCTTGGTGGACTCGACGTATTGGGCAATGTCGCGGGCATCGTGTTCATGGCGCACTTCACCGAAATGACGAATGAGCAATATCTGCGGCTCATGGCGGTGAACGTGCACGGTCCGGTCTACATGGCGCAGGCCGCGATTCCGCATCTCCTGCAACGCAACGGCAACATCGTGAACATCGCCTCCAACGCGGGACTCATGGGAATGGCCTACAACGTTGCGTATTCCATGAGCAAAGGCGCGGTCGTGCAACTCACCCGCAGCCTTGCGATGGAATACATCAAACAACCGCTGCGCGTCAATGCCATCGCGCCCGCCGGAGTGGCGACGAACCTCGTCAAAGGCGTTGTGTTCCCCGACGAAGTCGATTTCGAACTCATCAAGCCCTACATCGGCCATCGTGGGGCCGCCCAACCCGACGACATCGCCAAACTCTTCGCGTACCTCGCCTCCGACGACGCCCACAACATGACCGGCTCCATAGTCAGCAGCGACGGAGGCGTCACCGCAGGTTGAATTGTCTCCGCTGCGCTCCGACGGCGAGGAGTACACCACGCCCGACGCTCCCTGTTGCATTGGTCGGTCGGCTCGGCTTGCTCCGCTGCGCCGCCCTTCGGGACGCTCCCTGTTGCATTGGTCGGTCGGCTCGGCTTGCTCCGCTGCGCCGCCCTTCGGGACGCTCCCTTCGTCGCTCGTGCGATGGCTCAACTCCCGCAGGTTGAATCGGTGAAATGTACATGGGTATACATGGGTGTACAGTTTTGTGATGGCTACCTGGACGGTTACTGAAGCTCGTTCGTCGCTCCCCGAGATCCTCGAACGGGTTTCGGCTGGCGAAGTAATCACGTTGACCCGACACGGCCTCGCCGTGGCGGTCGTCTGTCGACCGGATCTGCACGCGTCGAAACGAGTCGCGCCGGCGTTGGCCGCCGCGGCCGAACTTGGAGCGATGATCGAAGCCGCTCGGGAGAAGCCCTTTAGACGGGTCAAAATGGCTCCAGGCCGGGTCGAAGAAATGGTAAGCGACATACGTCGCGATCGCGACCAGCGATAGTGGATGCGTTCGATGCCGACGTACTGATCTACGCGATCGATTCAACGAATCGACTTGGTGATGGAGTCGCAGCCTTGCTGCGAAAACCGACGTCTGACGATACGCCCGGCTATTGCGGGATCGGGTCGGTATTGCTTGTCCCTGAAACTCTGGCGAAGCCAATGAGATTGCAACGCCAATCGGAAGTCACGCAGCTTAGTTCGGTATTGGCGAGGCTCGATTTGCGGCCGTTCGACCGTTTCTCGGCTGAGTTGGCGACCCATCTCTGCGCGAGGTACCGGTTGAAGCCCATCGATGCCGCGCATCTCGCGACGGCGATCAATGCGGGCGCCGATCGGTTTATTACCAACAACCGCAAAGATTTTGGCCGCAAAACTATTGACGAAATCGATATCGTCTTTCCGGATGCGCTGTGACGATCGCTAATCGAACGCTCGCATTGCGACTGCTCGGAGCCTCGCGCGCTGATCAGTCGCAGCACCAGTGAGACGGTAGTCCGCGACTGAGTTGATGAGACCGAATGCGCCGTGCACCGTCGTTGCAATGTCGGAGGTGGACCAATCGGGATGAGCGGCGCGCGCCACATCGATCCATAAGTTGGCATACGCTCGTTGTTGTCGGCGGACCCGCGCCCGCTCGGCGGGTGGGAGGTTGTGCGCCTCTTGGTCATAGACCTTGATGACGGTCCGGTTGGCGAGCGCGAATTCGATGTGGGTGTTGATCAACGCACCGAGTGTGGCCGATGGCGTATCGGAGCAGGCAATCGCGGCGCGCGCGCCAACGAGGAGATCGCCGACCACACTTTCAAATACTGCAACGAGCAGTGCCTCTTTGTTTTCGAAGTGTCGATAGATGGCCGCGCCAGTAACCCCGGCTGCCGCGCCAATATCGGCAATGCCGACTGCGTGAAATCCGCGCGCCGCCACGAGTTCTGCGGTGGCATCGAGCAACAACGATCGTGTCCGTTGGCCTCGTGCAGTCCGCGCCGTATTCATCGAACGTTCGGTATCAGTAGGATTTCGGCAAACCGAGCGATGCTGTCGAGATGAAGTTGAGCACCATCTCACGACTCACGGGCGCGATTTTCAACAGTCGCACGATGCCCCACAGATCCGCAAGACCGTATTCCGATGCGAGGCCGTTGCCGCCATGAGTTTGAATCGCCTGGTCCAGACAGCGCAGCCCCGCGTCGGCGGAGGCGAACTTTGCCATGTTCGCCGCTTCGCCGGCGGCAACTCGATCTGTTGAATTGTCGTGCAGCCATGCGGCTTTTTGGGTCATCAGTCGAGCAAGTTCCAGCTCGATCTTGGCGGTTGCGAGTGGATGTGCGATGCCCTGGTGTCGGCCGATCGGAGTGCCCCACACCGCACGATCATTCGCGTACTGCGATGCGAGGCCCAGGGCGTAACGGCCCACACCGTTGCAGATCATTGCGCTCATAATCCGTTCGGGATTCAAGCCTTCAAAGACCTGCCGCAGGCCTTCGCCTTCATCGCCAATCAGACGGTCCGCGGAAATCTCCACGTTGTCGAAGAACAGCTGAAACTGCTTCTCGGGCGCTCGAATTTCCATTGGGATGTTGGTGCGGTGCAATCCGGGCGTATCGGTGTCGACAACGAAGAGTGACAACTTGGCGCGTTGCGTTTCCTCATCGACACCCGTCCGGCAGACGACCAGGACTTGTGGAGATTCATCGACGCCGGAAATATAGGTCTTTGAACCATTCAATCGGTAGACATCGCCATCGCGCTTCGCAGTAGTACTGATGCGGTGGCTGTTCGAGCCTGCGTCGGGTTCGGTAATCGCAAACACCATCTTGGTGCCGGTCGTCAACCCCGGAAGCCAATGGCTCTTTTGCGTCGGACTGCCAAACTTGGCGATGACCTCGGCCGAGATCGCAGCCGAAACGAGAATCAGCAACAGTGGAGTCCCCGCGGCTGCTAGCTCCTCACACACAATCGCGAGTTCGTAAATTCCCGCGCCTCCACCGCCGTACTCCTCGGGGAGGTGCACGCCGAGAAAGCCGTGATCGGCTGCGGCTTGCCATAGGTCGTCGGGGCGGACATCGTCGTTCGTGCAACGCGCGTAGTACTCGTGGCCGAAGGTTGCGGCGACCTTGCGCACCGATTCGCGCAGTAACGCATGTTCGTCACTCTCGGTGAAATCCATGGATTGCCTCAAAGCTTGCATTTCGAATGTGATTGGTGAATAACATACGTCCTGGTACGACTTGCGTCCAGCCGGGCGCACGAAGCGCAACCAATTGGTGAAGGACACAACATGGCGGTGTTGCAATCATTGGTGGATATCCGCAGCGAGCAATTCGTGATCAACCGCGCCTCGATGCTGGATCTCCTAGCGCAACACGATGCCGAGGTGTCCAAAGCCGTCGGGGGCGGTGGCGACGCGTATGTGGCGCGCCATCGGGCCCGCGGCAAAATGACCGCGCGCGAACGCATTGAGCTCCTCCTCGATGAAGATGCACCGTTTGTTGAGTTTTCGGCGCTGGCTGCTTGGGGAACACCCTTTCATGTCGGTGCGAGCATCGTCACCGGTATCGGTGTCGTTGCCGACATCGAGTGTGTGATCATTGCCCACGACCCGACGGTGCGCGGCGGCACGATGAACCCTTTCACGTTGAAGAAAAATCTCCGGGCCCTGGAAATCGCGCGAGTCAACCGCCTTCCCGTCATTAACCTCGTGGAATCCGGTGGCGCGGATCTGCCCACTCAAGCCGATCTGTTTGTGCCCGCAGGCAATATCTTCCGGGAGCTCACGCTGCTTTCGGCGCTGGGTATCCCGACCGTTGCGCTCGTCTTCGGCAATTCGACCGCTGGCGGCGCGTACGTCCCGGGAATGTGCGATCACGCGGTATTGGTGGATAAGCGAGCGAAAGTATTTCTTGGAGGCCCGCCGCTGGTGAAGATGGCCACTGGTGAAGAGAGCGATGATGAATCGCTGGGCGGCGCGGAGATGCATTCGCGAGTGACGGGCCTGGCCGACTACTTCGCAAGCGATGAAGACGACTGCATTCGAATCGGCCGCGAAATCATGGGTGCCCTGAACTGGCGCAAACTTGGTCCGGGGCCGAGCCGTACCGCGACCGAACCCCGCCACGACGGCGAAGAACTCCTCGGCATCGCCGGAGTCGATCTACGCGTACCGTTCGATACCCGAGAAGTGATTGGTCGAATCGTTGACGATTCCCGATTCGATGAGTACAAGGAACTATACGGAAGGAGTTTGTTGACCGGCTGGGCAACGATCCACGGGTTCTCGGTCGGGATTATCGCGAATGCGCAGGGCGTCTTGTTCTCCGAAGAGGCGAAAAAGGCTACGGAATTCATCATGCTGGCGAACCAGACTGATGTGCCACTGTTGTTCTTACAACACTGCACCGGTTACATGGTCGGCAAGGATTACGAACAAGGCGGCATCATCAAAGATGGCGCCAAGATGATCAATGCAGTCACAAATTCGCAGGTACCTCACATCACGGTGATCATGGGTGCCTCCTACGGTGCGGGCAACTATGGCATGTGTGGACGTTCGTTTGGCCCGAGGTTCTTGTTCGCGTGGCCGAATTCCAAGATGGCCGTGATGGGCCCACAACAGCTTGCCGGTGTTATGTCGATCGTCGCTCGGCAATCGGCGGAGTCGCAAGGTAAACCGTTCGACGAAGCTGCGGATGTGGTGCAGCGCCAAGCGATCGAGGAACAAATCGAACGGGAATCGCACGCGTTCTTCAATAGCGGCAGGGTGTACGACGATGGCATCATCGACCCGCGCGACACGCGAACGGTCGTTGGGCTCGCGTTGTCCGCGGTGCATTCCAATACGGTCGCGGGCCAGCGTGGCTACGGCGTCTTTCGGATGTAGGGAAAAGTTCATGGTGATTCGTAAATTGCTCGTCGCGAATCGCGGCGAGATCGCGGTTCGTGTCATTCGGTGCGCGCGCGACCTTGGGATCTCGACGGTGGCCCTGTACTCCGATGCTGATCGCAAACTTCCACATGTGCGAGAGGCTGATGAGGCGATCCATCTTGCTGGCAATACTCCGGCGGAGACGTACCTCCGCGGTGATCTCATTCTCGCCGCGGCTGTGCGACTTGGCGTGGATGCGGTCCATCCGGGCTACGGATTTCTATCTGAAAATGCAGGTTTCGCTCGGGATTGCGCCGCTGCGGGAATCGTTTTCGTCGGGCCGACGCCTGAGGCGATCGATGCGATGGGCAACAAAGTGGAGGCCAAGTTGCGTATGGCCGCGGCCGGAGTGCCGGTGCTTGCGGGAGTCACCGTAAATACGTCGACGACCGCGGCCGAGCTGCAAACCCACGGAGACGACATCGGTTATCCGATCTTGGTAAAGGCCGCGTTCGGCGGTGGCGGGCGCGGTATGCGAATCGTGCGAGCACCGGAGGAACTGCTCGATGCCGTGGAGAGCGCGCAGCGCGAAGCCGCCGCGGCGTTCGGCGATGGCTTGGTATTTCTGGAACGATTCGTTGAGTCGCCCCGGCACATCGAAGTTCAGATTTTCGGTGATACTCATGGCAATGTCGTGCATTTGTTTGAGCGCGAGTGCTCAATTCAACGACGGCATCAAAAGGTCATCGAAGAGTCGCCGTCGACGGCTGTCGACGCTGCTCTGCGCTCGCACCTCGGGGCAGCCGCGGTAGCCGCGGGGCGATCGATTGATTACGTTGGCGCAGGAACCGTCGAATTTGTAATGGCGCCTAACGGCGAGTTTTTCTTTCTTGAGGTCAATACCCGGCTGCAAGTGGAGCATCCGGTGACTGAATGTGTCACCGGATTGGATCTCGTTGCGTTGCAGCTTCGGATTGCGCAAGGTGAGCCGTTGCCGCGCGAAGCATTGGAGCCAGTGCTGCGCGGCCATGCGATCGAGGCTCGCGTGTACGCGGAAGATGTCGTGGCGGGGTTTCTGCCGATGGCCGGCCCATTGCATCGAATGGAAATCGCCGGCGCGGGTGTGCGGGTTGATGCAGGCTACGAAAGTGGCAATGTTGTTAGTACGTTTTACGATGCGTTACTCGCCAAGGTGATTTCGTTCGCTCCGACTCGAATGCAAGCCACCGCGCAACTGTCCAACGCGTTGCGGTCTGCTCGCATTCATGGAGTCACGACGAATCGCGATCTGTTGGTCCGCACCCTCGAGCACGACGATTTCGTTCAGGGAGTGACCGATACCGGATTCCTGGAACGCAATGGTGTCGTAACATTGGGAGCGGGTCTGGCGAGCGCCCGAACGATCAGCCAACATGCGATCATTGCGACGGTACACGCAGCGTTGTCGAAGCCGCGTCGCCTCGGCGCGGGCTTTCGCAACGTTGGTGATGCAGGCCAGGCCAGGACATGGCGCTGCGCAGACCAAACAATCGTTGTCGAATGGAAACAGCAACGCAGCGGTGTAATTCGCGCTGCCGTGGACAACGCAGAACTTCTCGTTGAGTCGGTGGAGGTGTCGGAGTCTGCGATTACCGCCACAATCCTCGGGGAGCGCCGCACGTATCGAATCGATTATGTGGGTCGCAATGCGTTCGTTGACAGCGCGTTGGGCGCAACCGCCATGGTCTTGCAGCCACGCTTCGCCGATGCGGCGGTGGCAGCGACGGTTGGGTCGTTGCGCTCGCCGTTACCCGGCTCGGTGATTGCGGTACACGTCGGAGTGGGCACTACCGTTGTTTCGGGCACCGTGCTCGTGGCGTTGGAAGCCATGAAGATGGAGCATTCGATCCGGGCGCCGCACGACGGTGTCGTGTCGGAGTTGCGAGTCGAAGTAGGGGATCAGGTCGAGACCGGTTCTGTGCTCGTTGTCGTTGATGAAGTAGTTCAGGAGTGATACCGATGGCCCCGACCCTTGATGATTTGATCGCAGATCTGCGTGCAGAAACACGGTTAATCATTGAACAATTGGACCGAATCGAGTACGAGCAGTGGGCCTCGCCGACACCAGCCGTGGGCTGGACCCTCAAGGATCAAATCGCGCACCTGGCCTACTTCGACGAGATGGCTGCGCTCAGCGCAAAGGACGGCGACGCGTTTCGGGCCATGATCACCGCGGCAGTCAACGATGGTCTCGGTGTCGTCGACCGTGTCGCGAACGAACTGCGATCGAAGCCGGCTTCGGAGGTTGATGCCTGGTTCCGCAGTGGGCGCGAAGCAATGATTGCCGCGTTTGAACGCGTCCCCGAGGGTGTTCGCGTTCCATGGTATGGCCCCGCTATGAGTGCGTCGTCGTCGTTGACCGCTCGGATCATGGAGACGTGGGCCCACGGCCAGGACATCGCGGACACGCTTTACGTCGCGCATCCGCCGACGAGTGCGTTGCGCAACGTGGCGCATATCTGCGCGCGGACGTTCGCGAACAGTTTTCGTACCAACGGGCTTGCGGTGCCCGAAGTTGATGTGCGCGTCGAGTTGCATTCAGGTCCCGATACCTGGGTGTGGGGCAACGACACCGCGGAGTCCGTGGTCGGAGATGCTGTCGATTTCTGTCTTGTCGCAACGCAGAGGCGCCACATCGACGACACCGCCTTGGTCACGACCGGCGCGGTTGCGCGCCAGTGGATGGAGATCGCGCAAGCGTTTGCAGGGCCGCCAGGTACCGGCCGTGCCTCAGCGAACCCTCCCCGTCACCCATGACTTCGTCGCCTAAGACGCCACCGCCCGAGTCGCCTCGCCCTCCGGTTCGTATTGCCAACTGTTCCGGGTTTTACGGCGATCGTTTTCGTGCGCCGCACGAACTGCTTGCGGGTCCCGAACCGTTTGATGTGTTGACCGGCGATTACCTCGCTGAGCTGACGATGCTCATATTGCATAAGGCACAGCTACGAGATCCAACCGCTGGCTACGCAACGACGTTTTTACGCCAGATGCACGATGTCCTGGATTCCTGCTTGCAACGTGGGATCCGCATCGTTAGTAACGCGGGCGGATTGAATCCACAGGCACTCGCAACAAAGTTGCGAGCGATCAATCCCTCGGTCAACGTCGCGGTGGTCGATGGTGACGATGTCCGCGAGCTCATGGCTCGCCGCGCCGCCGGCATCGGCATCGTGAATGCGGATACCGGAGATGTGGTCGTGCCCGATGCGGCGCTCGTAACCGCCAACGCGTATTTGGGTGGCGTTGGTATCGCTCGAGCACTCTCCGGCGGTGCCGATGTCGTGGTGTGTGGGCGCGTTACCGATGCCGCGTTGGTGGTCGGGCCGGGGATGTGGTGGCACTCCTGGTCAACCCGAGATCTCGATGCGCTCGCGGGGGCCGTCGTCGCCGGTCATGTGATCGAATGCGGCCCGCAGTGTTGCGGCGGGAACTATCCGTTTCTGGATGAGCTTGCTGTGGGCTTGCCTGGCTTTCCGATCGCAGAGCTCGCGGCCGACGGCTCGTGTGTGATCACCAAACAGCCGGGAACCGGTGGTGCAGTGACGGTAGGAACCGTCACCGCCCAGTTGCTCTACGAAGTGGGGAGCCCTCGCTATGTGAACCCCGATGTGGTTGCGCGTTTCGACACAATCGAAGTCGCGCAACTCGGGCCGGATCGCGTCGGTATCAGCGGAGCGCGCGGCGAGCCACCGCCGGAAAACTTGAAGGTCGCGCTGAACCTCAACGGTGGGTTTCGCAACTCGATGACGGTTGGCTTGACTGGTCTCGATATCGAACGAAAGGCCCAATATTTCTTGGGTCAATTGATCGAATCGCTAGGAAGCATCGATCAATTCGACGGGTGGACCACGGAACTGATCCGCAGTGACCACGACGATGCTCCGACGAATGCAACCGCGACGGCGCACCTTAGAATCACCGCGAAGAGCAGCGATGAAACAAAGGTTGGTCGAAAATTTTCTAACGCCGTCGTTGAGCTCGCGCTGTCCAGCATCGCGGGGTTCTTCAGCACCGCACCACCGGCGGAGGCATCGGCATTCGGAATTTATGTTCCCACAATGATTGCAGCAGCGGACGTCCCACACCGTGTCAGACACCACGATGGCAGAACGGAACTCGTTGAATTTGAGGTGCCTCCGACCGGTGCATGGGCGGATACTCGCGCCACCAACGCCTCGGCCGCCACGGCAGTCGGCCAGCGTCCATGGGGTGCATGCAATCGTGCACCATTGGGAACAATTTGCGGTGCACGATCTGGCGACAAGGGTGGCAACGCGAACGTTGGCTTGTGGTGCTGGAACGACGATGCGTTCGCGTGGCTAGCCGAGACGGTGACCCCGGAGTATCTCAAAGTGCTGGTTCCGGAGTTTGGTGCACTCATTGTCGAACGTAATGATTTCGCGAATCTGCGTGCCGTTAACTTCGTCGTGCACGGGCTTCTCGGCGAAGGAGTCGCGGCCTCGACTCGGCTTGACGCGCAAGCGAAGGGGCTCGGTGAATACGTTCGCTGCCGCATGGTTGATCTCCCCAAGTCGATCCTCGCTGCTCAGTGACCTGATCCTTCGTAGATGTAGTAGCGGATGCCGTCGCGCGGTGGTGGGCCGAGCCGAAGGAGATCATTGAAGTGCTTCGCGGTAACCAACGCGATGGCGCGTTGTAGGTACCGGTCTACCTTTTGTCGTTGTGGCGGTGTGAGTTCGTCGCCGACGAAGATCGGCGCAGTTCCTCCAGCTTTCGGTTCGGTTGAGACGACAAGCCAAGGGCGGCGATCGCGAGTCACGTGAAATTTGCCCGCAGCGAGTTCGTCGCTGATCGGCGCGGTTGCGTCGATGTCATCCTTTTCGAGCTGGAGCAGGATCGAACCAGCAGCAATGGCGGCCAACAAACTTCCCGTCGATCGAATTTCGATCGTTCCGTTGTGGCCGATGCGGTGTTCGATATCGCGACTCAAGCCGGTCACGACCCTCATTGGTGCATGGGCTGCGGCATCCCAACGTGACGCGTCGCCGACTGAAGCGATGGTGATTACCGCGATCCCTGCCGCAATTCCGGCGTAGAACCAACGCGGTTTTCGAGCGGCATAGCGTTTTGGCGCGTCGGTCGTGCGTGGCCGCCAGTGCCGCGCCAAGGCAAGACCGGATGCAATTGCGACCACCGTGGTGATCAGCGCTACCGCTTCGAGCCATCGGTACAAATACGTAAAGGCGTAGCCCGAAATGTTGGCGATTCCCAGCAACGCCCCAACGTTGGCAGCCATCGTCGCGGCGATCGGAGCGCGCAGGTTCGGACACTTCGCGAACGCCATCACGAACAACGTGCAAGACATAAGGAGTAACCAAGGAATGAGTAGGTGCCGGATGTCAAGGTCTTCGCCCGTGAAGAAGTTCGCAGTTCTGCGTCCCCGCCACCACTGACCGGTCGTGCTGTACTGCGCGGCGACAAGATTCAGCGCTTTACCGAAGCCGAGTATCGGTTTGCCCGACCCGATATGGGATTGCGCGCAGAACGATGCCACGACGATGAACCACGGCAGGGATCGAAACCGGCCGTCGGCGAGATCCCAAGCGAGTAATACCACCACGACGAATGGCAACACGATGACGTCGGGATTCCAAGGACTCCCGAGCAGTATCGGGCCAAGATTGTGGAGAAAAAGTGCCAGCGGAACGCAGGAGAGCGCCGTAGTCGCGAACCCGAACCGTTGATGCAGTTTCCAGACGGTGGCGCCCACCGCGAGCATATTGACGATTCCTACCGTCATCGGCAAAGACCACGACGCATGACCAGTGAGGTTGTAAAGCACCGAAAACATCCAGAACAGCAGCGGGCCGGGGTGATGCCAACCAAAGCGAGAATAGGGACCCAGCGTTACGGGATGACGCCAAACATCTCGGACCCGAAGCTCCGTCGTGGCGATGTCGCCCGTCGCGACGTAGTGGCTCGACGCGATGCGAAGAGCAGCAACTGCAATTGGCAAAGCCAACACGATGCCGAGGCCGACGAGAGTCCATTGCGTGGCACGCAAGGTTCGGGGGTTTTGCCGGCGCAGATAGGATCGAATCATGGTGAGCAAAGATGTTACGACCATTGAAATTGCTGGTCGTGATGTCGCGATATCGAATCCGAGCAAGGTCTTCTTTTCGCAACGCGGCGAAACCAAAATGGACCTGATCGAGTATTACCTCTCGGTTGAGGGCCCGTTGCTGCATGCCCTGGGGGGTCGTCCGACGATGTTGGAGCGCTATCCCGATGGCGCTTCAGGTAAGAGCTTTTACCAAAAACGAGTGCCTGATCACGCCCCCGAGTGGCTCGAACAGACGACCGTCGCGACGGTGAACGGCACAACATCCAATGCGATGGTGATTGCCGATATGGCCCACGTTGCTTGGGCAGTGAACATGGGATGTCTGGGCTTCCACACCTGGCCGTATTGTGCAGAAGTGCCAGAATTTGCTGACGAGTTGCGTATCGATCTCGACCCGATGCCGGGCGTGACCTTCGATCAAGTCCGCGACAGCGCCGCGCATACACGAGCATTACTCCTTGACCATGGCGTCGAATCCTTCGCAAAAACCACAGGGAGTCGCGGCATTCACATCTATGCACGCCTCGAACCGCGGTGGGATTCATACCAAGTGCGCTCCTGCGCAGTTGCGGTGGCGCGTGAACTGGAACGCCGCCACGGCGATCTCATGACCGCGGCCTGGTGGAAAGAAGAACGCGGTAGCAGAGTATTTGTGGATTACAACCAAAACGCGCCCCACAAGACAGTCTTCGCGGCGTGGTCCGCTCGAGCGCGTGTCGGCGGGCAAGTTTCCACTCCGTTTCATTGGGACGACCTCGATTCGCTCGACCCGAATGAACTCACGGTCGCAAGCGTTGCCGGTTACCTCGCCGAACGCGGTGATGCGTGGGCGGAGATGGGTGCGCAACCACAATCGTTGTTGTCGTTATTCGATCAGGTCGCGCTCGATGAAGCCGCAGGCCTGATGGATGCGCCGTGGCCGCCGGTGTATCCGAAAATGCCAAATGAACCGCCGCGCGTGCAACCCAGCCGCGCCAAGAAGGAGAAGCCATGAGTTATGAAAGCCTCGAAGGCCGAGTTCGCGAATCCGAATGGACGGCATTGCGCGAGCGTTACCTCCTTGCCGCGGATGCTCGCCCCGAGTCGACCGCAAGGGGAGTGCACCACACCGCGATGTTGTCGAGCGATGTGGAAGCAACGATCAAATTTTACCAAGAAACATTAGGGTTTCCGCTCTACGAGCTTTTCGAGAATCGCGATTATGAAGGCTCGACCCACTTCTTCTTCGATATCGGCAACGGCAACGCACTCGCGTTCTTTGATTTTCCTGGCTTGGATCTCGGCCCGTACCAAGAAGTGCTCGGCGGCGCGCACCATCTCGCCATTTCGATGGAGCCGGACAACTGGGCAACGGTCAAAGCCCGCCTCGACGCGCAAGGAATCGAGTACGCACACATCGATGGTTCATCGATCTACTTCCGTGGCCCCGACGGCGAACGCCTTGAGCTCATCAGCGATCCCTTAGGAGAAATGTACGGCCGAACTCTCGGTTGAATTGCCTTCGCCGCCCTTCGGGACGCTGCCTTCGGGACGTGCCCTTCTTCGCTCGTGCGATGGCTTTACTCGCGCGGTAATCGTGTACTCGTTTTATCTACTCTGTGATGAGGCCTTGGAGTCGATCGGTGGTCGCGATCCATTCTTCGATCATGTCGAACATCACGTCTTTTGTTGCCCGCACTTCGTTGAGTCGCCCGACGATCTGACCGACGGGAAAGCCCATGAGGTCTTTCGCGTTCACGCGCGAGAACCGTCGTGATGCCTCGTTGTGCAGAATGCCTTGCAGTGGCATCGGCAACGTTCCGGGACCTTCGGGGTCGTCGAATGCTTCGGTCCACGCGCTTCGCAACTGGCGAGCGGGCTTACCGGTGTACGCACGCGAACGTACGGTGTCGCGCGAGGAAGCCTTCAAGAGGTTTTCCATGATTGTCGGGTTGGTATCGGCTTCTGCGACAGTGAGCCACATCGAGCCCGTCCACACGCCTTGCGCGCCTAGCGCCAACGCGGCCGCCATTTGCCGACCAGTCGCGATCCCACCGGCCGCGAGTACGCACACATCGGGGCCGACCGCGTCGACAACTTCAGGGATCAACACCATGGTTGATACGTCGCCGCAGTGTCCGCCGGCTTCGGTGCCTTGGGCGACAATAACGTCAACACCCAAATTCACCTGCCGTTCTGCGTGCTGCTTCGCTCCGACAAGGGCGCCGACCAGCAGGCCAGCATCGTGTGCTTTGGCGATTACCTCCGGCGGGGGCGGGCCGAGCGCGTTCACGAGCATCTTCACGTTTGGGTGCGTGATGGAGAGCTCGACGTGGCCGGGCGCAAACGCGTCGACATTCAAACCGGCTGCGGGAACCTCTTCGCCTTCCAGTTCGGTCGGCAGTGGAGGGATGTCGTATTTGCGCAACAGATCTTCGACGAAGTCGGTGTGGGCCTGTGGGATCATGTCGTGCAAACTCCCGAAGCTCGTGAAGTCGGCGCTCTCGCCCTTGCCCACGTAGTTCTGCGGCATCACGATATCGACGCCGTAGGGCTTGCCGTCGCAATGCGCGTCGATCCAATTGAGCTCAATTTCAAGCCGCTCTGGCGAATACGCGAGCGCGCCCAGTACGCCGAAGCCGCCAGCGCGAGTCACCGCCGCAACAACGTCGCGACAATGTGAGAACGCGAAGATCGGAACATCGATACCGAGCTTTTCGCAAATTGGGCTTTTCATCAGAACCGTCCTGTCACTGATTTGATCAATGCTTCATTGGGGTTTTCGGGCATCTCGGTGAGTGGCTGCGCGAGCTCCGCAACCGTCGGCCCTACCTTGTTGGCATACGGCGCGAGCGCTTCGAGATCGAAGCCGTAGAGCTTGGCAGTGTTGCCGCCGAGAATGTTGCGCATCTCGGCTTCGGGCGTATCACTGAACAACGCACGCAGGTGTTCACGAGTGAACGGGTGTGTGCCTTCATTGTGCGGGTAGTCGCTACCCCACATGAACTTGTCGACCCCGAGAATTTCGCGGGCCGCGGCATCAGCTGGGCTCGGCTGCGAAACGCCGACCCAACAGTTCTGGCGGAAGTAGTCGCTCGCGAGTTGCTTGAGTGCGTGTTCTTCGGAGTACACCATCTCGCCCATGCGCCCGGTGCGACGGATCTTGTCGATCACACTGTCGAAGTGCGCAAGCATTGGCACGAGCCAAGCACAACCCTGTTCGGTCATCACAAACTTCAAGTTGGGGTGGCGCTCGAACACGCCGCTCAACAGCAACTGCACGAACGGTCGTTGGCCGTAGAAGCTCACTTCGGTGATGAACAGCAAATCGGCGACCGAGTATTTGCCGTAACTCGGGTTACCGGTGCCGCCGTGGGAGTTCACGATGATGTTGTTGTCTTCGCAGAACTGCCAGATCGGTTCGTAACACGGATCGTACAACGGCTTGACGTAATCCACATCGGGCGGTACCGCGCTGATCAACACGCCACCGCGGAGATTGTTGTCGCGGATGAACTTCAAGTCTTCGAGGGCATCGTCGACATCGTTCAAAAAGATCTGGCCGATACCCGCGCGGCGTTCTGGGTGGCGGCCGCAGAAATCGGCGAGCCAACGGTTATGGGCGCGTATGCCCGCAAGGCGCAACTCGTATTGGTCTGCACGGGGCGGTCGAGCGAACAAGACGAAGCTCGGAAAAAAAGGCGGGATCGTGTTGGGAAAGACCACCTCGGCGACCACGCCATCATCTTGTTGATCGCCGATGCGGCGGGTGTCGTCCCAGTTGCGGATACGGCCACCGTCTTGGAGATCGCGAAATGGGTTCTTGTATTTGTTACGCCATGCATCGAAATCTTCGAGGTAGCGCGATTCGAGAAACTCGCGGTACTGCTCGTGTGAACCACCCGCGTGGCAGTCCGAGGAGATGATCGTGTAACGATCTTGGGTTGCAGTCGACATGATGGCCTTTCAGACTGTGCGGTGCTGGGCGGTGTGCAACGACGGTGGGCGAATCTCAAACCCTTGACTGAGTCAACACTCTACAGTAGCGTGGCTAAATCGACAAGCACCGAGAATCTCACGACACCATCTCGGCCGCGCTGGGTCAGCTCCAACGTCTGCTGGCCAGCCGCCGAGTTGCTGATGCGCTCGTCGACGCTGCCGGATTGGCGCTCTCGCAGCAAGCGGTGCAGGTGATCCGAGCGATCGGGACAGTCGATGAAGTTTCGGTAGCGGCATTGGCCCGGATCGCGCAAATGGACGTTGCGGCGGTGAGTCGTCAGCTCAACGCGCTGGAGGAGGCCAAGCTGATTCGCCGCAAGCCGAGCCCGACGAATGGATCCGTCGTACTGGTGTCGCCGACGAACAAGGGTCGGGATCTCGCGGCCCGCGCCGATTTCGTGCGCCGCCAACATTTGCAGAACGTTTTGGAAGGTTGGGACCCGCAAGAGCGTTCAGAGTTCGGGACGCTATTTCATCGCTTTGTCCATGATCTCCAACACACGCCCTTGCCCGTCACGGAGTAATGCTTGGAGCTACTAGCGGGATCGATCGAAAGCCGTGCCGTCTCGCAACATCGTGTGCGTTCCGTCGATGGTGCTGATGGTTGTGAATGCGAGTGATTCGTAGAGTTTGTGCGCGCCAGCGTTGTCGGCATCGACACTCAAACTCATCACGGGATTGCGTTCAAGGAGTTCGGTGAGCAGCGCGCGGCCGACGCCTCGCCAACGCCACTCGGCAACGATGGCCATGCCAAGCTCGGGGATGTCGTCGGCGAGGTAGCCGTAGCCAGGGTCGCCAGCAGTCATCAGCCGGCACCATGCGGCACCGATGGGGGCGCCGATGGGCACGGCCTCGCGTGCGCGGTCGGGGTTGCCGACTGGGTCGTCGTCAATCGAGGCGCCGTGTGCGGCACAGGCGATGAGCGCGTCGTCGCCAGCGTTTTGACCAAAGTTACTGAGATAGTGCGCGATGTTGGGTTGTTCTAGAACGGCTCGGGGAAACGGTGCCGCGCTGTCACGAACGTACAGCGATTGGTACAACATCTCCCACATGAAGTCGATGTCGTCGGGTGAGTAGCGCCGAATTGAGTAATGCATCTCCGCCGATCCTACGACGTAGTCGCTTGAGCTGCGGCGCCGTCCTGGCGCAGTTGCCCGCGGTGCTTTCGTGGCTGGTGTTGGAATAGTAACTGTATTTGTTGAGGTTTCTTCAAGACAATTGCGATTGAGCTTGTGCTACAGAACGTATGTCGCTACCCATGATTCGCAGTCGCGAAGCTCGCTGATATGCACCGTCTGGCCAAAATCGGAGCTTTGATCGCCGCCTCGTACCGCGAAACGCCCCAGTCGGATGAGGATTTGCGCAGCCCTTGCTTCGATGTCCGACTGCTAGCACCCTTGGTGGGCGGTGGCTCAGCTTTGAGGATTGCGGAGCCGGTGCAGCACCTGCGGCTTGCATCGATGGCCGTCGGCAACATTGGGGTGGTCAAAATCGTCGGCGGGATTGTGGTGCAAACCGACCTTTTGCGGGATCAAACGATCGGTGGATAGCGTGCGGGGTGCGGCTGCTGGAGTCGCGTTCACGCAGGCCCCGCGGCTTCGATGCAATATTCGTAGTGTTCAACTACCGGAAACGGGTCGTAGAAATGGTGAAGCGCGGCTTTCCATTCCGGGAATCGGTCCGACTCTCGAAAGCCCACCGTGTGGCTTTCCAAGTCGGCCCATTCCACGTTCAGCAGATAGCGACTCGCCGTTTCCATGCACCGCTCGACGGTGATGCGCTGGAACCCTGGCGTCGATCGGATCAGGTAGAGGGCCTCAGCCATCGCGGTTTCAAATGCATTGGCTTGGCCGGCGCGCACGTTGAGTATTGCGACCTCTCGAATCATGCTTCGAAGTTACCCCGGAGCAATGGTTGACCGTCGCTCGGTGGTCATTGTGCGAGACTTCGGCCATGAGCAACTATCGAGCTACTGCTACGGCCTTTCAAACGATGGCGCATGAGATCGTGTGGTGTGCAGCCGCCACCGTCGACGTGGAGAATCGGCCGCGCAGCCGAGTGCTCCACCCGATTTGGGAATGGGTCGATGAAGAACTGATCGGCTGGATTGCGACTGGCCCAACTCCGGTAAAGTTGGCGCACCTCGAGCACTCACCCCATATTTCATTGAACTATTGGGCACCTTCGCACGACACGTGCATTGCCGAATGCGCGAGCGAGTGGTGTACCGATGATGCTACGAAGCAACGAGTTTGGGATCTCTTTACGTTTGGGCCCGCGCCAGTGGGTTACGACCCATCGATCATCCCGCCGTGGAAGGATGGCCCGCTTACCCCGACGTTTGCGGCGCTGCAATTACGGCCGTGGCATCTGCGGGTGTTTCCGGGCACGATGTTGCAAACGGGCACGGGTGAGTTGCTTACCTGGACGGCGCCCAGGCCGTAGCCGACCTCCGAAAATGGCACGGTGCCGAACGGGCGCTACGTCGTCTCGGTCAGCTCAGCGGCTTGCATCGCTGCGCCCGCAGCGGCCGATGAACCTGCGCCGGCTTTCGCTGCTGAATTCGCGATCGTGACCGCGAACGCGGCGCTCGCCTTTTCGTCGGCTTGGATTTGGGCAAAAATCGCGGCACCGGCGCCGGCCATCAGTTCAACTTGATTCGCCCCTACCCGTTCGGCCGAACGGTGCAACGATTTCAATTGCCCTTGAAAATGCGGCATCACGTAACGGGCGAAGAGCTCCCAACTGTGATGGTTTGCCTCGGGCTGAACCCAATCGTGCACGAAACCAATCACTGTGCCGAAGCCACCGGTGAGTTCCTGGAGCGATTCGATCGCGGCGATCATGTCGTCGGGGGTTCCCACTACGGCTGCACCTGCGCCGGAGGTTCCGGTTGAGCTTGCTTGTTCCATGAGTGCCCATTTGTCGTCCATGTGCTTTGCGTCTGGCCGACCCAACACTTTCACGTTGTAGTCATTGTTCCAACGTTGCATGCCATCCACGGCTTCGTTGCGGGCTTGTTCACGCGTTTCGGCGAGATGAAAGGCCACGAGCACGCGCCAATCGGCCCGCGAAACGGTGCTGCCGTGTTCTGCCGCGGCAGCTTCGGCGAAGGACCATTGCGTTGGCAATGCAAGGAGACCTTCGGTTGAGTTCGAAGCGATCGAGAGTGCACCGATGCCGTATTTTCCCGCCAGTTTCATGCCACTCGGAGAAATCGACGATGCCACCGTCATCGGGATTCGTTCCTGGAACGGCATGACTTGCAGCTCGGCTTCGTCGAGGGTGAACCAATCGGATTCGTGGCTCACGACTTCGCCGTTCAGTAACCGAATGATCACACCTAACGCTTCGTCTTGCATCGCGCGCTGACGCAGCGGATCGAGCCGCAACATTTTCGCATCCGACGGCAACGCGCCTGGTCCACTTCCAAAAAGCACCCGGCCGCGCGATTGATGGTCGAGCTGCACGAGTCGCTGCGCGACCATGAATGGGTTGTGATACGGCAACGAAATCACGCCAGTACCGAGTTTGATGCGCGAAGTGCGTTCGGCCAGCGCGGCTAAGAACAGTTCTGGTGAAGCAATGACTTCCCAGCCTGTCGAGTGATGTTCGCCGCACCAAATCTCGTCGAATCCGAGCTGATCGAGGTGCGCGCCGAGCGCCAGATCTCGTTGGAGCATGTGCGTGTAGTTCTCGCCGACCGGATGGTGCGGCGCGAGAAAGGCTCCAAAACGAAGACGGCTCATGATTCAACTTCTCCCTGACTTGTGAACGCGAACATCGCCACAGTAGTAAGTCGGACTCGCTGGCGTCTCGTAGTGTCGGTACTCGCCCATGAAACGTTTTCGTCCCACGCCGCCCGATGTCACCGTCGCCTGGTGGGCTCCGAAAGTTCTGGTGCTGAGCGCGTTGAGCGGGGCCATCGCCGGATTGGGGAGTTTCGGGTTCCTCAGTGTGTTGGATGGCGTGACGCGCACCCGCGGTGCCCACGGTTGGTTGGTGTGGTGTTTGCCGGCGGTTGGGTTCCTCATCTCAGCCGTGTACGAACGCTGCGATGCGCGCATTCGCAATGGCAATCTCACGATTGCCCGCGAAATTCAACAACCCAGTGCGGGGGTGCCGTTGGGACTCGCGCCGATGAGTCTGATCAGTACGTGGGCGACCCATCTCGCGGGTGGTTCAGCGGGCCGCGAAGGCACGGCGATGCAAATGTCTGCGGCGATCACTGATTCGCTGGCCCGCCGCATACACGTTGCTCCGCAAATTCGGCGGCTGTTGATACACGCTTCGATCGCCGGGGCGTTTGGATCGGTCTTCGGAGTGCCATTCGCGGGGACGGTGTTTGCGCTTGAAGAATCGAAGCGTTACGGACTCCGTTTGCGGGCGTTGGTGCCCTGCGCGATCGCGGCATTTACTGGCAATGCAGTCGTGCAGTCGCTCGGCTACCGGCATGCTGTGCGGGAATCGATCGGTGGCGGTGGATCCTTGGGCATCGGTGTAAAACTCGTTGTCGCTGCTGCGGTATTTGGGTTCGTCGCCGGGCTCTATCTACGGGTCGTTGCGGTAATTCGGTGGTTGTGCGTTCGAACCCAAAAGCCGGCGTTGGCCGCGGCGATCGGAGGCGTGTGGGTGGTGACCTTGGCGCTGCTGTTTGGTCGCCAGTATCTCGGCCTGTCGGCGCCGCTTGCTGATCAAGCGTTGCGGGGAGCGTCGATCGCCGGCGGAGCGTTCTTGGTGAAGTTGCTGATGACGGCGTTCACGAGTGGCAGTGGGTTTCGCGCCGGTGAAGTCACGCCCTTGTTCGTGATCGGGGCCGCGCTTGGTGCAGCGCTCGCAACTCCGTTGGGTGTTGATCCGAAACTGCTTGCGGCGCTCGGATTTGTCGCGGTGTACGGCGCCGCCGCGAAGGTGCCGTTGGCGTGCACGGTGATGGGTATCGAAATGTTTGGGTGGCACGCTGCGGGCATGTTCGTGTGCGTGTGTATGTTTGCGCGCCTCACGAGTGGTGCCAAAAGCCTGTATCCACGGCTCAAGCACGGAGAGCTGCAGTAGGAATGTTTCTCGGGAGCCCTGGCCCGCTCGTTTCGGACGGTTCACGTTTGTTCGAAGAAGGTCGCGATCCACCGCGCAACGAGCGGTTGATCAATCGGCTGGGTGAGGGATGCTCTCGCTGCCGCCACCCGTTGCGTTCCGATGAGCTCAATGCGTCCTGCGAGGAGATGATCGGCGAGTGGCGCCGTGAACTCAGGGTGGGCCTGTATCGTCCAGGCCCGATCGCCGACAGTCATGCCTGCGATCGGGCAATACCCGGACTCCGCAGTGAACAGCAGTGATGCATCCGCTGGCAATTCCATGACTTGGTCTTGATGGCTGGCAAGCAATGCAAATGCCTCGGGTGCCTTTGCTCCCATCCACGTTTCCTGCCGTGAAACCGCGTACCGCTGCACGCCGACTCCCCATCCACCAGCGGAGCGAGTTACCGGTGCTCCTAGTGCTTGGGCGAGCAGCTGATGACCAAAACATACGCCCACGTAAGGAATTTCGCGAGCGATGAACTCCCGATGCAGCGCTTCGGCATCAGCGATCCAGGGCGCGTCGTCGTAGACCGAGAGCCGACTCGGTGAACATAACCACCCGTCGCATTCGTTGACTCGATCAGGAAACGCGCCAAGATCTAAATCGTAACGAACGAGCTCGAGATGGTGACCCGCGAAGAGCTTGGAGAAGAGTTCGGGATAATCACCGCCAATGTGCGTACTTTTGGGATCGACATGGCCAACGATCAAGAGCCCAATCCGCTTCGTCACGATATGAAACTAGCGGCGAACTGCCCGTTGCCTATCGAAACGAAAAGACCGGTGTAGTTGGTCCTTCGATGGCTGGCAGCAGACCTCGGTTGCGCAGAATCGGCATGACGCCTTCACCGAACCAGTAGGCCTCTTCGAGGTGCGGGTATCCCGAAAGGATGAACTCATCGAAACCGAGTTCGTGATACTCGCCGATACGATCCGCGACCTGTTCGTAGGAGCCAACGATGGCTGTCCCGACGCCTCCGCGTACGAGCCCGATCCCGGCCCAAATGTTCGGATAAATCTCAAGGTTGTCGGTGCGGCCGCCGTGCAGCGCCGCCATGCGTTGCTGGCCTACGGATGCAGTGCTCGCGAAATCGGCCTGTGCGTTCGTGATCGCTTGCGGATCCATGCCGCTCAGAAGCACATCGGCTTCGTGCCAAGCTTCGGCTTCGGTCGCTCGGGCGATCACATGAAATCGGATACCGAATCGCAACGTGCGGTTGTGCTGCGCGGCGAGCGTACGCATGCGGGCGACGCGCTCGCTCACCATTGTTGGAGTCTCACCCCACGCCAAGTAGACATCGACATGCTCAGCCGCGACCCGTTCCGCTTCCTGCGAGGCCCCACCGAAATAGATCGGAGGGTTGGGCTCGGGGCTGAGCCGGGTTGTTGCATTGCGTACTTTATAGTGCGCGCCCGCGTAATCAAACGACGTCTCTTGCCATGCCCCGCGAAGAACCTCAATGAATTCAGCAGTTTTTTCGTAACGAGTCGCTTTGTCTTCGAAGACACCAAACCGTGCGAGTTCGGCTTGCTCTGCTCCGGTAACGATGTTGAGTAACAAACGACCGTCCGAGAGTCGCTGATACGTCGAGGCCATCTGTGCCGCGAGCGTTGGGGTCAGGAGTGCGGGGCGAAACGCAACGAGAAACTTGATTCGCTGGGTGATGGTCAGCAAGGCCGCCGTGGCGAGCCAAGCGTCTTCGCATCCCGTCCCGCAGGGAGTCAGGAGCCCGTCGAAGCGCAATGCTTCGCATGCTGTTGCGACTTGCGCGAGGTACTGCAAACTTGGCGGGCGGCGTACGGCATTCGGGTCCGTGGGCAAGACGTCGCGCGAATCGCCGCCCGTTGGTAAGAACCAGTGCAGCGTCAGCATCAGTTTGGTTTACCAGCTCGAATCGAGTGGACGGCCCTCGTGATAGCCCGAAGCAGTTTGTACTCCGATGACTGCGTTGGCTTGGAGCTCGGAGATGGATGCTGCTCCTGCGTAGGTGCAGGCAGATCGCACTCCCGCAACGATGTCGTCGATGAGATCCTCGACCCCTGCACGGGCAGGGTCGAGGTACATGCGCGAAGTCGAAATGCCCTCTTCGTACAGTGCCTTGCGGGCTGCCTCGAGGGGGTCTTCGTCCGTAGCGCGGTTTGCGACTGCGCGCGCCGAAGCCATGCCGAAATTCTCTTTGTAGAGGCGACCATCGGCCGAGCGCTGGGCGTCGGCCGGCGATTCGTGGGTACCCGCGAACCAAGAACCAATCATCACGTTGCTCGCACCGGCTGCGAGCGCCAACGCGACGTCACGGGGATGGCGCACGCCACCGTCGGCCCATACATGGGCGCCCAACTCGGCCGCGACTGTCGAACATTCGAGGACCGCAGAAAATTGCGGGCGCCCGACGCCGGTCATCATGCGGGTTGTGCACATCGCTCCCGGCCCGACGCCAACTTTGACAATAGTGGCGCCGGCGGCGACGAGATCGCGCACGCCTTCGCCAGAAACAACGTTGCCGGCACAGACCGGGATCGCCGGGTCTAATGAGCGAATGGCTTGCAACGCATCCAACATGCGTTGTTGATGGCCGTGCGCGGTGTCAACGACCAATACATCGGCGCCGGCCTCGATGAGCTGCGCCGCTCGTTGCTGAACGTCGCCGTTGATCCCGACCGCCGCCGCGATGCGCAACTGGCCGTGCGCGTCGACCGCGGGCGCGTAAATCGTGGATCGCAATGCGCTAGTGCGAGTCAAAATCCCAACGAGCTTGCCGTCGGGCCCAACTACTGGTGCGAGTTTGCGTCGAGCCTCGTGGAGCACGCGAAACGCAGTCTCGGGCTCGGTGTTGTGGGCGATTGTCACGAGGTCGCTGGACATCACCCGCTCCAGTTGGGTGAACCGATCGACGCTGTGACAATCCGCTTCGGTTACGACACCAATCGGTCGGCCACTCTCCACGACAATCACCGCTCCGTGCGCACGTTTCGGCAACAAGTTCAGCGCTTCGCCCACAGTTTCGTGCGGGGCCATCGTGATCGGAGTGTCGAAGACAAGGTGGCGGGCTTTGACCCATTGCACGACCTCTCGGACGATGTCGAGAGGAATGTCCTGGGGGATGACGGCGATGCCCCCTCGACGAGCGACGGTCTCCGCCATGCGCCGCCCGGCCACCGCCGTCATGTTGGCAACCACAATCGGAATCGTCGTGCCGGTGCCGTCCATCGTTGCCAGATCGACTCCGAAGCGCGATGTCACTGAAGAATGGTTCGGAACCATAAAGACATCGTCGTAGGTAAGGTCGTAGCTGGGATGATCACCGCGTAAGAAGCGCACGAAGGAGATAGGTTACTTGCTGGCCGCTGGCGCGAAAACAACCGCGCACACCTCAAGCTGAGCGCGCTGCGAAAACCCCAGTGTTTCGTAGAGCTTTCGCGCAATTGGATTTTCGTCACTCACGTGAAGGAACGCGGTCTTGCCCATCGCGTGTATGCCAGCCGCGACGATGCGGGTGAGCTGCGTCGCAGCTCCTTGGCGCATGAAACTCGGATCGGTGCACACCGCAGAAATCTCGCAAGCCTCGGGCGTCTGCATCCGGCGACCCGCCATCGCCACAAGCCGTTCGCTACCGCCGTCACCATCGCCTGTGGCCTGGAAGATTCCCACGTAGCCCCCGAACCCAATGGTCCGTTCCCGAAACGGTCCTGGTTTTGTCCGCTCGGTGAGATCGAGCATGGCGGGCACATCGGCATCGGTGAGTGGACGCGTTTCGTGGGGCGTCGCGAAATCGTTGAGCTCGGGCGCGATCATTTGTGCGAGCCCCGCGTGAAATACCACGTTGGATCCTGCTGGTATTGCGCCCATGTCCTTGCCGATAAGGCGGGCTGAAGTATCGAGCTGCGCGAGATCTGCCCATCCCTGGGTATCGAGCCGCTCTGCGCCCATGAACGGCGAGATGGTCTCGATGTACGCCCGCGCCGTGCCGTGGGTGCGCGCCAGCGGAGCGTGGACCGAGTTGAGCGCGCTGAACACAGGGTTATCGAGCCGGTGTGCCTCCATGGCGACCATTCTTGCGCAACGCAGGTTCTAGATTCGGAACTGGTGGAGATCGATGCCGATTTCGACCGCGAGTTGCGCCACGACATGCAAGGGAAGTCCGATGACGTTGCTCGGGCTGCCGATGATTCGCTCGACGAATACGCCACCGAACGACTGCATTCCGTAACTGCCAGCTTTATCGAACGCGTCTCCGGTCGAGATGTACCAGTCAATCGTCGCGTCGCTCAAAACATTGAACGTGACGGTTGTGGTCTCGACGTGTGTGGCTTCCCGATTGCGAAACAAGATCGCAACGCCGGTGTGCACGAAATGGTCGCGTCCAGACAACGACTGCAACATCGTTCGGGCATCATCGGCATTGCGGGGCTTGCCAAGAATCTCGGCGTCGCGCACGACACACGTATCGGCGCTGATAACGACCGTGTGGTCGTCGCCGGAACGTTCAGCGAGAACTGCGAGTGCTTTGGATCGGGCGAGCCGCGCTACGTACCTCGCCGGATCTTCGTTACTGCGCGTTGATTCATCGATGTCCGCAACCACTACGTCGAAACGCAATCCCATCGTTTCCAGCAGGTCTTTGCGACGCGGTGATGCCGATCCAAGGATGAGATTGAGTGGTGCGGCATCAGCCACCGGACATCACCAGATCCGTGTCGTCGAACTCCGGCGGCGTATCGGCATCCGCAGATAGCCAGCCGTCGGGCAAGGTGATTCCATGGGGTCCTCGGCGAGTGCCGCGCGGGGTATCGCGTTCGTGATCAGGCAATTCAATCGACGGGTCGATGAGGTTGAGCTTTTGTTCGAGTTCCGCCAGCGAATTCGAGAGCACGATCTCTTTGCGCGCGACTCCGCCAACCGGATAGCCAGTGAAATACCAGCCAATATGTTTACGAATTGCGAGCACCGCGTGGTGTGGGGTCTGGTGTTCGGCGATGAGGTGAGCGTGTTCGAGAATGGTCGCGCACACTTCGCCCGTCGTCGGAGCGCTGGGCCGCTCCTCGCCCGCAAACGCAGCGCGCAGATCGCCAAAAAACCAAGGGCGCCCGAGACAGCCACGGCCAACGACGACACCCGCGCAGCCAGTTTGTTCGCGCATGACCAGTGCATCCTGGGCGGACCAAATATCGCCATTGCCCAAGACCGGAGTGTGGGGCAGCGCCTCCACGAGTTCCGCAATTGCTTGCCAGCGCGCATGGCCGGAGTAGTACTGCTGCGCGGTGCGCGAGTGCAGTGCTACCCACGCCGCGCCCGCATCGGCCGCGGCACGGCCCGCGGGCAGAAAGGTCATGCGGTCGTCGTCGATGCCCATGCGCATCTTGATGGTCACTGGGAGTCCATCCGCGGCACGCACTGCGGATGCAACAATCGCATGAAGTAAGCGCGGCCGGCACGGAATCGCCGAGCCGCCACCGTGGCGCGTCACCTTGCGAACAGGGCAACCGAAGTTCAAATCAATATGGTTCACGCCCCGATCCGCGACGATCCGCACGGCTTCACCAATCGTCTTCGGGTCCGTACCGTAGAGCTGGAGGCTGCGAGTTTCGGTGTCTTCATCGAACTCGATCATCTGAAAACTGCGAGGACTGCGCTCGACCAGCGCTCGTGCGTTCACCATTTCGCTCACCAACAGTGCACCGCCATAGCGGCGACATAGTCGGCGAAACGCGCGGTTCGTCACTCCGGCCATGGGTGCCAGCACGACTGGCGGATCGACCGTGAACGGTCCGAGCCGCAGAGTTTCGTAGGCAACCACAGACACCACGGTAGGCGTTCGCCCCCCGCAGTCTTTCAACAATGGCTGCGTGAATGGTCGAGCAGAGTGACGGTGGACCATCGCGCCGCCCGGGCGCGATGGTTCAACCGCGTGCTCGTTGGGTTTACGAGCAGGTCTTGATTTCCACGACGTTCGGGTTGCCCGCGCCGTAGTACGCCGGGGCCCAACGAACCTCAACCTTTTCCTTGACGGTCTTGGCTTTGTTGTCCCATTGCGCGCCAACTTTGACTCCGGTTGCCAAGCCGATTGAACCACTCCAGCCTGAGTTCGACGACACGTTGGTGATGGTCAAGCCAGTCGCGGCTTGCACGAGCCGGATCGAGCCCGCGGGAGCGACCGCGATGGTCGAAGTGCCGATTACATTCGGGATGGTCGTCACCGAAGTAATGACACACGTCAACGGAGGGCGGGTTCCGCCGCCTCCGCCGCCGCCACCGGAACCGCTGCCGCCGCTGGCTGATGCGGCAGAGATGCCGGCGAGTGAAATCGCGCCGATCGCGGCGGCGCTGAGCCCGACTCGCAACCGTTGTGTGGTCCGAACATGCATGATGGGTCCTTTGGTGTGGGTGGTGGGTTGTGGTGAATCACCCAATACACGCCGAACGAGCAAAACCGGTTTGGCCGCATCGCCGAGGTGTTCGCTCGGTGTTGGAAACGTTGACCAAAGGATGCGACGCCAGCCCCGTCGTCATGGCCACCGCGGGCATTGTGATCAACAGCTTTTGCGAAGAGCCCTATTGGACCGCAGATCTCGAAAACCGACGGGCCCATTGGCAAATGCTCGGTGGTCCCGAGATCTACGCCGCGGCGCTCTCGGGAGCGTTTGTCGTGGGCTTCGGGACGTCGCCGGCCGGTGGCTTGTTCATCGCCCACATGGGCTGACCGGTCAGGATCGTCCGTCACACCATCGCAACGAGCGGTTAGACCTCGGTCGTGGTGACGTTGAGGTCGCGCAATAGGCCGTCGTTGAGGTCGTAGACCCAACCGTGTAACGCGACGTCCTGGCCGCGTGCCCATGCATCTTGCACAATGGTCGTGCGGGCCACGTTGCGAACTTGCGCCTCGACGTTGAGTTCACACAGGCGGTTCGAGCGTGCGGTGGGGTCTTGGATCGCGGCGAGTTCTGCAGGATGCTGGTGCGCGACATCTTGAATGTGTCGCAACCAATTGTCGATGAGGCCGTGGCGTTCGCCGTCGATTGACGCGGCTACGCCTCCGCAGCCGTAGTGGCCCGTCACGATGATGTGCTCGATACACAACACATCCACCGCGTATTGGATTACCGACAAACAGTTCAGATCGCTGTGCACGACGACGTTTGCAATATTGCGATGTACGAAAACCTGTCCGGGGGGAAGCCCCACGATTTCGTTCGCGGGTACTCGAGAATCTGCACAGCCGATCCAGAGGTACTTCGGCCGTTGCTGCTGCGCGAGCGCGGTGAAAAAGCGCGCATCGAGTTCGGTTTGTTGAGCTGCCCACGCCCGATTGTTTTCGAACAGGTCGGTGAGCTCGATGTTGTCCATTAGCGATGCACGATAGCGCCTGCGGCCGTCGCGAATCGTTGCACGATTATTGGGTTTCGATGACGGTGAGATCCTCCCCGAAGATGATCTCGCCGTCGAAGTGTTCTGCCGCGATCGCGATCCATTCGTGCGCGGAACCGGGAGCTGGCGTTGGAACCATGTGCGTTAGCACCAGCTTTTTCACCCGATTGCGAGCGGCCGTTTGTGCAGCCTGTGCGACACTGGAGTGATAGTCGATCGTGTCTTGGAACCGCTGCATCGGGATCATAGAAACGAGGTCGTCGCGCAGCACGGTCTGCACGTAAATATCTGCATTCGCACAGAGTGAATCAAGGCCGTCGCAGGGGATCGTGTCGCCACCGATGACCACCACGTGGCCATCATGTTCGATGCGGTAGCCGATCGTTGGTTCCACAGGGCGGTGGTCCGTGGCCTCGGCAACAATGCGGACTCCATTTTCTTGGAGTACTACTCCGGCGTTGAGTTCCGTCACGGCGACATCGGGAGTCCAGCTCAGGTCTTCGTGGTGCGCGAGGCGGTATTCGATGTCTGGTTGCAGCATCGCGAGAATTCCGTCGACTACCTCTTGCGTTCGCTGCGGCCCCCAGAGGCGAGTAACGGACGGCACTGGCGACATCACCCAACGCGTCGTGATGACATCGTTGAGATCCGTGATGTGATCCGAGTGCAAATGAGTCAGTAACACCGCAGACAACATTCCCGGGAGCACACCCGCACCGAGTAGCCGTTGAAGTACCCCTCGGCCGGCATCAAACAAGTAGGCGTTGCCGCCCGCTTGAACAAGCGTCGCGGAGCCACCACGGTTGGGGTCGGGGACGGGATTTCCGGTGCCAAGCAAGGTGACTTTGATCATGGCCGTTCCTATCGGGACTCATCGGTTGCTCTTCGCTGAACTCTTCACGCTGAACTCGTTGCGCCGAACTCATTACGCCGAACTCGTTGCGCCGAACTCGTTGCGCCGGGACAGAGGTTCCCCAGCTCTTCGTACTGTAGACAAATGGCAGAGATCATGTCAATAGTTTGAAACGGTCGTAGCGACTATGACAGACTGTTCAGCAATGAGTACTGACCACGATATGCGGGCCTACGCCGGCAATCTGCCGATGCCCGTCTTTGATTCGGTCGCCTTCGTTGTGCCGCCGCCGCTGGCCGAATGTTCGGTTGCGATCGTCACTACGGCAGCCTTGCACAGCAGCCACGACGACGGCTACACGAACACCGATACGAGTTACCGCGTGATCAATCGGACGGACCGCGATTTAGTGCTCGGGCATTGGTCACCCAATTTCGATCGCGCCGGTTTCGCCGCGGATCTCGACGTGGTGTTTCCGATCAATCGCCTCGAAGAACTTGCCGCCCGCAGGATCATCGGCAGCGTTGCGCCCCGTCACCTTGCGTTTGCCGGCAACCAAGAAGACACTGTGTCGTCGCTGCGCCTCGACGCCGGACCTCGCGCGGCAAGGGAGTTGCTCGCGGACGGTGTCGATGTTGTGTTGCTCACGCCCGTCTGACCGCTTTGTTCGCGTACCGTGAGTACGCTCGCCCACGTTTTTGAGGCCGAAGGTCTTGCAACCGTTTCGTTGATTTCGATTCGCAAAGTCGCCGAAACGATGCGACCGCCGCGCGCGTTGTATTGCGAATTCCCACTGGGCCGGCCGTTAGGCAAACCTCAAGACGCTGAATTTCAACACGACGTCTTGCAGCACGCGTTCGCAACGCTCGAGTTCGCGGCCGGGCCGGTGTTACGTGATCACCCTGTTGTGATCGAACTCGATGATGCCACCCCACTTGCGTGTGCGGTTCCACCGCGCTTCGACGCGACCTTGGCGCCCGCAGTGGATGAGCTCATCGCGTTGCGCGCCGCGTTCGACCGCACTCGCAACGCGCGCGGTGGGGTCACGTCGGTTGGGCGCGCGGTCGCAGTCGACGACCTCGCGGCTGAGATGCAAAAACTCGTTGCAATCGTTGATGGAGCCCCATGGAACGAAGTTGGCCTGCGCGATAACCCGGTCGGGATCGCGCATGATCTGCGCACGTACTACGAAGAAGCCGCACTCGCGCTCAACGACGATCCGCCCGCGCCCGGCGCCGCCGAATCGTGGTACTACGAAATCACCGAAGGCGGGCGAGCCGTGCTAGCCGCTCGCCTCGCAATGCGAGATCAAGGCGCACCATTTCCAATTTGGTTCTACATGGCCCGCGCGACCCGGTAGATACCTGCCTCCGCCGTCCGGCCGATTGCGCGCCATGGGCTACCAAACCGGGCAGCCCAAGGTGCTCGGACTTTTCGGTATCGATGTGGAAATTGCCTTTGGTGAATACTGGCGGATCCGTTCAGCCGCCAAGCTACGACACGAGCGTATCGCCGGCTTGGTACGACATTGGCTGCGCCCTCGGGAGTGTTCGCAGTACCAGGCTTGGTGCTTGGTACTGCATTCGCCGCGCCCGCGGAAGCGTTCGCCTTACCAACCACCACGCGCTATGCATGGTGGTGTATAGTATGCACCATGACGTATCGAGCTGCGATTTTGGGCGCCTCTGGCTATGGCGGAGCCGTCTTGGCCAATTTGTTGGCTTCTCACCCCGAAATTGAAGTCGAGGTCCTGGGCGCGGAATCCAACGCCGGGGCCAAGGTCGCCGATCTCTTCCCTGCGCTCGCGCCGATCTACGGCGATCGCGTCTACGTGCAATCGACGGCGGATGCTGCGCAAGGCATGGACGTTGCGTTTCTGGCGTTGCCCCCCGGAGCATCGCAAACGATCGTCCCCGATCTCATCGGCAAGGTCGGCCATATCGTGGACCTCGGTGCCGATTTTCGACTGCCGCAAGCGCAGTACGAACAGTGGTACGGCACCGCGCACACCGCACCGGAACTCATCAAGAAATTTGCGTTCGGTATGACGGAGCTATATCGCGACGAGATCGCAACGAAACAACACGTCGCAGTTCCGGGTTGCTATCCGACTGCTGCGAGCTATGCGTTGGCGCCACTCGTGAAGCATGATCTGATCGAAACGACTGGCATCATCGTGAACGCGATGTCGGGTGTCAGTGGTGCGGGACGCGCGTTGAAACTCACAAGCCACTTCAGTGAAGTCAACGAAAATGTCTGTGCGTACGGGCTCTTGAATCACCGACATACCGCGGAAATAGAAATGGCGTTGGAGCACGTCGGTGGCCAACCGGTCACCGTGCTGTTCACGCCGCATCTCGTTCCGATGACCCGCGGCATACTCGCCACATGCACCGCTCGACCAAAACAGTCTGGTCTCTCGACCGCGCATTTACTTGAGCAATACCGGAGCTACTTCGCGAACGAACCGTTCGTCACGATCACGGATGAACCGAGCGGAACTCGCGCAACCTACGCCTCGAATTCGGTGCACATCACTGTGCGGTACGACGATCGCACTAACACAGTGCTCGCGATTGCGGTCATCGACAACATGGTCAAAGGCGCCGCTGGCCACGCGCTCCAAAACGCCAATATTTTGTTGGGCCTCGACGAAACGATGGCCCTTCCCAAACTAGGAGTCGCGCCGTGAGCGTTACTGCAGCCCAAGGATTTGTCGCCGGCGGTATGGCGTGCGGCATCAAAGAAAATGGCGCGCCCGATCTTGCAATTGTTGCGACCATAGATGGAAACGCGGTCGCGGCCGCAGGCACGTTCACCACAAACTTGTGCCAAGCCGCGCCCGTTCAAATCAGCCGCGAACATCTGGCCGACGGCAAGGCCGCGGCGATCGTGCTGAATTCCGGCAACGCCAACGCGGCAACCGGCGAACCGGGGCGCCAACACGCCCGAGCCATGTGCAGCCTCACTGCGTTGGGTCTCGGAATCGAGCCGACCAATGTGCTGGTTTGCTCGACCGGCTTGATCGGAATTCCGATGCCGTTTCAGGGAATCGAAGCCGGCATACCGCAGCTAACCGCGAAGCTCGGCGCTACAGATCAAGATGGCATCGACGCTGCGACCGCGATCCTGACCACCGACACCGTAAAAAAAGAGGCCGTGGCTACTGCGATTATCGGCGGCATCACCATCACGATTGGTGCGATGGCCAAGGGTGCCGCAATGTTGTCGCCCGCGATGGCGACGATGTTGTGTGCGATCACGACCGATTGCGCGATTGATCAGCCGGTCCTTCACCAAGCATTAGCGGCTGCGGTGGACGAGACCTTCGACTGTATGGATGTGGACGGCGCTCGTTCAACCAACGACACCGTGTTGGTGCTGGCCAACGGCGCAGCGAGTAACAACATCATCGCCGCGCCCGACGGCGACGATTACCACCATTTCGTCGCAGCACTGACGACCGTCTGCGGATCGATCGCCGAACAGATGGCCCGCGACGCTGAAGGCGCAACCAAATTCGCACGGGTCATCGTGCAGGGTGCGCGTTCGAAAGGCGACGCCAAACTCGCAGCGCGCGGTATCACGAAAAGTCAATTGGTGCAGTGTTCGCTGTACGGCGGTGATCCGTACTGGGGGCGCATTATTTCGGAATGCGGCGCGAGTGGGGCGTACTTTGATCCCGAAGCCGTCTCCATTTCGTACCAAGGCATCACGAACTGTCGCAATGGAATCCCCGCCATTCACGACACTGCGAAACTGATGGAGCTGATGCAACAGCGCGACATTGAGATCGTCGTTGATCTGGGAACGGGTGGCCATGGCAACCACACAATGCTCACGACCGATCTCGCGCCCGGATACATCGCCGAAAACATGAGAACCTCATGAGTGCTACACCCGCGACCAGTGATTTCAAAGCCCGCTTGGCCGATGCCGGTGTCAAGGCGGCGGTGCTAGCTGATGCCTTGCCGTATATCACCGCGTTTTCCGGCAAGATCGTCGTGATCAAGTACGGAGGCAACGCTCTCGCGGGCACCACGGGGGAGGACCCGCTCGAATTGTTTGCCGCTGATGTTGTCTTGATGCGCGCCGTAGGTATGTATCCCGTTGTCGTGCACGGCGGTGGCCCACAAATTACGGAACTCATGAAGCGGCTCGGGAAAGAGTCCACCTTTGTTGATGGATTGCGGGTGACCGATGCCGAGACTGTCGACATCGTTCGGATGGCCTTGGTCGGCAAAGTGAATCGTGAGATTGTTTCGGCGCTGAACCGCCATGGGAGTTACGCGGTCGGCTTGAGTGGCGAAGACGCCGGCCTGATCCGAGTGGAACAGCGCGATCCCAAACTTGGATTCGTCGGTGACGTCAGTGCGATCGATCCAACCATTGTTCACCGCTTGATCGCTGAGGATCTCATTCCCGTGATCGCGACCGTCGGCACCGACGAAACCGGCCAGGCCTACAACATCAACGCCGACACCGTTGCCGGCGCGATCGCCGCTGCGCTTGCGGCCGAAAAGCTCGTGTACCTTACCGATGTAGCGGGCGTGTATGAACGTTGGCCCGATGAAGAGTCGTTGATAAGTCGCATCGATATCGAAGGCCTGCATCAGCTCATGGAAAGCGGAGCGCTGAGCGAAGGCATGATCCCGAAAATTGATAGTTGTATCAACGCGATTCAAGGTGGGGTGCGCAGCGCGCACATTCTTGATGGGCGTTTGCCCCACGCGTTGTTGCTGGAATTCTTTACCCGCGAAGGCGTTGGCACGATGGTGATGGCATGAACACTCAATCCGAGGCGTACGCGCTCGATGCACAGTACGTGATGCAAACCTACGGCCGCATCCCAGTGACGTTCGTGCGGGGTGAAGGCAGCTATCTGTTCGATGATGACGGCAATCGCTACCTCGATTGTTTGAGCGGGCTCGCGGTCACGTCGTTAGGGCATGCCAATCCGGAAGTTGCGGATGCGATTGCGCACCAAGCGCGCACGTTGTTGCACACGTCGAATCTTTATCTCACCGAACATCAGCCAGTCGTTGCGAAGATGTTAGATGAGCTACTCGGTGGTGGCGGCCGTACGTTCTTTGCCAACAGCGGCGCAGAAGCCAATGAGTGTGCGATCAAACTTGCGCGCCGATACGGTCAGGCCCATGGCGGCCCCAGCCGTTTTCATATTGTGAGCGCGTACGGCAGCTTTCACGGCCGCACGCTGACGACACTTGCCGCGACCGGCCAACCCCAAAAACAAGAGACTTTTCAACCCTTGCCGGAAGGGTTTCGTCAGGTCGAGTTTTGCGATCTGGACGCACTGCGAAATGCACTTGCCGACGATCGCGTGTGCGCGGTGATGCTGGAGCCATTGCAGGGCGAAGGTGGTGTGAACCGTGCACCAAACGAGTATCTCCAGGCAGTCCGGGCACTTTGCGACGAGCGCGAAGTATTGCTCATCATGGACGAAGTCCAAACTGGTTTGGGCCGCACCGGCGAATGGTTTGGCTTTCAACACAGCGGAATCTCCCCAGACATTGTCTCGATGGCCAAAGCCCTCGGCAACGGTATGCCAATCGGTGCGTGCTGGGCACGCGACTCGGTTGCGCAAGCATTCAAACCGGGCGATCACGCCACGACGTACGGAGGCCAACCGCTGGCCACTGCCGCGGCGCGCGCAGTGCTCACCGTGATGCAGCGTGAACAAATTCCGCGACGTGCGCAGCATGCCGGATCCAGATTCATCGCCCAGTTGCAATCCCTGAGCATGGTCAATGCGGTGCGAGGACTTGGGTTGTTGCTTGCCGCGCAACTTGATGATGGTATCGACGCCAAAAGAGTGGCTGATCAATGTATGGAGGCTGGGTTGATCGTCAATGCGGTCACGCCAACTGCGTTGCGCTTCGCGCCGTCGCTACTCATCCGCGATTCCGAAATCGACGAAGCGGTCGAGCTTCTTTCCAAAGTTCTGGATCAGCAATGAACAAACAATGCTTAGAAATCGATGATCTTGACGCTGCAGCCATCGAACGCATCCTTGCGAATGCGATCGCTTGGAAGCAGAAACCGGCGTCGTTGCCGAAAGTATTGGAAGGTCGTGGGGCTGCGTTATTGTTCGAGAAGCCTTCGGCGCGCACACGAACGTCGACCGAAATGGCGGTGTACACCTTGGGTGGTCATCCTGTGTATATCCGACCTGAAGAAGTTGGGCTGGATACCCGCGAGACGGTTGAAGATGTCGCACGCACGCTTGCGGGATACACCGCGCTGATTGCTGGCCGAACGTTCTCGCATCGCACGCTTGAGCGGATGGCCGACGCCGTTGCGATTCCGGTGATCAATTTGCTGTCCGATGCGGCGCATCCGTGCCAAGCGCTCGCCGACGTTCTGACCCTCCGAGAGCAGTGGGGAAGTATCGAAGGCCGAAGGCTCGCATTCATCGGCGACGGCAACAACGTCGCGGCATCGATCGCGTACGCAGCCGCGCTGACGGGAATGGAGTTCTCGATCGCATCACCACCTGGTTTCGAATTGCCGGAACCCGTTGTCGAACGGGTCCGGAATCTCGGCGGCACCATCGATACTTTTATCGAGCCGGGCGACGCGGCCGATGGCGCCGATGTGCTCTATAGCGATGTGTTCACATCGATGGGTCAAGAAGCTGAACGAGCAAAACGGGTTGAGTCGTTTCGCGCCTATCAAGTGGATTTGGCGTTGATGACAACCGCGAAGCCCAACGCATTGTTTATGCATTGTCTGCCAGCACACCGCGGTGAGGAAGTCACTTCGGAAGTGATCGATGGCCCGCAGTCAATTATTTGGCCGCAAGCTGCGAATCGGATGGATTCAGTCCGGGCGCTCATGGTCGAATTGCTAGAAGGATCGTGACCATGGCCTTAGGTAGACCACAACGCCAACATCGCATTCTGCGAATCCTCGAACATCATCCGGTTTCGAGCCAGGCCCAACTCGTCCAGCTCTTGGAGGCTGAGGGAGTGATCGCTACGCAAGCGACGGTCAGTCGCGATCTCGAAGACCTGGGGGCGGTCAAAGTTCGCATGCCTGGCGGCGCGATGGCGTACGCGATTCCTGAATACACCAAAGAGCGTAACAACAGCGGCGACGATCACTTGCGCAGGTTGATGGGGGAGTTCGTAGTCGATATCGCCCACAACGACAGCATGATCGTGTTGCGCACGCCCCCTGGGAGCGCGCACGTTGTGGCGAGCGCGCTTGACCGTTACGGATATCCCGGCATCCTCGGGACCGTGGCCGGCGACGACACAATTCTCGCCATCGTTGGCGATTCCACTACGACTGCAGACATAGCCGCGAAACTCGGCGAACTCGCCGGTCTCTGAGCCCCCTCACTCGACAACGTTGAAGACAAAGGATAGAAACATGGCGAAACGCGTAGTACTGGCGTACTCCGGAGGACTCGACACATCGATTGCCGTGCGTTGGTTGCGTGAAAACTGGGATTGTGAAGTCGTGTGTTGTGCCGTCGACGTCGGCCAGATCACCGAGGGCGAACACGATGCAATCCACGCGCGCGCGAACGCCGCGGGTGCGGTCGCGGTGGAGATCATCGACGCTCGCGATGAGTTTGCTGACCGGATCTTGAGCCATGCACTCAAAGCGAACGCGCTGTACGAAGGTAAGTATCCGTTGGTTTCGGCGTTGAGCCGTCCCGTGATTGTCGAGCATCTGGTCGACAGTGCGCGTCGCCACGGCGCGACCGCCGTCGGGCATGGCTGCACTGGCAAGGGCAATGATCAAGTGCGTTTCGAGGTGTCGACTCGGATTCTGAACCCCGATCTAGAGGTGCTCGCACCGACCCGAGTATGGGGCCTTACCCGCGCTGATTGTGTCGAGCTCGCGGCGAAGTGGGATATCCCCATCGAAGCGACGGCGGAAAAGATTTACTCGATCGACGAGAACATGTGGGGACGCGCGATTGAGTGCGGTGTCTTGGAGAACCCGTGGTCGGCTGCACCTGAAGAGCCGTACACGATGACGAAAAATTCCAAAGATGCTCCGAGCGAACCGACGGAAATTGTGATTGGTTTCGAGAATGGCATTCCGATCAGTGTCGATGGAGCGCGCGCTTCGTTGCGTTCGATTATCGAAAACATCGGTACGCGTGTCGGTGATTATGGTTACGGACGCGTCGATATGGTCGAGAATCGTCGCGTTGGCATAAAGAGCCGTGAGGTATATGAATGCCCGGCATCGCTTGCGTTGATCCACGCGCATCAAGACCTAGAAGGAATCTGTTTGGAACGCGACGTGGCGCGCGAGAAGCAGCGAGTAGAGATTCGAATCGCGGAACTGATATACGACGGTATGTGGCACGCGCCATTGATGAGTGCATTGCAAGCCTTCGTGGACAATACCCAGACTCACGTGAATGGCGAGGTTCGCTTGCGGCTTGAACCGGGCCGTTGTTACGCAATCGGTCGCCGTTCTCCGACTGGTCTCTACGATCACGATCTCGCGACCTACGGGGATTCCGATACGTTCCGCCATGAAGACAGCGCCGGTTTCGTTTACCTCTGGGGCCTCTCCGCCCAAACTTGGAGTCGCCGCCAGGGACCGGGTGCGAAATGAACGCCGGAATGAACGCCATTCCCGACGGTCAGGGAGCTGGCGGCAATTCAACGAGCCAGGGACCGGGTGCGAAATGAACGCGGTGCCCGACGGTCAGGGAGCTGGCGGCAATTCAACGAGCCAGGGACCGGGTGCGAAATGAACGCCATTTCCGAACGCCAGGGTTCAAAGTGAGTGACGACAGCATTGAATCGCTTGATGAAGTGGTGAGCGATAACCCAACCAAAACGCTATGGCATGGTCGTTTTGGCGAAGGGCCGTCGGCGGAGCTGCTCGCGTTTACGGTGAGTTTGCATTTTGATAAGCGGCTTGCGGAAGTCGATATCGATGGATCACGCGCGCACGTCACGATGCTCACCCGCCAAGGTTTGTTGGTCGAAGATGAGCGCGCCGCGATTGTTGCGGCGTTGGAACAAGTTCGCCAGGAGCTCGCGACGAACACCTTCGAGTTTGCGCCGAGCGATGAAGATATTCACACGGCGATCGAGCGGCGGGTTACAGAAATCGCGGGTGATGCTGGCGGCAAGCTGCACACGGGAAGGAGTCGCAACGATCAGGTGGCTACTGATTTGCGCCTGTGGTTGCGGATTGCGGGCAAGGATCAAATCGAACGCATTCAGGCGCTCCAGTCGGTGTTGATCCGCCGAGCGCTCGAAGCCGAAGAGGATTATCTCCCCGGTTATACCCATCTGCAACGGGCGCAGCCAGTCTTGCTGGCGCACCATTTGCTTGCGCACGTGTGGGCGTTGTCGCGCGATGTTGATCGGTGGTTCGATTGTCTTGCACGCGCGGATGTGTGTCCGTTGGGGGCCGGTGCGCTCGCGGGTTCGAGTCTCCCGCTCGATCCGGTATTCAGCGCGCAGCAGCTTGAGTTTGCGCGGCCATTCGAGAATTCACTTGATGCCGTGAGCGACCGCGATTTTGTTGCCGAGGCACTGTTTTGCGCAACGATGACGCAGATCCATTTGTCGCGTATCGGCGAAGAAATCGTCCTCTGGACGACCGAGGAGTTCGGCTTTCTTCGGTTGTCGGATGGGTATTCGACTGGTAGTTCGATGTTGCCGCAGAAAAAGAATCCGGATATCGCGGAGCTCGCGCGCGGTAAAGCTGGTCGGTTGATTGGCGATCTCACTGGGTTCTTGGCAACGCTGAAGGGTCTGCCGCTCAGTTACAACCGAGACTTGCAAGAAGATAAGGAGCCGTTGTTCGACGCCATCGATACGTGTGCGTTGACGTTGGGTGCAATTGCCGGGCTCTTGGACACCGCGACAGTTGTGCCCGAACGAATGCGCGAGGCGGCGGATTCTCCTGCGAATGCAGCTACTGATTTGGCTGAGCATCTGGTTCGTCAGGGTGTCCCGTTTCGTGAGGCCCACGCGGTGGTTGGGAATTTGGTGCGCCAATCGATCGAACGCGGGGTTGGACTGGATGAATTGGTCGAAGCAGATCCGCGGTTAGGTCCCGAAGCGATTCCTTTGCTTCAGCCGGGCGCAGGTGTAAAACGTCGGACGTCTCCGGGAGGCGCCGGCCCGGGCCCATTGGAAGAACAGCTTCGGCTGGTCAACGAGCGCCTCAACGAACAGCGATCCCGTCTGGCCTAGCCGAACTGTACCGGGTGCGCGCCCTCAGCCTTTTGGATGCGAACGAGCATCAAAAATGAGGCTGCTGACCCGCGAAAGACTGGGACGGCTGGGTCCGGCGATGCCAGGGCTTTGACGGGATTGCCTCAACGTCGCGTGTGAACGCGGGCTTGCTCATTGAATTAATCGAGCTCGACGCACGAGTCGTCGCAGCTAGCGTGACGATCCTCATGGATACTGCTGCATCCCAACTGACGCGCCTATTGCAAGGCACCGTCAACGTCATTTCGGAAGCCGAGCTGCAAAGCAAGCTCGAGACTGGGAGGCCGCTGCGCGTCAAGCTCGGTCTCGATCCCACGGCGAGCGATTTACATCTCGGGCATGCGGTCGTGCTGCGTACGTTGCGGCGGTTCCAAGATGAAGGGCACATCGCGGTGCTGATTGTGGGTGATTTCACCGCAAGGGTGGGCGACCCGACCGGAAAATCAACGACCAGACCTCAGCTTACTGAAGCGCAAGTAGATGTTGCTGCCGAGACCTACATCCAACAAGTCACGCAAGTCCTGGATCCGGACCCCGCGAAACTCGAGGTGCGCAGGAATTCCGAGTGGCTGGCCCAAATGGGACTTGCCGAGATTTTGCAACTCACTTCGCACGCGACGGTTTCGCAGATGTTGGCTCGTAACGATTTTTCGCAACGGCATCAAGATGGTGTGCCGATATCGATCACCGAATTCATGTACCCGCTGCTGCAAGGCTGGGACAGCGTCATGGTCACCGCCGACGTCGAACTCGGGGGAACCGACCAGCTGTTCAACCTACTTATGGGCCGCCAGCTCCAAAAAGATGAACGTCAAGTACAACAGGTCGTCGTGACCACGCCGATTCTCGTCGGGCTCAATGGGCCCGATCTCGATGGCCCCAAGATGTCCAAGAGCTTAGGCAATTACGTTGGAATCTCCGAGCCATCCAATGACCAGTTTGGCAAGATCATGTCGATTCCTGACCTGCTGATCAATACGTACGCGCAATACGCGACGGGTTGGCTCCAAGCCACTATCGACGAGTTCGTTGCCGAGCGCGCAGATCAATCGCTGCATCCAAATGCTGCCAAACGACGGGTTGCGGCCGCGGTTTGCGAGCTCTACCACGGAGTCGGCGCGGGGGAGGCCGCGGAACAGGAATTCAATCGAGTGCATAAACAGCACGACCGTCCGGCGGAAATCCCAGTATTTCAATTGCTCGCCGAGCACGGTGAGGCGTTAACGATTGCCAAGGTCCTCACCCTTTCAGGATTAGCAACATCAAATCGGGAAGCGACACGCCTCATTGGAGAAGGTGGCGTAAAGCTCGACGGCTCCACAGTCCAAACTGATGAGTCCGTCCCTCGAAAAGACTTCCAAGGACGCGTGCTGCAAGTTGGCCGTCGCCGATGGGTACAATTGTCATAGTTACAACGCCTTTGCTGTGTTGGTTTCGGACCGGGAGCCACTTTTTCGGTGAAATTCAAGAAAAACCTTCCCTCCGAGTTGGCAAACGGCTCCCACGGGTGTAGTTTCTCATCTCGCCCCGCCAGCCGGTTCTGCCGGAACTTCGGGGATTGACACCAACGCCTGGTTCTTCATCTGGCGCTCCTCGGAGCAAACGATGTTGTCCGTAAGGGCTACAAAGAACCAAGAGCGAGTGTTACTTCGGTTTACAGCGTGCTTTGTGCGCGTCCGCCGAAGGTGTGTTCCTTGACAACAGAGCAGTGAAATGCAAAAAGCCAGTGCGGGCATCGCATAGCTATCAAGTCGGCTATGAAGATGTCCCGTCACAAAAAAAACAATGAATTCGTTGCACTCCCACTTCGGTGGGAGACAACGGTTCGAAATTAGCCAGTTACACGGGTTCGCCCGTAGTGACGGCTCTCCGATTTTATACCGGCGGCTTCGGCCAATGGTTGAGATCTTGATGGAGAGTTTGATCCTGGCTCAGGACGAACGCTGGCGGCGCGCTTAATACATGCAAGTCGAACGTGAAGCCCGGGCTTGCCTGGGTGGAAAGTGGCGAACGGGTGAGTAACACGTGAGAAACCTGCCTCGGAGACCGGGATAACCAAGGGAAACTTTGGCTAATACCGGATGCCTTCATCTGGCCGCATGGCCTAATGAAGAAATGGATTCCGCTCCGAGATGGTCTCGCGGCCTATCAGCTTGTTGGTGAGGTAATGGCTCACCAAGGCTTCGACGGGTAGTTGGTCTGAGAGGACGACCAACCACACTGGGACTGAGACACGGCCCAGACTCCTACGGGAGGCAGCAGTAGGGAATCTTGCTCAATGGGCGAAAGCCTGAAGCAGCGACGCCGCGTGCGGGATGAAGGCCCTCGGGTCGTAAACCGCTTTCAGCAGGAACGAAATTGACGGTACCTGCAGAAGAAGCACCGGCCAACTACGTGCCAGCAGCCGCGGTAATACGTAGGGTGCAAGCGTTGTCCGGATTCATTGGGCGTAAAGAGCTCGTAGGCGGTTCAGTAAGTCGGGTGTGAAATCTCCGTGCTCAACACGGAGCGGCCACCTGATACTGCTGTGACTAGAGTCCGGTAGGGGAGTGTGGAATTCCTGGTGTAGCGGTGAAATGCGCAGATATCAGGAGGAACACCAGTGGCGAAGGCGGCACTCTGGGCCGTGACTGACGCTGAGGAGCGAAAGCGTGGGTAGCAAACAGGATTAGATACCCTGGTAGTCCACGCCGTAAACGTTGGGCACTAGGTGTGGGTCTCTATCGACGGGATCCGTGCCGTAGCTAACGCATTAAGTGCCCCGCCTGGGGAGTACGGCCGCAAGGCTAAAACTCAAAGGAATTGACGGGGGCCCGCACAAGCGGCGGAGCGTGTGGCTTAATTCGATGCAACGCGAAGAACCTTACCTGGACTTGACATTTAGGGAAAAGCCGGTGAAAGCCGGTGTGCTTCGGCGTCCTAAACAGGTGGTGCATGGCTGTCGTCAGCTCGTGTCGTGAGATGTTGGGTTAAGTCCCGCAACGAGCGCAACCCCTGTCCTATGTTGCCAGCGGATAATGCCGGGGACTCGTAGGAGACCGCCGGTGTCAAACCGGAGGAAGGTGGGGACGAAGTCAAGTCATCATGCCCCTTACGTCCAGGGCTGCACACGCGCTACAATGGCCAGTACAAAGGGCTGCAAACTCGCGAGAGTAAGCCAATCCCATAAAGCTGGTCTCAGTTCGGATCGCAGTCTGCAACTCGACTGCGTGAAGTCGGAGTCGCTAGTAATCGCAGATCAGCACGCTGCGGTGAATACGTTCCCGGGCCTTGTACACACCGCCCGTCACACCACGAAAGTGGGCAACACCCGAAGCCAGTGGCCCAACCGCAAGGAGGGAGCTGTCGAAGGTGGGGTCCGTGATTGGGGTGAAGTCGTAACAAGGTAGCCGTACCGGAAGGTGCGGCTGGATCACCTCCTTTCTAAGGAAAACTGATATGGGTCCTGGGCGAATGTCCCGGGGTAGCTCAAGAAGTTCCTGACGTCGATCACTGGTTATTCAATGTAAGGATTCAGCATTCGACCCTTGAGTTTCCGCTACGAACTTCGGTTTGTAGCCGCACTCAAGCACCACCGAGTCACCAAGCATTGCGCTTTCACTGCTCTGTTGTGAAGATGCACCCTTCGGGTGTCTCCTTCAACGAAAAGGCAGCAATTGCTGCGGGACCACCCTGTAGAGCCCTCAAAAAGAGGATCAGCTCCAGCGGTGCTTGCGCAAGCATCTGCCCGACGCGAATAGATCGCGCGTCCTTGGACCATTGAAAACTGCATAGCGAGCACGAGCATCTTTAAATATCAAAGAATTAAGTAAGCATCATGTCTGTTCGGCGGTCTTCATTCGCCGTTTCCGGACGCACATGATGTGAGAGTTACTCAAGCTATAAAGGGCCAATGGTGGATGCCTTGGCGTCAGATGCCGATGAAAGACGTGGTTGGCTGCGATAAGCCACGGGGAGCCGCCTAACAGGCTTTGATCCGTGGATATCTGAATGGGGAAACCCGGCTGGGGTCATGCCCAGTCACCTCCGCCTGAATAAAATAGGGCGGCTGGAGGGAACCAGGAGAACTGAAACATCTAAGTACCCTGAGGAAAAGAAAACAATTGTGACTCCCTGAGTAGCGGCGAGCGAAACGGGAAGAGCCTAAACCGCAATGGTGGTACAGCCTGTCGGCGATGCCATTGCGGGGTTGTGGGACCACACTGACTGTGCGGCAGAGCAGTCAAGGAGTTACAAAAGACATCGTTAGTGGAACCGGTCTGGAAAGCCGGGTCGTAGAAGGTAATAACCCTGTACACGAAAACCATGTCTCTCCTGTGTGGCACCCGAGTATCACGGAATCCGAGAAAGTCCGTGTGAATCAGCGAGGACCACCTCGTAAGGCTAAGTACAAGCTGACGACCGATAGTGCACGAGTACCGTGAGGGAATGGTGAAAAGGACCCCGGGAGGGGAGTGAAATAGAACCTGAAACCATTGGCCTACAAGCAGTCAAAGCGTCGTCTGGATTTATCCAGGCCGTGATGGCGTGCCTTTTGAAGAATGAGCCGGCGAGTTACGGTATGTGGCGAGGTTAACCTGAGAAGGGGAGCCGGAGCGAAAGCGAGTCTGAATAGGGCGTAGAGTCGCATGCTGTAGACCCGAAGCCAGGTGATCTTGCCATGGGCAGGCTGAAGCGAAGGTAAGACTTCGTGGAGGGCCGAACCCACGTCGGTTGAAAACGGCGGGGATGACCTGTGGTAAGGGGTGAAAGACCAAGCAAACCTGGTGATAGCTGGTTCTCCCCGAAATGTATTTAGGTACAGCGTCGTGTGTTCAGTGTCGGAGGTAGAGCACTGGATGGTCTAGGGGCCCTACAAGGTTACTGAAATCAGCCAAACTCCGAATGCCGATACTCCAGAACACGGCAGTGAGACTATGGGGGCTAAGCTTCATAGTCGAGAGGGAAACAGCCCAGAACGCCAGCTAAGGTCCCAAAATCTGTGCTCAGTGGTAAACGATGTGAGATTGCCTAGACAGCCAGGAGGTTGGCTTAGAAGCAGCCATCCTTAAAAGAGTGCGTAATAGCTCACTGGTCGAGTGGTCTTGCGCGGACAATGTAACGGGGCTTAAGCACAGTACCGAAGCTGCGTCATTGGACATTTATGTCTGATGGGTAGGGGAGCGTCGATCTCAGCAGAGAAGCGGATCCGTGAGGGTACGTGGAGCGTGGTCGAGTGAGAATGCCGGCATGAGTAGCGAAAGAGGGGTGAGAATCCCCTCCGCCGAATGTCCAAGGGTTCCTGGGTAAAGCTCATCTTCCCAGGGTTAGTCGGGAGCTAAGGCGAGGCCGAGAGGCGTAGTCGATGCACAACTGGTTGATATTCCAGTACCACCTTGTCCGCGCCCGAACCAATAGGAAACGGATTGGAGGCTGACTTCGGTCGAGTCCATCACCGGTCCTGGCGGTTAGCAATGGGGTGACGCAGGAGGGTAGATCAACCCAGGCGTTGGTTGTCCTGGGGTAAGCGTGTAGGAGGTCAGATAGGCAAATCCGTCTGACACATACTCTGAGACGTGATGCCGAACCGTTTAGGTGAAGTGATTGATCCCATGCTGTCGAGAAAAACCTCTAGCGAGTTGGCAAGGTGCCCGTACCCTAAACCGACTCAGGTGGACAGGTAGAGAATACTAAGGCGATGGGAGAACTCTGGTTAAGGAACTCGGCAAAATTCCTCCGTAACTTCGGAATAAGGAGGGCCTCGGTAGGGTGACGGACCTAGCGTCCCGAGCTCGAGGAGGCCGCAGTGAATTGAGCCAAGCGACTGTTTACTAAAAACACAGCAGGGTGCGAAGTCGTAAGACGAGGTATACCCTGTGACGCCTGCCCGGTGCTGGAAGGTTACGAGGAAAGGTTAGCCGTAAGGCGAAGCTTTGAATCTAAGCCCCAGTAAACGGCGGCCGTAACTATAACGGTCCTAAGGTAGCGAAATTCCTTGTCGGGTAAGTTCCGACCTGCACGAATGGCGTAACGACTTGGCTACTGTCTCAACCAGAGACCCAGCGAAATTGCACTACGAGTAAAGATGCTCGTTTCCTGCGGAAGGACGGAAAGACCCCGTGGACCTTTACTACAGCTTGGTATTGAATTTCGGTATGTATTGTGTAGGATAGGTGGGAGCCTGGGAAGCTGTGGCGTTAGCCATGGTGGAGGCAACGTTGAAATACCACCCTGTGCATATTGGAATTCTAACCTAGGCCCGTTATCCGGGTCAGGGACAGTGACAGGTGGGTAGTTTGACTGGGGCGGTCGCCTCCTAAAGAGTAACGGAGGCGCCCAAAGGTTCCCTCAGCCTGGTTGGCCATCAGGCGTTGAGTGCAAAGGCACAAGGGAGCTTGACTGTGAGACCTACAAGTCGAACAGGGACGAAAGTCGGGCTTAGTGACCCGGCCGTGGCGTGTGGAAGCGCGGTCGATCAACGGATAAAAGGTACCCCGGGGATAACAGGCTTATTCTGCCCAAGAGTCCACATCGACGGCAGAGTTTGGCACCTCGATGTCGGCTCGTCGCATCCTGGGGCTGAAGCAGGTCCCAAGGGTTGGGCTGTTCGCCCATTAAAGCGGTACGCGAGCTGGGTTTAGAACGTCGCGAGACAGTTCGGTCCCTATCCTCCGTGGGCGTAAGAGACTTAAGAGGAGCTGTTCCTAGTACGAGAGGACCGGAATGGACGTAGCTCTAGTGTGCCAGTTGTCTTGCCAAAGGCATGGCTGGTTAGCTACCTACGGAAAAGATAAGCGCTGAAAGCATCTAAGCGCGAAACTTGCCTCAAGATGAGGTCTCTCACTACATAAGTAGGTAAGGCCCGTGGTAGACCACCACGTTGATAGGCCGGAAGTGTAATCACAGTGATGTGTTCAGCTGACCGGTACTAATCGGCCGAGGGCTTGAGCTCTTCCACTTACTTTTTTGATACAACGACGAATGTTCGTGCTCGCTATGGAGTTTTTAATGGTTTGAGAATGCCAGATTTTGCGGTGGCTATAGCGGCGGGGTCACACCCGTTCCCATCCCGAACACGGTAGTTAAGCCTGCCCGCGCCGATGGTACTTGGAGGGGAACTTCCTGGGAGAGTAGGTCGCCGCCGCAATATTTCATACGTAAGGCCCGTGAGCGCAGCAATGCGCACACGGGCCTTACGTCGTTTTCGGGGTATTCCGTTTCGCGCGTCAGCGGCCCCTAAACTGTGATGATCATGGCAAATTCTTCGCAACCTCGTCGCGCCGTAAAAGCGGTTGGAAAAACGGCTGGAAAACCGGCTGGAAAACCAGCTGGGAAGTCGGCGAGTAAATCGGCGAGCAAATCGGTGCGCAAAGCTGCGGCAAAGTCGACGGGGAAAACGGTATCGAAGCCACCGCGCACAGAAGGTGGTAGCTCAGCCGGGAAGCCAATTGCAGCTAAGAAGTCTGGTGTGGGCTCGGCAACCGGCGCCGCATCGCGGCCTAGCCGGGCCGCAAAGCCCAAGGCCGCTGGAGCCGGATCAGCTCAGCGGACAGGTCGCAAACCCGCGGCTCCGCGGGGCGCCGAACCCAAAGCGCTCCCCGGCAAAAGCATGGCCGCTACGAAAGCGATCATGGCCGCTGAGAAGCGAGCCGAACGCCAACAGCCGAGAGGTACCAGTGGGCGTAAAACTGCGGCGAACAAAGGCACCGGCACCGGCTCCAGCTCCAGCGCTACCGCAGGCCCAAAGCGTGCTGGTGGCTATGGCACTGGCCCGCAAAAGGATTGGCGCGAACACCCGGCCCGTCGGCAACGCCAACGGCGTACCGAGGCGAATGAAGAGATCACTCGGCTCGCGGGCAAGCAGTCGCGGCGCACGTTGGAACTGCTAGGCGAGGCAACCGAGGCGTTTGCGGCTGGACGCGAACGTGATGCATTGCGGATTCTCCGGCCGTTGGCGGAGCGTTACCCCGATGCGATGGGCGTTCGTGAACTTGTCGGGTTGTGCCAGTACCGCAGCGGTAATTTCAACGCTGCGATCCGCGAACTCGAAGCGTTTTATACCTTGAGCGGCTCAACCGAACAGCATCCTGTACTCATGGACTGTTACCGAGCGCAACGGCTCTGGAAAAAGGTCGACGAAGCCTGGCGCGAACTCGCTGACACTTCGCCTTCGGCGGAGCTGGTCACCGAGGGCCGTATTGTGATGGCCGGTAGTTTGTCCGACCGAGGGCGGCGTGATGAAGCCATCACGCTGTTGGAAAAGCGGAACGCGAAAGCACCTAGGCGCGTCCAGCCGCATCACGCCCGGCTCTGGTATGCACTCGGAGATCTGCACGAACGCGCCGGGAATTTACCGCGCGCGCGCGCTCTGTTTCAACAAGTCTCCAAATACGACGCCCAGTTTGCCGACGTCGCGGAACGAATGGCCAGCTTGCACTAATGCACTGACAGAAGTTCGCTCGGTAATTCGCCGGTCATGAACGCCGATTCCTGCGTCCTCGTCCTCGACGCCCAGGTCTCGCCGATTTCCACAAGGAACTTATGACTCAGCAAACACGAGTCGACGGTTCCGTGGCGGGACATTCAGATCGATCGCGGTTTCGATCGCAACGGCCGTCATCGGAAGGCCGCCGTATGCAACGCGACTCCGAGCGTTAAAGATGTTTGCTCCGGCCGCGCTGCCGAGTAGCTCGCGGCACGCGCCCGCCCACTCGATCTTGAGTTGGTCCGACATCATGTTCTGGCCTCCAGCGTGTCGTGGCGGCGGTGACTGTCTCAGGCTGGTGTTATCGTCGTTTCTGTTGCGAGACCGCGAGTCAATTGTGATGCGATCTCGCAGTGTTTCAACTTCCCCCTTTATAAAACGGCCGAGTCGATCGTCAGCTTGTCGACTACTCGGCCCTTGAAATCCGTATCTTCCCAAGGGGGAATTATGTCGGTTAACTGTGCGATCGTTCGTGGTGTGTTGTCGAGTCTTCCTGAAATACGCGTACTCGCATCGGGTACCGAACTGGCCACACTCCAAGTCACGACCCGACCAACCGTGGGTGCGGCGGTGAGTGTTCCGGTATCGCTGAGTGATCCGCCAGCATGGGTCGCGATGCTGAGTCCTGGCGATGAAGTGGTTGCGCTCGGCGTTGTTCGGCGCCGCTTCTTTCGCGCTGGTGGTGCCACCGCGAGCCGGGTCGAGATTGACGCGTCGAAGCTCGTCCGCGCGAGCGATAAACGGGGGCTCAATGCGCTGACGCGAATCGCGACGGCGGCCGTTGATCAACTGAGCGAGGCGCCCACGGGATAGTGGTTCACTCCCACGACGGCTGGGTCGTGAACAAAACACCATCCGAGCTCGGCGAAGGGGTACGCTCCGAAACCCGCATCGATGTTAACCAGGGGCGTCCTGCACACGGTGACGGTTGGATGGCGAAAGGAAGTGGTCAACGGTGACCATCGATACTCCGGTAGACCCGAACCGCGACGCTCGGACCGAAACCCTCGATCGAGTGGTGATCCGATTCGCAGGGGATTCCGGCGACGGGATGCAGCTGGTTGGTGACCGGTTCACCGAACTTTCTGCGGCGTTTGGAAACGACCTCGCGACCTTGCCGAACTATCCGGCCGAAATTCGAGCCCCAGCAGGTACTATTGCTGGGGTTTCGTCGTTTCAGGTCCATATTTCGGATCACGACATTGTCACGCCGGGCGATGCCCCGAATGTGTTGATCGCAATGAATCCCGCGGCGTTGATCGCGAACCTCAACGACATGGTGCCCGGCACAACGTTGATCATCAACTCCGACAGCTTTGAACAACGCGATCTCGATAAAGCCGGGCTCACCACGAACCCGCTCGAAGGCAATTCGCTCGCGGCATTCAACGTCTACACCGTGCCGATGACTTCGATCACCGTTGGAGCTACAAAAGATCTCGGGGTGAAGCCGCGCGACGCTGAACGCTCGAAGAACTTCTTCGCGCTCGGCCTGTTGTGTTGGATGTACACCCGCCCCGTGAAGCCGGTGTTGGATTGGATCGAAAAACAGTTTGCCGCCAAGCCGCTGATCCTCGCGGCGAACACCGCGGCGTTTAAAGCCGGCCGCAACTTTGGTGAGACGGCCGAGCTATTTGATCACCCCTACGAGGTGCGGCCAGCAGCATTGCGGCCCGGCAACTACCGCAACGTCGTCGGTAACTCTGCGACGGTGTACGGGCTCGTTGCCGCGGCCCAAAGCGCCAAGTTGCCGCTGGTGTACGCGTCATATCCGATCACCCCCGCCTCGGATATTTTGCACGACCTCTCGAAGCTCAAGAACTTCGGAATCAAGACGTTGCAAGCCGAAGATGAAATCGCGGCGGCCGCGATTGCGATCGGGGCAGCATTTGCTGGCTCATTGGCGATTACCGGCACATCAGGGCCGGGCCTCGATTTAAAATCTGAAGCGATTGCATTGGCGATCAGCCTCGAGCTGCCGTTTGTGATCGTCGATGTGCAGCGCGGTGGGCCGTCAACTGGCCTTCCTACCAAAACCGAACAGGCTGATTTGATGTTGGCAATGTACGGGCGTCATGGTGAGTCGCCACTGCCGATCGTTGCGGCCTATACACCAAGCCAATGTTTCGACGCCGCGTTTGAAGCGTGCCGACTCGCGATTAAATATCGCACGCCGGTCATGTTGCTCACGGATGGCTACCTCGCCAACGGGGCCGAACCGTGGCTCATCCCGGATCTTGATGCCTTGCCGGATATTTCGGTCGAGTTCGCGACTGAACCAAATCACGGCGATGAGTTCTGGCCGTATCTGCGCGATCCCGAAACGCTCGCGCGACCATGGGCGATTCCTGGTACGCCAAAGTTGATGCATCGCATCGGTGGCATTGAGAAGTCTGGTATCGGCCTCGACGGCGCGGACGGCAGCGGCAGCATCAGCTACTCGCCTGAGAATCACGAAGCAATGGTTGAGCTCCGGGCTCGCAAAATCGCGAACATCGCGAACGACATTCCACTCACGATGCTCGACGACGAAACGGGCGATGCCGAAGTTCTCGTGCTCGGATGGGGGAGCACGTGGGGTTCGATCACCGCGGGACTCCGCCGAATCCGCGCCCGCAACCTGAAGGTCGCCCATGCACACCTCACGCATCTCAACCCGTTCCCGAAGGATCTGGGCGATGTGTTGCGACGCTACGACAAGATTCTCGTACCTGAGATGAACCTTGGGCAGCTCTCGCGGCTCGTGCGCGCCGAATATCTCGTGGATGCGCAGTCGTATACCAAAGTGCAGGGCGTGCCGTTTCGTGCGGTCGAAATTGAAACCAAAATTTTGGAGATGCTCGGATGACCGAAGAAGTAGTCACACTCACAAAAAAAGATTTTGAATCGGGCGAAGAAGCCCGTTGGTGCCCCGGTTGTGGCGACTACAGCATCCTTACTGCGGTGCAGATGTTGCTGCCTGAGCTCGACGTGAAGCCTGAAAACATGGTGTTTATTTCAGGTATTGGCTGTGCGGCGCGGTTTCCGTATTACATGCGCACCTATGGGGTACACGGCATTCATGGGCGCGCCCCTGCGATCGCAACTGGCGTGGCCCTCGCTCGCCCGGATCTCAACGTGTGGGTTATCGGCGGCGACGGCGACATGCTTTCGATTGGCGGCAATCACCTCATCCATGCGTTGCGCCGCAACGTGAACCTGAAGATCATGATGTTCAACAATCAGATCTACGGGCTCACCAAAGGGCAATACTCGCCCACGTCGGAGATCGGCAAAGTCACGAAGAGCACGCCGTTTGGTTCGATCGACTACCCGTTCAATCCGCTTTCGGTAGCGCTAGGTGCCGAAGCGACCTTCGTTGCCCGCACCCACGACATGGACCGCAAACACATGCAGGCCACGTTCAAACGCATGCACGAGCACAAAGGTGCAGCCTTTGTTGAAGTGTTCCAAAACTGCAACGTGTTTAACGATGGCGCGTTCGACGGAATTCTGAAACGCGATGTGCGCGGCGACATGCTGATTCAACTCACCCACGGTGAACCGATTCGCTTCGGCAGTGAGGGCCAGCTTGGCGTTGCGGTCAACGAGTTCGGCGAACCGCGCGTCGTTGAAGTCAGCGCCGTCGGCGTAGAAGGTCTGCTCGTTCACGATGAACACCGCGCCGATCCGACGCTCGCGTTCGCGCTCTCAAGGTTGGCGAACAGCCCGACCATGCCCACGCCAGTTGGTGTGTTTCGCGATGTGCAACGGCCGATCTACGAAGTCGAAGTACAAGCACAACTCGCAGCAACGTTGGAACGCAACGGCCCCGGCGATCTTGCCAAGATCATCGCCAGCGGCGCGACCTGGACGGTCGAGTAGCTCACGGCAACTCGACCACTCGTGGCGCGGTCCGGCACCGGTGGTCCGCCACTAGAGCTCGCGAAAGACCATTCCGGTTCTGGGCTTTGGGTAAAAGAACGTGGTCTTTTGCGGCATCCTCACGCGGGCGAACGATGCTGCTCGAGTGACTGCGACCGTCGGTGCTCGCAGCACGAGGCCCGCGGAGTAGGTGCTGTTGCGCACCAGGTTGACGATTTCGTTGTCGTCGTGGCGAAAAACCCACTGGGCATCGGGCCAACGTTGAACCACAACGTGTTCGACCATTGCAGCATCCGTACCGCGTACTTCGGGCGATTCATCGGCGAGTGCAGCGTTGGTGACATCGTGGCGCGGGTGCATCAACCACAGGCCTTCGCCGTCGACAAGCACCATCGCGTCGTTTCCGGCTGCCGCGAGTGAGGGGACGCCAATGAGTTCGAACGCGTCTTGCAGCGATGCATGAATATCGAAACCATCGGGCAGCGTGACCAGACGATGAATCGGCTGGATGCACAACTGTTCGTCGGCGAGTTCGACGACGAGCGCCATAATTGCATCGTCGCCGACATCGAGAATGCCATCGGCTCGCCGTTCCATGCGGTATTTGATCCCCGTCTCGAAACGATGATGTCCATCGGCGAGCACCATGGGCGACGCAGCAACGGCCGCTGTGATGGCGTGTTGTTGCGTGGGGTCATCGATCGCGTACAAGCGATGTTGGATCCCCAGCTCGTCGATACAGTGCGCGATTTCGTTGCTTTGATCGATGAGCGCAGTCAAGCCTTCAGTCAGCGACAGACCCCAGATCGGATCGACGTTCGCGCGAGTGGCGCGCAGCAGATCGAGCCGGTCGGATTTCGCCTTGGGCATCGTGCGCTCGTGGGGGAGAATGTCGCCTTCGCCGGCAACGTCGGGAAGTGCGAGTGCTCCGAGCACACCAATGGTGTGGCGCGCTTCGCCGTGTGGGCCAGTGAACTCCATCCGGTAGCCGTAGAAGCGCGGGCTGGCATCGACAACGAGCGTGCCATCAGCCTTCCATGCGCTCAACGTCGCCGCGGCGCGCTGGTATCGGTCGCCTTCGGCGTGTTCGTCCTGCGGCAAGATGAGGCGGATCGCGTTGTGTGCGTCGAGTGCTTCGAACCCGACGCGTTCATGATCGTCCACCACGTCGTAGGGGGGCGCGGCGACCTTCGCGATATCGCCGCCTTGTGCATATCGAGTGCCGGAAAACGGAACGAAATTAGGCATTTCTTGGGTCTACCACAGGAGTCGGGATGCTCAGGGACGGACTCGTATCGTTACGGTATGAGCTTGGTAATCGGCTGCGACCTCGATGGGGTGATCTGGCGCGGAAGCGAAGTGATTCCTGGCAGTGTCGAGGCGATCGCGCAGCTCCAAAACGACGGTGCAATCGTTGTGTTCATCACGAATAATTCCAGTACAACTCCGTCGCAGTACGTGGAGAAACTCGCTGGCTTCGGAATCACGACGACCGCCGAAATGATCATTACAAGCGCGCTCGCAGCAGCGCATCTCGCGAGCGAGCACCTTGATGCTGGTTCGACGGTACTCGCGTGCGCGGGGCCCGGTGTGGTGGAGGCACTGACCGAGCGCGGGTTCGCGGTTCACAACGATGGCCCGGCCGATGCCGTGGTGGTCGGGTGGCATCAATCGTTTGATTTCGAACGCTTACGAATCGCTGCGGACTGCGCGCGTTCGGGCGCGTTGTTCATTGCGACGAACGACGACCCCACCTACCCAGGCGCCGCGGGTTCGCTGCTGCCGGGCAATGGCAGCCTGGTTGCCGCGGTTGCAACCGCGAGCGGATGCACTCCGTTTGTTGCGGGCAAGCCCCACGAGGCGATGGCGCGATTGGTACGCATGAAAGTTGGTCCAGCCGGCATCATGGTCGGCGATCGCGTTTCCACCGACGGTGCGTTTGCTGCGAGGTTGGGCTGGCCGTTTGGATTGGTGCTCAGCGGGATCGCAGGCACCGACCGCGGCGAGCTCGTTGCTGATAGTGGCGCGCAATGGATTGCTAACGACTTGCAGACATTGGTGCCGTTGTTGTTGAAGTCCGACCCCGCAGTGGCGGGCTCGTAGCATTGATATAACGATCGCGGCTTGTCTTTGAGCGCGACGCTCCCAGCTAAGGAAATATGAAATGCCAAGTGCACCAAACTGGAAAGCAATTCTGGAATTCGGTTCATCAATCGCAGAGCCGCGCCGTAAACAAGCGCGTGCATTCGTTGCTGGTCTGGTCGATGCCGGACAACTCGGCCGCGAACAAGCCGGCGCTGCCGTTGAAGATGTTTTGGAAATCGGTCGGAAACGCACAGAAGAGCTGAGCACGTTGGTACGTCGCGAAGTGGAACGTCAACTGCGCGCGTTGGGAATCAACAAGGGTGCCGCCACACCCGCAGCGAAGCCGGTAGCAGCGAAAGCTCCCGCTAAGAAAGCCCCAGCCAAAAAAGCAGCAGTGACAAAGGCTGCGGGGAAAAAGGCTGCGGGGAAAAAGGCACCAGCCAAAAAAGCAGCGGTGAAGAAAGTGCCAGCCAAAAAAGCAGTAGCGGCAAAAGCACCAGCCCAAAAAGCTGCGCCCAAAAAAGCTAAATAGACGCGCAACGTCGGCGTTGCATCAGCGGACCAACTCCAACCGATGCGACCTTGATGCGACGCCGACTTGATACCGAACTCGTCCGCCGAGGATTGGTTCGCAGCCGCTCGGAAGCGGTGGTCGCGATTCGTGAAATGCGGGTCACCGTTGGTGGTGCACCTGCCGATAATCCGGCTCGCCTTGTTGAATCCAGTGTCGCGGTGCACGTTGGCCGACCGTCCCTGCAATTCGTTTCGCGCGGCGGACTCAAACTCGCACATGCGCTCGATACGTTCGCGATCGATCCGGCGGGCGGAGTTTGGCTGGACGCAGGCGCGTCGACCGGGGGATTCACAGACTGCTTGTTGCAACGCGGCGCTCAGCGCGTGCACGCAGTCGATGTCGGCCACGGGCAGCTTGCTTGGCCCATCCGATCCCACGATCGGGTTGTCGTTTACGAACGCATGAATGTTCGATCGCTTGCGCCAAGCGATCTGGGTGGAGTGGTTGATGGCTGTGTTGCCGATCTCAGTTTTATTTCGTTGCTGACAGTGGCGCCGGCGCTCATGACGTGTGTCGTGGATGCTGGCCCGTTCGTCTTGCTCATTAAACCGCAATTTGAGGCGGGCCCGGCGCGCATCGGCAAGGGCGGCGTGATCCGCGACCCAGATGTGCGCACCGAGATCGTCGTCGAGGTGGTAGAGAAGCTCGCACAGCGAGGGCTCGTCACAATGGCGTTGACCCCATCTCCAATCTCAGGCGCGGACGGAAATCGCGAATTCCTGGCATTGGCCCGCCTCGGCGGGGCCGTGTTGGCCTCCGATGTGGTCGCCAACATCGTGCTAAAAGACGCGGGCACGACAAACGAGCCCTCCACAGGCCAGAATGGACCGTGATGCAGGCAGTTGGATTGGTCCCTAATCGTGATCGGGCGGTTTCGTACGCATTGGTCCGGGATGCGGCAGCATGGCTTGGCGCTCGCGGCATCACGGTCAAGATCCCTACGGTCGATGCCGACGCGCTCGGCCTGTCGGAGTTTGGTGTCGCGACGAAGGACTTTGTTGCAGGCCTCGACGTCGTGATGTCGTTTGGCGGCGACGGCACGATGCTGCAAACCGCGGCGTTGGTATATCCGGCTCCGGTGCCGATCCTCGGCATCAATGCAGGAAATCTTGGATACCTCAACGCGTTTGAAGCTTCCGAGCTTGAAGTCGCGTTGCAGCTCATGTTTGATGGCGCCTGCAAAATTTCGCCGCGTGTCGTGGTCGAGTGCGACGTGAATTCTGATGGGCCTGCCGCCGGCCGTTGGTTCGGACTCAATGAGATCGTGCTCGAGAAGCCCAGCGCCGGCCGGATGGTGCAACTCTCAGTCGCGATTAACAATGAAGCGTTCACGACGTATGCCGCGGACGGAGTTGTGCTGGCCACCCCTACGGGTTCCACGGCCTACTCGTTTTCGCTGCGGGGCCCGATCGTTTCACCGACGGCCAACGTCATGTTGCTGACACCGGTTTCTCCGCACATGTTGTTTGATCGTTCGCTGGTGTTAGGCGGCGACGAGACCCTCGAATTCACGGTGATTGCCGATCGAGCAGTTGCGCTGAACATCGACGGCCGGGCCATTGGCGAGTTGGTGCCGGGCGATCGCGTTCGCTGCACAATCGCGGCGAATCGCATCAACATTGTTGCCGCGCCTAACCGCGCGTTTCATCAGATCCTCAAAGCAAAATTCAGACTCCCGGACCGGTAACCGCGCATGTTGGTCGAACTTCGCGTTGAAAACTTGGGCATTATCTCGCAACTAGATCTGATCGTTGGCCGCGGGCTGACTGCGATCACCGGTGAAACCGGCGCGGGCAAGACGCTCATTGTTGAAGCCCTCGAACTCCTACTCGGCGGCCGCGCCGACGCGACGCTCGTGCGAAGCGGCGCACAAGAAGCCCGCGCCGAAGCGCGCTTTGTCGTGGGGGATCGCGAAATTGTGCTCGCACGGGTACTCCCACAGAACGGCCGGAGCCGCGCCTACATCGATGGTCGGATGGCGACGGCGGCAGAGCTTGGCGAACTCGGGCGTTCCCTCGTCGATCTTCATGGCCAACACGACCAACAATCGCTGCTGTTTTCGGCGGAACAACGATCGCTGCTCGATTCCTACGCCGGTTCCGCGGCCACTGATGCTTTGGATGCGGTACGTGCCGCTCGGCGGGCGGTAAGTGCGATCGATGCCGAGCTCGCGTCGCTCGGTGGCGACGAACGGAGTCGGGCACGCGAAATCGATCTGCTGCAATTTCAAACTAGTGAGATCGTGGCGGCCGAAATTGTTGAAGTTGGTGAAGAAGCAACAATCACGGAATCGATTGATCGGCTCGCCGATGCTGAAGCGCATCAGGAAGCACTCGATGATGCCTACCGTTTGCTCGATACCGGAATCGACGCGGTCGGCGCCGCGGTCGCAGGCCTCGATGGTCGGGGGCCGCTCGACGAATTGGTGCAGCGGTTGCGGGGCGCGCAGGCTGATCTCGCAGAAATCGGCCATGATGTTCGGATTGCGCGCGAAAACATGATCGCGAATCCTGAGCAGCTCGAGGTGCTCAGCGCTCGTCGCCAGCTGTTGCGCGAACTTCGGCGCAAGTACGGCGAGTCGCTCGCGGATGTCGTTGCGTTTCTGGTCGAGGCGCAGGATCGTCTCGCGGCCCTGGAATCTCACGCAGATCGCGTTGCTTCGTTGACGCACGAACGTGTCGAACGGCTCGGTGCAGCACACGCGGCAGCGAAAGAATTGTCGGATATTCGCCGACGCGCCGTAGTTCCATTGTCGGCGGCGGTTACGGAACAGTTGCAAACGCTCGCGTTGGTTGGGGCAACGTTTTCGATTGAACTTACGCAAGGCGAACTTACCGACGATGGCCTCGACACCGTCTCCTTTGAGCTCGCGCCGAACCCGGGCGAACCGGCGCGTCCACTCGCTCGTGCCGCGTCGGGTGGAGAACTCTCGCGCACGATGTTGGCTATTCGGGTGGTGCTCTCGCAAGCGCCACCGACGTTGATATTCGACGAAGTCGATGCGGGCATCGGTGGCGAGGTCGGCATTGCCATCGGACGAGCACTCAAGCAGCTCGGTGAACATCATCAGGTGCTCGTGGTGACGCACCTGGCCCAGGTCGCGTCGGCGGCCGACGCGCAGGTTCATGTGAGCAAAACTGAACACGATGGCCGTACGGTTTCACGAGCGGAACTTCTGCTTGATGGTGCTCGGGTACACGAACTCTCACGAATGCTCGGCGGCTCTAGGGCTTCGGAATCAGCGCGTGCGCACGCCCAGGAATTACTTGCGACTGCGAATGCCACCATCAAGCCGCGCAAGAAAGTCCAGTCCAAAGTCCAGTCCACCGCTGCGTCGAAGACCGCGTCCCAGGCTTCGGCGGAACCTGACTCGACCAGCAAGGCCGCGCGCGAATGAAGCTGCTACGGACGCGGGCAACGAACGAAGTCGTGATTCCGCCCGACGCAATCGAAGGCATCGCTCGAGTGGGTGCGCGAACGAAGGATCTGGCAAAACGGCTTCAGCCCGGCGACATCGCGATCATCGACCATCAAGACATTGATCGGGTCGCGGCGGAGATGCTGATCGCAACGGGCGTGCGCGCAGTAGTGAATGCCTCGCCATCGATATCCGGGCGGTATCCGAACGGCGGTCCGATACGCCTAGTACGAGAAGGCGTCGTGGTGTTGGATCACGTGGGTGGCGACGTGATGACCGAAATTCGTGACGGCGAGCGCGTGCACGTGCATGACAATTGCCTGTGGCGTGGCGAAACCCAGATCGCACAAGGCGAACAGTTGACGACAACGGAAATCGAAGCGCTCATGGAGCATGCCAATGATGGCATCGGCCAAGAACTGCGACGGTTTGCGCGTAACACATTGGAATACGTTGAGCGCGAAGCCGAGGTGACATTCGCGCCGCTCACGCTGCCCAATCTTTCGAAGCCGATGAAGGGCCGGCACGCGCTTGTTGTGGTGCGCGGCCATGACTACGTCAGTGATCTTCGCGCGCTTCGGCCATACATCAAGGAATACCGCCCGGCCTTGATCGCCGTCGATGGTGGCGCAGATGCGTTGTTGGAGCGCGGGTTACAACCCGATGTCATCATCGGCGATTTCGATTCCCTCAGCGAGACTGCGTTGCGTTGTGGTGCGGATTTGGTGCACCATGTGCACCCTGATGGCCGGGCACCCGGTCGAGAAACGCTCGAAGCCGCGGGTTTGCGTATGGGTGCGGGCTACCAGGAGTTCGTCGCCGAAGGTATGAGCGAAGACGTTGCCATGCTGTTGGCGTACGAAGCGGGCGCCACGTTGATTGTTGCGGTCGGAACGCACTCAACCATGGTGGAAATGCTCGATAAAGGACGACGGGGGATGGCGTCTACTTTCCTGACTCGCCTGCGCCTTGGCCCAGTACTGGTTGACGCGAAGGGTGTGCACCGCTTATACGAAGGTGGGGTGCGCCGTCGCGATATTGCAATGATTGTTGGAGCATTCCTCATCGCATTCGTTGCGATCGCGATTGTCTACGATCCATTACACGTGTTCTGGAACGGACTGTGGCAGTTGTGGCTCCGCGACATTTGGAAGTCAATTCGAGGCTGGTTCAATTGATCAACTTCCGATACCACCTCGTTTCGTTGCTCGCGGTATTTCTTTCGCTGACGTTGGGTATTGCGTTGGGCTCGACTGTGGTGAAAACCGGTGTCCTTGATGGCTTGAATCGCCGGATCAACCAAGTCAGTAACGAAAAGTCGCTGACGGACGTGGAGAACGCGAAATTGCGCACGGCGGCGCAGCGGTTGAATGCGTATGTCGCGGGATCGGGTCAGAATGTTGTGAAAAACACCTTGACTGGTGCCGACGTAGTTGTCGTGGCACTTCGTGGTGTGGACTCGGCGACGGTTGAATCCGAGACCACGTTGCTGCAGACTGCGGGCGCGCAGGTTCCTGCCATCATCTGGCTCGAACCGAAGTGGCTGCTGACGACTGAGCAATCCCGTGCGGATCTCCGCGCCGCACTGTCGGATGCGACTGAATCCCCAGGGTTAGCGGAGGCTGGATTGAAAGCGTTGGCGGATCGCATCGCTGGCGCGATGAGCGGCCCATCGATTCCGACGACCAGGACGACTTCGGCCGTCGCTGATGCCGACCCAATCGCGAAGTTGTCAACTGCGGGTTTCGTGTCGGTGCAAGCCGCTCCCAAGAATGGTCGGACTGATTTGGCTGGCTTTCCATCGAGCGCGCAGCGGGCCGTAATCCTGGTGAGTGGATTTGGCATCGGCTTCGGACCAGTCACGCCGCAAGCCGATACTGCAATCGCGGCATTCACTGCGCTTGCGGCCAAAACCTTCGGTCGGGGGCCTCGCCCCGTCGTGGTCGCCGAACGCGACAAGAACATCGTTCTCTATCCCGACCGCGGTATGGCTATGGCCGCGTTGCGAAGCAACAGCGCGTTGTCGACGGTCGATTCTCTCGACACCCTTGAGGGAGTTGTGGTCGCGGTGCTGGCGGCCGCTGCGGCGCTGCGGGGTGGGTTTGGGCACTTCGGTTACGGCCCTGGGAGTAGCTCGGCGTTGCCCATCCTATGAGACCACCCAGCGCACCATCGTTGCATTCGCCGTTGCGGTTTGGGGTCATCGTGATGGTGCTGGGGTCAGCAATGTTTTCGCTACGAGTAACACCGCCAGCCGAGGCCTCGTCACGGCGCCCCGTGCCCCGGGCGGTTGCGACCGTCTTGGTGATCGCAGTTGAGAATCTGATCTGGCAAGACATCACGCCAACGCGGTATCCCGCGGTGTGGAAATGGTTGACTACGGCCACGATTGGATCGATGTCCTTGCATAGCGCTCGCCGCTCGGCCCCAACCGAGCGCGAAATGTTCGCGACCTTCGGCGCGGGTACCCGATCCTACGCGGCGCACCACGAAAATTCCTGCCGTGCGTCCGCCCACGTGGTGGCTTGTCGCGACGCTCCTGCGATCATTGCGGCAAATCGCGATGCGTTGTTCGGCTCTGTGCCATTTGCACTTGGTGATGCGTTGGATCGGGCGGGAGTCCAGCGTTCAGTCGTTTGCGCGGAACGACTCCACCACGATGTTTGCGACGCCGCGCTTGCGATTGCAAACAGTCGCGGTGACATCTCGATTGGTTCGTTCTCGGCGAGACCCGCACCGAACGCGGTGGCGCCTCATCGGTCCGTTACCGTGATTGCAGTGGCAACGCTGAGCAAGTTCGAGTCCATGCTGGTGACCACCAATGGGTCACTGCCTGCGGACGCCACGATCGTTTTGAGCCCGCATACCGCAGGCTCGACGCCTTCGCTCACTGCTTTCGCCATAGTTGCTCCTGGATACCTGGCTCCAACGATTGTCTATTCGCCGACGACCGGACGCGACGGCATTGTGCAGATGATCGACATCGCGCCAACGATTCTTGGCTGGCTGCACATTCCCGTGCCGTCATCAATGGAGGGGCGTCCGTTGAGTGCCACCGCGAGTCGCGGTGAGCTGTTCGCGGAGATGGCTGACCTCCGAGCGACGAACCGCGATGCACAATTGCGGGATCGGATGATCGGCGGAGGGGTCGCGACGTTGGCCACGCTGGAGATTCTTGTCGTTGCGGTGTTTGTGATTGCGCTGCTGGGCTCGCATTCCGCCAAAGCCCCAAAATGGTTGCGGAGTGAACGGACCGCGATCGCGATCGAAGTGGCGTGCCTGGCCGCGATCGCGTACGTGCCCGCAACGTTCATCATTAATGCCCTGCCAATGCGCGATTCGAGCCACCTGGTCTTCTGGCCGACATTGGGTGCCATGACCGTCGTTGTATCGATCAGCACATGGTTCGGTAGTGGGCGCGATACCCGGCGGACCATGGGTTCACTCTGTGGCGCGACGTTCGTCGTTATCGCACTTGATGGGTGCACCGGGACGCACCTTTCGTACAACAGTCTGTTCGGATACTCAGCCACCGCCGGAGGTCGGTTCGCGGGATTCGGCAATACGACGTTCGCGTTTTTTGTCACGGCCGCGGTCGTGCTTGCCGGTTTGCTGACAAAGCGTTCGCGACTAGGCGCCGTGGCTTTGCTCCTCGGCGCGATGTTGCTCGACGGCGCGCCAATGTTGGGCGACGATGTTGGCGGCGCACTCACAATGGCGCTCGTGGTCGTTGTGTTTTATGCGATCGTGTATGGCCGCCGATTGTGGTCAGCCAAGGTGGTTGCCTTTTCGGGTGTGATCGGTGCCGCACTGGCGATCTTCGCATTGGTGGATGCCAATCGTTCGCGCTCGGCTCAGACTCACTTGGGGCGGTTCGTGAATTCCGTGCGGGGCCAAGGCGACTCGGAGTTTTGGCGAGTGATCCATCGAAAATGGAACGCGAGCATGTATCTCGCGGGACATTCGGTCGCCACGTTTACGCTGCCGATCGTGCTGGTGCTGTTTGGCTTCGTATGGTCGCGGATCCCGCGAACGACGCGAGCCGAGATTGGTGATGATCGCTCCGTGCGTGCGACTGCCATGGGAGTGGTGCTGATTGCCATTGTCGGTTCGTTGATCAATGACTCTGGGATTGTCGTTGCGTTCGGCGCCTTCGCGATCGCGGTTCCGGCCGCGATTGTTGCGTTGAGCTCACGTTTGCGAACCAAAGTGGCGGGCCCATGATCGGCATCGTGATCGCATTGATTCTCGGTGCCCTCGGCGGATTGCTCGCCGCTACCAGCCTTGAGTCGCTATTGCGAATTCCGTCACTCGAACGGATGAACTACCGGCAACGCCCCGTGGCAACGGCAGGCGGACTCGCGGCATTCATTGGTGCTGCGCTGGTACTCGCGATCCTGATCGCGTCGGGGTGGGTGATGCATCGTGGCCAGCTGGTGCACGCTGGGCAACAAACTGCCACGGCGTTCGCAATATTGGCCAGCTTCACGTTGCTTGGCTTCGTCGACGATGTTTTGGGCAACGGAGATGACCGTGGTTTTCGAGGTCATGTTCGAGCCTTGCGCTCGGGGCGGCTCACGACGGGCGCGTTGAAGATGATCGGCGGTGCAGCGATCGCGATTCTTGTCAGTGCAGTACCGCCGGGCTCGATTGGAAAACACGTCGCGAGCGCAGCACTTATTGCGTTAGGTGCAAATACTGCCAACCTCTTCGATCGGGCCCCGCTTCGATGCGTCAAGATTGCCACGCTTGCGTGGCTGCCGATCGTGATCCTTGCCGCGTCGCGGATCGCGGTGGGTGACGAACTCTACGGTTCAATGATTGTTGTTGCAATTGGGGTTGGATCAATGTGGGGATTGGCGAGCCGTGAAGCGCGTGAGTCGTTGATGCTTGGAGACGCTGGCGCGAATGCGCTCGGCGCAATCGTTGGTTATGCGGCCGCGGCGACGGTTGGTGTGGTCGCGCAAGTTGTGATGGTGATTGCGCTCGTTGCGCTGAACGTCGTCAGTGAACGAACTTCATTCAGCGCGATCATCGCGAAGCATCGATGGTTGGATGCAATCGATCGATTCGGCTCTCAACGCCCATGAGCGCTCGCGCTCGAGCGCTCCTTGTGGCGGGCAGCACCGCGCTCAGCATCGCCAGCGTCGTCTCGCAATGGTCGCTGTTGGTATTCGGCGGGTTGGTCCTCACCGCAACGTTGAGTTGGGCGGCCGTTGCCTGGGCTGAATTGCGAGCCCCAATGCTTTCGATCCGCATTGTTTTCGTTCTCGCCGCGATTGGAATTGTTGCGTGCGCGGTTGCGCCGCCGCGTATGTCGCGGGATGTCTGGTCCTACGAAATGTATGGGCGGATTTCGGCGGTACATCATCGCGATCCGTATCTCGACCCACCGTCGAAGTTCTCAGCCGATCCGTTCTTAGCCCGCGTGAATCCGCGGTGGCGCAATACGAATGTCGTGTACGGCCCGATCTTTGTTGTCGTCGCGCGCGGGATTGCGGGTGCGGCTGGAGATCATCCGTTGGTAGCTCGCTTGGCGTTTCAAGGGTTCGGAGCCCTAGCGCTGGTCATTGCGGTTGGGCTGGTGGCTCGGCGCTCCCGGCGCGAATCGGCACGCGATCCTGATGCTTGCTCTCAGACGACCCTCGCCGTCGTGCTACTTGCGCTGAGCCCGGTGACGCTGGTTGCCGCGATCAATAGTGCGCACGTCGATGTATGGCTCGTTCCCGTACTCATTGGGGCAGTCGTTGCGGTTGGTAAACAACGGTGGCTGCTCGCCGGAACGCTGTTGGCGGGTGCCGCGCTCGTCAAAATCACTGCGCTTGTTCTGGTCGTTGGCGCGGTCGCGTGTTGTTGCTTGCTAGGCCGGTGGCGTACTGGGTGCAAGCTCGCGGGGAGCTCTTTAGCCATCACTGGCATGGGATACCTCCTGAGTAGCCAACATGCATTGAACGGATTGCGCCAGAACGCAACCCTGGTTTCTCGGGCTTCGGTATGGGCCATCCCGCGATGGCTACTCAGCTCGATCGGCGGGCAGCATGCTGATCGCGAGTTGGTCAGCGCGGCCTCGATCGGTGTCGTAGTAGCAACGGTCGGCATCGTGGCATTGGGCACTCGGCGCCGAAGTTCGAAACGAAGCCCGGCGTTCGATGGTGCATCGAAGGAACTCCAGGCCGTTGGCGTGGCCGACGCCATGATCGTGTCGAGCGCGGCGATCCTCGCGGTATCGGCGTACGTTTTGCCGTGGTACTCAGTCGGGTTGTTCGGTGTCTTGGCTGCGGTTGGTACAAAACGGGGGCTCGATGACGGGGCAGTCGCCCGATACCGATTGTGGGTGCCGTACGCAATCGTGCAGAGCAGCTTGGTGTTGTCTGCACACTTACTTGCTCCTGGTGCCGATGCGCCAGTGGGGCAAGCTCATCATTACAAGTGGTTGGAATTGGTCTGTGCGTTCGCGGCGTTCGTGGCCTTCGTTTGGACCCTGCGTTCGTTGCAACGGGTTGTAAATCGGGAAAACTCCGCGGTCTATCCGCCGTCGTCGTAGCACTGCGTGGTACCTTCGTTCGTGCCTCACGGAGCGGCATTTGTATCGGTGCACGTTGTGCAGCCGGTGGCCAAGCTCGGCGTTTCGCACCCCCAAATTGCTGTTTTCGTTGCAGCATTCAACGCGTCGTTTCGGAGGTTGCCCGAGTGGTCAAGCATGTTTTTGTGACCGGAGGGGTTGCCTCAAGCCTCGGTAAAGGGCTCACTGCCAGCTCGCTCGGTCGGCTCCTGAAGAGCCGCGGATTACGGGTAACGATGCAAAAGCTCGATCCGTATATCAACGTCGATCCGGGAACGATGAACCCGTTCGAACACGGTGAGGTCTTCGTTACCGACGATGGCGGCGAGACCGATCTTGATTTAGGCCACTACGAGCGCTTTGTCGACGTTGCTTTGTCGCGCAAATCAAACGCGACGACTGGGTCGATCTATCAAGCAGTGCTCGCCAAGGAGCGCCGTGGGGCTTATCTCGGTAACACGGTGCAGGTGATTCCCCACATCACGAACGAGATCAAGGACCGCATTTCTGCGTTGGCTACCGACGATGTCGATGTCGTGATCACTGAAGTCGGTGGCACGGTTGGCGATATTGAGATCTTGCCGTTTCTTGAAGCGATCCGACAGTTCAAAAAAGATGTTGGCGCCGACAACGTCTTTTATATCCACGTCACGTTGGTGCCGTTTATTGGCCCGTCGGCGGAGCAAAAGACCAAACCCACGCAACATTCAGTGACTGAACTCCGCAGCCGCGGAATCCAGCCCGACGCGATCGTGTGCCGTTCGGATCGTGCGATTCCGTATCGCTTGAAGGAAAAGATCTCGGCGTTGTGCGATGTGCCCGTTGCGGGCATTGTTACTGCCGCGGACGCGGAATCCCTGTACGAAATTCCGCTGGTCTTGCACGAAGAAGGCTTCGATGATTACGTCTGCAAGGTGCTGCACCTCGAGCAGCACGAACCGGATCTCACGGAGTGGAACGCGCTGGTTCGCAAGGTGCGCGCTGCAAATGCTGAAGTCCGCATCGGGCTCGTCGGCAAATACGTGCAACTCCCCGATGCGTACCTTTCGGTAGTCGAAGCGGTGAAACACGGGGGCATCGATTGCGGATCGAAAATCATCATTGATTGGATCGCCGCGGACGAAGCCGAGGGGCTCCTCGCCGAAGGTCGGCTTTCTGGCCTGGACGGCATCGTCGTTCCTGGGGGCTTCGGTGTCCGTGGCATCGAGGGCAAAATCACCGCGATCACGTATGCTCGTGAACACGGCGTGCCGTTTTTAGGGTTGTGTTTGGGCATGCAATGCGCGGTCGTCGAGTACGCGCGCAACGTGTGTGGTTACGGCGGTGCAAACTCGACTGAGTTCGATACTCGCACACCGCATCCAGTGATCGATTTAATGGACGAACAGCGCGACGTTGTGGATATGGGTGGCACGATGCGCCTAGGTTCATGGCCCGCTCGCCTTGCCGAAGACAGCATTGTGCGTGCGTTGTACGGTGACGAAGTGGTCTACGAACGCCACCGGCACCGCTACGAGGTCAACAACAACTACCGCGCCAAACTTGAAGAAATGGGCTTGGTGCTTTCGGGTACGTCTCCCGATTCGCGTCTCGTCGAGTTCATTGAATTGCCGTCGGAAGTACACCCATTTTTCGTCGCGACGCAAGCGCACCCAGAATTCAAGAGCCGCCCCGATCGCGCGCATCCGTTGTTCGCAGGATTCGCAGCTGCCGCGAAGTTCCGAGCCGAAGGTCGCCGGCCGCACATTCCACTCGACATTCCTGCGAGTGCCGAATAGCGGTTTCGGTGCACGGTGACAGACGAACTCGCGGTGCAGCTGGCGGAACATGAGCTCTGGTTAACCGCCGAACGCGGGCTTGCGCTCAACTCGCGCTTGGCCTATCGGCGCGATCTTTCGCGGTACGAAAAGTTTTTGCGTGTTCGGGGAATTTCGCAGCTCAGCGAGATTGGCGAGGCGACAGTTTCCGCGTACGTGAATTACTTGCGAGAGTTGCGCAACGATGAAGGCGAACCGCAACTTGGCGCCGCTTCGATTGCTCGGGGTCTGGTCGCGGTGCGTTCATTTCATCGGTTCATGGTGACCGAAGGCGTCGCCTCGAAAGATCCGAGCGAAGATGTTGGTGCGCCGCGCGTGCCTCAGGGGATTCCCAAGGCGCTCGAAGAAGATGAAGTGCTGGCGTTGCTCGGTGCAGTGGTTGGCGAGGATGCTCGCGCCCAACGCGATCGCGCCATCTTGGAAGTGCTCTACGCAACCGGAATCCGAATTAGTGAGCTCGTCAATATTGACCTGGATGCGGTCGATTTGCACGACTCGATTGTTCGAGTGTTGGGGAAAGGCTCCAAGGAACGGCTGGTTCCTGTGGGGCGGGCTGCGCGTGCTGCGCTGGAACAATACCTAGGGAGTGGGCGATTGCAGCAGCGCACCGCACGGCCGAAGATCGCTGATTCGAACGCGGTATTTCTCAACGCACGCGGCGGGCGCCTGACCCGCCAAGGAGTCTGGAAGATTGTCCGCTTTGCCGGCGATCGGGTGGGGCTCGGTGATCGGTTAAGCCCGCATGTGCTGCGGCATTCGTGTGCAACCCATATGTTGAACCATGGCGCCGATATTCGGGTCGTGCAGGAGCTGCTTGGTCACGCGAGCGTTTCGACGACGCAGGTCTATACGAAGGTCTCGCCCGATCGGTTGCGCACGGTCTACGAAGCGAGTCATCCGCGCGCCCGGCGCGCCTCCGGTAGGGCTTCATGAGCGCTGGTATCGGGCACTTCGTTCGGCGTTTCTTCGGCGCGTTCACTCCTCTGCGAGTTACGGCTGCCGATCGCGAATGGGTAGCGGACACGTTGGCTGCCGACGAGTTCGCGTTGTGGCTAAAACTCGGACGGCTCGATGCCCTCGAATCGATCGGCGTTGCTCACCGCGCTGAGGATGCGTTGGCAGCTTTGCGTAAGGACCAAAGCCTCGCGCTCGACGATACGACGATGAGCAACGATGTGCTTGCTGCGGCGCTCCTGCACGATGTCGGCAAACTCGATGCTGGATTTGGCACGGTTCGCCGGGTGCTCGCCACTATCGCCGGAACGATCGCGGGGCGCGACATGGCGAACGCATGGAGCTCGAGTCGAGGATTTACCCGTCGAGTCGGTTTGTACTTGCGCCACGCGGAACTGGGTGCCGATCGAATTAGGTTCGCTGGAGGGCGTGAAGTCGCCGCGCAATGGGCTGCGGCCCATCATGATCCGCACCGTTGGCCTTTGGTGTGGTTGCCGGCTCAGATGTGCGAGTTGCTCGCCGCGGCTGATGGCGAACGCGTATGACCAGGTTGCGTTGTTCGCGAGCGAGATCATCAAACTCGACGTTGGTCACAGGATGACCCGAAACGGCTAGCCGCAGCCAAGCATTTTCATTACGGTGATCGGGTGCTGGGGATGCGCCCAAAAAGTGTCGGTGGTTACACCATCGTTGAACCCATTGGGCATCGACGCGCCCGGAGATTCCGCGCGAAAGCTGCGGACGGTTCTGACGTGGTCGTTGAACTCGTGCGCGTACGTGGCGATATCGATTCTGCGTTTCGCCTTGCTAGAGGCGACATTGCGCGCGCTGTCGAGGCTGGCGCGATCGATCTGGATTCCGAGCGAGTTGAGGTCGTAGCCCGTGGGTCTCGCCGCTCGCAACTCGCGTTTGTCGCAGTTGGAGCGCCGCTTGCTTCAGCAACGTGGGTTACAGCGTTCGACCGCGCGGCGAGGGACGCGGTCATCGAACGTGCGCGAGCGCAACTCTCGGCTGCTCACAATGCTGGGTGCGTGCACGGTGCCGTCGAGCTTGATGGAATTGTTGTCGGAACTGAAGGCCCTCGACTCGCGTTTTGGGGCAAACGTCGGCTGCTCGACGACGGCAGCGCAGCGGTTCCGAGTGTGGAAGCAGATCTTGAAGCGTTGGATTCGCTGGGTTCGCGGGTTTCTACCGCTAGTTCTGCGATGGGCCCGCCTGGTGCGAATCCGAGTTGGGGCGGATCGTCGCTGCGATTCACACAATCAACGAGTTGGAGCGATGCGCGGCGGCGAGTCGCTCGACTGTTTGTGGCGAGCGGCGGTGTGGTCGCGCTGATCGCGACGGTTGCTATCGCCCAACCCGAGCCACTGGCCCGGCACGGTTCTGGCCGCGATCGCGAATTGGAAAGCCCATCATCTATGACCTCCGGTTTCATCATTGGTGGTGTGGGTAGTGCGATCTCCGCGAGTTCATCTACGCAGCCGCCAATCGGCACGATTGACTCGCCGCTCGAGACGTCAACGACAAGTTCCACAACGGTCGGCATCGAATCAAATACCGCGACGTTGCCGGGTGCTGGGCCCGGTACTCATAATACTCAAGGCGGGCCGCGGCCAGGCACAACGCCGCCCAGCCGGCCGTCGAGTTCGACAACACGACCGAGAACCACCACCACGACGACGCAGCCTCCGTCTACGACGACCACGATATTTAGGCCGTCGATGGTGTGGTCCGGATCCGTCTTTTCCGATACGAACCTTTGGTACGCCGGCCGCGGTGGCGGATGCTCGATTCCTCAGTACCGTCATGGCAAAGCACCGTCGATGAATATCGCGGTTCAAGCGGGCCAGGTCTTTACGCTCTCGGCGACCGGTTCGGTAAAAATTGCCGGAAACATTGCCCTCAATGGACCGGCAGGAGGTCATGGCACGGCTGCGCATCCCAGCACCCAGCTCCTAGCCGAAAACGGAATATCCGGGATGAACGTCAGCGCAACTGGATTCCTCGCGGGAGCGTTCGTCGGCGCGGGGGGAGCTGGGCCGACGTATGCCGGCGGCTGGCAGTTCGCTGCGCTGCATCCGGCGGTGAACCAAGCGTTCTATGTGGGCACTGGTCGGTATCAAGGTGCTGATCGGCAGTTTGTTGTGCCCTCGGGCGCAACCCGTTTTGTATTGGGTATTCCCGACGGCAACAACACCATGGGTTGCCCGGGGTATTACGCGGACAATACGGGTTGGTTTGATGTTTCGGTAACGCGCATCCACTGACTCGCGGATTGGTTTTATCGGATGGCCGGCCGGAGCAGCCCGACAGCGTCGCGCATTCGATCCAGTACCGGCGTGGCCCGTTCGGCCGCGCGTTGTGCGCCGTGCGCCAAAATTCGATCGACCTCGGCCGGGTCCGCGCTGAGCTCAGCGTAACGCGCCTGGACCGGCTCCAACATCGCAACAACGGCATCCGCAACCGCGACTTTGAGGTCGCCGTAGCGTTGCCCGTCGAAGTGTGACGCCGCTTCGCCCAGGGTGCTCTTCGTTGCCGCTGCATACAGATCGAGCAAGTTCGAGATGCCCGGCTTCGCTTCAGTGTCGTAACGAATATCGGTGTCGCTGTCGGTGACCGCGGACTTGATTTTCTTCGCGATCCGTTTGGGATCGTCGAGGACGAAAACGCAACCAGGGGAGTCGCCGCCGGATTTCGACATCTTCTTGGTGGGGTTTTGGAGGTCCATGATGCGTGCCCCCGACGGCGGATAAGTCGCTCGTGGAATCATGAACGTCTCGCCGAACCTGGCGTTGAACCGCATCGCGATATCGCGCGTGAGCTCGACGTGTTGGCGTTGATCGTCGCCAACAGGAACTTCTTCGGTGTCGTACAACAAAATGTCTGAAGCCATCAGAACCGGATAATTGAAGAGCCCTACGCTCACCGATTCCTGACCCTGCGATTTGTCTTTGAACTGCGTCATGCGGCGAAGCTCGCCGATCGTCGCAGTGTTGTTGAGCAGCCATGTGCATTCGGAATGAATCCCGCCGACGTGGCTTTGGATGAATAACAGCGACCGTTGCTCATCGAGGCCGGAGGCCAAGAGCAGCGTGGCCAGTTCGCGGGTCAATCGCCGTAGGTCGGCGGGGTCGTACGGCACCGTCATCGCGTGGAGATCGACCACGCAAAATACCGCGTCGCCGGCGTCGGCAGCGGGTGTTCCGGGTGCGGGCTGGCCCGCCACCCAATGCTGGATCGCACCACAAAAATTGCCTAATTGCATCTCGCCGGTCGGCTTAATTCCTGAAAACACGCGTGCCATGTATCGAGGCTACCGATAGGGGCGTCGGGTAGGCTCACAGTTAATGGGCTACGAGGTGCAAACTCCCGTCTTTGAAGGTCCGTTCGACCTCTTGTTGCATCTCATTTTGAAACAAGAAGTTGATCTCTGGGATGTCAACTTGTCGATCATCATCGACGAATACCTCAAGATCGTGGATTCCATCGGCAAGCTCGATCTCGATGTCGCGACCGAATTTCTGCTGATTGCGGCAACGCTCATTGAGCTCAAGGCCCGACGGCTGCTTCCGGCTCCTGAACCGATCGATCTCGACGAAGAACTCAGCCGTTGGGAGGAACGCGATTATCTCCTTGCTCGGTTGCTTGAATGCAAAACGTTTCAGGATGCAGCCCGCGAAATTCATCTCCGGATGGCGGCCGCGGCCAAAGTATTCCCGCGTCTCGCAGGCCCCGAAGAACAATTCGCGGCGCTGTCTCCCGATCCGCTGGAACGGGTCACCCCGGCCCAGCTGGTTGCCGCCGCACTCAAAGGTCTCACTCCCAAAGTCGTGCCGACCGTGCGCACCGATCACGTGCACGCCAACCGCACCAGTGTACGCGAAGCGGTTGAATCCATTTTGGCATTGCTCCCTGCACGCGAATCGATCAGCTTTCGGGATCTCACCCGTGGCATCACCGTTCGCATTGAAGTCATCGTGCGGTTTTTGGCGTGCCTCGAATTGTTCAAACAGGGCCTTGTCGATCTCGAACAAGTCGAAAACTTCGACGAACTGCGGGTCCGAGCCCTCGCTCCGGGAGAGACTGCTGAGATCGATCTCGATTCCCTCGCGGAATGGGGCGACGAAGAAACCGCCGCGGCATTCGCATCGATGCACCGTGAAGAACGCTTAGAAGACCACGCCCGCAACGGCGAAGCCGTTGCCAACATTGCCGGAGATATTGCATGAACGCCGAACCCGACATCGACGCGATCGCCGATGAACGAGCGGTGTACGCAGCCATTGAAGCGGTGCTGCTCGTCGCGACTGAACCAGTAGAGCCATCGTTACTCGCGCAGCTGGTCGAGATTCCGACCGCGACGGTCATCTCGATTTGTGAGTCGCTCGCGAGCGAATACGCGCAGCAACAAAGAGGTTTCACGATTGCGCGCATCGCGGGCGGATATCGCTTCCAGACCGTGGCAGAACAAGCGCCGTACGTTGAACGATTTGTACTCGAAGGCCAAACCGCGCGCCTCTCGGGCCCGGCGTTGGAAACCTTGGCGATCGTTGCCTACAAACAGCCAATTTCGCGCGCGCAATTGAGTTCGATTCGTGGTGTGAACGTTGACGCCACATTGCGGACATTGGTCCAACGCGGGTACGTCGAAGAATCAGGTCATGAGGCAACGCCCGGAAATCCTGCCTTGTTTTCCACCACCCAAATGTTCCTCGAAAAAATTGGTGTGGACGCACTGCATGATTTGCCGACGTTGGCGGAATTCATCCCCGATGCCAGTGTCGTCGAGGCATTGGAACGCGGCCTGCGCATCATGCCGATCACCAACGAGCTGATCGACGAAGAAACAGTCACGCCACTACCAGTCCATGATGAAGTCGTTGTTGATCTCAACGAAGCCGAACCCCTGACCCCGCAACAAATCATGCAGGGTTACGCAACCGAGCGGGTCGACACCGCGCAAATGACTCCCAACCCGTTTGCGCAGACGTCGGAACCAGAAACCTCCATGGAGAAGCTCATCGCATCGAGCGCTGACGATGCCGTAGCGGCAGATCTGGCGCACGGCATCGATGTCGACTCGTGAATGAACCAGTGCGGTCTCCGACCGCGAACCAACCAGTGCGGTCTCCGACCGCGACGGGCCAGCGCTTACAGAAGATTTTGGCGCGCTCGGGTCTCGGTTCTCGGCGCATGTGCGAAGAAATCATCGCAAAGGGCCGGGCTTCGGTCAACGGCGAGATCGTGACACTGGGCGCGCGCGTTGAGCCCGAGGACTCCATCACCGTGGATGGCATCCCAGTCATCACTGATACTGCGCTGGTCTATTACTTGCTCCACAAGCCCATAAAAGTCGTGACGACCGCGAGCGACCCAGAAGGTCGCCGGACGGTGATGGAGTTCGTCGACCCCGAGCCCAGGGTCTTTCCGGTTGGCCGCTTGGATTACGACACCAGCGGTCTCATCGTGATGACGAATGATGGCGAGCTTGCCAATCGGCTCACTCATCCTCGCCACGGTGTGGACAAGGTCTACGTCGCCGAGATTGAAGGCCACCCAACTCCGGGGGTGTTGCAGCAGCTCCGGCGAGGCGTGCAGCTCGACGACGGAGTGACCAGCTCGGCTCGGTGCCGGGTGATTGACCGTGGCGAAACCACCGCGGTGCTGGAAATCATTTTGCACGAAGGGCGGAATCGCCAGGTCCGCAGGATGTGTGAAGCCTTGGGCCATCCAGTGATCACCCTGATGCGGACCCGCATTGCGGAGATCCGGGATGTCAACTTGGCGCCCGGTCAAATGCGGGCCCTGACGACCAAGGAAGTCCGCAGCCTCTACTCGTCGGCTTCCTAGCGCTTGCGCTTAGCCCGACGGAACGTCTGGCCAGCCGGTAGATTCCGGCGTTGTGAAACTCCTCGCCCTGCGCGGCGCAACGACCTGCGACGAAGACTCCAAAGCGGAAATCGATGGTAAGACGCAAGCCTTGGTGACCCGGATGTTGGAACGCAACGGGATCAGCAACGATGCGCTCGTCAGCATCTTTTTTACCGCCACCGACGATTTGCATGCTGAGTTTCCCGCTGCGGGCGCTCGAGCGCTGGGTTTAGGCGACGTTCCTTTGATGTGTGCTCGCGAACTCGACATTCATCACGGCATGGCGCGCTGCATTCGCATCATGATGCATTTTTACGGTGAGATGGAACGCACCGACCTCCACCACGTATATCTCGAAGGCGCACGGGCGTTGCGCGACGATCTCCCGGAATGACGATGACGGCACTGGAAAACGAAGCAGTATTTGGCGGCGCGCGCGCCTTGCGCGGCCGTGTGCGCGTGCCTGGCGACAAGAGCCTGTCGCATCGCGCCGTACTGTTTGCTGCGCTCGCAAAGGGTGGCTCACGGCTGCGGCAAGTCGCGACTGGCGAAGACGTTGCGGCCACTCGCCGGATCGTTGAACAACTAGGTGTGCGGGTCCGGGAAAAGCGTGGAGAACTTTTGGTCACGGGCGGCGGCATCGATTCGTTGCGGGAACCCGAAGGTGTTCTCGATTGTGCAAACTCGGGTACCACAATGCGCGTACTCGCCGGGCTCCTTGCGGGGCGCCCGTTTCTTTCGGTGCTCAGTGGTGACGGGTCGCTTCGGAAACGGCCTATGGCGCGCGTCACCGAACCGTTGCGGCTGATGGGCGCGACGATCGATGGTCGCGAACACGCGCGGCTCGCCCCGCTAACGATTCGTGGTGGCGGCTTGACCGCAATTGAATACGCATTGCCCGTCGCGAGCGCGCAAGCAAAGTCCTCGTTGATTTTGGCCGCGTTGCAAGCTGATCGCCCGAGCTGCATTACCTCGCCTGCGTTGTCTCGCGATCACACCGAACGAATGCTGATGGCACTCGGTGCGCCAATTCGAGTCGATGGGCTGACCGTGCACGTTGATCCGCTCACGACATCGTGGGGTGGCTTCGAACTCGACGTCCCCGCGGATCCCTCCTCGGCTGCGTTCTTCGCCGTCGCTGCCGCGATTACGCCCGGTAGCGAAGTCGTGCTGGAATCGGTAGCGATCAACCCCACGCGTATTGGTTTCATTGAAGTTTTACGACGCATGGGTGCCGACATCGAAATCGCACCAACCGGAGAAGTGCTCGGCGAGCCGATCGGCGATATCACCGTTCGCTATTCGCGGCTGCAAGCAACACGGATCGACGGCGATGAGATTCCGAGTGTGATCGATGAGATTCCTGCACTCGCGATGGCCGCGGCTTTTGCGGAAGGCGTGACCGAGATCCGCGATGCAGAAGAACTCGCCGTTAAAGAAAGCAACCGAATTGGCGCGATCCAGCAAGAAATTATTCAACTCGGTCTCGGCTGCGAAGCGCATCGCGATGGCCTCACGATCCGCGGCGGAACTCCTCAGCCCGGATCAATGTTGAAGAGCCACGGCGATCATCGCATCGCGATGGCGGCCGCAATCGCCGCGCACGCACTCGATGGCCCGAGTACGGTTCGCGGTTGGGCCGTCGTGAGCGTGTCCTATCCCAGTTTTGCCGAAGATCTTGCGCGTTTAGCCGGGCCTGAGTGAACGACTCGGGCCGCAATATTCTGGCGCTCGACGGGCCGGCGGGGGCGGGTAAATCGACCGTCGCTCGTCGTTGCGCGCAAGCGTTGGGTGTGACGATGCTCGACACCGGAGCGATGTATCGCGCTGTCACGATTGCGTGCTTACGTGCTGGTGTCGATCTCGCCGATGCTGCTGCTTGCGCTGGCGTCGGGCGATCGGCTCGAATTGTGCTGGACCAAGATGGGCTTGTGATCCTTGATAATTCTGACGTGACGGCCGAGATCCGGACGCCGGAAATCACCGGTCTCGTTTCGACTGTGTCGGCGCACGCAACAGTTCGCGAGATCATGGTTGGCCATCAGCGAGCTTGGGCCGAACACCACGACGGTGGTGTCGTTGAGGGACGCGACATCGGCACGGTCGTGTTTCCGGATGCACGCTTGAAGGTGTTTCTCGTTGCTACGAGTCACGAACGGGCGCGCCGGCGGCTTGCCGATGAAAACGCGGCAGGGCGTTCGGTGGATCTCGATGATTTGATCGCGGATATCGACCGCCGAGACCAGATCGATTCTCAGCGGGCAGCGTCTCCACTGAAGCCTGCCGACGACAGTGTTGCGATCGACACGACCGGCCGGAACATCAACGACATCGTTGCACAAATTGTTGCCGCATATCAGGGCCGTGCGTGAAGCGCGAATACGACCCAAACTCGCGAGCTGCGATGGCGTTCTATCGCTTTGCTCGTTGGGTAGTGGTCATGGTGTGCACGCTGCCGTGGCGGGTCGAGATTCGTGGCGCGCACAATGTGCCCGAGACCGGACCGTTTATCTTTGTGCCGTCGCACCGGTCGATGCTCGATATCCCGTGGACGGCCGCCGCGACCAAACGCCGGATCCGGTTCATGGGCAAAGCAACGTTGTTTCGGGTCCCGATTCTTGGCTGGGTCTTTTCTGCCCTCGGTGGGCTTTCGGTGGAACGCGATGGCAGCGATCGCGCGCCGTTGCGCGATTCCCTCGCGATCCTGGCAAACGACGAAGTGTTGGCGGTGTATCCAGAAGGCACGCGCCAGCGCGGCCAGGTGATCCAGCCCATGCAACCGGGTGCTGCCTATCTTGCGATCAAAGCGCAAGTACCGCTGGTGCCAATTGGGATGGCCGGAGCCGAAGAACCGTTTCGCAGCGGCCGTCGCTGGCCGCGGTTCGCGCGTGGGGTGATCCTGATCGGCGAGCCGATTCAACCGCCAGCGAAGAAAACGTCGGTGGTGAAACGCGAACTGGTCGACGAACTCAGCGACCAACTTCGCGTGGAAATCCAGCGCCTGTTCGACGAGGCGTACGAGATCCGGGCGCAGCTATAGCGCGTCGTTGCCGAGATCGGCGAGCACATCTGATGCCGCGACATTGCGATCGCTCGTGAACGGCCCGCCCACTGCTCGAGCCTTCGCAGGATCGGCTCCGAACAACATCGCGGTGATCATGTCGAGCGCGGTAAATGAATCACGCAATTCGCGCGGCGGCGGAAAGTATTCGTCTTCTTCGGTAACTCGTATTGTCTCGACGCCGTGAACTGGCGCGAGTTTGCGAATAATTGCATCGACGAGTTCTTCGGGCGCGCTCGCTCCGGCCGTAACCCCGACGATGGAGGGAGCTCCGAGCGCGTCGAGGTCGAGTTCGTCGGGGCCATCGATGCGCAATACCGTGGGGCATCCGGCTTCGCGCGCAACCTGCGCGAGCGCGTTCGTGTTCGAAGAATTCGCGCTGCCAATGACCACGACAACGTCGCTGCGTTGCGCGATTTCTACGAGCGCAGTTTGGCGATTGGTTGTCGCGAAGCAGAGGTCGTTGCGCGACGCCGTCCAGAGTTGCGGGAAATGCTCGCCTGCCCGCTCCAACACCCCGGTCCACTCACTGTGGGCGAGTGTGGTTTGCGCGAGCATCGCGACCGGTTGATCGCGGCCGACCAATTCGAAGACCGCGTCGAGGCCTTCGGCGTGTTCCACGAGATGCATTGCTTCGGGAGCGACCGCCAATGTGCCGGTTGCTTCCTCGTGGCCCGCATGGCCGACGTACAAAATCGTGTAACCCTTGCGAGCCCTAACTTTGGCTTCGTGGTGGACCTTGGTCACCAACGGACACACCGCGTTCACAACCGAACCACCAGTAGCTCGCGCCGCAGCCACCACCTCGGGCGCGCTGCCGTGCGCCGACAACATGATCGGCAACCCAGGTGGAACTTCGCTGATGTCGTCAACGAAGACCACGCCGAGGGCGGTGAAGCGATCGACGACGAGTTGGTTATGCACGATCTCGTGATAGCAGTACACCGGTGGCTCGAAAACTCGCACCATCCATGCGAGCGCCTTGATCGCCATCTCAACCCCCGCGCAAAAGCCTCGGGGTTCGGCTAACAACACTCGATCAACGGCCACATGCGAACGGTAGCGCCGGATTGGGAACTCACCCGAACACGTCGCGTGAAGCCGTTGTCGCGTCGCAGGCGAGAAGGCCCAGGCCGGGATGCGGTCGCGGAGCCGAGTACAATGGCCGTTTATGCCACCGAGTCGAGTTGTGGCGGTCGTTCCGGATTCGCCTGCTGCAGAGCTTGGGCTCGCAATCGGTGATGAGCTGCTCAGTGTGAATGGAGAGCAACTGCGCGATGTGATTCGCTATCAGTTGCAAACCGACGAAGAAGAAGTTGCACTCGAAATCCGCCGTGGCGGAATCGAACAGACGGTGCAAATCAGTAAAGCGCCCGGCACGCCGCTCGGTCTCGAACTCGATAGCGCGGTATTCGATCGAGTGCGAACCTGCGACAACCACTGCCCATTTTGCTTTATCTATCAGCTCCCGAAGGGAATGCGAAAGTCGCTGTACCTCAAAGATGATGATTACCGATTGTCGTTTCTGTACGGCAACTTCACCACGCTGACCCGGTTCACCGAAGCCGATTTTGAACGGGTCGTCACCGAACATTTGAGCCCGATGTACGTGAGTATTCACGCTACGGATCTCGAAGTGCGCGCCCAGTTACTGCGTAATCGGCGTGGTGCAACCAGCCTGCGTTGGTTGGAACTGCTCCTTGAAGAAGGCATCGAAATCCACGGCCAAATTGTGGTGTGCCCCGGCATCAACGACGGCGACATCCTCGACGACACGTTGCGTGGCATCTTGGATCGTTTCTCTGGCCTTAAGACCCTCGGAGTGGTGCCGCTCGGGTTGAGCGCGCACAGCAACGAGCCGTCGATGCGGCCGCATACTCGTGAGGAAGCGGAGCGCGTGCTCGACATCGTGGGGGAGTGGCAGTCGATTTACCGCGCGGTACTCGGCCACCACATGGTGGACGCCTCCGACGAGTACTACTTGATGGCGCAACGGTCCCTTCCTGATCTTGCGCACTACGGCGAATGTTTGCAGCACGAAAACGGGATCGGCATGATCGCCACCCTGCACGCTGAAGTGGCCGCCGCATTGCGGGGCGAAGCCTTTGATGGCACCGGGCCCAAGAGTGGATTTTTTGCTTGGGTGGACGGTGCCCCAGCGCAGGGATACCGCGCGCCGCGCGAAAATCAGGTCAATCGCAAATCCACGATACGTTCGGCTGCCGCGACAAATCTGGCGCCGGATCGCGGGCCGGAATCGGCAATCAGTGGGGCGCGAACTGTTCGTATTGTTACCGGAGAGTTCGGCGCCCAAGCGCTCGCGCCTGTGCTCCCAGCGTTGCGCGACTTTGCCGAACGCGAGATCGAATTGTTGCCGATCCGCAACGCGTTTTTTGGCGGCACGATCGGCGTGACCGGTTTGCTCACGAGCGCCGATGTTGCGGCTGCGATCCGAGATGTTCCGAACGGTGATCGGATCATGATCCCCGATGTGATGTTGTCTCGGGGCAAATTTCTCGACGGGGGCACGGTGGCGGGGCTTGATCGAATTGTTGAAGTAGTAGCCACAAATGGCGCTGCGTTGGTAGAGGCGGTATGTCGATGAACGATTCTGGAAGCGAAACGTTGCCAATTGTGGCGATTGTTGGTCGTCCGAATGTGGGCAAGAGCACGTTGGTGAATCGCATTGTTGGTCGCCGCGATGCGATCGTTGAAGAAAAACCTGGAGTGACCCGCGATCGGCGCGAGCTGGACGCGATCTGGGCTGGTCGCGAATTTCGTTTGGTCGACACCGGCGGTTGGCTCCCGCCTGGCGATAGCGGTCTCACCGCCGAAACGTCCGCGCTCGCAACGAAAGTCAGTCAACAAGCTGAACTTGCGATGCAGAGCGCGGATGTGATTGTGCTCGTCGTCGATGTCACGACGGGCGTCACTGAAGAAGATGCCCGTGTCGCGGTGGTCTTGCGTCGTTCGAAAAAGCCAGTGATTGTCGCAGTAAATAAGGTCGATGATCGCAATCGCGAGCCTGAGCGTTGGGATTTCACTCGCCTTGGCCTTGGCGATCCGATGCCCGTGAGTGCGCTACACGGACGCGACAGTGGTGATCTGCTCGACGCGATTGTCGCCGTGCTGCCGCCCGAGCGCGACCGCGACGCGGAACGCGAAGCACAACTCGCAGGGATCTTCTCAGTGGCCATCGTGGGCCGTCCCAACGTTGGTAAGTCGACGTTGTTCAACCGTCTGGTCGGCGAAGAACGTTCGGTAGTGCATGATTTCCCCGGCACGACGCGTGACGCGATCGACACCGTTGTCGATACGGAATCGGGCCCGATTCGTTTCGTGGATACCGCAGGGATGCGACGCAAGAGCCAGGTTGATGAACCAACCGAGTATTACTCATTGGTGCGAGCGCTCGAAGCCATTGATCGAGCCGACGCGTGCCTTCTGCTCATCGACGCGGAGGAGGGCATCACGCATCAAGATCAGCGGCTCGCCGAACGGGTCGATGCCTCGGGTTGTGCGATCGTCGTGGTGCTGAATAAGTGGGATCTGCTGGACGCCGAGGCGCGTGCTGCCATCAATTATCAGGTGACCCGCATGCTGGGGTTCCTCGGATACGCACCTGTACTGCCAGTTTCGGCCCTCACTGGTCGGCGAACCCATCAGCTGCTACCGGCGCTGCGCGAAGCCGAAGCGGCCTACCACGCTCGCATCCCGACGGCGAAGCTCAATCAGGTGCTGCGTGAGGCTCAAGCTGGTCATCCGCCGCCCTTGAGTCGCAATAAACGTCCACGGATTTTGTACGCGACGCAGGGCGCTGCGGAGCCGCCGACGATCACCTTGTTTGCCAACGGCGAATTCCCCCAGACCTACCTGCGGTACCTCGAGCGCAAAATTCGCGAAGCTTTCGATCTCGGGCCGGCTCCAATCAAGCTCCGAGTTCGTCGGCGCGCCCACTAAGCGGTCCTTGTTGGGCGCCGTTTACGGCCAACCAGATGGCCCTCGCTCGGATCTTGGGTGCTCAGGTGCGCCGAATTTCGGTCGACGGATAAGGAATGGTGTCACATCGCGAGCAGGTTGGGTCGTTTGACCTAGATACCGCTACCCCAAGAAGTGCGACAATTGCCGCAATTCTTCGCTCATGGGTTCGGTGGACGTCAATGCAACAACCACAGCTTTCTTCGGTCTCTTCTCCTCAATGCAGCGCTCGACGCCGGCACCGGCGATGCGACGGCCGCGAGCGCGGGGCAATCATGGCTGAGGCTGCGATCGTTACTCCGCTGTTGTTGATGTTGCTGTTTGGCATCATCGAGTTTGGGTTTCTGTACAAAGACACCTTGACGTTGGCGAACTCTTCGCGCGCCGGCGCCCGCATGGCGAGTGCCGCTACGACGGACCCTTCGGCTGATTGGTTCGTGCTGCAGGCGGTCAAGGGTGCGAGCGGCTCCTTGACGCAGGTGCAACGAATTATCGTATACAAAGCATCGAGCGCTAACGGAGCCGTGCCCGCAGGCTGTCTCGTCGGTGCGGTCCCGGGTGTCTGCAACGTCTACAACCAAACTGATCTCGCAGTCGATCAGCCAACATTTCTTTCGGCCGGGTATACCAAAAAGAACAGTTGGGCTTCGAGTACGCGTATCACGAGTATCTCTTCGCCAAGCGGTCCGGACTATCTCGGCGTGTACGTCACGGCGCAGCACAATTCGGCGTTCACGATCATCGTGCCCAGCCGCGTGATCCACGATGCGGTTGTGATGCGCCTGGAGCCCACGCGATGATTCATGGGATGCTTCGGCGCTGCGCGCTGCGCCGAGTTCCCTCGGATCGCCGCAGCGACGAGGGCGGTTACATCATGGTGCTTATTGCCGGCGCGATGACGACGCTGCTTGCAATCGGTGGGCTCAGTGTCGACTTGGGGTTTTGGTACCGCGAAGGTACGAAATTGCAAAACGCGGTAGACGCAGCCGCGCTCGCGGGAGTCGTGTTTATGCCGGGGAACTTTTCGAAAGCAACGAGCACCGCGCTGACGATGATGACGAAGAACGAATTCCCGAACGGTATCGGCGGGGTAACCGTCACCGTGACGTCGGTGGCTGGGAAACCACGTCGCTTGAAAGTTTGCGCAGTCGATACGCAGGTCGAGGTATTTCTCACCGGCGTTGTTGGCGTGCATCCCAAAATCACTCGCTGCTCGGTGGCGGAGTACATCCTTCCTGTTGCGATGGGCAGCCCGCTCAACGAAATGAGCCAATCAACATTGGGGGTTTGGCCGGCCGTCAACGGAACGTGTTCCTCCACCGAAGACGGCGATGAAATCATGTCGCAGTACAGCGGGATGTTCCCAGACCATACGTGGAACACCTATACCGGCTGCACCGGTTCGGCGCAAGGCCACGGTAACCCACACGACCCGAACCCGATGTATGACGCATCGGGCTACAACTACATCGTCGATGTTAAATCCGCGGCTTCAACTCCGATCCAGGTCTACGACGGCGAGTGGGGCGGATCCTTCGACGGCAACCAAGGTTTGGGTGCAACCGTTCAAGACACGTTGTTCAAAGTCACATGGGACCATGCAACGCCGCTTGACACAACCGACGACGTGCTTGTTGTGCAAACGCTCGTGACGAACGCGAACGCGGCCTACACCAACCAGTGGGTGAACCTGACAACCGTTAGCGCGATTGGTCGATATACGGTCAACGTGACGGTTCCGTTTAGCCAGGCGGCCCACGGAAGCAACTCGTTTGGTCTGCGTGCGTTGCAAGGCGGATCGACGACTGTGTGTTCGGCCGATCCCAACGACGCGGCCCGCTATTCGGCGACGTGCCCCGAGGTATTTGGTGAACAACATCTTGGTGTCAACGCGCAAGTCGCGAGTTCAGTCGCGACGTTCTTTCTCGCCAATGTGGATCCGATCTACGCCGGTCGGCAAATGACGATCGGTTTATTCGATCCCGGTGAAGGGGGCCTCACCATTGAGGTACTCGACCCCAACGGCAACCCAGTGACTTTCACCTACGCCACCAACGACAATCGCGCTGCGACGCTCGGTGCGCTCGACTACACCGGCACGACGAGTGCGTTGCCGGTCAATGGTGTGCTGGGCGTTCCGCCGACCTACACGAGAAATCCGTATACGTTCAATGATCGCCACGTGGATGTGAAAGTCGATCTGCCGGCCAGCTTCGCGGCGTATGCCGGCAAGACGTGGTGGAAGCTTCGGTACACGTTTGGTGGTTCGGTTTCGGATCGCACGACCTGGCAGGTCGGGATCTCTGGCGACCCGGTTCATCTCGTTCTGGGCTAATTCCTCCCAAAAACCCCCGTTGTAACTACAGTTTTGTAAGTACCGAAAGTTACCTTCGGTAGCTTGCGCGGCCTCCCTTAATCGTGCTTCACTCGTCACGTACGTGGCTCAAGTGAAGAAGGGGGGCTACGTTGCTGATGTTGCAGAAGTGGAAAAGGCGGGCTCGATCGGGGTCTCGCCAGGAGGGCGGCGTTCACCAAGAACGTGGCGCCGTATTGGTTGAAGCGGCAATCGTGTTGCCAATCCTGTTGCTGCTCGTTGCCGGGGTTGTTGAATTCGGCGTGGGGTTTCACGAAGCGTCTTCGATGGCTGCCGCAGCTCGGGCCGGTGCTCGATCCGCGTCGGCAATGCCGAAGAATCAGTCGTTTGCGGTTGCGGCCGCGGATGCTGCGACACAACAATTGGGTGGTATCACGAGCACCGCGCCGCAATCGATATGGATCTTTCATGTTGCTACGGGCACGAACGGGCCGATCGGGGGTTCGCTTGTGACCTGCACCGAATGCCAGGGCTTTCCGTGGGATCCTGCTACCAAACGATTTGATACGTCGCGTTCATTGGGAAATTCGCCGTGGCAGGTGGCTGCGCAAAACGCGTGTGGAGCGAGTGTGAGCGATGAAGTCGGTGTTGCCGTGCTGCTCGATCACAAATACATGTTCGGTGTATTCGGCGGAACCAAGAAGATGCAACGCACGGCAGTGATGCGACTAGAGCCCTTCGTGGGCTCGACTGCGTGCGGCGCAGGCGGATGACGATGGCGGTGGGAGAACGCGCCCTTCAGGCCTCGCGGAGTCGCGCGTGCACAACTCGAAGGGATGCGCGGCTGCGCAACGAATCTGGCTTTGCGATCTATTGGCTCGCGATGACGATCGTGTTGGTGCTTGCGAGTACCGCGCTCGTGGTGGATCTTGGTTATCGCTCAGCGATGGCCGAACGTGCACAAAACGCGGTCGACGCCGCCGCGCTGGGCGGCACAATCTTTTTGCCGACGGACTTCGCCTCCGCCGACGCTCGGGCCAAGGAACTCGCGCTTGCCAATGGGTTTGATCCCAACGACCCAAACGTGTCGTTTAAGACCTCGCCCGTTCTGGGTCAGCCAACGCAGCTGAAAGTGACTGTCACTCGAAAACTCCCTGTGTTCCTTGGCGGAATCGTCGGCGTGCACAGCATGACCGTGACCAAGACGGCCACTGCCGACTACGACCAGCCAGTACAAATGGGGAACCCTTCGAACACGTTTGGGAACCAACCCGACTGTGTGGCGGTCTGCACAACCGGCACGGCGAACCCCGAATTTTGGGCAAACATCGAAGGGCCCGGCACGGCAAAATCAAAAGGGAATGCGTTTACCTCGAACACGTGCGACGCAGTTTCGGATGGCTGTGCAGGAGGAGTAAACGCCGACTATCAGCCCCAAGGCGAGCTCTTTACGATTCACAACGCCAACGCGGGAACATCGCTTGGGGTTGAGTTGTTTGACGCGATTTACGCGCACGTTGGCGACAAATGCGACGATGGGAACCTGGGTTTGCTCGAATCGTTTTTCTCGGCTGATCCAGTCCTGGGGCCTCGATATAAGCGTGGTGGATGGTCGCCGACGAACCAATACTGCACGGGCGATGAATCGACGGCATATCCACTCGCATCGAACGTGCCGACGGCAACGCACTTTCAGGTCTTCGCTCCGGACGCCACACCATGGACGCTTGCGGACAATCAAGTCGTTCCTGGCTGCACGCTCGATCTTGCAGGCACGAACGACGTCTTCGCGAATTACGCCAACATCGCCAAATACTTTCGGCAATGGACCTCGCTCTGCACGATTGCGAGTGCACAGGTTGGCGACTACATCTTGCAAGTTCAGACACCGGGCAAGGTCGGGACTGGCAATAACAACTTCTCGATTCGTTTGAGTGACAACGGCAGTTTGACCTCAGCGTCGGTTTCGGTATTCGGGCAAGGCCGAATGGCGATCTATGCGAATACGGCCAACAATGCGAGCACCAGTTTCTATTTAGCCCGCGTGCTCCCAGGGGCCGCGGGGCGGACGCTCACGCTGGACTTTTTCGACACCGGCGATGCGCTGGGCGGCGCATCAGGCAAATTGACCGTGCTGCCGCCCGCCGATTCGACAGGTACCGGATTGCCGGCGAGTTTCGGTGGCTGCACATTCACTCCTCCAGGGAATTCCACCTATCAGGCGACTGCGTCGAACTGTTCGGTCGGAAGCGTTAGCTCCGCCACGTACAACGGGAAATGGGTCCACTGGAAAGTGCCGATACCAGCGAACTACTCGTGCGATATCACGAACCAGTTTGGTTGTTGGGTTCGGATCAACTTCGCGTTCAACGGCGGAACACTCGACGTCACGTCGTGGAAAGCTTCGCTGGACGGAAACCCAGTTCGCATCGTCAACTAGCGCGTGCTGCCTTTTCGTTTTGTGGGCACTTGGATTTGGTGATCGTGCTTGTTGTTAGGGTGCGACTGTGTTCGTAGAGCTCAGCGCGACGGAAGCGGCCAATCAGCGGCGTTTCGGGCGAGCTGTGGCGGCGTCGATTGTGGAGCTCTATGCCGTTACTGAATCGGCTCGCGCTGACGGCATTTCGGTGACGGCCAAGGTGCACGACGTGAGCGACGCCGAGGTTAAACGCGTCGCGCAGCTCGCCGGTGCGCTCATCGACGCTGGTTGCTCTCATATCGAATTTCTCGGCGCAGCTGGCGTTGCTACTGAGCTGCGCGCCGCTTTGCAAGCGGCCAGGATTCGCGACGATTACTTTGCGATCCTTGGAGTTGCGCTGGACCCAGGTGCTTGACTCGACACCGTGCCGTGGTGCCCTGCGTGTTCTCACTATCTGACACCAACATCGATGCGTGCCGATGGCACCTGCCCATTTTGTGATCAAGTCGTCGATTACACCCGTAAACAAAAATCTGAGGCCGCGTTGGCGAGGGGCGAAACCCTTCCCGCGCAAGAAATCAAAACCCCGTGGCACCTCAAGCTCCTCCTAGCCGCCGCGTCGCTCTACCTCGGCTGGCGAGCCGTGCAAGGCGTTGAATGGATCATCGGTCGGTTCTA